>CAZECF010000090.1:0-16894 GCA_964510335.1 uncultured Bryobacter sp. | reverse complement strand
GCATCCATCGCCCCGCCCGTGATCCCTTCGATTTCCTGACGGTCAATCGTCGTCACCCCATTGCGCACCACCGTCAGCGTTCTCCCCACCAGCGTGATGTCATAGCTTTCCCAGACATTCATCTGATGCGGCAAATCCCCCTTCGGCGCGATGCGTCCATAAACAGAGCCAATGCGCCGCTCCGGCGGATTCGCACTCAGCGGTTCGCTCTCCAATTGAATCTCATAGCGGCCCCGCAGATAAAAACCACTGTTCGCGTGGTCCGGGTAATTCACCTCAAAGTGCAGCTTGAAGTCCTCAAACTTGCGGGTCGATTTCAAATTCGCACCCTTGGCTTCGTTCACCAGATAGCCCTCCTTCACCACCCAATGGCTATTCTCCGGCTTGCCCATCGGCTCCCAGCCCGTCAAGTCTTTCCCATTCAAAATTGCTTCCGGCGTGGTCCACGCCTTCGGCTCCGGCCGCTTCAGCTCAGGCGCACGCACCCCCCGCAAATCCGTACTCGCCTCCCCTCGCCGCCACACACCCTTCACTCCCTCGCCATCACGTTCCAACTCAATCACTTGCCGCGGACCCTTCGCATTCGCCCGGTTCAGGCTTAGCAGCAATCGGCTCCCTTCCGCCTTCACGTCTTCCAGCCGGTATACATTTCCGCCCGTCGGCTGAAACCACACCTCCAGCGCCCCGGCTTTCTCCGTGATGCCCAGCCAAAGCGCCCGGTTCCCTCCAGGACTCTCCAGATTGAAGTTCCACCGGCCCACAAACGGGCTGGCAGCTTCGAGGCAAAGGCTCAAACTGAGCAGCAAAACGAGTCGTTTCATGTTGTGATTATCCCTTGAATAGCGTAGAGTAACGAGAATCAATCTGGTAGCACTTTACGCCCAGCTTCAGCAGCTTCTCGATGTCCTGCTTTGGCCCCTCCCATTCATCACGCTTGGCCATCGTGTACCGGAACGTATTGACCGCCGCCACGCAATCCACGCCCAGCCGCGAACATAAGCCAACCGCCTCGACATCCACTTCGCTAGCCAATTCAAACAGGAAGTAGCGCTTCTTCACGTCTTCTCCCCGTTCCGCTGCCGCCGCCAGGGCCTTCCGGTTAGCTGACTCTCTTACCCCCCTCGTCCCGAACACCTGCCGCCAACGCTCGCCCCCCAACATGTACCCGCTCTCCAGCAAACCGTTGCGCTCCATACTGCGCGCCATGCCTTCATAAAATGCCGGTGGCATCGAATTGTTCTTGATGTCCAGCATCAACCGCATCTTCCCCTTGCACATCTGACAAAGCTCATCAAAGTGGATGGGCGACCCTCCCCCCGGCTCCCCCTTCAACGCCTGCAATTCCTTCCAGCTCATATCTTCCGGGCGCTGCTTCACGCCATAAAAACGCTCCATCGTCGCATCATGCTGCAACAACGGTTCCCCGTCCCGGCTGGCCCGCACATCCACCTCCACCATCCAATACCCCGCCGCGATCGCCGCCTCCAGCGAGCCCTTGCTGTTCTCCGCATGCGCTTCATCCACAATCCCGCCCCGGTGCGCAATCAATCGCAAAGGCTCCACCGCCAATGCCGCTCCAGCCAGTGCCAGACCCATTTCTCTACGCGTCATGCCCATCAGCTTCTCACGCCAGGGTTACATTAAGCTTTCAATCAACAACGGCGTACCCTGCTTCAATACCTCCCGCCCGTTCTTGCTCAACTCCCAACCTTCGCCCCAGTCATAAATCCACTTCGCATCCCGGTCCAATAGCCGGATGCAGCTATGGCTGGCCGGGTAGCCCGGCATCTCATAAGCATGGAGTGCCCGGCCCTCCCGGTTCTCAAAATTGAAATACCAGTGCAAGATCCAGCGCGAGTCCGAAGTACTTACATGCCGCTTGGCCCGCCAGTTCAGGTGATACAAGCCCGGCGGCGTGGGCGATTTCCTGCTTCCGGTGCTAACTGGTCCCCACCGCACCAACTCCCCATCCTCATAAGCACCAAAAACCTGGCTGTCCAGATCGATCACCAGCATCTTGCGGCTTTCCTCAACCATTTCCCGCTGCCTGGGCAACGGCGAGTGCGCCAACTCATCCAGGCTCCAGTCCTCCGGAAATCGCGCTTCCCGCAGCCGCCAGAAATTCTTCCGGTCCACCCGGTTGACCTTCTCCAAAATTTCTAACTGCTCCGCGCTCAATTCTGCCACTAAGGCCTGCCAGTCCTGCCGGCTCACCGGCCTTTCTATGCGGTACTGCGGCCTGTCCGCTGCCACGCCCACCAGGCAGAAGAGGACTCCCAAGAAGATTGCGCCTCTCACTCCAGCACTCCATCGCCGCTTGCATGACGAACTAACAACTACGCAAACAATAGCATGCATGGTCCTCCGGGTGAGGCCACTCAGATCGACCGGGCTGTTCCGCAGCCAACTGCCCAGCTCTCCTTCCAACCTCAGACCATTTCACTTCCCCCAGATTTGTCACGGAAAATTCACCTGACTGTAGGCTCTCAGTCATCACGAGTAAGTATGCTCTAAGTCATCTTCTCCAAAGAGGTGCACCTTGAAAGAACCCAATCAGTCTCTGAGCTATCCTTGGCTCGACAAAGAAGCAGAAAACGCGGAAACCGTTCGCGGAGTGAACTTATCCCCCGATTTTAAAGAAGTCGTCGAAAGTGGAATGAAGCGTCGCGACCTCATTCGCACCCTTCTGACTGGAGCCGCCGCTGTTGCTGCCTCTTCCACCACTGCCAGCGCAGCAGAATCCACAGGTTTGACCTTTAAGCCCATCAAGTTGGGCAAGGATCAGGATTATCTCGATTTCCCCGAAGGCTATGAAGCCGGTGTGATCGCCAAATGGGGAGATCCTGTCGTTCAGAACGCTCCCGCTTTCGACCCCATGGCTCAAAACGGGGCAGCGCAGTCCATGCAATTTGGCTACAACTGCGACATGATCACCTACCATCCCCTCCCGGATTGGAGGTCCAACAGTTCCCGCCGCGGTCTCATGTGTGTCAACCATGAATACACTGACCCAAATCAGATGTTCCCCAATTGGTCGCGTGCCAACACCACTAAAGATTTCGTGGATGCTGAAATTGCTGCCCACGGCGTTTCCGTCATTGAAATCGAAGAGCTCTTCGGCACCTGGCACTATATTGCCAATTCCCGCTTCAACCGCCGCATCACCGGCGAAACCGAAATGCTCATCACCGGACCCGCTGCCGGCGATCCCTTGATGCAAACCACTGCTGACCGTACCGGCACCCGCGTCCGCGGAACCCTCAACAATTGTGCTGGCGGCCAGACTCCCTGGGGCACCTTTCTCACCGCCGAAGAAAACTTCAATCAATACTTTGGCAACCGGAACCAGATTCCCGCTGGCGTCAACCGCGACAATATGGCCCGCTACGGCACTCCCACCAGCGGCAGCGCCCGCCAGTGGGAACGGTTCTATGACCGCTTCGACCAGGCGAAAGAACCAAACGAAGCCAACCGCTTCGGCTGGGTCGTCGAAATTGATCCTTACGACCCCAACTCCATGCCCAAAAAGCGCACCGCCCTCGGTCGCGCCAAACACGAAAACGCCTCCACCACAGTTGCCCGCAATGGTCAGGTTGTTGTGTACTCGGGCGACGACGAACGATTCGACTACGTCTATAAATTCGTCTCCGCTGGCGCCTTCAACCCCGACAACCGCGCCGCTAACATGGATCTCCTCGACAACGGCACTCTTTACGCAGCCCGCTTTGACGCCGACGGCACTGGGGCCTGGCTTCCTGTTGTCCATGGAATGGGCCCGCTTACTGTTGCCAACGGCTGGCGCAATCAGGCCGACGTGCTCATCCGCTGCCGCCAGGCTTGTGACGCCCTCGGTGCCACGCGAATGGATCGCCCGGAAGACGTAGAAGTCAATCCGGTTACCGGCTTGCTCTACATCGTTTGCACGAACAACAGCAACCGTGGCGTTGGTTCCAACCCCGGCACCGATGCAGCCAATCCAAGGCCCAACAACCGTTCTGGTCACATCATTGAACTCAAGGAAAACGGGCTCGATCACACTTCAACCACTTTCACCTGGTCCATCTTCATGCTTTGTGGTGATCCCGAGAATCCGGCCCATGGCACCTATTTCGCCGGCGCGCCAAAAGAGAAGGTCTCCCCCATCGGAGCTCCCGATAACATTGCCTTTGACAACCAGGGCAACCTCTGGATCGGTACCGACGGCATGGAGGCGGCTTTGGGTTGGCAGGATGCCATTTATGCCTGTGTGACCGAAGGCCCCGATCGCGGCACGCTTTTGCCCTTCATGAGCGTCCCGATTGGAGCCGAAACCTGTGGCCCGACATTTACTCCTGACAACACCAGCTTCTTCCTCGCCGTTCAGCATCCAGGCGAAGGCGGAACATTCGCGCAGCCAAGAACCAGTTGGCCCATGAGCTCCGGTATTCCCCGCCCAGCCGTTGTTTTTGTGCGCAAGGCTTGGGGCCGGGGTGTTGTCGGAAGCTAACTCCTCGAACAAGGCACTACGAAAGGGACTGGCCTTCCATGGCCAGTCCTTTTCCCTTTACTGACCTACCTCCAGCAAGACCCCTTCTTGCGTCTGCCGTCCGTTCACTTCTACTTGCACCAGGTATTCACCCGGCGGCAAAGTGGGAACTCGCAAGTTGATCTGGTACAAGCCCACAAGGCCCGGCGCCCGACCTCCAAAATTTACTTCCGCTAACAAGCTTCCTACCCTGACTCTCCAAACTCCTGCCAGCCGGGCCCCTGTCGGCGCAATGGCCCCTGCTGCTACCTCAGGCTCAGTTAACCCAAATCCCACCCCGAAAATCGACAGCCATTCCCCAGCCCGAGCCACCCGGTTCGGCAAGCCAACCAATTCACCATCCCCCTGCAAAGCAGCGACATACTGCTTGCCCCCCAGCCGCAATGCATTGGGCGCCAGCAATCCCGGACTTTGGCCAGCCACAGCTACCACCAAGCGGTTGCTCGCTCCAGCCGGATTCCGCAACTCCACCTCATTTGCCCCCATCCCAACTCCATCCGGCACGATCACGTTCACTTGCCGCGGGCTAACGAATTGGACATACGCGGCTTTCCCCCCGATTCTTACCTCCACTCCGGCTAGTCGTCGCGGCGCTTCTCCACCCAGGAAGTCCTCCTGTCCCCAACTTCTGGTCGACAATGCCAGATTCTCGCCGTAAATTTCCATCGGCGTTCCACTGGATATCGTTGCTCCTCCCCCGAAGTCCCCCGCCTGGTTCACCCCTCCCGTCAACAACTGCGGGGGTGCCACGGTTGAAGCTGCTCGTAGCCGCAAGCTCTGGAAGTGCGCTCGCGCCCCATTGATTCCACTGCCTGTTATCTCATTCAAGGCCGCATATAGAATCACCTCGCCCCTTTCTGCCTCTTGCGGTGGCGTCCAGTCAAAACTGAACCGGGGCGTTGACGCAGGCAACGAATGGTTCAGAAACTCCACTGCGGCATCAGCCGGACAACCACCCGCAGGACGCTCCCGGTCGTTGTCGCAGGCTACCCACATCGATTCTCCCAGCGGGTGCAGCTCTCCCCCTCGCTCCACCTGCGCATTGCTGGCCATTCGCGTGGTCACCTGCACCCCAAAAACGCGGCCAATCGGTTGTTTCAACTCGATCGTAATCCGCTGACGCACTCCGGGCTGGTAGTAGCCCCCATGCTCTGCGCGGATTTCCAGCATCGGTGAATTGTCCAGCCGGGTACCGACATGGCACTGCAAGCAATGGTTGTCGCCGGGTGCACTCGTTTGGCGTGATGGTGCCCCTGTGCTGATTGCCTCCGCTTCCACGCAGAGCCAGATAAATATTCCGACAGTCCTGATCACAATTAACTTTGGCAGCATCGTCCGCCCTCCCAGCCGTTAGGATGCTAAAGACCCAAAGCAAGCTTTGTTAATTTCTTGCCTCCAGCTTCGCCCGATTCCCCATAGGCTAGCTCTAACTTAAAGCACACTCTGATACCATGCTCTCGACATGTTCATCACCCTGGCCCTGTTAGCCACACTTGCTGCTGACTTTGAAGTTACCGACCCCAAAGCTTTCGCTCGCCTCTTCTCGAAAGACGCGAAAGTCGAAAAGCTCGCTACAGGAATGCAGTTTATCGAAGGTCCCGTCTGGATCGCCAAAGAAAAGAAACTCATCTTCAGCGATATCCCCGCCAATGAACTCAAAGTCTGGACCCGCGAAAAAGGCGTCGAAACCTTCCGCAAGCCCAGCAACAATGCCAACGGCAACACCCTCGACCTCAAAGGCAACCTCGTCACCGCCGAGCACTTCTCCCACCGTGTCTCCCGCACGCTGCCCGATGGCAAAGTCGAAACCCTCGTCGAGCAGCATCAGGGCAAAGACCTCAACTCCCCCAACGACGTCGTGGTCCATTCCAGCGGCGCCATCTGGTTTACCGATCCCGACTACGGCCTCAGTGGCCGCACCAAAGTCCAGCCCGGCAATTTCGTCTACCGCTTTGACCCCAAAACAAAGGAACTCTCCGCCGTAATCCGCGACTTCGACAAGCCCAACGGCCTTTGCTTCTCTCCCGATGAAACCCGCCTCTACGTCGCCGACTCCGGCAAGCCCCGCCACATCCGTGTCTTTGCCATGTCCTCGGACGGCAAGTCCGCGTCCCCCGGCGAAGTGTTCGCCACCATCGACAAGGGCGGCCCCGACGGTATCCGCTGCGACAAGCAGGGCAATGTCTGGTCCAGCACCGGCGACGGCGCGCAGGTCTTCGGCCCCGACGGCAAAAGGATCGCCCGCATCCTGCTGCCCGAAGGCGGCGCCAACGTCGAAATCGGCGGCGGCATGCTCTTCATCACCGCCCGCACCTCGCTCTACGCCGTTCCCGTCAAAGTAAAGCGCTAATGGTCGGCAATGCTGCCGTCCACAAAGCGTAGCTGCTGCCGGACGTGCGGCTTGTAGGGCCGCTGCGCTGCCACCTTCTCATCCAGGTCCACGCCCAACCCTACCCGCTCCGGCGGCAAGGCAAAGCCTTTCTCATATCGCACGCCGCCTCCGTAAAACAAATCCTGCCAGTAGCTTTCATTGCCCCGGTGCGTAATTTCCTGAATCCCCAGGTTGGGTGTCGTAAAGTCCACATGCAAACTGGCCAGCGTACTCACTTCGCTCTGCGGATTGTGCGGCGCAATCTCAATGCGATGCGCCTCAGCGAGCGTCGCGATCTTCTTCATCTCCGCGATCCCTCCACAATGCACCACATCCGGCTGAACATAATCCACCAGCCGCCGCTCGCAAATCGGAGCAAACCCATATTTGGTAAACAACCGCTCGCCCGTCGCCAGCGGAATTCGAGTACTGCGCCGCAATTGCGCCAACTCCTCCAGATCCTCAATCTGCGTCGCCTCCTCCACAAAGTAAGGTCGATACGGCGCGGCCCGCTCGCAGAAATCCATCGCCATCACCGGTGTCGCCTTGCCATGCAGGTCGATGCAAATTTTGAAGTCCTCGCCCACCGCCTCCCGTACCGCCTTCAGATTCGCAATCCCCTCGCGCACGCTCTTCACCGGGTCGATCACATCGCCATCCGTAGTGATGAAGCCGGCCTTCGCCCCCGTCCAGCCTTCCTCCTTGGCCTTGAGCCAATTCTTCGCATATTGCTCCGGCGAGTTCCCACCCGCATGAACATACATCTGCACTTTGTCCCGCGCCTTGCCGCCCAGCAGCTTCCACACCGGCTGCCCCACCGCTTGCCCCAAAATATCCCACAGCGCAATTTCCACGGCGCTAATCGCGGAATTCAGAATCGGCCCGCCCCGCCAGCGCGGCCAGCGGAACATCGCCTGCCAGTGCATCTCGATGTCAGTCGGGTCCTTCCCCACCAGGTAGCGCTTGTGTTCTTCAATCGCCGCCGCCATCGTCAGCGCCTTACTCGTCACACTCCCTTCGCCCAGGCCCGTCAATCCCTGATTCGTATAGATCTTCAGATAAACATAGTTCGGGGAATTCTCCCCGCCCCGGTTCACGATGAAGGTCTTCAAATCGGTAATCTTCAGATTGAAGCTGCGCGCTTTTTCGCGCTGCTGGGCAAACGCATTCCCGGCGGCGCCCAGCGCCACCATCCCGAATTGTCTCCGGCTGATCATGGCGCTATTCTATGCCCGGGCGCTCACTCAATGCGAATCGTCAGCGCATTGCTGCTTTGGTTCATCCACTGAACCTCCACCGCTACATCGCCACTGAGCGCAAGATCAGCCGGCAACTTGAGATTCACCTGGTCCAGTCCCGCAAACTCTCCCTGCCTCCCGGCATAGACAACCTCAGCGGAAGCCCCGCCAATTCGCGCCTGTAGTGCCTGCGCCTGATTCCCCCACCCGCTGCCATAAAGCTCCAGCACCATCTCGACTCCGGCCTGCCTGCGCAGCGTCGCGGGCTGATAAGTACTCCCGCTCGCCACAAACAAGGGGCTTCGCCGCACCGTTCCATCCGCCAGCCTTTCCACCAGAAATCCCGCTGGCGCACCCCGGCCATCTCCATTCGCACTGAACAGTGCCGGTTGCACATCCACGATCTCCAGCGTCCCGCGATGCATGGCTCCACGATCTCCCTCAATCCGGATGCGTGCCCAGCCTGGAGCACTCTCCGCAGGCACCAGCAGGTTCACCTGCTGCGCCGTGCTGAAAAATACGCTTGCCTCTCGCTCCACTCCAGCCGCATCCCGGATCCAGGCCCGCACCTGCTCAGGCAATTGATTCGAGAACGCCGTTGCCAGCGAACCCGCCGCAACGCGATCCCCACGAAAGGAAGGAGCCGGCACCGTTACAATCCCCAGAAATGGATTACTAAAACGCGGGTCTTCCAGCAAATCATGATCCGTCAAAGTTTCCAGAAACCTCACCAACGCCTGCCGGTCTGTCGGGTTCAAGCCCAGCCGCATAGGTTGTCCATTCGGCATCAACAAAGCCGGATCCAGTTGCGGATGGGGCTGCACGCCGTTGTTATAAAAATTCACCACCGCCGTCAGATCCGCAAAGCGCCCGTCATGCATATAAGGTGCGCGCGCCGCCACATTCCGCAAGCTGGGCGCACGAAAAGCTCCCCGGTGGCGCTCCAGTCCCGTCACGGCAAAGGCCCCCAGATCGGTTCCAGAAGCCGCATCCAGCCCATTGTTCTGCGGTGCCGTATCGTGCGTCATCAGCTCGCCGCTATGACAGCCAAGGCAGCCCGCACCCCTCTGTGCCCGCGGCAGCATGAACAGCGTCTTGCCGCGATTTTCCTCGTCCGTAAAGTTTGGAAATGGCGCAGCCATATCGCTGACCAAAGCCCGCCCCTGATCGTACTTGCTACGTGTACTCAATATGCTTCGTTCAAACTGGGCGATCGCGAGCGCCACTCGCTCTGGCGTTACCGTCTCATCCCCAAATGCCGTCCGGAATAGCGCGGTAAAGGTCCCCATGCTGCTCAGCCGCCTTACCATTTCCTCCAGCGTCAATCCCATCTCCACCGGATCCTGAATCGGCTCCAGCGCCTGCGCTTCCAGTGTTGCCGCCCGCTCATCCCAAAATGTCCGGCCACTCCGGTTCCAGCGGGAATCGCTGATCCCCATCGAATGCCGCCCCGTCAATCCACCCTCAAAACCCACACTCAATCGCCGCGGGTCAGAAAACCCTCGTTCCTGCACATGACACGACGAGCAAGACACTTGCCCGTTCCGGCTGAGTCCACGCAAATAAAACAAGACTCGCCCCAGCGACGCACCCGCATCCGTCACCGGATTGCCCGCCGGCGTTGCATCGATTGCCAGCACGGAACCCTGCGGCCCCGGCGGGTCAAAAGAGAAATGCGCCGGCAACGCTTCCGTCGTATACCGGTAAGGCGTAATCGGCGTCACGGGCTGCGGCTGCGCCCACATGACAGCTCCCCCACACAACAAACTCAAACCAGCCATCCGCAATTTCATCTCAATACCTCTGGCTAGATCATTTCAAAGGATCGAAGCCAATGGATGTAAAGATTGATGAACACTCTGTAAATCTGACCTTACGGTTTGCCGTCCGCCACCAGCTTGCCTTCCTCCACCGTCTCATCCGGATGCAGGATCACCACGTCCCCCTCTTTCAACCCCTTTACAATCTCCACCGCCAGCCCGGAACGATGCCCTGTCTCCACTTCCCGCCGTCGCGCGATTCCCTCTTCCACCACAAAAACTCCCCAGCTCCCATTCACCCGGAAAATGGCATTCGACGGCACCTGCAACACCTTCTCTCCTTCCCACAACACAAAGGCCGCCTCCACCCGGTAGCCGTCGCCCAGCGCGGCCCACTGCTCGGCCGGCGACACCAGATCCGCCACCACCCGCACCCGCTGCTCCTCCACTCCCAACGCCGACACCTTCGTATAGCCACCCGGCTCCACCACTCTCACTCTTGCCTCCAGCGTCACCGGACCACCCCAGCGCTCCAGCAGCACCTTCATGCCCGGTGACACCTTGACTGCATCCGCCGACAGCGCCTCAATCACTACTTCAATCGCCCGCGCATCCCCGATTTCAAGCAACGCCTCGCCCGCCTGCACCACGCCCTCACTCTCACGCAACACCTTAATCACCCTGCCGCCACTCGGCGCACTTACCAACATCCTCTCTCCTCCCGCACTCGGTCCGGCCTGCCGCAACGAAGCCTTGGCCGTCGCAACTTCCGCCTTCGCCGTTTCAACATCGGCCAGCATCGCGGCCACATTCCGCTCTGCCGCCGCCACCGCCACTTCTCCCCGCCGCACTTCCGCTACCGTCCGGTCCAACCGTGACGCCGGCAAATCCCCGCTCCCGTGCAGCTTCTCCTCTCGACCCCGTTGCAGCGTCCAATATTCCAGATCCGTCTTCGCCAGTCGCACCTGCTCCCGCTGCGCCGCCACCCGGCTTTCCGCCGCCCGCAACGCCGCTTCCGCCGTCCGCACTCTCGCTTCCCCCTGCTCCCGCGTACGGGCATCCAGCACCAGCGGCCGCGGTGCCTCAATCATCGTCACCAGCGCCCCCGCCTTCACACTGTCCCCTTCCTTCCACTTCAGCCGCGGCATATTCCCAGCCACCGGCGCCATCACAACATAGCGGCTCCGCAGCCGCGTCTTGCCTTCCTCCTCTACCGTCACGCGCAACGGTTTCGTCTCTACCTTCGCCATCTCCACGGCGACGGGCTGCGGCCGCATCCCCCAGTAGATTCCGGCCGCCGCCAGCGAGCCCAAAACAATAACCCATAGCCATCTCTTCATCGCTATTCCCTCGCCTTCAACACTTCCACCAAATCCAGATGGTTCACCTTGTAGCCCACCATTGCCGCGGAAACCACCGTGGACAACGCCACCACCAGGGCCGCTTGCGCGTAGGTCGATGGCTCGATCACCAGCGGAATCCGGAAAAGCTCCGTCTGCGCCGAAGCCACCATTACCTTGGCCAACTCCCTGCCCGCCAGGAGCCCAATCGGAATCGCCAGAAATACCAGAATCGTCAATTCGCCGAGCAAAATATAAGCCACCTCACTTCGCGTATAACCCAACACCCGCAAGCTCGCCAATTCGCGCCCCCGCTCGCTCAATGCAATCCTCACCGTGTTATAAACCACCCCGATTGCAATCGTTGAGGCCAAAACCATATTGAACAACGCAAAGGTCAGCATCTGCGCCGCCAGCGTTTCATAAAAGCTCTTCAATGCCTGTAGTCTTGCAGCCACCCCCGCCACCGCCGGAATCTCCTTCAGCCGCCGGTTCACTTCATCAATCTCTTCCGCATTCACCGCCAGAAATGCCCCCGTCGCCACATCCCCCTCCCGCAAGAACCGGTTCAGCGCGTCCCGCTGCATATACGCCGCCACGCCGATATATTCGCTCACCACGCCCGCCACTGTGATCTCCCGTACCGCTCGCGACCCTTCAAGCAGCTCCACCGTCAACTTCTGTCCCGGCCGAATCTTCAGCATCTTCGCCAGATGATCCGTCAACACGATCCCCTCGGGCGGCAACTCCACTCTCTCCAACTGCCTGTCCAGCAAACGCCGCAACTGCCCCTCTGGCTCCAGCCCCTGCAAACCAGTACGATAAGTCCGCTGTTCAAACCGGAATCGCGCCGCCACACTCCTCGTCGGTTCCGCATATGTAACCCCAGGCAAACTTTCCAGCGAATGCAAACCGCGCACTGCCACCGGCCCAAAAAACGTCACCGCCAGATCCTCCAGTTGTGCCCGCCGCAATTGCGCAAAAACCATATAATCCACCGCGTCCCCCCAGAAGCCCCCCAGCACCAGAATCGCCGTCGACATCGCCACCCCCGCAATCGACATCAACGACTTCACCGGACGCCGCTCCAGATTCCGCAAAATCATCCGCGTCGGCTGCGTCAGCCACCGTGTTTCAAACAAACTCGGACGGTACGTCCCCGGGTTGTCCGGCTGCATCGCCACTGCGGGAGACTCCCCCGCCGCCTTCAACACGCTGTATAAGGTCCCGCCCCCCGCCGCCCCCACGCTCACCCCAAAGGCAATGACAATCACTTTCCACTCCACGCCAAACTCCAGATATGGGAAGCGGTACACATCCTGGTACAGGTTCGACATGCCGCTGCCCATCATCGCGCCAGCCCAAATCCCCAAGCTCGTGCCAATCACCACAATCACCGTCGTGAACTTCAGAAAGTGCCAGGTAACGGCCCCGGTCGAATAGCCAAACGCCTTCAACGTCGCAATCTGGCCGCGCTGCGTCGCCATCAATCGCCCCACCACCACGTTCAGCAAAAACGCCGCCACCGAAAGAAAGATCGCCGGAAACAGCGTCGCCATCATCTCCAGTTGCTTGAACTCCTCCGTCAGAAACCGATGCGAAATCTGTTCCTTCCGCCCATGTGCACCCAGCCCTCCATAAACTCGCAACACCGCATCCACGGCCTGCACTGCATCCTCCACCCTTGCCTCGCGCTCCAGCGTTGCCGCCACCTGGTTAAACGCCCCCGTCATCTGAAACGATGCCTCCAGCGGTGCCGCGTTCATCCACAAAATGCAATAAGTCTTGAAGTCCGGCACGATCGAACCCGGTGCCAGTTGGTAAGTAAACTCGGGCGAGGAAGCAATCCCAACCACTGTCAGCTTTTGCTTCCGCCCATTGATCGTCACCTCCAGCGCAAAGCCCGGCTTCAGCGCATGCGCCTTCGCAAAGCCATCGCTCACCAGGGCCTCCCGGTCCCGCCCCGCTTCCGGCATCCGGCCCGCATGCAAATGCAGCAGGTTCAACAACCCTTCCCCGCGCGGCAATCCCACCACTTGCCCCGACACCGGTTGTCCATACCCCGCCAGCTCAATATTGGCCGGCGCCACCGTCCGCGTCTCCACCAGTGCAATCCCGGGAATAGCCGCTATCCGCCCAGCCAGACTCGCCGGCGCACGCTTCAACCCGGCAAACAATTCCGGAAAGCGAAACTCCCGGTACATCCGCGCCTGCGTGCTTTGCAACGACGACAACGTTGCCGCCGCCATTACATAAGTTGCGATTCCACCCGCCAGCACAAACGAGATGGCGATCACCTGCCCCCGCACTCCCCACAGGTCCCGAAACAGCTTCCGGTTCAGCGCGGACAGCATTACCAGTGCAATTCCCGCGGGCTCCGCCGCGCCGTATTCAACTCCACCTGCGACACGCCCCCATTGCTCATGTGCACCACCCGGTCCGCCATCCCCGCAATGTCAGCATTGTGCGTAATCACCGCCGTCGCCGCGCCCAGCTCCTTGTTCACCTTATCGATCGCCTCCAGCACCACAATGCCGGTTTCAGAATCCAGTGCCCCCGTCGGCTCATCACAAAGCAGCACGCTCGGCCGCTTGGCAATGGCCCGCGCAATCGCCACCCGCTGTTGCTGCCCACCCGACATCTGGGAAGGGAAGTGGTTCATCCGGTCGGCCAGCCCCACCATCTCCAGCGCCTCGGCCGGCTTCATCGGGTTGTCCGCAATCTCGGTCACGGCTGCCACGTTTTCAAGCGCCGTCAAACTTGGAATCAGATTGTAAAACTGAAACACAAACCCGACATGCTTCCGCCGGTACTGCGTCAATTCGCGATCCCCGGCCTGCGTCAAATCAAAATTGCGATAAATCACCGACCCGCCACTGGCCCGGTCCAGCCCCCCCAGAATATTCAACAGCGTGGACTTCCCACTCCCCGACGGCCCCAGCAAAACCATCATCTCCTTGGCGTAAAGCTCCAGATTCACGCCCCGCAGCGCATGCACCGTCACCTCGCCCATCTCGTAGACCTTGGTTACGCCCCGGGCGGTGAAGACGGCCTCCATTCTTTCAAACTAACGCGAATCGAACTGCCCGCCGCCGCTTCGTCCCAACAAAACCGCTACCGGATCCAGAACCACCGGAGTGGATGCGGGAACCCGCAAATACACTTGCATCAATTCGGCCAGAAAACCTGGTGCCGCCCCTGATCTTTACGCGCACCGGCAACGCAGGTCTTGGATACTCCGCCAAAGTTGCGTACTCTGCCAAACTCCCATCTCCCCCCGTCGCCAATCCAGGTCGTCCCAAAGGGGTCTCCCAAAGGGGTCTCCCAAAGGGGTCAGCCTGACTAGTCACACCGCGTTCTCCCGAAAATCCCCTCTACTACGCCACCTCCATCCGCTGACCATACTCCAATCCTTCCACCTTCTGCTGCATCAACTCCAACCGGAACTCCTTTGATCCCAACGCTTTCCCCGCATACGTTGCCCGTCTCATACTCTTCCGAAACACTTCTCCCTCGTCCTGACGCAGCAAATCAGCCCAGAACTCCGCTCCTCCCGCTTCCTGCCAGAATTCCAGGTCCAGCATTCGACTCCGATCTTGGCCACTCAGGTGCGCGGCAGCACTGGACCACTCAAATTCCTCAGCCCGCTCACTCAACCCCGCACGAACCGGGTTCCTCTCTACGTATGCCAGGGCATTCCAAAGGTGCGCCCGCTCCACCGGGCACGAATAGAATCGATTCTGCCAAAGGTGCCCACTCCGCTGTTTCCGGGCATTGAAGTATTGAGCATACCGGCCATGCGTTCTGCGAAAAACCACTGCTAAAGCCAATTCTTCGTGCGGCACAACCACGACATGGACATGGTTTGGCATCAGGCAGTAGCTCAAGATGCTCACCCCCACCTCCCTGCAGTTTTCTCGCAACAAATCCAGGTAAACCTTCCGGTCGGCCTGACTCAGAAACACTGTCTGTCGATTCGTTCCTCGTTGCGTCACATGGTGCGCGATCCCGGGAGCGACAATTCTGGCTTGTCTTGGCATCTCTTCCCGCTAGTGGGACCAAGTCGCCATTTTTCTCATATTTGCGCCTGTGACGCGTCAGTCTGTCCCCTCGTTAATGATTCTTCTGTCAACTTCCCACTTTCAAATTCCGGCTTTGAAGTGCAGATACAAACTTGCTGAAGGGGAGATGGATTTCCCCTTCAGCAAGTTTTTTCCTAGACTTTTTTGACTAGGCAGATAGCAACCAGCCTAGTCCGCAACTGGGACCGGGCAAGGAGTTTCCGATTCGACGTCGAGGTGGATGCCGTAAAAGTTGTTAGCAAGCACCGTGACGCTGAAGGACGTTGCAACCTGAGTCGACTTGTAGGCAAATCCGCCCGGGCTTGGATTGCCTGAAGGTGCAGTGGCGTAGTCTTGAATCTTGACATTTTCTGCAACTTCCTGCAGCCGAAAGGTTGAGTTTAGGGCTATCGTGATAATAACTTCGCCATTTACCGCAGCAGAGAAAGTTGCCGTACCTGCCTCTTTAGTTTGACCTGCGTAAATAGTCACGACATTGCCCGCGACGTAGGGCGTGTAGGTAGCCCAATTTCCTCGGTTTATATAGCGCGGGCCGTAGGACCAGGCCGTGTCGCCGACGTAGCACTTGGGTGTGTTGACCTTACTGAAGACAAATGTGACATGGCTGACGCCGTAAGGCGTGCCATTATTGGGATTGATGGGTGCGACAAGGCCGCTCCCAGTAGTTGCATTGTCGTAATAATAGACTTGTGCGGCAGGACCACCTTTGACGATGACAGCGCAGACAGTGTAAGGCGATTGGATAGACCAACTGAATCCATCGACACCTCCAAGGATTTGGATAATGCCTTGCACGTCATAGAGGTGCTCGGCGGTCGCCGTAAGTTTGAAGATCTCGGCAGTCCCACCATCCGTAGTGGCGGGAACACTAGGGTAAGCTCCGCTCATGTTTCCGTCCCAGTTATCAATCTTGTAGGCGTAATCGCCACAAGCATTAATTTGACCTGCCTCGGTGCCAGCATTGCCGACTTGGAAGGGGTCCAAAACGACGGCTGTTTGTCCGAAGGCGGCAGAGCCCAAAGTTGTCAAGAGCATCAGAGCTCCCGACAGAATTCCAAAAATAAATTGTTTCCTCACTGAAATTTTCCTTTCTTTTCAGGCAAGAGGCGAAAGGAGATTGAGGGACGAGGCCCTCTCGAATCCTGCTGTCGAGTGTTATATCAGATTCACTAAGGTAAATCACTTACTTTTTAAGTTTCAAAAATATTTTTTAAATTTGATTCGGACCGTAACAATACTGTCCATTCACCACTCGAGTAACTCGACTGCTAAGCGGGGTCCGCTAAGCCCCAAAGGAGTAAGCATATGGCAAGGTGATGGGCAAGGTGACGGCCCCGCCCCATTCGCAACTCCCTGATTAGAATAGACTTGCCCTCTCCCCCAAGCATTACCCCCCAACGTAGAATCAACAACTTAGCCACCCATTCCCCGCCAAATTCCCAAAGGGACAGACCACCTCACTTACCTCGATCTCAGCCCACCCGGCCAACGACTCACAAGCAATTTCAAAAATCTCACCCCCACCGAATCAACAACTTAGCCTCATTCCCCCAATTCCTCCGCTCCCCGCTGTGCTTC
>CAZECF010000089.1:0-17875 GCA_964510335.1 uncultured Bryobacter sp. | reverse complement strand
GAGAACAGGCTCTTCCCAATCCAACATTCGCTTCCCGCAACTCCAAATGCTTCCGTCACGGTGGGGGCGATGTCGTAAATGTTCACGAGTCTTTGCCACTCGCCTGCCTTCACTCCCCGCCCCGTCATCAGAATGGGAATCTGCACTTCATTGGTGTTGTTGCTCCCATGCTTTTTGCCCGTTCCCCCGTGGTCAGACACCACGATCACCAACGCGTTGCCCGCTGCCCGAATCAACTGGCCGATCAGCGTATCAATTCGCTTCGCTTCGGCAAAATAAGGCTCCGTATCCCAACCATGCTCATGGCCGGCGTGGTCTACGTCATCGAGATGCACAAACAGGAAATCCGGCTTCTGGGAATTCCAATATTCAATCGCAGCCACCGTCGTTTTCTCGCTTTTCTCGACGTGTACAGCATGCGTTGCGGCACCCCGGTCGAAAAGCCGTCCAAAGCCGTCCCAGTCATAAATCGCCGCCAGGTGCAAACTCGGCTTTGCCGCCTTGAGCACCCCCAGGATGTTGGGATACTTTCCTTCCGGCCCTTTGCACGCTGGCTCAATATCAAACTTGTCCGGCTTCCAGTCATTCGAAGTGATTCCATGTTGCTGCGGACCCGCCCCCATCAGGATGCTGCCCCAATTCGGACTCGACACCGTCGGCAAAACACCCCGGGCCTTCAATGTGTAGGCCCCCTTGCTCATCATCCCCTGCAAATTGGGCAGGTCGGCCTTCTGCATCGCCGTCGTCGACAACCCGTCCACCCCAATCACCATCACCCGCTGGGCACAAAGGTTGGCGGTAAGAATCAGCAAAAGAACAAGTCGCATAGATGCAATCTTAACTGCCAGCATTCACAGACTGATGACAAACTAGCGCCCGCGCATCCGGTTGATCTCCCGCCGGTCCCGCTTGGTTGGCCGTCCCGGATCCGCCCAGGCATCCATTTCCTTCAAGGCTTTCCGCGCCGCCGCTGCCTTTTCCCGCCGCTCCCGACTGGCTTCTGTCTCCAGATACATCGTCTGGGCCACCGCAGCGGAACCCCGCATATCCGAGGCCAGGATCACTTCCAGTTCAAACTCGTGCTCTTCCACCCTTACTTTCAGCAGGTCCCCGGGCTTGACCTCACGCGACGCCTTCGCGGTAATGCCATTGCACTCCACGCGCCCCATTTCGCAGGACTTTCCAGCTAGCGCCCGCGTCTTGAAAAAGCGCGCGGCCCAGAGCCATTTATCCATTCGGACACGGTTCATCTATGTTCAGAATACAGTTGGAAGAGGAGGAGAGGGAAGGAGGAGACCCAAAGGGCGCCGGGGAGCCAAAGTTGCTTCAGGGGTCTTTCTGAGGTTAGTCTCGCTTTGGTGGGAGTTAAGGGCTCCCCGGCTTAATTCCAATACTAGAATACTCTTTTTGGAATTGCAAGAGTTTTCTACAAGAAATAATAGATGAAGAAATCTTTACTTTTCTTTGGCTTTGACTTCGACCCCGGCCAATCCTTCTAAGACCTTGATTGTAGAGCAGATATCCTCTTCAGCGTGCCCCGTTGCGATCGCTGCCTGGAACATTTGCCGGGTCAGAGAAGTGAGCGGAAGCGGCACTTCCAGCTCTGCAGACGACTCCAACATCAGCCCGATGTCCTTGTGCATCCATTTCACGGAGAAGTTTGTGGAAAAATCCCGCTTGAAAACGTAGGGCGCCTTAAAGGATATCAATCCGGACTTGGCCGCCGAGTTGTCCAGAATGTCCAGCATCAACTCCGGGTCCACTCCCGCTTTGGTGGAAAGAACCAGCCCTTCGTTGAAGGCATTCAGCAGGTTGGACAGCACCAGATTCTGCGTAAGCTTGGCATGCAGGCCAAGACCCGGTCCACCACAGTAGTAGAGCCGCTTGCCCATGGGCTCAAAAAACGGCTTTACCCGCTCATATACTTCCGCGTCGCCGCCAATCATGAAGGTCAAATTGCCAGACTCCGCCCCTGGCCGCGAACCCGTGCACGGCGCATCCAGAAAATGAACGCCTTTGGCCGCACAAGCAGCGCTCAGCTTCCGCGAGGCAGAAGGAGAGACGGTAGAGGCATCCACAATCACCGAACCCGGCTTGGCCCCTTCCAGCAATTGATAACAAAGTTCCGCGCTCATCGCCGTGTCACCGACACAATAGAAAATGCAGTCTGACTGAGCGGCAACTTCCGCCGGAGTCGCGCACGCGGTACCGCCCTTTTCCGCTGCCAGCTTCTCCGCCTTCTCATGCGAGTGCGACCAGAGTGCTACTTTATGCCCTGCGTCCAGCAGGTTGCGGGCCATGGGGTAGCCCATGATGCCCAGACCGAGAAATCCAAGATTTGCCATGGTCCTACGATTGTATGCCGCTTAGGACACACCGGAAAGACTCTTCCTCGCCAGCAACCGCAAAACAAGCAGATCAGAGGGCTGGAACGACGTCATGGGCACATTGTCGGCGTCGGAATCATCATGCACAATGTGCCGCCGGATCAACGTCCGCAATTCCTCGATACTGACTCCCAACTCCCGGGCGGCCTCGGCTTCAGAGTATTGGGGCTTGTTCGCAATCACTTTAGGTTGCATGGTCCAAGCCTGATTGTAGAGATTCTCCGTCCATTTTCAGCGCCGGAGTCTACCTTAGTTGGCTCTCTTTGTTGCCTGAGAACCGCTATCTCCCAAGGTAGCGGGAATAAAGACTCCGGGCCAGACCAACGTCCTGTGTGCCCTTGATGATGGCCCGGCCATCCGGGAAAATCGTCATCTCAATCGGGGCTTCCGGCACAAAGCGCAGGGCAAATTCATTCCGCCGCACCGTGCCCAGCCCGCTGAGCTGCCGTTCTAACTCAACCAGATCCAGCTTCGCGTGCCGTTCGTGGATCTGTACCGCATTCCGCCCGCACAAGCTGATTGGGGCCCTCGCCCGGCCGTCCAGATACTCAAAATGACGCTTCTGACAACAGCGGCATTCCGGGTCCACTGTAATCCGCACTTGCCTTGTCTCCAGGTCCCAGCAGTCAAAGTGAGTCAGCAGCGGCTTTACCTGACTGGCTCCGCCCGCCAGCAGCTTCGTGGCTAAACTCACCTGCCACGCCGCCACCAGACTCGTGATTCCGTTCAACACCCCTGCCGTTTCACAAGTTGGCTGGCTTCCCGAGGGCGGAGCAGGATAAACACACCGCAGACAGGGCCCGCTGCCAGGCAAAACCGGAAACGCCAACCCATAGCTACCCACCGCCGCGCCATAGATCCAGGGAATCCCCCGCTCCACCGCAAAATCGTTTACCAGAAAGCGGGTTTCAAAATTGTCAGTCGCATCCAGGATCAAGTCCACGTCTTCGAGCAGGTCTTCGACATTGCGAGCATCCAGGTCCGCATTCAGCACTTCCACGGCAACCCCGGAATTGATGCTTCTGATTTTATCTGCCGCAGCCGTCGCTTTCGGATTTTGTTCGATTGCATCAGCCTCGTCAAACAACCATTGACGTTGCAGATTGGACCACTCCACCACATCGCGGTCAATCAGTCTCAAATGTCCTACACCCGCTCGCGCCAGGGCCCCGGCATGAAAGGTGCCAAGCGCTCCAATTCCCACAATCGCAACCCGCGCCGCCATCAGCCGTTGCTGCCCCTCTTCCCCAAAAGGCGCAAAACGAATCTGGCGCGAATAACGATCCGGCTGCAACACTATGCCCATGTTAACAATCACAATTTCTTGCGATTGCTAAGATCGACTAAGGTGTTATTGGCCAAGCAGCGGGAACTCCTCTATCTTCTCGTGGCAGTTGCCGCCTTCGCACAAGCTGGCGCGGACGGTACCATTGCGGCCATTCGATTCTCCCCGGAATCCCAACCGATTCCCGAGGCAGAACTGCGGGCACTGCTACCCTTGCGCCCGGGCGAAAGCTTTGACGGAATCCGCATCCGCGAGGCAATGGGCGCCCTTTACCGCACGGGCCGCTACTCCAATATCCGGGTGGAAAGAGAAGGTCCGGCAACCCAGTCAACACTCACCTTCGTCACTGAAATCAATGAGTTTATTGGAAATGTTGACGTCGTGGGCGCTCCCGGTTCGCTCGCCAAAGGCGGGCTCATCAATGCCGCGCAACTCCCCCTTGGAACGCTTTTTGAGACTGGACAACTCAACCAGTCTCTTGAATCTGTCGAATCCGAACTCCGCCTCGAAGGCTACTACGAGTCGAAGGTTCGTTACGAACTTTCCCGCGATCGTCCCCACAATCAGGTAGCGATTCGCTTCTTTATCGAACCCGGTACTCGTGCCCGCTTCGGCCCTCCCGTCTTCCGGGGAAAGCTCCAACCGCTTGAAGAATCCCGCTTGACCCGATCCGCCAACTGGCGGCAATTCTGGTTTCCGCCCCGCTGGCGATACATCAGCGAGCAACGCATTCAAAGCGGACTGAGAGGCATCCTGCAGGCTTATCGCAAGAAGGAATTTCTGATGGCCAAAGCCCAGCTCGAACGCCTCGAATATCAAAATGAGAATCGCATCGCAATCCCAAACCTTCGTATCGATGCCGGACCTCGCGTTGAAGTACGCTCCTTCGGCGCCAAACTGAACGAAAAGACCCTCCGCAGACTGGTCCCCATCTACGAAGAGCAAAGTGTCGACAAAGATCTGCTCATGGAGGGCAATCGCAAAATTGCCGCCTATCTCCATAGCCTTGGCTACTTCGACGCCAAGGTGACTCATCAAGTGGAGCAGGATAGCCTCGCCGTCGAGGACATCGACCCCAACAAGGATACTTTCGTCGATTTCAACGTGGAACGGGGCCAGCGCTTCAAGGTTGCTGCCCTCCACCTCACCGGCAATCAATACTTCGACGACGATACTCTCCTGGAGCGGATGGCCGTCCGCCCGGCCACCCTCCTGCGTTACCGCAAAGGCCGCTATAGCGACGAACTCCTCGCCGAAGATGCCTCCGCCATCGAGCAACTTTACCGCTCCAATGGATTCCTCGCGGCCAAAGTCACCACGGAAGTAAGCCGCCAGTATCGCAACCAGGAGAATCTGGTATCCATCAACATTACCGTGGAGGAAGGTCCCCAAACCCGGATTGAGGTTCTTCGCTGGGTGGGCGTCAATCCAGAAGACCAGGCAGTTCTTGACGACATCATCAGCGCTGCGCCCGGACAGCCTTATTCCCTGCTCACTCTCAATTCCGACCGCGACCGGATATTGAACCTCCTCTACCAGTCCGGCTACTCAGAAGCCACGATCGAAATCAATGTGGAAAAAGGGGAACAATCCGAGCAGGTGATTGTTATCTATAAAGTAATCGCCGGCAAGCAGCATTTCGTCCGCGAGGTCATTGTCACTGGCCTCGAAAAGACCAACCCGTTGTTGGTCGACAAGCGCATCACGCTGGTCCCGGGTGCCCCCCTCAATAACACCGAAGTTTATGCCTCCCAGCGCCGTCTCTATGACCTCGGCATCTTCGCCCGCGTCGACACGGCCCCGCAAAATCCGGAAGGCGACGAAGTTTCAAAGATCCTGCTCTTCAATCTCGAAGAAGCCTCCAAGTACAGCTTCAATGGCGGGTTGGGAGCGGAAATCGCCCGCATCGGCGGCGGCATCACCAGCTTTGACTCTCCGGCTGGCGGTGCCGGATTTTCTCCCCGCATCAGCCTGGGCGTAAACCGCACCAACTTCCTCGGCCTCGGCCATACCGTGGGCGCGCAAACCCGGATCTCCAATATCCAGCAACGGGTCCTGCTCAGCTACCTTGCTCCCCAGTTCCGCGACAGCAATCGCTTCAGCCTCACCAACACCATTCTTTACGACGACGCCCGCAACGTCCGCACTTTCAACTCCAAGCGGCTTGAAGGCAGCTTGCAGTTGGCCCAACGCTTCAACCTGGCCAACTCAATGCAGTATCGCTTTACGTACCGCCGCGTCACCACCGACGAAAATACGATCAAGGTCGACCCGGCTCTCATCCCTCTCCTCGCCCAACCCGTTCGCGTCGGCAGCATCTCCTCTACTTTTATTCAGGATCGCCGTGATGATCCCGTCGATGCCCGCCGCGGCCGCTACACCACGGTCGACCTTGCACTTGCCAGCAGCGCCCTGGCTTCCTCTACCAACTTCATTCGCCTGTTGACCCGCAACTCCACCTATTACAAGGTGGGCAAAGAAATGGTCTTTGCCCGCAGCATCAATTTCGGCATCATTGCTCCCTACCGCGCCGCCGGACTGAACTCTCAAACCGACGTCCCCCTTCCGGAACGCTTCTTTGGCGGCGGTGCTTATTCCCACCGCGGCTTTCCCGAAAACCAGGCCGGGCCGAGAGACTTGATTACCGGCTTCCCCGTAGGCGGCAAAGCTCTCCTCGTCAACAACCTTGAACTGCGCTTTCCGCTGATCGGCGACAACCTTGGAGGCGTCGTCTTTCACGATGCGGGCAATGTCTATTCTGACTTCAAGCGGATTCGCCTCGACTGGCGTCAGGAAGGCCTCACGGACTTCGACTACATGGTCCACTCCATCGGCTTCGGCATCCGCTACCGCACGCCCATCGGCCCGGTCCGCGTTGACTTGGCCTTCACCCCCAACTCACCCCGCTTCAATGGCTTTGAGGGCAGCCGGGAAGACTTGATCTTCGGCCGTGGTCGTGCTGCCCAACTGCGCGTCAACCGCTTTCAATTTCACATTTCCCTAGGGCAGGCATTCTGATGATTGCACTCCTCTTCATCCCATTCCTCCTGCTTGGCGCGGAATTGGTAGACCGGCTCGCCCTCACCGTCGGCACGGAAATCATCACGGAACAACAGGTCCTCCTCCACCTGCGAACCGCTGCGATGCTCAATGAAGAACCTGTTCTGGTGAACGCTCATGAAAAACGCCGCGCCGCCCAGAAGTTGATTGAGTTGGCTTTAATCCGGCTGGAAATGCAAAACAACCGCTACCCCTTGCCAGAGGAAGCTCAAGTGGAAACGGCACTCAAGGCAATCCGGGACCAACGCTTTTCCAATGACGACTCCGCCTTTCAGAATGCCCTCCAGCGCTACCAGATCACGGAGTCTGATCTGCGCGATTCACTCAAATGGCAGCTTGCAATTCTCAGTTTCATTGAGTTCCGCTTCCGCCCCGGCGTCCAGATTTCCGAAGAGGAAATGCGCGACTTCTATCAATACGATTACGCCGACCGCTCCCGCAAAAGCTACGAACTTGCCCGAACCGAAATCCTGGAGCTATTGACGCAGCAACGCATCGACAATCTGCTCGATCGCTGGCTCACCCAAACCGAGTCCGCCACAAAAGTGCGCTGGATCGAATCTGTGTTTGCGGAGCCCAAATCATGAAACGTCGCACTCGAATCGCTCTCTTCGTGGCAGTTATGCTGGTCTTTGGGCTGGTCTGGTTCCTCAATTCAGGAATCATCGAGCGATATGCGCTGACCCGTGCAACCCAAATTGTCCAACAGGAACTCGGGCTGCAGCTCTCTGTCGGCAACCTCCGCATCGACTGGCTAAGAGGTCAGGTCTACCTCGGCCAGTTGAAATTGCGCGGCAGCGAACCTGTCAACGGTCCGGCCCTTCTCTCCGTGAAGCAACTCCAACTTGCCGCAGGGATTCCCCTTTTGCGGCTGGACCGCATCGACCTCCGTTGGCTTTCACTGACGCAGCCCAGAATTCACATCCTGACCTACCCCGACGGAACCACCAACCTCCCGCGCCTGTCCAGTTCCGCTTCGAGCTCCCCGGGCGAACTTCGGCTTGGCCAACTGGAAGTCTCCGATGGCGAGTTCACTTGGGACAACCGTCGCATCCCCTTCGCATTGGTTGGAGAGAAGGTCAATTTACGGGCCAGCTACCTTCCGGCTTCCCGCAATTATGAAGGAAGTCTCCAATCAGACCGGCTCGAAGTCCGGTATGCCAACCAGCCACCCCTGGCCGGGCAATTCAATACAACAGTCCGCACAGCCGCCGATCATTTGGAAATCGTCAGCGCCAGTCTCATTTCAACCGACGGCTTCGCCCTCAACGCCAGTGGCGACGTCCGGCACTTCAACAACGCCGAGCAACCCTTTCGAGCTGACCTCGACCTGGAAGGAGACCTTGCCGTTCAGCAGTTGCTGCCCTTCTTCGGCTTACCGCTTGAACCCACCGGCTCCGTGGGCTTCCGGGGCAAACTTCTCTTTGAACTCGATCGCGGCATGGAACTGCATGGCCTGGCCAATGCCAGAGGCCTGCGCTATCGGGATGCTTCCACCCGCCTTGGGCCATTTTCCGCTACCGCCCAACTGGACCTGCTCCCTTCCCGCGCCACACTCAGTGATCTTGTGGTCAATGCCTTTGGCGGCCAGCTTGGTGGTGTCTTGCTAGTGGACCAGCAAACCGGCTGGCGGCTGGATTCCGAACTCTCCGGAGTCCACATCGCCCAAGTCCTGTCGCAACTCAGTCTGTCCAATCTTCCCTGGACCGGCATCATCGAGGGTCCTCTCGAGGCGCAGGGTGGAAATTCGCCCATCGTGATCACGACCGATCTCGTCGTACGCGGAAGCACAGGTCCCGCCCCGGTGGAAGGCCTTCTTGCACTGACCTACGAGGAAGCCGGCAATCGACTCCTTGCCAGAAACAGCTTCCTGGCCCTTCCTCGCAGCCGCGTCTCTTTCACCGGGGACTTGGCTCGTGGCCTGAACCTCGATTTCCGCTCGACCCGCATCAACGAAATTTTGCCGCTGGCCCACTTGGCGGGCCTTGAAGTCGGCAATCTTCCGGCTGGTGTTCAAGATGGGATTTTTGAGCTTCGCGGCGATCTGCTCGGTTCCCTGAAACAACCGCGCTTCGTGGGCACCATCGCGGCCGAAGATCTCGTCATCGAAAGTTTCAAGCTGGACCGGGTCAAGGCGCGTGCCAGCTACGACGCGGACCTCTTGACCCTGGACGATATTGATTTGCTCAGCATGGGAAGCGTCGTGCGCGGCAACGCCAAAGCCGCGCTGGAAGCTGGCCGTCTCGTGCCCTCCAGCATTCTCAGCGGACGGCTAACGGTCAGCATCCGGGATCTTGCCACGCTTCGTGCTGTCGAAGGACTCAGCGGCAGCGCAGAAATTACTCTCGCGCTGCGCGGCGCAATAGATGAACCCCTGGCCGACGGCCGCCTGACAGCTACGAAAGTCTCGCGAAACGACATTCGCCTTGACCAGCTCACCGGGGTCTTCACCGCCTCCCGCCTTCAGTTGAGTGTTGTCGAGTGGGACGCCAGCCTTGGCGGGCAGAACATCAACGGCGTTCTCAATCTTAAGTCCAGTCAGGGCGACTGGAATACCGGTACCGGCAATGCCCTCGTCAAGATCAACGCCCTGCCGCTCATGTCGCTGGCACCTTATCGCCAGCAGCGCATCAACCTCAATGGCAACGTCACCACCGACAGCCAGGTCGAATTCAACTGGACGCCAAAAGGCATTTCACTTTCCCGTTTCGATGGCAAGCTGTCGCTCGACAACATCACTCGCTTCGGTCGTCCCGTCGGACAGATTGACTTCACCGCCCGCACCACCGGGCAGCGCGCCGCGCTCACGGCTACCGGCAATATCCGCCAGCAGCCGCTCAAAGGCGATGCGACGATTCAGTTGAACGGCAATCTGGCAACCGAACTCAGGCTCCAGCTCCCCAAGCTCGACTTCCCTACCCTCGCCCAACTCCTGAGCGAAGAACCTCTGCCGAGCCCACTTCCTTATGAAGGCGGCGCAGAGGCCAGTCTTTTTGTGAAGGGCCCGCTCCTTGATCCCGACACCTGGGATGGCCGGCTCACCATTCCTCAACTCCAGTTGGCCCCCAACAAAGAATATGTCCAGGAAACCATGCCCACCGTCGCGGATGTTGTCTTGCGCAATGAGCTGCCCATCATTGTCGAGCTTCGTCGCGGCCTAATCGCAGCCCGCGACGTTCGCTTCATCGCTAAAGACACCAACTTCATCACTTCCATCGCCTACAAAACGGATTCGGGGCTGCTCGATGGCCAGGCCAAAGGAACCATCAATCTCGCGGTTTTGTCCACGCTACGGCCAGACTTGCTTGCCGCTGGATCTGCCGCGCTCGATGCCACAATCCAGGGCCAGGCCACAGATCCACAGATCAATGGCATCCTCTCTTTTCAAAACGCTTCCTTCTATTTGCGTGACGTTGTCACCGGACTCGACAAAGTCAACGGCACCCTCCTGTTCGACAAGAATCGGGCGGCGATTGAAAACCTGACGGCCCAAGCCGGCGGTGGCGATATCCAGTTGTCCGGCTTCATCGGCTTTGGCCGCCTGCTCAGCTACCGGCTCCAGGCTCAAGCCAACAAAGTCCGGCTTCGCTATCCCGAAGGCATCTCCACCAGCGCCAATGCCACCCTTGCCCTCACTGGCACCACCGCCCAGAGCATCCTTACGGGTACCGTGTCCATCCAGCGCAGCACCATCGGCCAAATCGACACCGGTCAACTTCTCAGCAGCACCTCCGGGGTCACCGACGCTACCCCCATCCAGAACGAGTTCTTACGCAATCTCCAGTTCGACGTACGGCTCGACGCCGCCCAGAACTTTGAACTCTCCACCGGCTTCACCCGTGATGTCAAAGGCGAAGTCGCACTGCGGCTCCGCGGTACGCCCCAACGGCCGGTCCTGCTCGGTCGCATTGCTGTCACCCAGGGCGAAATTGACTTCTTCGGTTCCCGCTACCAGATCAGCCGGGGCGAGGTGAACTTCAACAATCCCTTGCGAATCGAACCCATCATCGGTCTCGACCTGGAAACACGCGTCCGCGGTGTCGTGATCGCCATGAACTTCTCCGGGCCCGCCAGCAAGCTGAATATGACGTATCGCAGTGACCCGCCGCTCCAATCCCAGGAGATTCTGGCCCTCTTGACCGTAGGCCGCAATCCCGGCTCCATGAGCCCCGTAGCGCAAGGCCCTGTCGGACAGACCCAGGGAATGTTTGGAAATGACTCCAGCGTCCTCGTTGGCGCTGCCGTTACCGCAGGCATCAATGGCCGCC
Source organism: uncultured Bryobacter sp. (assembly GCA_964510335.1). GTDB lineage: Bacteria > Acidobacteriota > Terriglobia > Bryobacterales > Bryobacteraceae > Bryobacter. Next base: position 6,875 of record CAZECF010000089.1, on the reverse strand, counting down.
TTCAACGCTTCTTCGGCATCTCCCGCGTCCGGCTCGACCCGCAGTTGACCGGCATCGACAACGTCCCCCAGGCCCGCCTCACCCTTGAACAGCAAGTCAGCCGTGACGTCACTCTCACTTACATCACCAATCTCAACCGCACGCAGCAACAAATTGTCCGCATCGATTGGGACATCTCAAGAACCTGGAGCGTTGTTGCGGTCCGCGACGAAAACGGCATCTTCGGTCTCGACTTGTTTTTCCGCCGCCGCTTGAAATAGCAGCCTAAGCCCGCAGCAGATACACAGCCACTTCCGCCGTGAGATTCGGAGCAAAGGTGACTTCACTGTTGCCGGACAGAAAAGCCCGTTTCTCGATCGTCCAGCCTTCCCGCTTGGCCAGCATCTCGAAATCCTTTACCGCCACGAAATGAATGTTGGGAGACTCATACCAGTCATACGGAAACAACTCATTCTGCGGCGAGCGGCCACTAATCAGATGCGACCAGCGAACGGACCAATGGCTGAAGTTCGGAAAGCCAACAATCACATGCCGTCCCACTCGTAAAATCTCCCGCAACAAATCGAGCGGCTGTCGCGCTTGCTGCAATGTTTGCGAAAGAATTACGTAGTCGAACGCCTTGTCCTCGTAATCCTTCAGACCGCTTTCGATATCGCCCTGATAAGCAGAGGCTCCGCGCGCAATGGCCCGTCGCACCAGGTCCCGGTCAATCTCCACCCCCCGCGCATCACAGCCCTTGTTTTGCCCGAGCCACGCTACCATCGCGCCGTCCCCGCAACCCAGATCCAGCACCCTGCTATCGCGCTCAATCCAGTTCGCGATCACAGCAAAATCTTTGCGGCCAAACAGATCCTGATCCGTTGCGCTGGATCGCGGCTCCCGCCGCTCCATCCGCATCGTCGTGTCCAGAAACCCCGAAACTACACTCGACTGTTCTTCCACTTCCAGCAAAAACGCATCATGGCCATACTGGGACTCCAGTTGTACATAGGCCACATCTTTGTTCCGGGATCGAAGCGAGCTGACAATTTCAAGGGACTGATAGCTCGGATAAAGCCAGTCAGACGTAAAGCTGATTACCAGAAAACGGGCCTTGGCCTGGTGCAGCGCCGCCGGCAAAGTGGCATGATGCGCCGCCAGATCAAAGTAGTCCATTGCCTTCGTAATGTAGAGATATGAGTTGGCGTCAAAGCGGTCGACAAAACGGCTGCCGCGGTAGCGCAGATAGCTTTCCACCTCAAACTCGGCCGAAAAATCAAAAGAGAAGCTGTCCTTCTCCCGCAAGCGCCGCCCAAACTTGTGCCGCATCGAGTCATCACTCATATAGGTGATGTGACCCACCATGCGCGCCACGGAGAGTCCGCGTGCCGGCTTGGTTCCGTAGTGATAGTAGTTGCCGCCGTAAAAGTCCGGGTCCGCCATGATTGCCTGGCGGCCCACCTCGTTGAAAGCGATCTGCTGCGCCCCGTGCCGCGCTGTCGTCGCAATTGCCATGCACGAGGCCACGCTGTCCGGATAGGCCACCGCCCATTCCAGCGCCTGCATCCCGCCCATGGACCCGCCCACCACCGCCAGCAGTTTGGAAATACCCAGATGGTCCACCAGCATCTTCTGCAGCCGCACCATGTCCCCAACCGTGATCATGGGAAAGCTCATGCCGTACGGCTCACCCGTCCGCGGGTCGATCGTTGCGGGCCCGGTCGTACCGCGGCATCCGCCCAGCACATTCGAACAAATTACGAAAAACTTGTTCGTGTCCATGGCCTTGCCCGGCCCCACCATGTTGTCCCACCACCCCAACTGGCCATCTTCTTCGGAAAAGCCTGCGGCGTGGGCATCGCCCGTAAACGCATGGCAAATCAGAATGGCATTGCTGCGATCTTCATTCAAAACACCATAGGTTTGATACGCCACGTCAACAGGGCTCAGTACCGCACCCGCATCCAGAGGAATGGCCTCGAAACGGACAACTTGCGTGTGAGCCTGGAGCAAAATTTGAGCCGACGCTGACATAGCGATAAAGTCAAGTTTAGCAATCGCGCGCGGTCATGTTAAATTAAGATAAATCCCCCCTTAAAGGAGAACCCAAGGTTGAACTCTGCCTTGCTCGCCCTGGAAGACGGTTCGGTCTTCGAGGGCCAAGCCTTTGGTGCGCCCGTAGACAAAGCGGGTGAAGTCGTATTCAATACGTCCCTCACCGGCTATCAGGAAATTTTCACAGATCCATCCTATGCGGGTCAGATCGTTATTTTGACCAACCCGCAAATTGGCAACTATGGCACCAATGAAGCCGACAACGAAGCCGGCCGCCCTTATATCGAAGGTTTGATCGTCCGCGAGTATTCTCCGCTTGCCAGCAATTGGCGTAGCGATGCCGACGCGAGCGCTTTTCTCGCCGAGCATGGCATTCCCGCTGTTACTGGTATAGACACCCGAACCCTCGTCCGCAAGTTGCGCATGGGCGGCGTCCTCCGTGGCGCGATCTCTTCAACCGAATTGGACCCCAAAGTCCTCATCGAGCGCGCCCGCAATCATCCCTCCATGGCGGGCCTCGATCTCGCCACCCGCGTATCGACTCAGTCATCCTACAACTGGAGCGAGATTGTCAGTCCTGTCTCCTGCTCCCAGGTCCTGAGCCCGGCCACACCCATTCGCCACAAAGTGGTGGCCTTTGATTTCGGCATGAAGCGCAACATCCTCCGCCGTCTTGCCCACGCCGGCTGTGATCTCACGGTCGTGCCCGCAGGCACCAGCGCCGAGGATGTATTGGCCCTCAACCCGGATGGCATTTTCCTCTCCAATGGCCCCGGGGACCCCGAACCTCTCGCTTACCAGGCCGCTCAGGTTCGCAAGCTCATGGGCCGCACGCCCATCTTCGGCATTTGCCTCGGTCACCAGATCCTGGGCCTCGCGCTCGGCGGCAAGACTTACAAACTCAAGTTTGGCCACCGTGGCGGCAACCACCCTGTCCTCAACCGCCGCACCAACAAGGTCGAAATCACCGCCCAGAATCATGGCTTCGCCGTCGACCCCGATTCCCTCAATCAGAACGAAATCGATCTCACTCACATCAACTTGAACGACAACACTCTCGAAGGCCTCCGTCACCGGAACCTGCCGCTCTTCTGCGTCCAATACCATCCTGAGGCTGCCCCCGGCCCCCACGACTCGCAGTATCTCTTTGATGATTTCGTTCAACTCATGGACGAGTGGAAGGGGAGCAAGTAGCCCATGCCCCGCAGAGACGATCTTAAGAAAATCATGATCGTTGGCTCCGGCCCGATTGTCATCGGCCAGGCCTGCGAGTTCGATTATTCCGGCACCCAGGCCTGCAAAGCCCTGCGAGCTGACGGCTACCAGGTGGTTTTGATCAACTCCAATCCCGCCACCATCATGACCGACCCGGATCTGGCCGACTGCACCTACGTCGAGCCCCTCACGGTCGAATTTGCGACAGAAGTGATCCGCAAGGAGCGGCCCGACGCCCTGCTATCCACCGTCGGCGGCCAGACCGGACTCAACCTCTCTATCGCGCTCGCCGAGGCCGGTGTCCTCGAACAATACGGCGTTGAACTCATCGGCGCCAAAGTCGAGAGCATCAAGAAAGCCGAAGACCGGCTCCTCTTCAAGGACGCCATGAAGAAGATCGGGCTGGACCTGCCCGAGTCCATGCTGATCACCAATATCGAAGACGGCCTCGCCTTCGCCCAGCGCATCGGCTACCCGCTCATCCTCCGGCCCAGCTTTACCCTCGGTGGCACCGGTGGCGGCATCGCCTACAACACCGAAGAGCTCATCGAAACCCTCGAACGCGGCCTCGACCTCTCCCCCGTACACGAAGTCCTCGTTGAAGAGAGCATGCTCGGCTGGAAAGAGTATGAGATGGAGGTCATCCGCGATCTCGCCGACAACGCCATCATCGTCTGCTCGATTGAAAACTTCGACCCCATGGGTGTCCACACCGGCGACTCGATTACCGTTGCCCCCGCCCAAACCCTTACCGATCGCGAATACCAGATGATGCGCGATGCCTCTCTGGCTTGCCTGCGCGAAATCGGCGTCGACACCGGCGGCTCCAACGTCCAGTTCGCCATCAACCCCGAGAACGGCCGCATGATCATCATCGAGATGAATCCTCGCGTCAGTCGCAGTTCCGCGCTCGCTTCCAAGGCTACGGGCTTCCCGATTGCCAAGATCGCCGCCAAGCTCGCCGTCGGCTACCGCCTCGATGAGCTCAAGAACGACATTACCCGCGTCACCCCTGCCTGCTTTGAACCCACCATCGACTATGTCGTGGTCAAAATTCCCCGCTGGCAGTTTGAGAAATTTCCCGGCTCCAGCCCCCTTCTCGGCACTCAGATGAAGAGCGTCGGGGAAGTCATGTCCATCGGCCGCACTTTCCGTCAAAGCCTGGGCAAAGCCATGCGCTCGCTGGAAACCGGTAAGAGCGAAAAAGCCGACGTTTATGACGAAAGCCTGATTCGCACCCGGCTCATCATGCCCAACCCCGACCGGTTGAACTATATTCGTTTCGCCTTTGGGCTCGGTTGGACCATCGAACAGGTCCATGAACTCACGGCCATCGACCCCTGGTTCCTGCGTCAGGTCAAGGATGTCGTCGATGAAGAACAAGGGCTCCTCGGCTCAACGCTGGACTCCCTTGACGCCCCGACCCTCACCCACGCCAAGCGCAACGGAATCTCCGATATCTTTCTCGCCAAGGCAACCGGCTCCACCCCCGACGCCGTTCGTGAGCATCGAAAGTCCCTCGGCGTGGCCGCCGTCTTCAACCGCGTCGATACCTGCGCTGCCGAGTTCGAGAGTTTTACGCCTTACCTTTATTCCAGCTACGAGAGCGAATGTGAGGCCATGCCCAGCGACCGGAAGAAGGTCATGATCCTGGGTTCTGGCCCCAATCGTATCGGCCAGGGCATCGAGTTTGATTATTGCTGCTGCCATGCCGCCTATGCCCTCGGTGAGTTTGATCACGAAAGCATCATGGTCAACTGCAACCCGGAAACCGTCTCGACCGACTACGACACCAGCGACCGCCTCTACTTCGAACCGCTTACGCTCGAAGAAGTTCTCAACATCTTTGACACCGAAAAACCGGACGGCGCCATTGTTCAGTTTGGTGGCCAGACTCCCCTCAATCTGGCTCTCAGCCTCAAGCGCCACGGCGTGCCCATCATTGGCACCCAGCCGGAAAGCATCGATCTTGCCGAAGACCGCAAGTTGTTTTCACGGCTGCTCGACGAGCTCGAAATTCCTTCCCCCGAAAACGGCACCGCCACCAGCGTTGAAGAAGCCTGCGAAGTCGCCCGTCGCATCGGCTACCCCGTGCTGGTCCGCCCCAGCTTTGTGCTCGGTGGCCGGGCCATGGTCATCGCTTACGACGAAGACATGGTTCGCCGCTACATGCAGGAGGCCGTCCACTTCTCGCAAGACCGCCCCGTACTCATTGACCGCTTCCTTGAAGACGCTGTCGAAGTCGACGTCGACTGCCTCAGCGACAGTGACGACGTGCTCATCGCCGGCATCATGGAACACATTGAAGAGGCCGGCATCCACTCCGGCGATTCCAGCTGTGTCCTTCCTTCTTACTCTCTTTCTCCCAAAGACCTGGCCACCATCGAGGATTACACGGTAAGGCTGGCCCGCGCCCTCAAGGTGGTCGGGCTCATGAACGTGCAGTACGCAATCAAAGAGGGCAAAGTCTACGTCATCGAAGTCAACCCGCGCGCCTCGCGTACCGTTCCCTACGTCAGCAAGGCAACTGGCATACCGCTACCAAAAGTCGCCGTCGGCCTGATGCTCGGCCACTCGCTCAAGAGCTTGTCGCACCTCACCAAGGGCCGCACCAGCGGCGTATTGCCGGTCACCAAGTTCTTCGTCAAGAGCCCCGTCCTGCCTTTCCACAAGTTCCCGGGCGTAGACCCGGTGCTCGGCCCGGAAATGCGTTCCACCGGAGAAGTTATGGGCGTCGGCGAAACCTTCGGCGAAGCATTTGGCAAAGCCCAGTTGAGTGCGGGTGTGCCGCTTCCTTCCGCCGGCACAATTTTCATCAGCGTCAATGACCGCCACAAACCGGAAGCTGTCGCCATCGCCCGCAAGCTCCATGAGTTCGGCTTCCAGTTTGCCGCTACGCGCGGTACGGCCAATGCGCTGAAAGCAGCAGGCATCAACGCCAAAATTGTTTACAAGGTCAACGAGGGCCGTCCCAACGCCGTAGATCTCATGAAGACAGGCAGCGTTCAGCTTGCGCTCTACACCACCATGGGCAGCGTTAGCTTTGGCGACGAAAAAGCCATCCGCCGCGCCGCCATCCAATACCGCGTGCCCTGCATCACCACGATGTCGGCGGCCAAAGCAGCAGCCGAGGCCATGGCCGTGCGCCACTCGACTCCAACTCGCGTCTGGAGCCTCCAGGAAATTCACGCCGTCTAAGATTTCCTGCAATTCCTGCCGATTACCCTGTTGTGCAAAGGCTTGGCTGGGTAATCGGCTTCCTGCTCCTGGTCCTCTTCGGGTCCCAACTTCCCTGGGCCCGGGTAGCCATTGGTCAAAACGATTTTCTTCAGCTTTATGGCGGGGCCTCGCTGGTCGGCACCGGTGCTCTCCACGATTCCGCAGCCATGGAACAAGTCCACCGCCGCGCCACTGGCGGTTACCTCCCCGCGGTGCAGTACGTCCGGCCGGACTATTATGCCGTGCTGCTCAAGCCACTCGCGGCCCTGCCCTTCCTTACGGCTTACTGGCTCTTTCAAGTCTTGAACCTCTTCGCATTGGCAGGCTTTTTATGGCTGATGCATGCACTTCTGCCCCTCAAGTGGCTCGCCCTGATCTCCATCCCGCTGTTAACCTGCTTCGTCAAC
>CAZECF010000088.1:0-18535 GCA_964510335.1 uncultured Bryobacter sp. | reverse complement strand
TATCGGCAATTTCGGGCGGCAGAGTGGTCTGGCGCAGCTTGACGCGGGCACCGGCTTCGTCGAGCAAGTCAATGGCTTTGTCGGGTAGGAAACGGTCTGGAATGAAGCGGTTGGAGGCGTAGACGGCGGTTTCCACCGCGTCATCGGTATAGGCGACGGCGTGGAATTTCTCGTAGCGTTCCTTGACGCCCATGAGGATGCGGATGGCATCGGATTCATTGGGCGGGGGGACCTTGACGGCCTGGAAGCGGCGTTCGAGAGAGCGGTCCTTCTCGATCGACTTGCGGAATTCGGCGGGCGTGGTAGCGCCGATGCACTGGATTTCGCCCCGGGAGAGGGCGGGCTTGAGGATGTTGGCCGCATCGAGCGAGCCTTCGGCTGAGCCTGCGCCGACGAGGGTGTGGAGCTCGTCGATGAAGATGATGGCGTTCTGATTTTCCATCAGCTCTTTCATGATCGTCTTGAGGCGTTCTTCGAACTGGCCACGGTATTTGGTGCCGGCGACGATGAGCGAGAGGTCGAGCGAAAGAATGCGCTTGTCAGCGAGGAAACTGGGGACTTCGCCGTCGGCGATGCGCTGGGCGAGGCCTTCGACGATGGCCGTTTTGCCGACGCCGGGTTCGCCGATGAGAACGGGGTTGTTCTTGGTGCGGCGGCAGAGGATCTGGATGACGCGGTCGAGCTCGTGGTCGCGGCCGATGAGAGGATCGAGCGCACCGTCGAGGGCGGACTGGGTGAGGTCGCGGGAGAACTCGTTGAGGAGGGAGGATTCCTTGGAGCTTCTGGTGGCGACTTTCTCGGAAGAAGAACGGGCGATCTCTTCGCGAACCTGCGAGAGGCGGAGGCCGCGTTCGTGCAGGAGTTCGGCGGCGTAGCACTTTTCTTCACGGAGGATACCGAGCAGGAGGTGCTCGGTACCGATGTGCTTGTGGTTCAGCCGTTCGGCTTCTTCGGCGCCATAGGCGAGGACACGCTTGCACTCATGGCTGAGGGGCAGGTCCACCGAGGTCGAAACTTTTTCGCGGATGGTAGTGTGTGCTTCGATCTGTTTCCGGATCGATTCAATGGCGGCCTGGGAGCGCAGGAATCGATTGGCAAGGGCCTTATCCTCACGCAGCAGGCCGAGCAACAAGTGCTCTGTTTCAATATACGGGCTGCCAAACTGACTCGCCTCATAGCGGGCGAAAAAGATGACGCGCCGTGCCTTCTCTGTATAACGCTCAAACATGGCTTTCTGGCTCCATTGTATCTGTTCCGTGAATCGGCGAATTGATGTGGATCGCGAATAGACCGCCTCTGGAGAGGCGGAGGGTGCGGGTGCAGCGGGCGGCAAGGGCCGGGCTGTGAGTAACGATGACGCTGGTAAACCCGAGACGCTGTTGGAGGCGCTCGAGAAGATCCAGAATTTGGGCGGCGGTTTGCTCGTCGAGGTTACCGGTAGGTTCGTCGGCGAGGAGATATTGGGGCTGTCCGACAAGGGCGCGAGCGAGGACTACACGCTGCTGCTCGCCGCCGGAGAGTTCGCCGGAGCGATGGTGGGCGCGGTCGGCGAGGCCAACTTCAGCCAGGAGGGCTTCGGCGGGCGGCCGGGCGGTGGAGGGATCTACACCGCGGACCAGCAGGGGCATCATGATGTTTTCAAGGGCTGTAAATTCCGGCAGGAGGGATTGGACTTGCCAGACGAAGCCGAGACTCTGGTTGCGGAAGGCGGCGAGGGCTGAGGAATTGAGACGGGTGATGTCAGTAGCGCCGAAACGAATTGAGCCGCTGGTGGGGGCGTCGAGACCGCCGAGGAGGTGGAGGAGCGTAGATTTACCGGCCCCGGATTCTCCGATCAGGGCTAGGCGCTCGCCAGGATTGACCACAAAGGTCATATCGGAGAAGATCGTCAAATCCCGAGCGCCGTGATAGGTCTTGGTGAGACTTTCGACACTGATGGAAGCTGACATCTATACACATAGATTGTCGCAGGGTAGCCGTGGTTGCAGGATCTAACCGAATGGGGAGGGGAAAAGGAGGTTGTGCGCTGCGCGGGTTGGCGCAGCGCACTGGATTTGACAGGTCGGAAGGCTGGCTCTACCGGAGTAGAAACCAGATCAGGATCAGGGTTACCGGGACTCCGAGGCCCCAAGCCGCTAGATATCTCATTGGGTGTGTCTCCTTTCTTCGCGCTTCAATCTGGGTTGGGAATTCCGTTTAGCCTTTCGCGGCCAGACCATTGCCGGCGAGGCGTGTTCCCTTTTCTGTGCAGTCCAGCTCCCGAAAGGCTGGCGCCTCAATCATTTCCCAATCACCGCCCTCGTTCCAGGGCCCGCGGGTGTTCGGCTCGCCCCGATCGCCGATTCCGGTGGAGGTATCGAAATACTGATCCACGAGGACCGGGGAGGGAGGAATGCTGCCGATGGAAAAGGGATCTTTGCCAAGACTTTCCAGCGCGGCTGAGAAAGTTTTCAAATGGGTGATTTCGCGGGTCATGAGGAATTGCAAAGCGTCGATGGTGCCGGGGTCGTCGCAGAAATTGATCAAGCGTTCGTAGACGATCTTGGCGCGGGCTTCGGCGGCAATGTTGCTCCGGAGGTCAACGTCGAGTTCGCCAGTGATTTTCAGATAGTCCGCTGTCCAGGGGTTGCCCATGGAGTTTTGTAGAGCGACACCCCCTCCACCGGCGATGGCAATGAGCGGGTCGGCTTGCGCGGCGGTGCGGCAGTTCTTCATTTTGCGAAGGTGCAGGCGGGAGAGCGAGCCGATGATTTCAAGATGGCTCAGCTCTTCTGTGCCGATGTCCATGAGCATGTCCTTGCGGTCCGGATCGTCGCAATTCAAACCCTGGATGGAATACTGCATGGCGGCGGCCAATTCGCCATTGGCCCCACCGAACTGTTCGAGCAGCATGTTGCCGAAGGAGGGGTCTGGCGTGCCAACGTGCACGGTATACATTAGCTGTTTGACGTGGTGATACATAAAAATTCGGCCTTTCAGGCAGTTGCGGCGGTCTGTTTTCTGCTCTTGGTGTTTTGGGTTTCGGCCCCGATAAATTCGGCGCTGGCCTGCTGCATGATCGGCTTGCTGAGTTCGGTTAGGAGATAGTCGGAACTTTCTTCTTCCCCGAGCGAATGCGACAGCAAGGTGGCGACCTGGGGTTCGCCGATTTGGCGGGCGAGGCTGCGGGCCGTGCCATAGCCCGAAATTTCGTAATGCTCCACCCGCTGGGCGGCGGCGATGAGAGCGAGGTCGGCGGACAAATGTTGTTTGCCTGCTGCGTCCTTGATGGCTTCAGCCCCTTCGGCAACGAGCCCCATCATGGCCTTGCACGGCTTAGGCTGTGGCTTTTCGCCGAGGAGTTCAAAGACAGATTTGAGACGTTCAACCTGGCCCTCGGTCTGGCTCAGGTGGTGCTGAAAAGCTTCTTTGAGTTTGGGGTGATGGGCAGCCTTTGCCATGTTGGGAAGGGCAGTGATTAATTGGCCTTCCGCATGGAGAAGGTCGCGTAGCTGGTCAACGAGTAGTTCTTTTAGATGGTTCATGTTTTTAGTTCACTGTTCAGATTTGCTTTATGAGGGGCGGGGAAGTATTCCTCGGCATATTGAGTGAGCCGCGTGACAGCCACGCCGAGGATGACGCCTTTGATCTTGTCCCACGCTTCCGTGCTGCCTGTTTTGGACGGGACGGTACGCCCGGGTAGAGGTTGCTGGCTGGGAGAACGCTTGCTGCGTCCCCCAACGAATACGGCCAGGAGCAGGCCGCCTCCAAAGGCCAAGGCCAGCGAAGTGCCCGGCCTGTTGTGAAAGTGCCGCTCCCAATCGGTGATCGAGTTGACCTTTTGCTTCAACTCAGTGATGTTGGCGTCGAGGGCGCCGCGAGTTTGCTCGATGTGAAGGCCTATTTCTTCTGTTGTGGTTTTCATCGAACGTTCTCCCTGGCAATTGCATCGATTGATTGTTTGTAGGTAAGGCGGAGAAGCTTGAAACGTCTCACGCCGGAGGCGAGTGTCAGGCCTGCCACGAGAGCCAGAGTCGTGCCGACTGCGAGCGAGGCGGCCCAGAGTGGCATCACTAAGGCCAGTGCAAAAATCGCGGCGAAGAAGAGGAAGAGAAGCGCGAAAATTGCCGTGACTGCGCCCGAAACGAGTAAGAGCACGGTGGGCTTGGCGCGCGCTGCCGCTTCCCTGGTCTCGGCCTTGACGAGACGCAGTTCAGATCGCACGATTTCCTCTACATTGCGAATTGCGTCGCGCACGATTTCGGCGAAGGAACGGTCGACTACTCCGATAGGTGAAGCCATTTCGGTAACACCTTTAGTCGTTGTGGCTTCTATGTAAGCTTCTTCCTACGAGGAATCCGATGACTCCAACGGCAAGGAGCGAAGGGCCCGGATTGTTCTGTACGAGGGTCTTGAGGTCCGCCATCATTTTTTTGACATCATGTTCGCGGACGTAACCGGCAGTGGCACTGAGTTTGTCAGCGGCAGAATGGGCCAAAGTTCTTGCCTTATCGACTCCGGGGAGGTTGTCGGCCTTGGCGTGAAGGGTGTTGGCTGCCTTATCGAGCCCGTTCGCCGCAGCGCCAAGGTTCTGGTCGATTGTATCGGCGGCACTGCGGCCGAATTCGGACACGCGATCCTTTAGCTGAGTGGTGCCGTCCGACATTTTCTCGCCGAGCTTCTCAGCTTTGTCATCAAGGGTTTCTGGGAAATTGTTTTGCATAAATTGCTCCTCAGATTTTGAGGAGCACTCCGATAGCCAAACGCGCCGGGACTCATTTGGATGCGGTGGTTCAAGGAGATGGGCGTCGCCGGGCTCAGCGGAGGTTCCCTGGTATGGCGAACGTATTGACGCCGATTGACCCCGGTTCGTCAATTTCAGGGTCGAAGGGTTTACTGGCCAGAAGGCTGCTATGCTGGCGCGATGACGAATTCGACAGCCGTACAGGAATATGACGCGATTCTGGCCACGATCGAGCACTATGTGGCGGGAGGCAAGGCGGGTAAGAGCGAATTGATGAAGCCGGCTTTTCACGCGACGGCGACGATATCGGGGTACTTGGGGCCGGATCTGATTGCCGGGCCGATTCAGGAGCTATTTGATTATGTGGACGGGAATCCGCCGGCGGCAGGGCTTTCGCTGCGGGTGGCAAGTGTGGAGGTGACGGGGACGGTGGCAGCGGTGCGGCTGGAGATGGATGATTGGGGCGGCCACCGGTTTACGGACCTGATGACACTGCTCAAGGTGGAGGGGGATTGGAAGATCATGGCGAAGGTGTTTTACCTGCACGGGTAAGATTGCAGACTTATTGCAGGTGAATCCGCACTTCTGGCGTGGCGCGTGAGCCAACTGTAAGCCGGAGCCGGACTGGGCCGGAGGGAAGGTTCGGTGGCAATTGAAGGTTGACCTGGTCAACTCCAGCGATGAGCCCGGGCGCCGAACCAGCATAGTGAATTGTGGCGGGCTGGCCTTCCACGGTTGCGAGCAACTCGCCCGCTTTGAAGGCTAGCGCGAGGCTAGCGCTGGTGGTCGGCTGGCCATCTAGCACGGGCTTCTCCAGCAAGCCGAGGCCAGTCCCATATAAAACGACGATCGAAGCTTGCGCCGCCGGGTTCTGAGCCGTGTTGAGCGAGGCATCCTGGTTCAGGGCTGCTGCCTCGCCACGGCCACTCCCGTCGCTGGTGAAAATGCCGGGCAGCGCCGGGATGACGCGAAGCGCATAAGGCATGCTTTCCTGCCGGTCGCGAACCAGGGTTAGTCTGGCGGAGGAATTTGTTGGGATCGCGTAGGATGCGATGATGGCAGCCTGATTGGCAGTGCTGTAAAGGATGTGAGCGTTTTGCGAGCCGATGGATGCAGACTGCAGGCGGTCGAGGTTCGTCCCGAACAAGGTAATGATCTGGCCCGGGGCGATGGCGGGACCCTCATAGCTGGCGGCGTTGGTCACTGCGCCAAGTGATGGCCGGCCCGGAGCTTCCACGGCGATCGCGTAACGGCGGCGCACGGTGCGGGAACCCGAACGCAGCTCCAGTACGAACTCATGGAAGCCGGCGATAGAAGGTATTCCTGACAAGGTATTGCCCTGCAGAGCAATGCCGGGAGGAAGTGAGCCTTCAAAAATATGTACCGAAGTGGCTGGCGGCCTGCTGGTGATTGGTTGCTGGTAAGCAGTGCCGAGCGCAGCGGGCGGCAGGTCAATGCTGTCGAGTTCGAGGTCGCCCGGTTGGGCAGCGATATTTAAGTTGTAGGCGCGGATTTCGGTGGGGGTGGTGTCAGCATCTACCCGAACCGCGAAGGTGTGGTCACCCGTGGCGAGGGGCGTGCCGGCCAGCGTGCCGTTCAGGCTGAGGGTAAGGCCAAGCGGCAGGCGGTTCCCGGGAGCCAATGAGTAGCGACCGGGGCTTGTTTCGCGGTGGCTGTAGGGTTGGCCCACAAGGCCTGGTGGCATGGTGCGCGGTGCTTCAATCGTGATCACGACGGTGCGCTCACTCCTGCTGCCAGCGGAGTCGGTGGCTTGCCAACGTTGGCTATAGATGCCGGGCAGACCGCGCGGTGTGCCGACCACGGTGCCGCTGGTAGTGAATTCGAGGCCAGCCGGAATGGTTCCTTCGAGCAGAGTGAAGGTGGCAGGCCCCTGTCCGCCGATGGTATTGAAGCGCGTGTTGACAGGGACGCCTGCCGGAAAGCGTGAGAGCGGCAATTCCTGGAGAGTAAAGGGCTGGGTGGACGCGGCAATACGAATGGAAAACGGTGATTCCGCAGTGCCGGCCGCTGAACTGGCTCTTATGGTGAAGGGGAAGTCGCCTGCCGTAGTGGGCGTGCCTGTAATCGCCCCGGCATTGGAGAGCGTGAGCCCGGCCGGAAGTAATCCGGAAATTAGCTGGAAGGTGGAGTTCGCAGGGTTTCCAGCGAGCCGGAGCGTAGCATTGTATGGCCTACCCACTTCGCCGGCGGGAAGGGAGGAGGTCTCAAAGCGGAGCGATGGCCCGTCCACGGTGAGCGTAACGTCCGCCGTGGCGGTGTTGTTATTCGCGTCGGTTACGCGGAATCGCATTGTATAGGTGCCCGGTGTAGTCGGAGTGCCATTCAGTAAGCCGTTGGCAAAACCCTGAATGCCGGGTGGATAGGCCCCACCCAATAACTCGAAGCGGTAAGGGGCGACGGCAGAGGTGACGGTGAGCGTTGTTGAATAGGCCATGCCAACCGTAGCGCGAGGCAAGGTGGCGGAAGTGATCGCGAGGCGATTGGGCACAATGGTGAGCCGGAATTCGCAGACGTTCGCCTCGGTGACCCTGGCGTCGCGAACAATGATCGTGATCACGTCATTCGAACGAGTGGAGGTGGGACGCCCGGTGAGTTCGCCTCCTACTGAAAGGGTAAGGCCCCAGGGAAGTGGACGGTTCATATAGGAGTAAAAGTAATAAGGTGGTTGGCCATTCGCAGCCCGGAATTGAAAGTGGTAATCGATGCCGACCTCTCCAGTAGGAAGTGTATAAGGGGGCGGCATGGAAATTGGGTTCTGAGCCACGCTCACGCATTGGCCGTAAGCGAACGAGGCCAGTAACAGGAGGAGTAAGTACGGCATACGCTTCCGCATGATCGCATAAGTTCAGAGAGTTCCGGTCCAGTCGCACTCCTGCCCAAATCAGGCCGGGTAAGTAGTTCTAGCTTATTGTCAGCGGTGATTGCTTCCGGCTGCAACGGCGGAGATGACGGCGTAGGGTCGGAGTACGGGATGCGTCAACTGATTTGCCGAGGCCAGACCTCGCTGTGGATTGCATTTTGAATCGCGTTCCACGATTTCCATGGTTTCGTCGTAGCCGCGATGATCGTAGGCAGGGCGGAAAATCGCGGTGTCATAACTCAAGCTGAATAGCTCGTGGCCAAGATCCAGGGCAGTTCTCGCCAGATCCTTAAATTGCGGCGATTCGCATTGCGCATCCGCCCGAATCTTTGTTAACAGAATCTTCAGCCGGACCTCCGGCACGAGTTTGGATTGCTCAATTTGCTTCATTTGCTGGCGGAGATCCTTGGCTTCAGCCGAATCCGGCGACAGGTTGGCAAGGATCGCGGAGATGGCTTGGTATCTCAAGTCGAGGCTGGAAAGCCGGGATAGCCTTTGAAACAGCAGGCCAGGTTCTGTGTTCCGATTTTGCAGAATCCAGCGCAGATCCCCACGTTCCTGAACTTTTGCCGTCACCTTCGCTAGAGCCACATTGTCCGGTTTGTCTTTTGCATTCACGGCAACGGCTCCGAGTGGTTCCCCGCCAAGTTCGTCCACCGAGAGCGTCAACTTGAGCTTGGCCCAGCGTTCGAATTGAGCTTGTGCGAATTGTTCTCTGGCGAAATCGAGACCGCCCATCAGGCGGCTGGCCACAGCCTTGGTCAAGCGAGGCTGTTCGCCGATGAGAACCACTTTCGAAAGTGTGGTGTCCTCACTGTTGGCCGCCACCAATTCCAACTGCTTCAGAAAAGGTTCCAAGACCACTGTGCGCTCCGCCAGGGTCAACTTTGGCCACACCTGCCGGAGGAATGACGCATACTCGCTGTCCACATTGTCGGCGTAAGTCGCTCGCTGATAATGTGACGCTGCCTGGAAAACGGCGGACCGGAACTCATCCGGGTCATGCCCATCGGCAGCAGCCGCAAGCACTCGCCCCAAAGCGTCGAAAGGGAAATCGCCCTCGGAGGAAAGCGAGATGGCCGCCTCGAGCAGCTTTGGAATGGGAATACCTGACTGAAATGCGGCGGCGAAGATTGTCTTGGCGGCGAATGTCCTCAAGTCTTCGGATCTGCGCCCACGGTCATCGGCGGGGGTGGGCGACAACAGCGTGAGACGGTGCAAGGCAAGCTTGGGGTCGATGCTCGCCAGTGAAGTTATGACATTCTTTTCCGCGGCGGAACGATTCCAACTCAAGGGTAAAGATTGGGCAGTATCCAGTGCGAGGTCAATCCATTCCCGCAGTCGCGATGAACGGGAGGTCTTGAATTTGTCGATCAACTCCACATAGAACTGGAGGCGTTCGGCAGGAGCAAAATTATGCGCCGCAAGAATTGCTCCGTCCAGTGGGTCCAGGGGGGCTGGAGTCTGGGCGTGCAAGAGTCCCAGCCATGCAAGAAACCAAAGAACCGTCTTTCGTGCAAGAGACTGGATCAACATGCTCATGGCTCAAGAAAATTGTCGCACTCGCTAGACTGGTGAGGTGCCCTATCCGATTCACCGTCCGCGCCGGTTGCGGCGTACTGAAGCCATCCGCAGTCTGGTGCGGGAAACGCATCTGCAGCCGTCGAACTTCATCTATCCGCTTTTTGTCGTGCCCGGGGAGGGACGGCGCAAAGAGATATCGAGCATGCCGGGGAACTTCCAGCTCTCGATTGATGAGGTAGTGAAGGAGTGCGAGGAAGTTCACTCCCTTGGCATTGGCGGGGTGATTCTGTTCGGGATTCCCGAACACAAGGACGAAGTGGCGAGCGGGGCTTATGATCCGCACGGGATCGTACAGCAGGCCGTGGCTGCGATCAAGCGGGCGGTGCCGCAGTTGCTGGTGGTGACCGATGTTTGCAACTGCGAATACACCTCACACGGGCATTGCGGCAAGATTGTGGGAGAAGACGTAGATAACGATGCGTCGCTGGCGTGGCTCGCGGAAAGTGCGCTGACGCATGCGCGGGCGGGGGCCGACATTGTTGCCCCGAGCGACATGATGGATGGACGGGTGGGGGCGATCCGGGAGCGGCTGGACGACGAGGGCTTTGATCAGATTCCAATCATGAGCTATGCCGCGAAGTATGCGAGCGGCTTTTATGGGCCGTTTCGTGAGGCGGCGGAGAGTACGCCGCAGTTTGGGGACCGGCGGAGCTATCAGATGGACCCGGCGAATGCGCGCGAGGCGATGTATGAGATGCAACTGGATCTGGAAGAGGGGGCCGACATTCTCATGGTGAAGCCGGCGCTGGCGTATCTTGACATCATTGCGGCGGCGCGGCAGAGCTTTGATGCGCCGATTGCGGCGTATCAGGTTTCGGGTGAATTCAGCATGATCATGGCCGCGGTGCGGAACGGGTGGATTGATAAAGATCGCGTGATGATGGAGACGCTGACTTCGATTAAGCGCGCCGGGGCGTCGATCATTCTGACCTATTTTGCGAAGGATGCGGCGAGACTGCTCTAATAAAGGTATGCAGTCCTTCCGCCGCTGGGCCTTGATTGTGCTTGCGGTCGCGTTCCTCGTTACGATCGAAGACCCGGCACTGCAGACATTGATCGCCGCTGATGACAAGGGTGCGTTTCCAACCGTGCAGTGGCGGTTGTTGCGATCGCTCGATTTGAATACGGGGGAAGCGCCTCCGGATTTGAAAAAGATCGACAAGACGAATGTGCGGATTGCCGGCTATATGGTGCCGCTTGAGAGCGATGACCAGGATGAAGCCGATGAATACCTGATTGTGCCCATTGCGGGCGGGTGCATTCACACTCCACCGCCGCCGCCGCACCAGATCGTATATTGCAAAAATGCGGGCAAGAAGAAGACCAAGGTGGCGATGTTTGAACCGAACTGGTTTTCCGGCAGCTTTACGATAAACAAGACGGGCAGCCCGTATGGGGCGGTGTCGTACCAGATGACCGTGACGAATGTCGAAGCCTACAAATCACACTAGTATTGAGCTCGCGGGGGTGGAGTTTGCTTACGCCAAAGGATTGCCGCGGGTGCTGGAGGTGGGTTCGTTTGAATTGGGGGCAGGCGAGAGCTGCTTTTTGTATGGACCGAGCGGGTGTGGGAAAACGACGCTGCTAGGGGTGATTGCGGGAGTGCTGGAGGCGCAAGCGGGCCAGGTGGTGGTGTTGGGGCGTGACCTGCGGGCGATGAGTGGGGGAGAGCGGGATCGCTGGCGGGGGGAGAATCTGGGCTACATCTTTCAGATGTTCAATCTGATTCCGTATTTGAGTGTGCGGGACAACATCCTGCTGCCGACGCGGTTGCACAAGGGGCGGAAGGCGGAAGGGCTGGAAGCCATGGCGGAAGCGCTGGGGATTGCGGATTTGCTGGAGCGGGGAGTGCTGGAATTGAGCGTGGGGCAGCAGCAGAGGGTGGCGGCGGCGCGGGCGTTGATTGGCTCACCGAAGCTGGTGATTGCCGATGAGCCGACGTCGGCGCTGGATGCGGCGCACCGGGAGAAATTTCTGGAGTTGCTATTGGGGCAGTCGAAGGCAGTGGGAGCGGCCTTGTTGTTTGTGTCGCATGATCAGGGGCTGGCGGGGCTGTTTGAAACGCAGCGGAGCTTGCCGGAGATGAACCGGGCAGTGGTGGGGGTGCGTTGATGTTGCTGCTGAGCCTGGCTTGGAAGAGTTTGCGGAACCGGCGGGTGACGACGGGGCTGACGGTGTTGTCGATTGCGCTGAGTGTGGCGTTGTTGCTGGGGGTGGAAGCGTTGCGGGTGAGTGCGCGGGAGAGTTTTTCATCGACGATCTCGGGGACGGACCTGATTGTGGGGGCACGGGGCGGGGGCTTGCAGTTGCTGCTGTATACGGTGTTCCGGATGGGGACGGCGACGAACAATGTGCGGTGGGAAAGTTATGAGGAATGGGCGAAGCATCCGGCGGTGGCCTGGACGATTCCCTATTCGCTGGGGGATAGCCACCGGGGTTTTCGCGTGGTGGGGACGAACGAGAATTTCTACAAGCATTACCGTTTCCGGCGGACACGGAAGGTAGAGTTTGCGAGCGGGCGGGCGCCGAAGGGTTTTGATGAAGTGGCGCTGGGGAGCGATGTGGCGGCGAAGTTGAAGTATACGGTGGGGGAGAAGGTACTGCTGACGCACGGGCTGGGGGCGGCGGGGATCATGGACCACGAGAACCATGGCTTTGCAGTGGTGGGAATTCTGGAGCGGACCTCAACGCCGATTGACCGGAGTCTGTACATCACGCTGGAAGGAATGAGCGCGGTGCATGTGGGCTGGGAGGAGGGCGCGCCGCCGGAGCCGGGTGAAGAAGTGGAAACGAAGAAACTGACGGCGGAGCAATTGAAGCCGGAGGTGATTACGGCGTTTTTGTTGCGGGCCAAGAGCCGGATCGATACGTTGCGCATCATGCGGGATGTGAACAATTATCTGGGCGAGCCACTGATGGGGATTATTCCCGGGGTGGCGATGGGGGAATTGTGGTCGACGGTGAAGTATGCGGAATTGGCGCTGGAGATTGTGGGGGGATTTGTAGTGGTGGTGGGGTTGTTGGGGATGCTGGTGGCGATCTACACGACGCTGAATGAGCGGCGGCGGGAGATGGCGATTTTGCGGGCGCTGGGGGCGGGGCCGGGCAAGATTGTGGCGTTATTTGTGATGGAGAGTGTGCTGCTGGCGGGGGCGGGATGCGCGGCGGGCGTGGGGCTGATGTATGTGGGGGTATTGGGTTTGCAGGGGGTGGTGGAGCGGGAATTTGGCCTCTATTTGCGCTGGGCGGGCTTGCAGACCGAGCACGCGGTGTATCTGGGGATTGTGGTGGGAGCGGCGTTGTTGATCGGGCTGGTGCCGGCGTGGCGGGCTTATCGGAACAGTTTGGCGGACGGGTTAAGCGTAAGGGTTTAGTTGATGTTGGGTTATCATGAAGTAGAAATTCGATGATCCAAGCAAGCGTAACAGAAATCCCGTCGCAGACGTTTTGGGACAAGGTAGGCATGTGGCTTTCCTACGGCTGCGCGGTGCATTGTGCGCTGATGCCGTTTGTGGTGGGGTATCTGGCTGTGAACGGGATGGGGTGGATTGCGGAGGAGTCGACTGAATGGGCGATTATTGCCGCAAGCCTCAGCATTGGGATGGTGCGGTTGTCGTGGAGTTATTTCAAGGACCACAAGCAGCCGGAGCCTGTGGTGTTGTTTGTGGTGGGGGTGGTGGCGATTTTTCTGGCCAAGGGTGTGTTGTTTGAAACGCCGGAGAGCTTTGAACCCTTTGGGATGGTGGCTGGTGGATTGGCGATTGGGACGGCGCACTTCCGGAATCAGGCCAAGTGCAAGTGTTGCCAGCCGTTAGTCGGGTCGCGCGCGAACGGCTGAGATTTTGAAGCCGGTTTTGCCGTAGGGGCTGTTTCCATCGACGATCTGGAACTGGCCGTAGACGCTGACTTCTTTGTCCCATTCGACGCGGTTCGCGCCGCCGGTGGCAATTTCAACCAGGATGATTTGATTGGGTGGCGGGGGAGGCGTGTGGATGCACATGCCGGCCTGGGGCACGAGGAGGAATTCGTGGACCTGTTCGTCGTCGTCATCAAAGGGGACCATGAAGCCGTTGATGCGGATGTTGGCTCCGGTGACGGCGGTGAGTTGGGGAGTGGAGCGGCCGGTTTTGACATCGAGTCCACGGAGGGTTCGCCAGTCCAGGCGCTGGAAGCCTTGTAATGGGACTGTGCGGGGGCCTTGTTGAGGGTCAAAGGGGAAAGCAGGAGGAGGTGGGGGAGTGTTTTCGGCTTGTTGGGGAGGTGCTACGGTGGGGTCGACTTCGACGGTTTTGAACGTGGGGCCGCAAGCGGCCAACAGGAGGGCCGGGATGAGGCAAATGATACGCTGGAGAAGCCCGGAATTCATACGTGTATAGCCGACACCATCGAAAAGCGCGAGTTCTGTTTGCCTTGTCGGATGTGCTGCTGACGGCGCTGGCATTTGAAGCCGCCTATGTGACACGCGCTCTACTGCCACTTTCGCACGACTTCGCGTTGGGCGCTGCGATGAAGGCGCTGCTGTTTGTGGTGGCAGCGGTGGCGAGTGTGGTGTTTTGCCTGTGGGTGCAGGTGTATGACCGGCTGGATGGGGCCAACCGGTATGTGGTGCTGAGGGAGACGATGAAGCAGGCAAGCTTTGTGATGGTGACGATTGTGATGATCGATTACTTTCTGAAGCTGGACTTGAGCCGGTTTTTTCTGGTGAGCTTTTTGGGCTTGCAGTTTGTGTTTTTGTTGTTGTTTCGCTGGAATGCGGGGAGCCTGGCGGGGATGATCCGGCGGGAGTATGGCGGGGAGCATCATGTGCTGGTGTTTGGGCAGGGGGAGCGGGCCGAGGAGTTGCGGCGGCAGATTGAGGCGAATGCGATTGAGGGGACGCGGGTGCTGGGGGTGGTGAATGATACGAGTGAAGTGAAGGCGGCGTTGCGGGCCGAGATTGTGGATGAAGTGCTGTTTGCGGTGGAGCCGGAACGGTTGGGGGGGCTGGAGGAAATTTTTCTCTTGTGTGATGAAGAGGGAGTGCGGACGCGGCTGAGTCTGGAATTTTTTCCGCACGTGAATAGTGAAGTGTTTCTGGACCGGCTGGGGCCGGTGCCGATGTTGACGTTCAGTGCGACGCCGACGGATGAGATCAAGCTGCTGGCCAAGCGGGTGGTGGATTTTGGGGTGGCGCTGGTGGCATTGGTGCTGATAGCGCCAGTGCTGGCGGTGGCGGCGGTGTTGATCAAGCTGAGCTCGCCGGGGCCGGTCATATTCCGGCAGGTGCGGTGTGGATTGAACGGGCGGAAGTTTACGGTGTTCAAGTTCCGTTCGATGGTGGTGAACGCGGAGGAATTGAAGCAGCAGTATGCGCACTTGAATGTGAAGAAGTTGAATTTCAAGATTCCGCGGGACCCGCGGTTGACGCCGGTGGGGCGGTGGTTGCGGAAGTTTTCGATTGATGAACTGCCACAATTGTGGAATGTGTTGAAGGGCGATATGTCGCTGGTGGGCCCGCGGCCGGCGACACCGGATGAAGTGGAGAATTATGAAGGCTGGCAGAGGCGGCGGCTGAGGATGCGGCCCGGACTGACGTGCATCTGGGCGATTGAAGGCCGGGACCGGCTGGATGTTGAGACGGTGATGAAGCTGGATATGGAATATATCGATAACTGGTCGTTGTCGCTGGACAGCCGGATTTTGCTGCGCACGATACCGCTAGTCATACTGGGACGAGGAGCGAATTAGAGATGGAACTGTTGCCAACGCAAGAAGAGATTGTCGAGCTGTTGCGGGAGACGGGAACACTGCGGCGGGGGCACTTTGTGTACCCTGACGGGAGTTACACGAACGAGTATCTGGGGATGCCCGTCGTGATGAGTAATTACAAGCACGCGAAGGTGTTGAGCGTGGCGCTGAGCCGGAAGATCCGGGCGAATACGGAGATCCGGGCAATGATTCCGCATTTGTCCGTGGTGGCGCCGGCGACGGGCGGGCTTCCTGTTGCGTATGGAGTGGTGGAAGCTTTGGGGGCGAAGCGGATTTATTGGGCCGAGGCCGGGGACGGCGATCACCGTGCACCGGAGAAATTCCGGGAGTTTGTCGCACCGCAGCGGGGAGAAAAAGTGCTGCTGGTGGATGACATATTGCGCACGGGGACGAAGTTGAGCAAGTTGAAGGCAGTGGTGGAGAGTTATGGGGCGGAAGTGGTGGGTGTGGCGGTGATGATTTATCAACCGTGGCCGGATGCGCCGGACTTTGCGCCGCTGCCGCTGTTTTATTTGGCGAAGCTCGATAGCTTTGCTGCGCGGGAAATTCCGGAAGTGGTGAAGCAGCACGAAGAGATTATTGTGAACGTGTGGAGCTGATGGCTTGAGCGGGGACGGGGTTGCGGAGCGCTGGGCCGTAGCGCGGCAGGTGTTTCTGGTGAGTGCGCCTCTGGGTGCAGTAGTGGGTGCGGCAATTGCGGCTTATGACTATGTCGTAAACACGTTGTTGTGGGAGCACTTTACTCACACGATGGCACCGGTGTGGTTGAGCCTGCTGCCGATTGTGGGGATGGCGCTGACGGGCGTGATTCTGTGGGCGTTCAAGGTGCCGAATTCATCGATGGCGGATGAAGTGGTGTTGGCGTATCATCAGCCGGACAAGGGGATTGCGTATCAGACAGCGTTGCCGAAGCTGGCGGCGAGTGTGGCGACGATGGGCTTTGGAGCGAGCGCGGGGATGGAGGGGGCGAGCAAGTGGCTGGGCGGGACGATTGCGTCGTATGCGCAGCGTTGGCTGAATCTGTGGGGCAGGGGGAGCTGGCTGCACGGCAAGGTGGAGACGACGCTGATTGCGGGGGCGGCGGCGGGGATCAGTGCGATTTTTCGTGCGCCGCTGACCGGGGCGATTATGGGAATCGAGTCCCCGTACCGACGGGATCTGGCGCATGAGGCGCTGATACACGGGTTGGTGGCATCGGCGACGAGTTATGCGACGTTTGTGGCGTTCCGGCCGGCGACGCCGTACTTTCCAATCACGTTTGAGTATCAATTGAACCGGTGGGACTTGCTGATCTGTTTGCCGCTGGGGGCAGCGGGCGGGGTGTTGTCGCAAGTGTTTTTGCGGATCTTGTGGCGGATCAAGCGGGTATGGGCGCTGTGGGGCGGGGCGCGGGTGTTGAAGCTGACGGCGGGCGGGGTGATTGTGAGTGCGATTGCCCTGGGGATGTATTGGGGCATCGGTGCGCCGGTGACCTTGCAGGCGGGTTTGCCACTGGCGAATGCGTTGATGCATGGGGATTATTCGCTGGGGCTGTGTTTGCTGATATTGGGGGCGAAGCTGGCGGCGACGGCGTTTACGTTCGGGACGGGGGGAGTGGGGGGATTGTTTGTGCCATCGGCGACGATTGGAGCGGCGATGGGGGCGGCCTTTGATGCGGTGCTGGTGCCGAGTCATCCGGGGGTGTTTACGTTGATCGGGATTGCGGCGTTTACGGGGGCGAGCTACAACAGTCTGCTGTTTGCGGCGGTATTTGTAGCGGAAGCGACGGGGAGCCCGGCGCTGGTGGTGCCCTCGTTGATTGCGTCGAGTGCAGCGTTTCTGGTGTCGGCGGGGATCTCGAATTCGGATTCGCAGCGGTGGGGGCGGGGGTAAATCAGGGGGTCAGACAATGGCAGGGATTTCTGAATCTGCGAAATATCAGGACACTCCGATTCGCCGGTGCCGGGAGGCCAAGGGGTGTGCCGAACTGCTCTCGTGGTTGTCGAGGCCAGTGAAAATGAGCCGACGGTCAGACCAACTCCGCTGCAAGGTGTGGAGTTTTTCGAGCACGGCATGGTCGACTACCGAGGCATTTTCGAAATCGATAATTACCGTTTCCACGCTGCTGTCCAGGTTCTGGAGACGGCGCTTCAGATCGAGAAAGTTGGTGTAGATCGCTGCTTCATGAACGCGCAAGAGCAGTTGCCCACCCGTACGTTCTTCCACGACCCCGGCATGAAAGAGGGCCCGGGCCCTGGCACCTTTCTTCAGATGCAGGGCAAGTGCCAGCAGCATTCCGGCACCAACGCCGATCAGAAGGTCTGTAGTGAGGGTGACGAACAGGGTAACGATGAAGAGCAGGAGCTGTTCCGGGCCAATCCTGTAGGCATTCGCAAATTCCCGCGGCGAGGCCAGACGGAAGCCAGTGTAGATCAGCATTCCAGCCAAGGCGGCCAGCGGAATCTCCTGCAGCAAGTTGGGGATCAAGGCAAGTGAGAGCAAAAGAAAGATTCCGTGAAAAAAATTGGACCAGTGAGACTTGGCGCCATTGTCGATGTTGGCCTTGCTGCGGACGATCTCGGAAATCATGGGCAGGCCGCCGAGAGCACCGGCAAGGGTGTTACCAATCCCGGTAGCGAGAAGATCCTTGTTCATGTCGCTGGGTCGCTTGTCCGGATCGAGGGAATCCACGGCAGAGACACTGAGCAGCGACTCGATGCTTCCGACCAGTGAGAACATCGCTATGTACTTCAGCGAAGCGGGGGTGAAGATGGCGGTGAAATCCGGAAAAGCGATGCTGCTGGCCAGCGAGCCTGGCAGACGAATGAGAAAAGCCGGGCCGGCGTGGAAGATATGGTTGGAAAGGATGTAGTTGTGTTCGTGTGCGAGATCGAAATAAAGACCCAGCGGGACGGCTGCCAGAAGTACCAGCATGGGTCCGGGGATTCTACGAATCCGCTTCGATTTAATTTTGGGCAAGCCGAAGAGTATGAGAAGCGACAGGATACCGATAAAGCAAACCTTCGGGTTGAGGTTCAGAATGCTGCGCGGGATTTCCGCGAGGAGAAGGAGCGGTTCGTGGGATTGCGGGGATACGCCGAGGGCGACGTGAGCCTGTTTTGAGATGATGATGACGCCGATCGCGGCTAGCATCCCTTGCACAACAGAAGGAGGCATCAGGTCGCCCACCGCGCCCGCTTTCATGAGCGCAAAGCCGATCTGGAAAAGTCCGGCTACCAGTACAACGGCGAGGGCGCGCTTGTAGCCGAGGATGTTGTCCCCGGAGCCGAGTTCGGTTACAGCACCGAGGGCGATTACGATGAGCCCGGCGGCCGGCCCTTTGATCGTGAGCCGGGCGCTACCGCAAAAAGACACAACCAAGCCGCCAATGACGGCAGTAAGAATTCCCGCTGTTGGGGGGAAGCCGCTGGCCATGGAAATGCCAAGGCAGAGGGGCAGGGCAATCAGGAACACAAGAAAACCGGCACCGAGGTCTGCTTTCCACGTGCCAGGCAGCATTGGTAAATTCATCGTCACTACCAGTTTGAAGCAATTCGGTTGAAACGCTCATCCCCTGCAAAGTTTGAGGCGCTCCCGGAGAACTCTTCCGGAACAGATTG
>CAZECF010000087.1:0-18594 GCA_964510335.1 uncultured Bryobacter sp. | reverse complement strand
TGAAGGGAATCCTGAAAACAAGTACGAAACAGAAGCCAGCCGCCAAACTCTACTAGATAGAGATTCTGCCGGCGTTCCCGATTGAGGCGAGAGAGGCGAGTTCGCCCCCTTTGGGTTCGTGGTTGTTATTCGTTTATGGAAGTGATGTTGCGGAATTCAAGGAGCTAAGGAGATCACGATGAACCACTATGCACGCTTCGGTGTCATGATTGCCGTCTCAACGACAATGATGCTTGGGTTGATGTATCTCAATACGTATCAAGCGAACCACATCTATTTTAGTGAGACGAGAGCATATATGGCGCTGTTCATGGGCGCCGCAATGGCACTGGTGATGTTGTTGTTCATGTGGAAGATGTATGCTGATCGCCGCATAAACATGGGGATAATCGCCGTTGCTGTCGCAGTGTTTGCCGGTGCCTTATGGCTCGTGCGGAGCCAGAAGACCATTGAAGATGTCTCTTGGATGAAAGCGATGATCCCGCACCACTCAATCGCCATCCTCACAAGCGAACGCGCCCACATTTCTGATCCACGCGTTCGGAAACTGGCCGACGAAATCATTGAAGCGCAGCGCAAGGAAATTGCGGAGATGAAGGCCTTGATCCTGGAGTTGGAAACCAGGCGCTAGGAACCCGGGCTTTGAGTAGCTTAAAGCGTAAGGGCGGCCAGCAGCGTTTGGCCGTCGCTGGCAAGGCGCGTGCGAAAGCCATTGCGTTCAAGCAGCGTGCGCATGGGTTTGTTGTCAGAAAGCAGTTCAGCGGTCAGGCGGGTGAGGCCTTCCGCGCGGGCGGCAGCGATGAGGTGTTCGACGAGTGCTTTGCCGATGCCATGACCCTGGGCGGAATCGCGGACGAGGAAGGCAGCCTCGGCTTCTTCCATCCGGAGGGGATTGCGTTGCAAGCGGCCGACGCCGAGAATCCGGCCCTGCTGTTCCACAACCAGGGCCAGTTCGCGTGCGTAGTCATTGAAGCAAACGCGGGCGAGGCGCTCGTGATTGATTCGCTCTTCGAACTTCAGGAACTGGAGGTAGCGCAAGTACACGCTGCGCTCGGAAAGATCGTTGTGAAAATCAACAATCCTGGCTTCATCGTCGGGCCGGATGGGCCGGATGGTTGCAGTCTGACCATCTCTCAATACAAGTGGTTTTATGTATTGACGCGGGTAGGGCCGAATGACGCAGCGCGGCCAATCCTCAGGCGCCAGGGTGGAGGGTTGCAAGCTGCCGCCGGCCTGGCTGACCCAGATGGTTCCATCGGGCTCAACCTGGATGGCTAAATGCAGTTCTCGAATTACGGGCAGCTCACTCACCAGCCGCGAGAAGCGGACCAGTAGGCCCATCAAGGATTCGAGGGCTTCCGGACTGCAAGCGCGCCGGAGCTGGATGTGATCGAGAACGCGACGGGCAAGGGTGGACGTGAGGGGAGGCAAAGTGGCGACGCGGTCCTCGTACAAGCTACCCGCCAGGCCGGAAGCGGCGAGTTCCATGACCGGGCCAAAGCTCTGCTCTGGCTTCGATTCGAGAGTGAAGCCAATGGCGGCGGCAGAAAGATTGGGGCTGGAGTGAATGCCGTAAGCACTCAGAATGCGATTGAGGGTCGCTGGATTCAATTCGCCACTCGATTTTGCAAGGTCTTCCGCGAGCACGGTGATGTCGTCGATGTCGGCGGTGAATTCCGGCGTTTCATACAGACCACTCAGGTTGCGGGAATACTGCCACAAGCGCTGGAAGACCTTCGCTGCCGTATCGGCATAGGGGAAGGTTGGTATTTGGGCGTGGCCGAGAACGGCATCTCCGGCGCCCATCAGCTTGCCGCCCATCAAGGAGGCGAGTACGATCTTGCGGCAGGCCTTGGCGGCCTCAGCGATGAGTCGCGCCGTCTCGGTAATTCGCGTGGCAGGCTGAGGCGTCAGGATGGTGAGGATGCCGTGGCAATCCGGGTCCAGGGACAGGCGATCAAAGGCTTGCCGGTAATCCTCCGGACCCGCGCCGCCGCCAAGATCGACGATCGTGGGAGCCTCGCCACCGTTCAAGCGCAGAGCATCGGCAGCCAGCAAAGCGGGCCCGTGGGCATTGGTAAGGATTGCCAGCTTTGGACCTTGGGGAAGCGGTTGGTGTTCCAGCACTTCAGCCATGTAGAAGAGGTCGGCCATCCGGCTGACGCGAAGGATGCCGCAGCGGCGAAAGGCGGCGTCGTAGATGCTGTCTTTCTTGCCATCTCCCCGACCGGGTTTGAGCACGATGACCGGCTTGCGCAAGGCGCATTCGCGCGCAGCGGAAATGAAACGGCCGGCATCGTCCAGGGTTTCGAGATAAAGCAGAATCGAATGGGTGTGTGGATCTTCGGCCAGATAGTCGATGCACTCGCCCATGCTGATGGTCGAGTGCAGCCCGAGGGCAATGAACTTGCTAAAGCCAACCCCGTGCTGGTGCGCCCAATCGAGAATGGCCGCGCCGAGAGCGCCGGATTGGGTGACGAAGGCGATGCTGCCCGGGAGAATCGGCGAGAGGCTCAGGCAATGATTGATGCCCTCGCGGGGTGCGGCAACACCAAAGGATTCCGGGCCAAGGATGGCAATGCCGCGCTCGCGGGCGGCGGCCATGAGCTGGGGCGGGATTGGATCGGCACTGGTGAGGAGTACAGCCGGACTTCCCTTCTCCAGAGCCTCCTCGATTGTGAAGGCGATGTTGCCTTTGGCTGCGGGGCCCAGAAAGTAATCCAGTGCGCCAAGCTTGGGCCGGTTAAAGGACATCGGCGAAAGTCCTCCGGGCCCGGCGGAAGATTGCGAAGCCCCCGTAGAAGATCGTCAGGGAGAGGAGGAAAAGCTTTGCCAGCGCAGGCCAGTTGGGGTTGGCGTTTTCAATGAAGATTGCGCGGTAAGCCCGGACGAGGATATACAGCGGATTCTTGCCCAGCACCGGAAGCAGGGCTTCCGGCAGGTTGGTGTCGGGATAGCAGATCGGAGTGAGGAAGAACCACATCGTTAACAGTAATCCCATCACATAAACGAGGTCGCGGACAAATACACCAATCGCCGCGAGGAGATAGCAAAGCCCCGCCGTCAGGAGCAGTTGCGGCACCCAGAGCAAAGGAAGCCAAACGACCGTCCAGGGAATCGCGCCCCGGGTAGCGAGCAGGAAGACAAAAAAGATGGCCGTGGCCGTCAACCCGGTGGTGAGGCCCGCGAGCGTAAGATTCAGGGGCAACACTTCGACGGGAAAGATCAACTTGGTGATGAGATTGCGATGCTCGAGCGCAGAGTTGGGGGCGCGCGCGATCGATTCGTTCATCGCCAGCCAGGGCAACATGCCGGCAAGAAAAAACAGAACGAAGCCAGATTGGGAGGGGTCACCGGGGAAACGCGTCTTCAGGAAGATTCCGAAGACGAAGTAATAGGTGAGCATGAGCAGTAGCGGGTTCAGCAGTGCCCAAAAGGCATCGGCAAAACTGCCGCGATAGCGCGAAACGATATCGCGGCGCACCATGGAGGCGATCAGATGCCGGTTCTCCCAATAGCTTTGCCAGGGGCCCAGCAGTACCTCGCGCGCCAGCCCGGGCCAGCGTTCCCGACGCAGCCGGCCGATCGTGGTGATTTCCGTGCGCAGGACCTCAACACCGGTTGCCTTTACTTCGGCATGAACGCAAAGAAATTTCCGGCCGGAAAGATAGGTCCAGCGGTCTCGCTCGCGGGTACTGATATAGAAGCGGTAACCACCCGGCGCGGCAGGCAGGGTCAATTCGAAGGCGGCTTCGTTTGCGGCGTCCTGCCAGGGGGACTCCCGGAGGAAGCGGCCCGACTCCGGGTCGATCCAGTGGCAACCCAGCGTGGCGGGGCCACTTGTGCGGCACTGGATTCGCAGAACGAAGCCATTGGAACTCGTCCGGAACTCTTCGATTTCAGGCATAGAGCCAAGTGGGATAACGATGGCGGATGGGGCCGGTCTTCCGGCCAACGCAGTAAATGCCGTCTCCCCGCAGATCGTTGCTCAGATTATATTGGTCCAGCAGATGAGCGATGAAGCGGTGCTCGGGGTGCGGCTGTTCCAGAAACTCGCCCGTCTCCAGATGAGTGATTTCAAAGCCGGCTTCCCAAAAGAGCAGGTGAACTTCCTTGGCGGTGTATTCGCGATTGTGGCGGGCTTCGGCTTCTTCACCTGGCTTGCGGGGAAGAATATAGGCAGGAAAGAAGCTGGGGTGATAGCCGTTCAGAATCGCGTGAATCGCACGGTAAGAAGCGACGTTGGGCGTTGTCAGCAGCAAGTGCCCGCCTGGCTTGAGGATCCGCGCAATCTCGCTCATCATGTGCATGGGATCAGCGGTCAAATGTTCTAACAGCTCGCAGCAAAGCACCGTATTGAAGCTGGCGTCCGGATAAGGGAAGATGTCTTTCTCGGCATCGAAAAGGTCCACTTCGCATTCAAAGTTCCGGCCGTCTTCACTTTGAATCTGGTGATGATCCGTCTGTCCGGCGGGCCCGTAGTAGCAACCACGGACCGTGCCGTAATTCAACTGGTGACGAAGGGCTGGCGTGATCTGCATGTAAGCGCCCATCTCGAGGATGGCTTGCGATGCGTCACCGGCCGGGGTGAGTGAAAGGGTTTTGGTGAGCCGCGTGATGTGCGTGTTGGTGTAGGACCGGCCGCCTTCGCCTTCCGCCCAGGTGAGCACTTCGGGAGGGGCGACGTCTACGGTGCGAACGGGCGCAGGAGGCAGTTCCGGCGCAAGAGGAGATTGCCCGGTATGGACTTGCTGAAGAAAGTCCATATAGTGCTGCGCGACGAGTTCCCACGGGCATTCTTTTTCCACCCACTGCCGGGCGCGGCCACCCAAAGCCTGACGGAGTTGCGGCCGGCTGGTGAGCAGATTGAGGTATTCAAAGATGGTGTCTACTTCAGCCGTACTGGGAGGAGCAGGCACCTTGAGACAGATCTCGTCCGGATACTCGCGGAAGCTACCAATGTCCGTTACAAGAACCGGCTTGCCCAGCGAGAAAGCCCGTAGCAGTGTGCCGGAACTCTCGCCCACCGTGGGGTAGCGGAGATTCAGGATGACATCGCAGGCTTCCATGTAGTTATGGAATTCATCGGCTTCGAGATAGCCGAGCACCCGCACGGATTCTTCAAGGCCGAGGCCAGCGAGCAAGCCATCCAAATCGAGTTCCGGGTGCGGCTCACCGCAAAGGATCATGCGGACCTCCGGGTTGAGCCGCGTCAGTCGCTGGAAGGCGCGTAAAGACTCAGCGATGCGCTTGTACGGCTTGAGGAAGCCGAAAGCACCGATCAGAGGGTTGGAAGAGGACAGGCCCAGTTTTGATCGATAGAGGTCGCCCATTGGTGTGCGCGCAGGATTGCGATCGATCCAGGCACCGTGCCAGATGCGCCGGATCGGCCCGGCAAAGCCAGCGTCGCGTATCACTGCACCGACACAATCAGAGTGAACAATCACTCCGCGGGATTTTTCGAGGAGCCGGCGAAGCATGGGCACGCCCTCATAATCGGGGCCCACCTCCAGCCGGCGCACACGTTCCGCAACGAGGCGCGCGGCCTCGCCACCGTCGTAGGCCACCTCATCCACGTAGGCATCCCAATTGCCGCGCTTGATGGTGCGTTCCGCATGCAGGTGGTGCAGGTTCGCCTCGTGCATGACCAGCACACCGGGGTAGTCAAGCGCGCACTCGTAAATCTCGGCGTGATAGCGGTTGTTGCCCATCTGGTAGAGCAGGAGGTCATATTGGCTGAGGTCACCAGCCAGGGCCGGGGACTCAAACACATCAATTTCAGCAAGCGAATGGAGCGGCCCGAGCAACGCGGCCGAATAGTCGGCGATGCCGCTGCGTGCAGGCGGCAGCGGGGAGAAAAAGGCCAGCTTCATCTAGCGCTGCAACTCCATCGAAAAGGAACCAAGCGGTAGCGGGACCTTGAAGATCAGGGGCGTGCGTTCGGCGTCCCGGGCAAAGAAAATTTCAATATTGTGCCGGGAAGCGGGCCCCTGGATTTGCACTTCCAGCTTGTCGGCAGGCTCCGGCCCGGAGGCAAGCTGCACATTCATTGCGCCCGCATACTTGAAATTCAATTGATAGCTGGCGCCAAAGAAGACACTCTGCCCACCGGGGATCCGGCCCTGCTTCAATTCTGAGCGCAGATAGTAGATCATGGCGAGGGCGTCGCGGGGGCAGCCGCTGACGGGAATTTTTGCCGAGCCGCCCTTTACGGTCTTGCGCTCGGCAAAACCTTCCTCGGGCTTGAATACGGTTAACTCTTCGCGCAGCTTGGCACCGTGCTTTAGCTTCTTGGTCAACTCGAGAGAGCAATACTCCGGCTTGGTCAAGGAGCGAACTTCATCCCGGACCGCGAAACCGGGAATCGAGGCTTCGAGCACAAGCTCAAACTTGCGGCTGGCCGCGGAGGGATCCAGATTGTCAGCCTTGAGAGTCGCTTCGCCGAGGGACAAGCCGCTGGGCCAGTTCACGTTATAGAGCAGCGTTTCCGAGGCTGCGCTCAGAGTGAGGACGGAGAAAAAAACAGGAATCCAGCGAATGCTCATGAGGAGGAGACGGCCTGAGCTGAGCGTACGTTTACCCGGGATTTGCGCCGAGGCTTGCCGGCAACTTCATAATAGACTTCGAGCGTCTTGCGCGCCGCTTTTTCCCAACTGAAGCGGCCGGAATTTTTGAGTCCCAATCTTTCCATGCGTTCCCGCAATTCTCTGTCGATCAGCAGATCCCGCATCGCCCGCACCAGTTCTTCGCGAGAGTCAGGATTGAAGAGCAATGCGGCGGAATCCGCGACTTCTGGCATCGCCGAGGTGTTTGAGCAAGCCACGGCGCGGCCGCAGGCCTGCGCTTCAAGAATCGGGAGACCAAAGCCTTCATAAAAGCTTGGAAAAACAAAAAGCTCAGCGGCATTGTAGAGATGGAGCAGATCCTCGTCGTTGACGAAGCCCGTGAAGTGAATTCGCTCTGCATAGCCAGACAATCGAGCGGCCTCGTAGACCTTGGGGGCAAACCAGGTGGGCTTGCCGACCAAGACAAGATGGTGAGGGAACTCGGGAAAATGATTCATCAACTCAGCAAAGGCTTCGATGAGCCCAATCTGATTCTTGCGGGGCTGCAAGTCGCCAACACTCAGGATGTACGGCCATTGCACGCCAAACTTTTCCGAAACGGTAGCGAAGGCTGATTTTGGCGAAACTTGGCGAAAGTGCGGCGAAACTGCGTTATAGATGACTTCGATGCGCTCAGGGGGAATATCGTAGGCAGCCTGGATTCGCTGACGGGAAAACTCACTCACTGTGAGCACGCGAGCTGCACGTCGGACGGTGTTGGCCACGGTGGTCTTCAACTGAATACGTCGAGCGTTGGTGAAGTAGTCGGGCCGCTCCAGGTAGCTCACGTCGTGAACGCTCACCACAAAGGGGGCCGGGCAAATGAGCGGGGCAGTGTACTGGACGTGCAATACATTCGGGCGGTCTGCGATTACGCGGTGAGTGAGGTCGATGCCAAGACGCACGAAAGGGTTGGCGGACACGCTTCGTTTAACGAAGCGGTTGGGCACCTCAGAGGCAGCGTAGTCGGTGCACACGTAGGTATAGAACTCAGACTCGCGGTCCAGCCGGGCATAGTTTTCCAGCAGGTTCCGCACATAAACTTCGTTCCCCGTTAAGTGTCGGCCGATAGTATGCGCGTCAATCGCAAAGCGCATTCGAATCTCCTCATTATAGTTCACCCGTTTGGAAGTGATTCACTTGAAAAGTGTTACAAATCCAGATCACGCAGGATTCTGTCCGCTTGATTCCAGGTGAAGGATTCCTCAAACAACTTTCTTGCCTGTTCGGCCAAGCTGTGGCGGGTAGCTTCGTCGTCGAGGAGCTGAAGCAGTGCTGCGGCAAAGTCCGCCGGACTATTGGTGATCAAGAGATGGCGGCCCGGCTCAACGGCAAGGCCCTCCGCTCCGATTGAAGTAGAAATCACCGGAACTCCGGCGGCAAATGCCTCCAGAATCTTGAGCCGGGTACCGGAACCGGACTGCAGCGGGACAATCGCGATTTGAGAGCGGGCGATCTCGGCCACCGCATCCTCGACCGGACCAACGAGATCGAGCTGAGGATGATTCGTCGGGACGTGCTGAATTTCTTTCCCCACCAACCGCAGGGTCA
The DNA here is from genome assembly GCA_964510335.1 of uncultured Bryobacter sp. Taxonomy (GTDB): domain Bacteria; phylum Acidobacteriota; class Terriglobia; order Bryobacterales; family Bryobacteraceae; genus Bryobacter. The sequence continues at coordinate 10,438 of CAZECF010000087.1, read as the reverse complement.
GGGAGGGATGCCGGTTCAGGATCGTTGGCCATACTTGCGCGAGGAACCAGGCCAGGGCCTGCTGATTGGGCGTGTAGGCAAAGTTTCCGGTGAAGACAATGGATTTGCCGGGCTCGCACCCAGGAAGCGGCTGCCAGGGGATCGTATTGGGAAGCACACGGACAGCGGGGTGCGCAATTCGGGCTGCATCGGCCTCGGAAGTGGTCAGGATGGTGTCGAAGCAGGGCAAGTAGCGGGCTTCGTAGTTGCTGGCGCACCGGGCAAAGAAGTGCATGAGCTGGGCTTGCGGGCCGGTCATGGCATGGGCCAGCGAGGAGTGGTAGGCAGACTCCACATTGTGCAGATCGAGGATCAACCTGCGTGTATGTTGGCGAAGCAGTGGCGCATAGCTGGCGAGCCAGAAGTGTTCGAGCCAAATGAGATCGTACTGTTGGCCGGCGACGATTTCTCCGATCTCCGAGCCAAAGCCGGCGAAACGATGCACCAGGGGTGGAATGCCGCACAAAGCTCGCAAGAGGTTGCGTCCCAATCGTGGGGCAAAGCTTTTCGAGTGATGAGGAAGGTCCAGCGTGAAGCTGGCAGTGATGCGCCCCGGAGGATAGAGACGAGCCGGATCCGGATCACCGGCCAAGCGGAAGTGAATGACTTCCAGTCGATAGCGCGTGGCGAGGGATTCCAGGATGGAAGCGGAACGGAGGGGGCCACCGCCGATGGCGGGATAGGGAGCTTCCGGCAGCAGGATCAAGGCTCTAGGCTTCATCGCGGCACCGTAGATAGAGTTCCCGAAAGGCCCGGGCAGTGGCCGCCCAACTGAAGAGCCTGGCCCGGCCAAGCGAGAGAGCTACGCGGGTGGCCCGGGCGGCAGGATCCGTAAGCAGCAATCGCATTTGCTGAGCCCACTCTGCCGGGGAAGCGGCAAAGAGGGCCGCCGGGCCGGCGACTTCCTGATGCGCTGCGATGGGGGAGGCAACTACGGGCGCCCCGCATTGCATCGCCTCAAGAATCGGTAGCCCGAAGCCTTCATAGTGTGAGGCGTACACAACGGCAACGGCATTGGACAGCAAACCGGGAAGGCTGGCCTCGTCCTGCGGGCCGAGCAGACGAATCGATTCCTGTTGCGGAGCACGGTAGCCGTCACGGAGATGGCCGGCGAGGTAGAGAGGGACCCGCAAGCCCTCTCGCCAAAGAAGGTCGATTGCGGCGGCAAGGACTTCCAGATTTTTGCGTGGCTCGAGGGTACCGAGATAGAGGAAGTAGGGCTCCACACCGGGATGGGGCTGGGGTGAGAAGTGAGCGGCGGCGGCGTGCGGGATGGCGACTACACGGTGCTCGGGAAAAGAAAAGGAGTCGATCACTTCGCGGCGAATCGCCTCAGTAGGAGTATGAATAAATCGAGGCCGCTTGAGCTTGACGAGCCAGCCAGCGCGAGACCGGACTCTGGCGGATGCCGGCGTGGGGCTGTTCCAGGGGCTAAGGTCGTGGATGGTAAGGATGCTGGGAATTTGCGAAAAGTAGGGGATGGCAAAGTCTGTTCCGTGAAAGACCTGCGTGCCGCTACTGCGCAAAGTGCGGTCGAGGCCGATGAGCCACCAGCGCCGGTTGATGCCGGTGGGCAAGGGAGGAATCTGATCGGAGAGGATGTGGTACTGATCCTGGGGAAACTCGCTCCGAAGAGCCTGCAAGAGTTGCTCCGTAAAGCGCCGGATTCCTCCGACCGGGCCGCAGAGCGGCGTGCCGTCCAGGGCGACGGACAAGGGCTCAGGCATTGGCCGCTTCGCGGATTCCTTTTTCGACATTCACTTTCATCAACACCAGCAGGCCGCTGAGGAAGAATACCACCAGCGACAGGATCGCCAGGCGGTAGTTGCCGGTCCACTCGAGCGCCAGGCCGAAGACGAGGGGACTAATCCAGCTAGTGCCCTTGTCAGAAATTTCATAGAGCGAAAAGTACTCTGCTTCCCGTCCGCTCGGGATCAATTGCGAGAAGAGGGAGCGGCTTAAGGCCTGGCTGCCGCCCATGATGATAGCGATGATGAAGGCCAGAATGAAGAACTCATCCTCCGTCTTCACCGAGACCCAGATGTAGATGAGCGTGGCCGTCCAGATGAGAAGGGCGAACATGACGCTTCGTTTGGCCCCGATCCACTTGGCGAGAAGATTGAACCCCATGGCACCAAAGAAGGCGACGAACTGAACCATGAGAATCGCTTTGGTAAGAGACGCCATCGACATCCCGAGCTGGTCTGCACCAAACTGACTTGAAAGAGCAATTACGGTCTGAATGCCGTCGTTGTAGAGAAGAAAAGCGACAAGGAAAAGAAGAGCCTGCGGATAGAGGCGAATTTCCCGCAACAGCGAGCCTACCTGCTTGAAACCAATGGTCAGGAAGTTGTGACCTGGCGGGATTTCCCGGGCGGCAGAGTGATTCTTGAGGCCCAGGTAGGTAGGGATTGTGAAGATCCCCCACCAAATTCCGGCGGAACAGAGACTGATGCGGACTGCAAGTCCTTCAGAAATCCTGAGTGCTTCCGCATTGGAGTAGAGATAGAGATTCAGAACCAGCAGGAGGCCACCGCCCAGATAGCCGAGGCCCCAGCCGATGGAGGAGACGTTATCGCGTTCCTCTGGTGTTGATATCTCTGGCAGGAAGGAGTTGTAGATGACGACTGACGCGCCTAGCATCAGGTTCGCGATCAGGAAGAGTCCGGCCCCCAGGAGATAGTTTGACCCTTCCATAAAAAACATGAGCGAGGTAGCAATGACGCCAACAGCAGCTAGCCCACTCAGCATTTCGCGCTTGCGGCGGCCGTAATCGGCCAGCGCACCGACCAAGGGCAGCACCAGCACTTGCAGGATTACGGAGGCCGCAATCAGGTAGCTCCACAACGCACGCGGGTCCATGGACAACCCCAAGGGATGAATTCGCCCGTCAGCATCGGCGGCAGCCTTGGCCAGAGAGGTCAGGTAAGGGCCAAAGAAAAGGGTGACGACAGTGGAGGAAAAGGCAGAATTGCCCCAGTCGTAGGAGTACCAAGCCCACTGTTCTCGTCGTCGGTTCAAACTTTTCAAGAAAACTTCCTAACTTTTCCCGTGAGGGATGCATCTATTGGATGATGAAAATTTTAGTATCTCTATTTCTCGGAGCTCTTCTCACTATGTCCGCTGCTGATTCCACGCACGAGTTCACCATGAACTCAATACAGGGTAAACCTGTTTCGTTGAAGGAGTTTGCCGGCAAGCCGGTTCTCTATGTCAACGTAGCCAGCCGTTGCGGCTATACGCCGCAATACAAGGGGCTGGAAGAGTTGTATCGCAAGTACAAAGCGCAAGGGCTCGTCGTAGTTGGAGTCCCCGCCAACAATTTTGGGGCGCAGGAACCGGGCAGCGACGAAGACATTGCCACGTTCTGCAAGCGGACCTATGACGTCAGCTTTCCGATGATGTCCAAGGTAGACGTGAAGGGGGCTTCCATGTCGCCGCTTTATGGCTACCTGACCAAGACGGGCGGCGACGTGAAGTGGAATTTCACCAAGTTCCTGGTGGGCAAAGATGGCAAGGTAATTGAACGTTTTGAGCCCGGCGTAGACCCGCTCGATGGCAAACTCACTGGTGCTATTGAAAAAGCTCTGAAGTAAAGGGATCGCCTAATTTTGAGGTCTGGGCCGGAGGCGCAATACCGCTTCCGGCTCAAAGTTTTTGTACGGCAGCGGCACGGCCTCTCCACCGTAATAAGCTTCCCAATAATCACGGCTATGGGCTGAGAATGGGTGTCCGCTCTGGCCGAGGGTGAGGGTCATGAAGCTGTTCTCCCAATCTGCGGTATCCGCGATAAAGCGGAAAGCCGGGCCAATGCGGGCGCTGACCTGTTTCACCGATTGCGTCGTCCCACTGAGCGGCATTGGGCCTACTTGAACGAAATTCTCAATCAGCGGGATACGCAAAGTTCTCAGCGAGTCTGCAAATGGCATCCAGGATGGGGTCAGAAACTTTCCAATCGTGATCGCTTCGGCCAGGACGGTGTTGCTGAGGGAAATACGGTTGTAGCGGCCGTAATCCCAAAAACGAGGGTTTTTGCCGTGCAGCTTTGCTCCTGCCTCCAGCGAAGTCAAGAGTGCTTCCACGAGTACCTGGTCAAAATCAGGGAACCAGCTCTTGGGGCGAGTACGCAAAAGGTTCTCGATCACAGACGGCGCAAAATGTGAATCGAAGCCTGTCTGCATATTTGCGACGCGACGGACGAGCACCCGCTTCAATTCCTCGTAGACCATGGAGGCGATCATCGGTGCCGCCATGCCAATTTCCATTTGGCCATTCCAGGACTTCAACTCTTCGATCGCCACCGAAAAATCCTCTCGCGAGGCTTTGCGTTTTTCGCCGGCCGCGACCAACTGCCGGGCAAGAAAATGGTGGAAGGCTGAATAAACGTCCTTTTGGACAGCGGTCATTTCCGTGGCTTGCCATTTTCCCCTGGCTGCCAGCAAGCGGGAGATCTGGTGCTGGCGATAGGGTGGAGTGAAGACGCCAGTAACCGGATATTCGTAATTTTCGGGAAAGGGATTCTGGTTGGCATTGACCAGCATTCCGCCAGCAGGATTGAAGGCACTCGGCAGCTTGTCGAAAGGGATGTAGCCCTGCCATTCGTTTTGGGGTTGCCGGGCATCCAGCGGCAAGCCTGCTGCGGCTGTCTTGCGCAGGGGCATGTTACCGGCCGCCTGATAGCCGATGTTGCCAGTGGTATCAGCATAAACAAAGTTGTGACAGGGGCCCGGAAACCGCTTCAGCGCTTTGCGGAAGGAAGACCAATCCTGGGCCAGGTTCAAGTCCCGGAAGGCGAAGGGGTAGCGGGAGTCGAAGCCAGTCCACTTCAGCGAAAAGCGCATGCCATTGCGCTCCAGCACCGGCCCGTGGGGCGTGATTTGCAAATTCAACTCGACCGTCTTGCCACCCTTGACTCGAATCGTTTCTTTCTCAACCCCAATCAGCGTGGAGTCATTGAAATAGAGATCCTGGACATCAAAGTGAAGTGTGGTCATGCTCCAGGCGATCTTCTGGTTGTGCCCGATGATGATACCCGGCCCCCCCGGAAGGGAAGCGCCGATCACGTCGAGGGCGCCGGCTTTGAGGTGATTCAAATAGAACGTGGAAGGCCAGCTTTGCTGCAGGTGAGGATCGCCGGCCAGAATGGGCTTGCCGGATTGCGTGCGCGAACCAGCCAGGGCCCAGGCATTGGAGCCCGGCTGAATCTCGGTGCCGGTGCGAGTCGGAAAAAGTTCTCTTACCTTTTCCTTGTCAACGGCCCGGTTCAACATCAGGAACTGGTCGGCCTCTACAGTCCAACTGGTGGAGAGTTGGCGGTACATGTGGACCACCAGCAGCATGGAATCGGCGATCCGCCAAGGCCGGGGCGAATAGCCCAAAGCCTGTATTTCAAGCGGCAGGCGCTTTTCGTGAAGGTTGAGCCAATCGTTGACACCGCGGGCATAAGCAGCAAACCAGCGCCGGTCTTCGGGCTCCAGGTTTTCTACCATCTGCTGAGCAAGGCGGCGCAAGCGCAACTGGCGGGCATTGATGTCGCTCTCGAGCGCCGCTGGGCCAGCCACCTCAGCCAGTTCACCGGCGGCCAGACGCCGGGTCGCCTCCATTTGCCAGAAGCGATCCTGGGCATGCGCAAAGCCTTGCAGGTAAATGGCATCTTCAATACTGGCGGCCTCGATGTGGGCGATTCCTCGCTTGTCGCGAGTAATTTTGGCCTCGGCGACGAGGTCCAGAATCATTTCTCCTGAAGTATCGGGCATGGTTTGGCGGAACCAGAAATAACCGGCCACCAGCAGCACCCCAAGCAGAGCTGCCACAGCCACGTTGGTATATTTGATTACGCGTCGCACCTATTCAAAGTCTAATGGAACCGAACAGTAATATCGGCTTCAAGCTCTTTCTGCTCCTGATCATCACGGCGATCAATGCCTTTTTTGCCGCCTCTGAGATCGCGCTGCTGAGCGTGAGGCGATCCAAAATGGAGCAACTTGCCGAGGAAGGCAATCTTGGCGCGCAGGCTGCGCTCAGCCTGCTGAACAACATTGAGCGGCTGCTGAGCGTGATTCAGGTTGGCATCAGCATCACTTCCCTGGCGATGGGCGTAGCGGGGGAAGAAGCAATCAACCAATGGTTGGTCATGCAATTGGTGCCGCTCTTCCCACCGGTATACGCACCGGCGGTTCAGGTCTTTTGCCTGATTCTGAGTTTTGTTTTGTTGACGCTGGTTCTGGTCGTAATCGGCGAAGTGGTGCCGAAAAATATCGGCATCGTTGGGGCCAACCGGATCAGCATGATCAGTGCTCCTGTTCTGCTTGTCGTCAGCCGCATGTTTGCGCCGCTGGTCTTTCTGGTCGAAAGGCTTTCCAACTTTTTCACCAGGCTGCTTGGTCTCCCGGAAGCGGCATCGCACGGGGTGCATTCCGTCGAAGAGATCCGGCACATTGTCGAATCGAGCCGCGAGCAAAAGACGGTAAGCCCCTTTGAAGCGCAAGCCATCGACAGACTGCTTGAGCTGCGGGAACTGGTCGCCCGGGAGGTGATGACACCTCGCAGCAACATGGTCTGTCTGCCGCTGGATGCTTCCCTTGACGACCTGCTCAAGATCATGAGCGATCATCACTATTCACGCGTACCGGTGTATCGTGATCAGGCCGACAACATCATTGGCATTGTTCACTTCCGCGACCTGCTGACCGTTTGGCAGGAACGGCGGGTATCGACAGAGAAGAGACGGCCCGTGAGACCATTCCGGCTTGAACAACATGTGCGAAAACTCCCCGTCATACCGGAAACAAAGTCTCTGAGTGATCTCATCGATGAGTTCCGGCACAACCGGGCTCACATGGCACTGGTGGTGAATGAGTTTGGCGACATCAGCGGGGTACTCACCCTCGAAGACGTCTTTGAACAGGTGTTTGGCGAGATTGAAGACGAGCATGACCTTGTGGTGAAAGAGCAGGCCCGCAATGCGAACGAACTGGAACTGGACGGCTCGATTCCAACTCGTGATCTGGAGACGAAGTTCGGAATCGAACTGCCGGCCGATGCGGGCTTTGAAACCCTGGCCGGGTTCATTCTGTTCCGCCTGGGCTTTCTGCCTGAAGTGGGGCACTCCATTGAGGAAGAGGACCGCCGCTACACGGTTATTGAAATGGAGCGGAACCGGATTAGCAAGGTAAAGATCGAGCGGCTCAATAAGGACTGATGGAGTGGCGGCCGGGCATGGTGACATTGCGGCCCATGAGCTTTGTCAGTTCCTCCTGAAGCGGCCCCACCGCGCGGTTGAAAATCATCTTGTAGGACTGGCAGAAATAGTCGAGATCCGAAAAGTCTCCGTTGGGCCCGTGGCGGAACTTGGGGCAACCACCGTGGCAGATGGATTGGTAATCACAAACCTGACAATCGGGGTGAGCCAGTGTCTTTTTCTCAGCAAATGAATACCGCCGGTTTCGACGGGCAATTTCCGGCCACGAATCCAAGTTGACATTGCCCAACTTCCAGCCGCTTTCAACGAAGAAGTCGCAGGGGAAAACATCACCGTTGTACTCAACGACGGCGTAGCTGTCGCAGGTTTCGTGCATGGTGCAGGAGCCCGGCTTTTGGCCCGCGATGGCCTCGGCGATGTTGTCGAAGAAGCGAATGCGCATCTTGCGGCGTTCCGGCCACCAGAGTTCAAAGGTTTCTACGAGGAAACGGCCGTATTGCTCGGGAGTGATGGTGAAGGGCAGGCGTGAGCCCGCCCCGCCGAACTCGGCCAGCGGGATGTACTGGATGTTGTCGACGCCGAGGCTCTTATAGAACTCGTAGACCTCACGGGGTTTATCGATGTTCGCCTGGCTGAGCACGCAGAGAACGTTGAAATCCACTTTGTTGCGCTGGAGTGCTTCCAGGCCACGCATGACCCACTTGAAGGTGCCATGGCCCTCTTTGTTGTAGCGGTAGAGATCGTTAATTTCTTCTGGACCGTCAAGCGACAGGCCGATGAGGAACTTGTACTGGTGAAAGAGCTGCGCCCAGTTATCGTCAAGGAGCACGCCGTTGGTCTGGAGGGCATTAGACACGCTCTGGCCGTCGCGGCCGAGCCGCTGCTGGAGCTGGACAAGCTTTTCAAAAAAGGGGAGTCCAGCGAGAGTGGGTTCGCCGCCTTGAAAGGCAAAGGTGGAGTTGGGGTAGGAATAGAAAAGATAGCCATCGACGAGCCGCTCCAGGGTTTCATCCGACATGCGGCGCTGCGGAAGATCGGCGTAAGGATCAAGATCGCGGTCGAGATAAAAGCAATAGGAACAGTCTAGATTGCAGAGGGCGGAGGCCGGTTTGATGAGGATCGAAGAAATGCGCGGGGCGGGGCCGGAGCGCTCGGAATGCATTGAAATCCCGGGGCCGGATGCTTGTCCGAGAATGTGAAACTGCTCAGAATCCATGACTCAGACGAGTCTATCAGGCCCCCGGAGGCATCTTACACATGTAGGAAAAACAAAACCATGACCACAATATCCATTGGCTTGACGGACGAGCAACGGCAGGGGGTAGCCGCGCTGCTGCGCCATACCCTGGCAGATCTTTATGTCCTGTACACCAAGACCCGGAAATATCACTGGAATGTGGAGGGCTTGCACTTCAGCCATTTGCACAAACTCTTTGAGGCCCAGTATGACGAGATGGACGAGGCCATTGATGAAGTAGCAGAGCGCATCCGGGCGTTGGGCCTCTACTCGCCAGGCAGCATGAAGGAATTTCTGGTCGATGCGCGGCTTCAGGAAGATAGCGGAAGCCAGATTGGCGCTACAGAGATGATTCGCAATTTGCTGGCCGACCATGAGAGCGTGATTCGCTCGTTGCGAACGGACTTGCAGAAAGCGGCAGAGCATGGGGATGCAGGCAATAGCGACTTCCTCACCGGGCTGCTCGAGAACCATGAAAAAACAGCCTGGATGCTGCGTTCCATGCTCGCTGGCAACTAAAAGAGGATGCTTTGCGGCCGGCGGCGGTCGATGCGGAAATAGCTGAATGCGCGCTCGGTGGCAATGCGTCCGCGAGGTGTCCGGTCAATGAAGCCCTGCTGGATCAGGTAGGGCTCATAGACATCTTCAATCGTGCCGGCTTCTTCATCGGAGGCGCTGGAGAGGGTGTTCAGCCCTACGGGACCGCCGTCGAACTTTTCAAGAATGCACATCATGATGCGGCGATCGACTTCATCGAGGCCGAGCGGGTCGACTTCAAGCAGATCCAGCGCGTCGACGGACACCTGATGAGTCAGCTCACCGCTGGCCTTGACCTGCGCGTAATCCCGCACGCGGCGCAACAGGCGGTTCGCGATGCGAGGAGTCCCGCGGCTGCGACGTGCCACTTCTTCGGCGGCAGCCGTATCGATGGTCAGGCCCAGAATGCGGGCTGACCGTTCTACAATACCCGCAAGTTCGGAAGCGCCGTAAACGTCAAGCCGCAATACGAGGCCGAAGCGCCCGCGAAGCGGGGCACTGATATTGCCCAGGCGGGTGGTGGCACCGACGGCAGTGAATTTGGGCACGGGCAGGGAGTGGGTTCTTGCGCCCGGCCCGGTGCCGACCAGAATGTCCACGCGGAAATCTTCCAACGCCGAATAGAGCATTTCTTCGACATCCGGCGCAAGCCGGTGGATTTCGTCGATGAAGAAAACCTGGCGGTCCCGGATGTTGCTCAGGAGCCCGGTGAGGTCGAGTTTCTTCTGGAGCACGGGGGCACTGGTTTGCTCGAAAGCAGTGCCGAGTTCATTGGCGATCAGCGTCGCCAAAGTTGTCTTGCCCAGCCCGGGAGGGCCGTAGAGCAGGACGTGGTCCATCGCCTCGCCGCGCATCCGCGCCGCTTCAATGGCAATGGCGAGATTTTCTTTGAGCTTGGCCTGGCCGGTGAAGTCTGCCAGACTGCGCGGGCGTAGCGAGACCTCAAAGAGCTTTTCTTCTTCGCCGACTTGTGCCGCTACAATACCCCGATCGGACATGAAACCTCAGGTTAGCGTACCAGTTCAAGGCTCTTGCGAAACAAGGCTTCAAAATCTGCGCTGAGGACGACTTCTTTGGCTTTGGCAACCGCTTCCTCGGCCTTGGCTGCGGGCGAACCGAGGTTCATGAGTGCAGACAAAACGTCGCGCTCGAGCGGGGAGAAATTTCCAGAGGGGCCCGTTGGTTTGGGGCCCGTACCGCTGGTGCCGGGAAGATCGCCAAGCTTGTCCTTTAGTTCAAGAATCATCCGCTCGGCAGTCTTTTTGCCAACGCCCTGAATTTTGGTTAGCCGTAAGACGTCACCCGCCCGCAGACAATCGACCAGATCGCCGGTGGAAATGCCGCTCAGAACTTTCACCGCCAGGGATGGCCCAATTCCGCTGACGGCAATCAGGCGTTCAAAAACCAATTTTTCCACTGCCGAA
>CAZECF010000086.1:0-18942 GCA_964510335.1 uncultured Bryobacter sp. | reverse complement strand
TGGATGATTGAAGCAAAGCAGGCGGCCCCGGCAGAACTCCAGAAAGCCTTCGGCGCCCATCTTTTTGGTTGCGACATCTGCCAGGATGTCTGCCCCTGGAACCGCCGCGCTCCCGTTACAGACGAACCCGCATTCCAGCCGCACAATGCGACGCCCCTTCTCACCACCCTCGACGAAGCTGAGTTTCGCGCCCGCTTCCGCAAGACCCCTGTGATGCGCACCAAGGCCACCGGCTACAACCGCAACGTGAACTTCGTCCTAGAGAATGGCAGCGAGTAGGGATTGCAGCTCGCGCACCGGCGGCAAAGCAAAGTCTTCCCCGAATCCAATTTCCAGAAAGCCCTCACTCACCGCAAACCGGCCCAAATCCGCCGAACTCAGCCTCAGCCCGCGCACACTCGATTCGACAATGCGCCGCATTTGAGGCTCAGCACTCAATCCCCGCAAAGCCTCGATCACTTGCTGGCAGCAGGCCCAACTCTGGCGCAATTCCCAATCCTCCGGCTCCATCCCTTGCCAGCGGAAATCAAGTTCCAGTCGCGCATCGAGCGCCAGAACCCATTGCCGGACTTCGGCCTCCGAGCGCGGATAAGCTTCTTCGGGAGCAGCGTCATGCACCGTCGCGGCGATCATCTCGCTCACCAACAACCACGAACGGTCGCCGTTGTTGTGAGCCAGTTCCACTTCACCCTCCTGTTGCTGCACGGGAAGCCCGCGCAAAACCACGCCGCCCCGCAGCGTAAAGCTCACTTCCCTGCCCGCACGAATCCACTGGTCTAAATTTCGCATCGCTTGCTTCTATATGATAGGCAGCGATGCAGCGTTTTTTGATTCTTCTCATGCTGGGCCTCGCGACGATCGCCGGCCAAGGCCGATTCAAGTCGATTTTTGATGGCCAGACATTTTCCGGCTGGCGCGATGTCTCCATGCTCAATGTCCCGGGCAATGCCTTCTCGATCGATAACGGGGCCATCAAGTCCAACAAAAAGCCCTGGATTCACGAAGATCTGTTTTCGCTCGGCGAGTACACCGACTTCGAATTGGAGTTTGAGTGGAAGATTAGCCCGCGCGGCAATAGCGGCATCAAGTACCGCTTGCAGGACGCCGTCTTCATGAACGAGAGCATCGCGCGGCCCGTCAAGAAGTTCGAAGAAACTTTGCGGGATGAATACGAACGGCGGCCGAGTGACCGCTCCAAACTCAAGCCCAATGAACACGGCCAACTCTACACTGTCGCCTTTGAGTTCCAGTTGATCGACGACAACAACTACAGCTACAAGCTCAAAGAAGATCAGAAAACGGGCGCCCTCTACAGCTTCATCCCCCCCTCAAAGCTCACGGCGAAGCAACCGGGCGAATGGAATACGGCCAAGCTGGTGGTAAAAGGCGACAACGTCGAGCACTGGGTCAACGGCGAAAAGGTGTTGTCTGCCAACCTGAAAAGCCCAGCGATTGCAGCAGGTGCCAAGGCCCGCTGGGGCGAAACTCACCCGGTCTACAAGTTGCTGACGGAGCAGCCCAAAAAGAAGAGTCCGATTCTGATCCAGAACCATGGCGACGAGGCATGGTTCCGGAACTTGCGAGTAAGAACGCTATAAGTGCTTTTATGTCAACGGGCGAAGCTGATGCCGAGCCCGGTGGTGTACAAGATGTCATTTCCCATCCGGCCCGGTGCCGGATTAGTTAGATATCGGTCGCTGATCGAAACATTCCAATTCATCCACTTGGTCAGCTTCGTGTTCACGCCGGTGTCAAAGTTGACACGATAAGTACCCAAGCCTTGCAAGTCGTTAAACATGCGGAAGTTCTGGAACATCGACGTCGAGCCGTTCAGCTTAAAAGTAAAGTCATTTCCCCAATAAGCTTCACCGGTCTTCCGGATGAGCGGAGTATTGAAGCGAGAGTAGTTGTATGCTCCACCGCCCAGAAGGTCAAGAGTAATTCTGTCATTTCGAATCGCTTTGTAGCCAAGACCGCCGCCGAATACGGCGCGCAGGTCCAAATTCTGAAAGCGATCGTATTCGTAATCGTTGAAGCCGTTAACAAACATCCGGTCGCCAAAGTTACGGCTATAGCCAAAGCCACCCCTCACGGCCTGAGCCGTACCAGAAACCGCGTTGTCGATTAATGCGGAGGCTTTGATGGAGTTGAAGTAAACGTTCATTTTGTCCGTACGCGTCACGCGCGCGGCTTGCAATCCAGTTGTGAATGTTGTCGTCTCGGCATTGCCCTTCGTGCCGGCAAAGCCGATGCTTCCCGTACCCGCCCAGAGTTGGGTCAAGCCGGGACTTTCAAGACGCTCGAAGGCCCGCTGTTCAGCGGCATCGCGCAACACGGCAATTTCGGCAGGCGCCACATTGAAGGTTGCCCCTTTTGAGGTGACCTCGATCTGGCCTCCCGATTCACGGAGCGTGCCGGCGACCGTACGGCCGTCAGAAAGCACTACGTTCAGTTCCTTATCCGCCACCACGCTCGCCACCTGATCCCAAGCTGCAGTTACGACGCCGAACATATCGGTCTTGATCGTGATTTGCTTGGCGTCCTTTTTGACGATCGTGCCCGTCACCCGGTCCCCATTCTTGAGCACAATCTGGTCGGCACATAGCAAGCCACTAAGCAGCCCGGCGGCCACCAAAAAACGAAACATATTCCAAGCCTCCAAACTCTTATGGAAGCATGAAATGGCCTAGTCTTCGAGATGGTTCACTGTGGTAAAACAACTTCCAAAGGCGTGATCGAGCACTTCTTCGGTCAGTACCCAGGGCAGCCGCTCGAATTTGATGTGGTCAATGGCGTGCATGATCACGTCGCGCGGATGGCATCGCCGCATGCGCTTCTTGCCGCTGCGATAGTACTTGGTCAGAAAGCGCCCCACCAGATTTGGACCAAAGGGAATATCCTGCTTCTTGCAGAACTGCTCAAAGATCTCGGCGAATTCAGCCTCGGACGGACTGCGCAAAAACATCTTGTATTGAATGCGTCGCAGGAAGGCCTCATCGCCCAGATTTTCCGGATTGAGGTTGGTGGAAAAAACAAGAAAGCATTCAAAAGGAACCGTAATCTTGCCACCCTGCTGAAAGTTCAGGTAATCGATCTTGCGCTCCATCGGCACAATCCACCGATTTAGCACCTCAGCCGGGGTGACCTTCTGCCGCCCGAAGTCATCGATCAGGTAAATGCCATTGTTGGCTTTGATCTGGAACGGCGCATCGTAAATTTTGCTGGCCGGATTGAAGCTCAAATCGAGATTGGTTAGCGTGAGCTCGCCGCCGGTGGTAATAAAGGGCCGTTTGGAGCGGAAGTAGCGGCGGTCATAGGTAAAGTCGTCGCTCACTGCTGTAGCAAGAATCGAGAGCGCATCAGAGGGTTGATCGAGCGGCTGATGATAGAGCGGATCGTAGACCTGGATAATCTGCCCCTGACACTCGATCGCATAGGGAATGTAAATTGGGGTCGTCGAGATATTGAACAGGGCTTCCGCCAAAAAAGTCTTACCGTTGCCGGGCTGCCCGTAAATCAGAAAGCTCTTGCCGGAGTTTACCGCCGGCCCAATCTGGCTAAGAATATCTTCGCTCACAACCATGTGCCGGTAGGCTTGCGCCAGGGCATCCTTGTTGAGCCAACCCGGCTCCAGCCGCTGCAACTTTACCAGTTCACAATATTCATCCAGGCTAACGGGCGCAACGCCAGCATAGGTATTGATTTCGAGATACTGCTGCGCCAGCTTGCGGCCAGCCTCACTCAAGACAAATACGGTGGACATATTGCCCATTCCCATCGAGCGCTTGCTCACGATGAGGTGGTTGCGCTTCAGGTTGTCAACCAGACCTTCAATCACGCTGTACTTGACACCCAGGCCATTGGACAGCTCCCGGCCCATCGCTTCACCCTTGAAGTACAACTGCTTGAGAATCAGTTGCTCCACCGTGGATTCGGCAATCCCGGTTTCGCCCATGGTGTCTGGTGCGGCTGGCGTCGGCAACCCCTGATAGCGGGCCTCCGGCTGCGTACCAACCGGAATGACAAAATGTGCCGGGTCAGCCGGGGGCGGAGCGGCAGCGGCTTCAGCTTCCGTGTCGATAAACGTGTAGGACTCAGTTTCGGAATTCATGGGACGTTCTTGCGTATCGGCAAAATGAGGATGAGACCTTAGCCCGGGCACGCTAAAGTATCGTCATGCGCTACTCGCGTCGATCCGCTTTGCAATTGGCTCTGGCGCTCTGGGCCAAGGCGGAAGATCAAGCCCATCAACACCCTGCGGCAGCGACGCCCACCGCGGGTTATTCCTTCAAATTCCTCACGCCAACTGAAGTCTCTACCGTCCAGCGCTATGCCGAAATCCTGATCCCGGCAAGCGAGCGCAGTGGCGGCGCGGCGGCAGCCCGGGTCGAGCATTTTATCGATCACGTGCTCTCGCTGGCAGCGCCTTCTCTCCAGCGAGGCTGGCGCGCCGGGCTCCGCGATTGGGCCAGGGCCAAAGACGCCGGGCAAAGGCTGGCACGCGCGGCCAGAAATGAATTCGCCCCCCGCTCCCGCGAAGATCAGTTCTTCATCCTCTTCAAAACGGCATCCACCGCGGCCTTCTATACTTCCGAGGAGGGCATCCTCAAGGAACTCGGCTACCAGGGCATGGGCTTCCTCCGTGAATTCTCCGGCTACCAGGGAGAAGCTTTTGAGAAGCCCGCCGATTACCAACCCCTCTTGCGCAGCCGGAGCTAGCATTCGATGAAGATTTACGACGTTTGCATCATCGGTTCAGGCGCCTCCGGCGGCATGACCGCCAAAGTTCTGACCGAAGCCGGACTCGATTGCGTCATGCTCGAAGCGGGCGCCATGAAGTCCGTCGCGCAATTCCCCACCCACCGGCTACGCCGCTGGAATCTGCCAAACCGGGGCTTGCGCGGCGATTACTTTGAAGAGTGGCTCACCGAGACCGGCTTCCTCGCCGACAAGTCGAAGGAGCCATATTCGGTCGCCAACAACGAACGCTTTGACTGGTGGCGCATGCGCGCCGTGGGCGGCAAGAGCCTCTTCTGGGCCGGCGTCACCCCACGCTTCGGCCCGCAGGAATTCCAGCCCGTCGATGATTTCGATACCCGCTGGCCGGTGACTTACGAAGAAATCGCCCCCTACTACGACCGCGTGGAGGAGATGATCGGCGTCTCATCCACCGTCGAGCCCGTAGGCGGATTTCCGCTCAACAAGGGCCTGAAGCCCTTTCGGCCCAAACCCGCCGAGGTGGAGCTGGGCAAAGCCTGCGAGTCACTGGGTCGCGGCCTGAAAGTTTTGCCGATTCCCAAAGCGATTCTCACCCAGGATCACAAGGGCCGGCCCGCCTGTCACTATTGCGGCCCCTGCTGGCAGGGTTGTGATTCCGGTTCGAAATTCGACTCGCTACGCGTCTTCCTTCTCGCTGCCCGAAGAACCGGCAAGCTCGAATTGATCCCCAACGCCCGCGTCCGTTCCCTTGAAACCGGCGACGGAGGCGTCATCCGCAAAGCGCATTACTTTGACACGGAAAAGCGCGACTGGCGCGAAGTCCAGGCCAGGACCTTCATTCTCTGCGCCGGTGCCATCGAAAGCTCACACATCCTGCTCAATTCCCAAATCGCCAATTCCAGCGGCCTCGTCGGCCGCTACCTAAGCGAGCATCTTTACGCTTCCGTCGGGGGCCACTTGCCCCAGTTGATGAACCGCAAAGTGGCCAATGAAGATGGCAGCGGTGCCCATGTCTTCATCCCGGATCTCACCCCCAACTGGCGCGGCAACAAGTTCATCCGCGGCTACCAGATTTACCCGACCGGCGGCACGCCCGAATTCACCCTCGTCGGCAACAACATCCCCGGTTACGGCAAACAGTGGATGGAAGCAGTACGGCGCTACTACACTGCCGGAGTAAGCGTCCTGTTTCAGGGCGAAGTCTTGCCCTACAAGGACAACCGGATTGAGATCGACCCCAACCTCACCGATGATGCCGGCATTCCAGCCGCCCGCTTTGTCTATTCGTGGCGTGAAAACGAGACCGCCATGTTCAAGGACATGATTGAAGTAGGCAATGAGATCCTGCGCAAGGCCGGGGCCGAGATGCTGCCAAACCCCAATCCGCGCCCGGATCCTTACGGACACTCGATCCACTACGTGGGAACGGCCCGCATGGGCAAGGACCCGCGCACCAGCGTCACCAACGCCTGGAGCCAGGCTCATGACGTGCCCAACCTCTTTGTCAACGACGGCGCACCCTTTGTCACGGCGGGAAATCAGAATCCGACGCTGACCATCATGGCCTTCGCCCTGCGTTCGAGCGAACGGATCGTCAAGCTCATGCGGGACGGCAAGTGGAAAGACTGAAGCGCCTCTGGCCGGAGTTGCGCCCTACGCTGCACTACTGGATGGAGACTGAGACGCACGTCTTTTCCTTCAGCGTGGCGGCAAACATCCTGCTCAGCTTCTTTCCCTTTCTGATCGTTGTTACGAGCCTCGTGCGCTACGCGCTCAACTGGTTCCAGGTGGAGAAAGCGATCTACATCGGCCTTGGTGAATACTTTGCCGGTGAGACCGGCCAGTTTCTGGTGCGCAACCTGCAAATGGCTGTCTATACCAATGGCAGAGCCTTGAGCTGGTTCTCCATGATGCTGCTCCTGTTTACCGCAAATGGAATCTTCATGCCGCTTGAAGTCGCCCTCAATCGCATCTGGGGGATTGGCAAGAACCGCAGCTTCATCAAGAATCAGATCATCAGCCAGGCACTGGTCTTCGGGTGCGGCCTCCTCTGGTTTGCCACCAGTCTGGCCGCCGCACCGGTGGCCGAAAGCGGCTGGCTGGGCCTGCTGGTCTACAAACTGGCCGCGCTGCCCGTCACGATTCTGATTGTGTTTCTGGCCTACTGGCTGCTGCCGAACGCAAAGATCCCCCCCCTGCTGGTCTTTACCGCTGCCATTTACGTCGGGCTGGCAATCGCCCTGCTCAAGCTGATCAATCTGTTGATCTGGCCTTGGCTCTACGCCAAACTCCGGCATGAATACGGGCCCTTTGCGCACTCCGTAACCATTCTTCTTTGGAGTAGCTTTGTCAGTATGCTCATCCTCGGGGGTGCCGAGTGGGCTGCCCGAAAAGCCCGCGAAAGAGGCCAGCTGATTGCTCCGCGCGAAGCTTGATCCGGAAGCTGAGCTTCATGATCGGGTCCGTCCCCACCGTGCCGAGCGCCGCGCTCGGCGGCTTCAACCCGAATAGCCGCATGTCGATGCTTGATTCGCCCTCAAACAGATCCGGTGAAGTCTCTCGCAGCACTACCCCCACCGGCGCCTTCTTGCCGCGAATGCTGAGCAAAGCTCCGACCGAGTCGTAGACAATTTCTGGATGCCGCTGGGCATCCAGCATGTCCTTGACTGCATATTCGCTGACCTTCTTGAGATCGCCTGGCTTCAGCCAGTCGTCCTTGCATTCGATACGGCGCGCATCGAGGCTGAGGCGATAGCGGTCCGGCCGTCGCGAAGCCTCGCCTTTGTAGGCAGGAAACTCAAACAGGTGCTTCTTGCCCCGCATCAAACCCGTTTTGAAAACCTCAAGTCGAATGTAGTTGTCTGGCCCCGGCGAGATGATCATGTGTTTAACTTACACTGGCAACTTGGAGCCTGACGCGCAGAAAGTTACGCTCGAAGACTGGATGCGCCGCTATCAGGCTGGTGAGGGAGAGGCGCTCGACGTGCTGATCCGGGAAGTGACCCCACGGCTGAAAGTCATCTTCCGGGATGGCTCTGCGCATACCGACCTGGAAGACCTGGTGCAGGAAACCTGGTATCAGATCCATCGCAGCCGGCATACCTGGCGGCCGGGAGAATTGGCGCTCCCCTGGATCTATTCGATTGCCCGCCATGTCCGGGCTCAATCTTACCGGCGGCGGGCTCGGCGAGCCGAAGTTGAGTTGGATGAGAGAATTTCCATGGCCACACCGGAACTTTCTCTCGGCTTTGAACAACTGATTCAAGAGCTTCCTCGCAGCCAGCAGGAAGTCCTGATATTGATGAAGGTGGAAGGCAGAAGTCTCGAAGAGGTGGCCGCAGCCACTGGCACCTCAGTCGGGGCGGTCAAACAAAAAGTGCACCGGGCCTATGAAAAGATTCGCGGAATGCTAGGCGGGCGGGGATGAAGGAATTCGCTCCGGTCCGCCCGCTGCGTCCTGCCTGGCAGACTGCCTTGCTCGCCGGGCTCACCGCTGCCGCCATTGCCGCCAGCGGGGTGGTGCTAACGGGCTATCAGGCTTTTGGCGTTTTCGGTTGGGCCTCCTGGACAATGCTCGCAGTGGCTTTCGCCCTGGCCATCGGCGGCAGCACCTGGGCAGCAGCCCAATGGATGAGTCCAACGGGCAAATCGGGCTTCTGGTTGCCGGTGCTAGGCATAATCCTGGCCGTTGCCGGACTGGCACTTGGAGCAGTGTCCGGCGACTATGTTCCGGCCCTTGCTGGCATGTGTTTACGGTTTGGGGCAATCTATTCTTTGGCCACGTCACTGCTCATGATTGTGATCTTCCGCCGGGCTGCCCCCATCCTGCGCCAGAGGGTCGCGGTTGCGGCTGGAGTGCTGGCTGGCTTTACCGGATTTCTGGTTCTCCAGCTCCATTGCCCCATCAATGAGTTCTGGCACTTGCTGACCGGACACGCCCTTTTGCCGGTGATTTGGGGGTTGATCGGCTACCTCGGAATCCGGCTTGCATTTCGCTAGAGCAGTGTTGATAGACTATGGACATAATGAGCGAGAAGAAGGACTTGACGCGTCGCGATGCGTCGAAACTGGCGGCTGCCGCCGCCACTCTGAGCATCACCGGAGCTCCCTTTATTTCCAAGGTCAAGGCCGCCAACAACACGGTCCAATTTGGCTTCATTGGAACAGGCAGCCGCGGCCAGTATTTGCTGCAGCACCTGAAGGGGATCGACAACGCCACCTGCGTCGCAGTCTGTGATGTCTACGAACCCAGCATGCGCAAGGGTGCGGAGATCATCGGCACCAAGCCCAAACAGTTCAAGGACTATCGCGAACTCCTCGCCGACAAGAGTGTAGACGCCGTCCTGATCGCGACTCCGCTCTACATGCACTTCCCGACAACCAAGGATGCCCTCGACGCTGGCAAGCATGTGTTTTGCGAAAAGAGCCTTGTCTTCAAGCCGGAAGAAATCCATGCTCTCCGCGCGCTCTCGCATTCCAAACCAAAGCAGGTCTTGCAGGTTGGCTTGCAGCGCCGCTACTCGAAGTTTTACCAGACCGCCAAACAGATGATCGAAAAAGGCATGCTGGGTACGGTTACCCACATCCGCGGCCAGTGGCACCGCAACACCTTCGCCAAAGACCCCTGGAACAAGCCGGTTCCGCCAGACCGCACGGACAAGGAAGTGAACTGGCGCAAGTACCGCGAGTTTTCGGGTGGTTTGACGGCTGAGCTGGGTTCGCACCAGATCGACGTTGCCGACTGGATGTTCGGCGATCAGCCCGAATACGTGGTCGGTGTCGGTGGCACGGATTACATCAAAGATGGCCGCGACATCTTCGACAATATCCAGTTGATCTTCAAGTACCCCAAGGGCCAGAAACTCCACTACACCTCGATCACGACCAATCGCCACTCGCCGCTCTTTAACGCCGAGCGGACCGAATTTGGGGAGTGCATCATGGGCACGCAAGGCACGATCCACATTACTGTCGGCACCGATGCCGAACCCGCTCTTGGAATGTGGTTCCTCGAACCCGCGCTACCAAAGGTTGAGACCGCCGACAAGAAGGCTCCGGCCGTACAAGCCTCGGCCTCCCTGGCATCCACTGGCAAGGGTGGCCGCCCGCTGCCGATCCTGCTCGAAAAAGACCAGGTCACCGAGAACGACAGCTTCCTCAACCGCGAAGTGAAGTACGCCCGCCGCTGGCTCTACCAGAAGGGTGTGCTCGTGCCGGAAGAAGACCGCAACCCGGTGGACATCGAGCTCGAAAGCTTCTTCAACGACGTCAAGACCAACGGCAAACCACTGGCCGACTTGGAAGTCGGCCTGGCTGATTCTGCCGCAGTCATGTTGGCGAACCGCTGTATGTACGAAGAGCGCAAGGTGCTCTTCAGCGAAATCGACAACATGGGCAAGGCCGACGCGAAGCCCGCTAAAAAAGCCTGATCCTTATGATTACCTGGTGGGTGTGGATGGTCGCCGGCTTTCTGCTGCTGGCTACCGAGATATTTGTCCCCAGTTTCTTTCTTTTCTTTTTTGGCTTGGGCGCGGTCTGCATGGGCCTCTTCCAACTGGTCGTTCCGGGAGTTCCGCTTTGGGTGGAACTCCTTTTGTTTATTACCATCTCAACGGTTTGGCTCGGGCTCTTCCGGCAGCGTTTGATCCGCTACTTTGAGCAGCGCAATCCGCAAAAGGCGGTCGATTCCATTGCGGGAGAAGAAGCCATCGCCCTTGAAGATCTGGCCCCCGGCGCAATCGGCAAAGCGGAGTTGCGGGGCGCTGCCTGGAATGCCAAGAACCTTGGCGAGGCAGTTGTCAGCAAAGGCCAGCGCTGTCAGGTAGAGAAGATCGAGGGCCTCACGCTACACGTCCGCACCATGTAAAATGGAGCGCATGGACGGAGTCTTAATCGCGGTCGTTGCGCTGACCATTCTCTTCTTTATCATCCTGGCAAAGACTGCTGTAGTAGTGCCACAGCAGAACGCTTACATCGTGGAAAGGCTCGGTAAATTTGCGGGCGTGCTCCCGGCGGGCTTCCACATATTGGTCCCATTTATCGACGTCATCCGGTACAAGCATGTACTCAAGGAGATGGCGATCGACATCCCTGAACAGGTCTGCATCACGCGCGACAACGTGCAAGTCGGCGTCGACGGCGTGCTCTATATGAAGGTAATCGACGCCGAGCGGGCCAGCTACGGCATCTCGAATTACGCCTTCGCCATCAGCCAATTGGCGCAGACGACCCTTCGCAGCGAGTTGGGAAAGATCGAATTGGACCGCACCTTTGAAGAACGGACCAACATCAATACCAACGTTGTCAGCGAGCTCGATAAAGCCACCGAGCCGTGGGGAATCAAGGTCTTCCGTTACGAGATCAAGAACATCACTCCTCCGTCTGACATCCTGGGCGCGATGGAAAAGCAGATGCGCGCCGAGCGGGAAAAGCGGGCCACGATTCTCACTTCAGAAGGTACGCGAGACGCAGCCATCAATACGGCCGAGGGCGAAAAGCAGCAGACGATCAAGAAGTCAGAAGCAGCCAAGCAACGGCAAATCAACGAAGCCGAAGGTCAGGCGCAGGCGATTCTGTCGATCGCCAAGGCGACCGCCGAAGGCATCCGCGAAGTCGCCGAGACCATCC
The DNA here is from genome assembly GCA_964510335.1 of uncultured Bryobacter sp. Classification (GTDB taxonomy): domain Bacteria; phylum Acidobacteriota; class Terriglobia; order Bryobacterales; family Bryobacteraceae; genus Bryobacter. The sequence goes on along the minus strand of CAZECF010000086.1, from coordinate 7,596 downwards.
AAATGCCCGGTGGCATGGAGGCGGTACAGTTGCGCGTGGCCGAGAAGTACATTGAACAATTTGGCAATCTGGCCAAGGCCGGCAACACGATGATCGTGCCCTCCAATGTGGCCGATATCAGCAGCATGCTGGCAACTGCAATGTCGATTGTGCAACAACCAAAGGCCCCCCTCGGCAAGATATGAAATCTGCCTGGCTCGACACGCCGATTGAGATCTATGAAGCGCACGTAGGCCTCCAACAGGTTGGGCAGGCGGCAGCAATCCGGAACACGATTGCGGCAGCAGTGCGAGACTTCTCTCCGGCCAGCCTTTTGTACCTCGGCTGTGCCGGCGGCAACGGGCTGGAAGATGTCCCGCACGGCACCCGCATCATTGGTGTTGATTTTCAGCAATCCTATCTGGCCGTAGCGGAGCAACGCTGGCGGGATCATCAAGCAGTATGGGTCCACCATGATCTCAATCAGCCGTTGCCTGGCTGGATTGAGGCAGATCTGGGCTTTGCGGCGCTGGTGCTCGAATATCTTGACGATGTCGGGATCCTGCTTGGCAACTTGCGCGTGAAGCGGCTGGTCGCGATGATCCTGGAAACAAGGGAAGGTGCGCCGGCCGTGACCGATTCGCCGTACCGGGAGGCGCTACTGCCGGTTGGCCGGGAGTTCCGATACCTCAGCCGCGATCGTTTTGTGGAAGTCGCCGGTTCAGCGGGATTCGTACTGGAGCAGGAAACAGAAACGCCATTACCGGGTGGAAAATTCTTTAGTTCCCTGACGCTCGCCCGCCGATTAAGATAGAGAAAAATGAATCGCAGCATTGTAGAGGCGGAGCTGAACCGGGTATTGGCGAGCCCGAAGTTTCGCAAGAGTCAGTGCCATTCCGAGTTCCTCCGCTTTGCGGTGGAAAGGCTCCTGTCTGCCCGCACTGTAGAGGAAGCTGAGATTGGGATTCACGTCTACCGGCGGGGGGATGACTACAACCCCAGGGAAGATGCGATTGTACGGGTGGAGGCGTCGCGGCTCAGAGCAAGGCTGCGTGAGTATTACGACGAAAGCGGGAATGCGGCCAGCTTACGGTTTGAATTGCCGCGCGGAGCCGTAGCGCCACAGATTGTCTGGGAGGGCATGCAGAGCATGGCAGAGAACGAAAAAGGGATCTGGCGCTGGACGGGAATGCTGGTGGCGCTGCTGGGCTTGATGATCCTGGCGGGAGTAGCCTGGAAGACCCTCAATTAGGGGTCCTTGCGCGCCGGGGGCGGAGTCTTGCGAATTTCCTCGAAGTACTTCTGAACATAGTTCTGGAAGATGAGCGGGACTTCGTCACGCTGGATCACGCCGGAGGTATCAGAGTGTGCGGCTGACTTGCTGGAATAGTCTGTCTTCAGCGCTTGCGACTTCGAACTGGATACTTCGATCAGCACTTCTCCTTGCAGGTTCTGCGCCCGTTTGCCGAAGACTTCGCTGATCTTACCCATCGCCCGCTGCTGCTCGGCAAGCTGGATATCCTTTGAGCCATCCTGTTTGCCCTGGCCGGACTTCTGGTCGCCTGACGGCTCACCGGACTTGTCACCGCGGGCGTTCTGTTGCTGACCCTTTTCGCTGGACTCGCCCTGCTGGCCTTCCTGCTCGGATTGTTGCTGCCCACCAGCCTGTTGCTTGCCTTCGGCTTTTTGGCCTTCACCCGACTTCTGCTGTTGCTGCTGGCCGGCGCCTTCCTGACCATCCTTCTTGTTCTGGGCCTGTTGTTGCTGACCCTCGGACTTGTCAGGAGACTTGAGCTTGTTCATCATGTTGGCCATGGCATCTTTGAACTTGTCGAGCAGGGAGCTTTTGTCGCCCTGCTGGTTGCCCTGGTTCTGCATGCCGGCCTGCTTTTTGTCGGCGTCAGCGCTGCCCTTCTCGCCTTCCTTGCCGCCTTCGTCACCCTTGGAGTTCTTGTCGCCGGTCGAGGCGGCGTCACCCTTCTCCGAGCCATCCATATCTTCGCCCTCTTCCGATGGCGCCATGGATTCCTTGGACTGGCCTGTTTTCTGACCTGTTTGTGCGGACTCGGACGGATTGGAGGCCGTCTCATTGGCCGGCTCCTGTCCCTTCTCGTTGGATCTTTCTTCCTGGGCTTCGCGAGCCATATCATTCAGGCTGACGCCTTCGAGGGGTTGGCCCTCGGGGCGCTTGGCTTTGGCTTGCGTGGGTGTGGGCTTCTCTCCGCTGGCCAGGAGTTCATACATGCCGGGCGCGATGGGGGCCGTGAGGTCGAGACTGGATTGAAAAGCGTAGCGGACCACCAGCAGGCTGAGGGCCACCGTGGCCAGAGTAGCGGCGCGGAGCCAGCCCTTGGGCAAGGCGAAGGGCGCGGCATCGGCGGGACGGTACTGCAGGGCGGATTCGTCCGCCGTCTGGATGAGTGATTCGGTGCGGGCGCTGCGGGTCTGGGTAGAGAAGTGGTGGGCGGTCGAGAAAAGGTCCGACGTAGCCAGGCGCTGATCGAGCATCTGGGCGGACTGGTAGGCGGTGGGCAGACGTCGCCAGACACGGTAAACGAGGTAGCCGAAGGAGCCGAGAGCGAGCAGGACTGGCCAGTACCAGTCAAGGACCTGGGTGCCGAGAATCAAGAGTAAGACGAGTCCGGCGGCGCCAATGGACAGGGCGACCAGGGCCTGCGTGAGAAGAATCTGAATCTGGAGCCGACGGCGGACGCCCGCGATCAGGGAAGAAGCCGCCATAACTGCTCCCATTATCTCAGAGCGGTCCGATCCAGGCGACGGTACGCTCGAATTCTTCGAGATTGTCAACGAAGAAATGGTCGCTCGCCTCAATCCAGTAAACCTGTTTGGGCTCCGGGAGGGTAGCGAAGAAATCTTCGAATTCGGGCCGGGGGCCGTGCTCGTCGTGGGTGGAGTGGACGAAAACTTTGGGGATGGTGATCTGGCTGATGTAGTCGCGCTCGGCGTACTTGGTGGGGTAGCCGATCGGAATTACCTTGGTGGCTTGGGGATTGTCGACAGCGAGCTTGAGCGCGATCCGGGAGCCAAAGCTGAAGCCAGCAAGGCAGAATGGCAAGGTGGGGTAGCGCTCACGGAGCAGAGCAAGGCAAGCGCGACCATCTTCAATTTCACCGATGCCGTTATCGTAAACGCCTTCGCTCAGATGGACACCGCGATAGTTGAAGCGGAGGACCACCGCGCCCGCTTGCCGCAAGGCGCGGGCAGTCCGATGGACGACGCGGGTGTGCATGGTGCCGCCGTGCTGCGGGTGCGGATGACAGACCAGGGCGGCGGCAATGGGATCCCGGGTTTCGGGTTCTTCGAGCAGGGCCTCGAGCAACCCGGCGGGGCCGGGAATCTTGAGTGATTCAATCTTGCGCGCCATGGCTCTAGCGGTAGTTGGTGAACTGCAGGTCGACGCCAAAATCCCTGGCGCGGAGCAGAGCAATCACTTGTTGGAGGGTGTCGCGGTCTTTGCTCGCGACGCGAACGTAGTCGCCCATGATGGTGGCAACGACCTTGAGCTTGGAGTCCTTGATTTCCTTGACGACATCCTTGGCCTTGTCGGTCGCGAGGCCCTGTGTGAGCTTCACTTCCTGCCGGACGGTAGAGCCGGATGCGGACTGCACCGGACCGTAGTCGAGGTTCTTGATCGGGACGCCCCGCTTGAGGAGCTTGGATTGAAGAATGTCATTCACCGCTTTGACCTTGTAGTCGTCGGCGGAAGCGAGAACGATTTTCAGATCCTTCTCGTTCAACTCGATCGAAGACTTTGAGTCCTTCAGGTCGTAGCGGGCGGTGACTTCTTTGAGTGCCTGAGAGATCGCGTTCACGACCTCCGGCATTTCGATTTTGGAGACGACGTCGAATGAATTGTCGGTAGCCATGTTGATTAATGTCCGAGCGCGATCAGGACGCGGTCGGTAACCTCCTTGATGATGGCGGGCATGCTTTTTTCGAGCGCCAGCCGTACGGCGGCGCGGATGCGTTCCGGGTCGGGCTCAGGCCGGGCAGCCTGGTTGGACAGGCCGGGACGGGAGATGGGCATGGTCTGAGAGTCGACATCGGAGGCGAAAAGCCCGCGGGAATACTGGGCAGCCTCAGCGAGGGGCCGGATCGTATCAATGACCTCGGAGGCCTCGAAGGGCTTCTTGATAATTGCATCACATCCGGCGTCGCGAGCGAGCTCCTCGTTGAGCGGCTCGAGCAGACCTGCCGTCAGAACGACGCGGATATCGCGGTAGCGCGGGTTGGATTTGATCCAGTGGCAGATCTCGTAACCGGATCGGCTGGGCAGGAAAACATCCGCAATGACGACGTCAGGTTCGAAGTGATCGAGGGCGGGATAGACCTCGACTCCATCGGTGGCGATTTCGACATCAAAGCCTTCTTCGCTGAGGATACGAGCACCGATGCGCTGGGCGTGCGGGCTGTCATCGGCCAAGAGTACGCGGGCAGTCAATGCTACTTTTTCTTTTTCTTCGGTTCCTTGACCTTCTTCACCTTTTTGGCATTTGGCATGGTGCCCTTGGGGATGAAGGGGGTGTTGTCCTGGCCGGCAGCCGCAGCGGGGGTGCCTTCGGGCTTGGCCTCACCGGGTGCTGCTGATTCAGCCGGCTTGTTGAGGCGGGCGTCCGGATTGTTGTCCAGCGTGGTGGAATCGTTAACAGTGGAAACCGTCACGTCCGTGGTGCCAGCGCCTTCGGCGGCGGGGATCGGGATGTTTACGGGGATGCTGGGGCGGACGGCGGTCATGGCGGGAGTGCCAGACTTGGCGGCGGTGCGTACGTCCGGACCGCGCTTGAGCATGTAGCCAAGCGGATCGAGCATGCTCGCCTTCGTGCGGTTCTCCGCTTCATACTTCATGCGGGCGACAGCGGCGGGGTCAGGCTCAGGGATGTTCATTTCCATCTCCTGCAGGCGCTGCCTGGCATCGTCTACGTAGTCACTGAGGGGGTATTCGCGAACGAGTTTGGCAAATGCTTTGCCGGACCGATCGCGGAAGCGCGGCCCCATGCGGTCGTAAGCGTCGCCCATTTTGTAGAGGGCTTCATCGGCGCGGGAGAAGAGCGGGTATTGATCGGAAAGAGCCTGGAAGCGGTTGGAGCTGGATGCCCAGGACTGTTTTTTGTAGTAGAAATCGCCGACGCGCATTTCGCCCTCGGCCAGGGCTTCCTGGACGTTGCGGACCAACTGGGTGGCGCGGGGGGCAAATTTGGAATTGGGGAACTGGATGAGGAGTTGGCGGCATTCGTCCTCAGCCCGCAGCGCATGCATGTTGTCGCGATCGGCCTTTTCCATCTGGCGGTAGTGGATCATGCAGACGCGTTCCTGGGATTCCGCGGCTTCTTCCATGGTCGGATAGAAGAGGATGAAGTCCTTATACTCGGCTTCGGCCTGGGCGAGGCCGTTGGTGCCGCCTTCGCGGAACCAGCTATCGGCGATGGCGAGCTTGGCCTTGGCGAGGAATTCGCTGGTGTCGTAAGTGTTGATCAGGGTTTGCAGCGTGAGGCGGGCCACTTCGTAGCGACCGCGCTCGATGTCGCCAATCGCCTTATCGAAGAGAACCTTATCGGGTTGCTGGGTGTCTTTGGTGATCGGGTTTTCGTACTTTTTCTTGCGACAGCCGGAGGAAACGGCGAGCGCGAGTACGAGCAAAAGCAGGCCGCTCAAGCGGAGGGAGTAAAAAGAACGCATCAGGATACCTCTCATAGTTTAACCCCTAGGCCAGGATTACGTGAGCATCTGTCGGCCGGCGGTAGCGCGGGCGTGCAGTTCCCGCACGGCTGTAGCGGGGTCTTCACTGCCGAAGACGGAAGAGCCGGCGACAAACCAGTCGCAGCCAGCGTCGGCGATCTCTGCCACATTGGACAGGTCGACGCCGCCATCCATCTCAATCGAAAAGGGAAGATTGCGTTGATGGCGAATTTGATTGAGCTGACGGACTTTGTGAAGTGCCGAAGGTAGAAATTTCTGGCCACCATAACCGGGGTTGACACTCATTACCAGCACGAAGTCGGCCAAATCGAGAACTTCTTCGAGAACAACAACGGGAGTGGCGGGATTGATGACGACGCCGGCGCGCGCGCCGCTCTGATGGATCTGGCCGAGCGTGCGGTGGAGGTGGGGGCAGGCTTCGTAGTGGACCGAGATCGAATCGGCACCGGCGGCGCGGAAGGCATCGATGAACTTTTCGGGTTCGACGATCATGAGATGGACGTCGAGCCAGAGTCCGGTGACCTTGCGGATGGACTGGAGGACGGGCAGACCCATGGAGATGTTGGGGACGAAGCGACCGTCCATGACGTCGAAGTGGAGCATGCGGGCGCCGGCCGCTTCAACGGTAGCAATCTGTTCACCGAGGCGGGTGAAGTCGGCTGCCAGGAGGCTGGGAAGAATTTCGACGTGGTGTTTCATGCGGGTTTTTGAATGATGGCAGCGAAGAAGCCGTCGCCGGGGTCGGTACCCGGAATGCGCCGGACAGTGTTTACGGCCAAGCCGCCGCAGACGGACTCGATGACGTCTTCATTTTCTTCTTTTTCGAGGGAGCATGTCGAGTAGACCAGGGTTCCCCCGGGTTTCAGAACAGCGAGGGCCTGTTTGAGGATGGCTAGTTGGCGGGCCTGCTGGCGAAGGATGTCTTCCGGGGTGAGCCGCCACTTGATCTCCGGGTTTCGGCCGAGGGTGCCGGTTCCGGAGCAGGGAACGTCGGCGAGGATGCGGTCAAAGATGGACCGGAAGGGAAGAGGCTGGGCGGCGTCGAGGTGGACGAGGGGGATGCCGATTTCCTGGAGCGGGAGTAAGCGTTTGAAGCTGCGGTCCGAGGCGATGGCGCGCAGGCCCTCGGTTTTGAGCGCTTGCCAGGTCTTGTTGCCGGGTGCGGCGCACAGGTCGAGGTAGCGCTGGCCGGGTTGCAGATTGAGATGCGGCACGATGGTGCGCGCCCCGGGGTCCATTCCCTTTATGGGAGGCTGCAGAAAGGCGAGGGCGATGGATCGGGTTTGTTTGTCACCGAATTGATTGCGCCACTTTTCATAGAGCCAAAGCGGGAGGCAGAGTTCGGTGGGGGCGTCGGGAAACTTGAGCGCTTTCTTGTGGACCTTACGCAGCACGGCATTGACGAGGCCAGCGGCGGCGCGCTTGGAGGAACGTTTGGCGAGTTCGACCGCCTCCATGACGGCGGCGTGGGCCGGGATGCGGGCGAGATAGCGCATCTGATAGATGCCCATGCGGAGAAGGATGGCCGTGGGTTCATCGACGGTGAGGATCTGGCGTCCGGAGAAATGCTGGGAGAGCCAGTCGAGTTGATTCTGGTGACGCAGGACACCGTAGACAATTTCATGGGCCAGACCGGCATCGCGGGGCGCGAGCGAGCGTGACAGTTCATAGAGCAGAGTGTCGGAAAGTCCGCCGCCGTGGACGCGGCGCAGGACGTCAAAAGCGACGCGTCGAGCAGGGGAGATGATGGCCATCTGAATCTTTCAGGGTAGCGCGAGTGTCCAAATGGGCGATTTAGCGGCCGATGGAGCGGAAGAAGTCTTCCTTGTCTTGTTGGCTGATTGGCTTCATTTCGGGTGGGGGGACTTCGCCTTTGAGGATGGCCTGGATGTCGGGTTG
>CAZECF010000085.1:0-19363 GCA_964510335.1 uncultured Bryobacter sp. | reverse complement strand
CCAACCTCTTCATTCACCATTCAGTTCCGGGGGCGACTCCTGACTTCCTCTGGTGACACCGTGGCAGTCAGGAACTATACCGTGCTCCGGTATCCTGCGCAATTCAACCCCTGATTCGAGACCATTCTTTGCGGCAGATGACAGATCAACGGCATATGCCGCAAAGGTGGTATTCCCTCAAAAGGAAGTTCAACTATTCCCATGCCACCTTCTAAACGGGCGAAGATCTCTCGATAATTGTTGCTCCGGATTGAACTTTCAATTTGTATGACAGCCTTCGCCCCGGCAAGAGAAGTTCGTGCAGTTCAGACAATCAATATCGTGAGAAAGCTGTGTCAATTGAGAGGTGGTTCAAAAGCGATTCGAGTCATGGCGGAAGACGGTGGGCACTACGTGCTTAAACTGCAAGGAAACCCTCAGGGCAACAATTCTCTGGTCGCGGAGTACGTTGGGACGCAGGTGCTGGATAGTTTGGGTCTACCGGTGGCTCAGCACAGGCTTGCCTATATTTCGAATCCGGAACTCAGGGCAGAGCTCGGATTGGCTGCATCATCGTCGGACAAAAGCCTTCACCTTGCGCTTGCGTACCCAACGAATCCAGAGAAAAACACAATATTCGATATCTTGCCGGAGTCGAATCTACGGCTTGTAGAGAACCGTAGAGTATTCTGGGGTGCCTTGGTGGCTGACCGCTGGCTGGCGAATCAGGATTGCCGGCAAGCAATCTTTCTGCGCCGCAGATCGATGGATAAATCAAAGGTCCTGAACATGGACCCCACAGTTGAAGCAACCGGAATTTCGGCAATCTTGATTGATCAGGGCATGTGCTTCAATGGCAGAGCACTCGATTTCAAGACTGCTCCGGCGCATGGTCTGTACTCCGATGCAGCAGTCTATGCCGGATTGACCGACCTGGCGCAATTGGAGCCTTGGATAACACTTGCTCAAGGACTTCAGGCGTCCTACTTTCATCAGGTATTGACTCAAATTCCGACAGAATGGCTCAATTCCAACTCCATTGAAAAATTCACCTCAATTTGCGAGCATCTGCCAGTTCGCGCCCAACGGCTGATGTCATTGCTTGCGTCTACTTTAAATGAATTGAAGGGTCGCGCAAGTTCAATATAAGGTTTTCAAAATATCCTTGCTTTCTAGTACTATTTCCATCCTGAGAATGAGATTAATCCCACCTTAGGGCGACTTCCCTTCTTCAAGGAAGAGGCGTAGTACTCACGGTACGGAAATCGCTCCGTGAGGCTTAGCCTCAAATCAGATGGAAGGTGTTTAAGTGGATTCAACTGCCCAAATTCAATTCATGCTTGCTCAGGAGCAGCCTGAATGCGATCAGGCATCAGCCTTGTTGCTGATCCCCGCGGATTCGACGCGAACAGCGCCTGCAAAAATATGGGCAGATGCTGTAGCTGCGATTCAAGCCAAAGATCCAGCGGCGATGGAACTTCTTTTTACGAGTTTCGGGAGAGGCTTGCGACTGCTAATTGGACGTCAAGTTGGCTATCAGGATGTGGAAGATCATGTTCAAGAAGTTCTTCTGGTTACAATTTCTGCCATCCAAAAGGGTGAATTGCGAGATCCTGAATGTCTGCCCGGGTTCATCCGCACGGTTGCTCGCCGTCGTATCGCACAGCAAATTCATAAAATTGCATGGAGGCGAAGCCGCGAGTTGGATTTGGAGCCTAGTGGAGAGTTGCCTTCCACAAGGCCGAATCCTGAGGAAGCAGCAATCGACTTAGAAAGCATACGCATCATGGAAGCAGTTCTCAAGGAACTGCATCCGCGAGACAGGGAAGTCCTGGAGCGCTTTTATCTTCGGGGAGAAACTCCGGAGCAAATTTGCCTAGAGATGAACCTTTCGGACGTTCAGTTCCGGCTCTTGAAGTCCCGGGCGAAAGCCAGGTTTGGCGAATATGGACGTCGCAAGCTGGCCCGCAAAGAGCAATTGCCAAATAGTCGGAGAACTATTTGCTGTGCCTAGCACTTTATAAGAAAGGAAGCTTGATCCGACTTAAAAGCTACAGTAAAGCAAATATGGCTATACCCGACAGCATCCGACCCTCTTCAACGCGATTAGGAATTGCTGCTTCATGCGAAGTTTCAGAGCTTCAGATCGAGCAATATTGTGCCGGAAGCCTTGAAGGGAAGGCAGCGATCGACTTCATTGAAACTCATCTTCTCAGTTGCCCCCAATGCCAGCAGCGGGTCATTGAAGCAGATCAGTTCCTTCTGACACTAAGCCGCGCCACGACGTTGAAACAGCATACAAAAGAGCCAAGCAAGCAATTCCATCTCTTTGGCGCAAAGGGACTGGCTGTAGCGGCTTGTATTGCAATGGCAACACTGACAATTTCTTTCTACCGGCCTCCAGATTTCACTACTGAACAAGGAACGGGAAGTGAAGTTCCAGTGTTGCGATTGAGCGCCTACAGGGGCCCCGAAATCGTTCAGGTCGCTCATACTCCCTTCCAGCTTTTTCTAGATGAACCGAGGAAGACCAAATCTGCTCGCGTATTGACGATACTGAATAGCGAAGGCAAGTTGATAGCTCGCTCAGAATCAGCTAGCCAGCCTCGCATTATATTTTCTAAGGGTTTGCCGCCCGAGACCTACATCGTTAAACTAGCTGCCGTCAACGACCAAGAGTTGTTATTGGAGTGTGTACTGAGGATTGCTGATCAATCATCCAAATAGTTCACTTGATGTTTTCTGGCGGGCCCTGCGAGTTGAAAATCAGGAAGCCAGGAAGTTTTCGACATCGGCGAAATCCGTTGTAAAAGAATAGCCGGGCAGGGAATCGAAGAAGACCTGGCCGTAGCGCTGGGCGGTGATGCGGGAATCGAGCAGGACCAGCACACCGCGGTCTGATCGGGCGCGGATGAGACGACCGAAGCCTTGTTTGAGGGCGATTGCGGCCTGGGGGATCTGGTAATCGAAGAAGGGCTTGCCGCCGGCGGCCTGGATCTGGTTGGAGCGGGCCTGGACGACCGGGTCCGTTGGGACGGCGAAGGGGAGCTTGTCGATGATGACGAGGGTGAGCTGGTCGCCCTGGACATCCACGCCCTGCCAGAAGGAACTGGTGGCGAAGAGGACGGCATTCGGGGTGGAGCGGAATTCGTCGAGCAGGGCGTTACGGGGTTTCGAGCCCTGGAGCAGGAGTGGGAATTTGACTTCGAGGGAGACGCGGTCGAAGACGGCGCGCATCTGGTGGTAGCTGGTGAAGAGGCAGAAGGCGCGGCCCTGGCTCAGGTTGAGGAGTTTTACGATTTCGCGGGTGGCGAGTTGGGTGAAGGCCGGTTGGCGAGGGTCGCCGAGATGTTGAGGGACATAGAGGAGGGCCTGCTCTGAGAAGTTGAAGGGTGATTCGACAACGAGGGAGCGGGCTGAGGGTAAACCGAGGCGGCCCTTGAGGAAGTCAAAGTCGCCTGAGACGGCGAGGGTGGCCGATGTGAGGACGACGCTGGGGACTTCCTCGAATAGTTTTTCGCTCAACAAGGCCGAGACGTCGATGGGGGTGGCCTGGAGAGCGGTGCCGCGGCCACGGCGTTCGACCCAGAAGACGAAGCGGGGGTCTTTGGATTCGAGGAAGAAGTGGATGGCTTCGTGGAGGGCCTTGGCGCGGCGGTGGAGCGGGATGGTTTCGTCGATGGAGCCTTCGGCGAGCTGGAGTTGGGTGGCGAGCATTTCGAGGGCGGAGAGGATGCCGGCGTACTGCTCGCGGAAGTTGGCGAGGAAGGCGTCGTGTTCGCGGAAGCTGGTGCGGCCTTCGCCTTCGCCGAATAAGGAGAAGAAGCGTTCGCTGGCGGCGTTGGCGCCCCGGATGAGGTCTTCGAGAGAGTTGGAGTGGAAGTCTTTGCGGCGGGAGAGGTCGAGGAGGTCGCGAGTGAGTTCCTGAACCTGGAGATTGGATACGGAGTTGCCGAAGTATTGGCCGGCGACGTCTTCGATTTCGTGGGCTTCGTCGAAGATGACGGCGTCGTAGCGGGGGATGATGCCGCCGAAGTCTTCCTGTTTGACGGCGAGGTCGGCGAAGAAAAGGTGGTGGTTGACGATGATGACGTCAGATTCGGCAGCGCGGCGCATCATGGCGGTGACGAAGCAGTTTTCAAAATGACCGCACTTCTGGCCGGTGCAGCGCTCGCGGCGGGCGTCGAGCTTGAGCCAGACGGGGGAGGGTTCCGGGAGGGAGCGGAGTTCGCTGCGGTCGCCCATTTCGGTCTGGCCGACCCAGTCGCGGATGATTTTGAAGTCGTTGACTTCTCCCATGCCGTCGAGCCAGGCGGATTCGCTGCGGGCCGCCTCGTCCACTTTCTGACGGCAGAGGTAGTTGGCGCGGCCCTTCATGTAAGTAACTTTGAGGGGGCGGCCAAATACTTTCTCGAGGAGCGGCAGGTCTTTAAAAAAGAGCTGTTCCTGGAGGTTCTTCGTGCCGGTGGAAACAATGACGCGTTTCCCGCTCAGGATGGCCGGAATAAGGTAAGCCATGGTCTTGCCGGTACCCGTACCAGCCTCTACAATTAGATGTCGGCGTTCGTCGAGAGAATCTGAGACAGCCTGCGCCATTTCGAGTTGACCGGCCCGGAACTCGAAGTTGGGGTGGATCTGTGACAGGATTCCGCGAGGAGCAAAGAAGTCTCTTAGCTTAGGTGGCAAATCCTAGGAGTAGCAGAAAAGTACTCTTGGCCTAGCAACTTTTGCGCGGATTTGGGTTAATCTCTACACGGGAAGAAATATGAAGCCAGCCCACCTGATGATTGGATTGTGCGCCGCGGGCGCCGTTGTTGCGTATCTGGGAGCGCAAGAGCCGGAACCGGCGGAGCTTGAAAACCACTCGAGTTGCAGCTTTTTTGGGGCAGAAAGAGAGAAATACGCGGCTGAAGCGCGGAACCGGTTCCGGCGGGCGCGGCTGACGGAGGAAGTGTCGCGGATGCTGCCGCAGTCGCTGATTCCGGCTGGGACACGGACGCGGAATTTGCAGCAACGGTCGTATACGAATCTGGTCGATCGGGAAATTTTTGGGCAGATTCAGCAGTTGGGGATTGCGCCGGCTGAGAAAACGACTGATTTTGAGTTTGCGCGGCGGGTGACGCTGGATTTGACGGGGCGGGTGCCGGAGCTGGATGGTTTGATGGCTTTTGCGGCGGACGGGTCAGAGGGTAAGCGGGCGGCTTATGTAGAGAAGTTAATGGATTCACCGGAGTGGGCGGATAAGTGGACGATGTTTTTGGGGGATCTGTATAAGAATACCCGGCTTTCTGATGTGACCCCCCGCTATGAACCAGGTAGAAATGCGTTTTACAAATGGATCAAGGAGTCATTGGCGGCGAACAAGCCCTATGACCGTATGGCGCGGGAACTGATCGCGTCGAAGTCAACGAATTCGTTTGAGGATGGAACGGGGAATTATCTGATCGGCAGCGATACGAATGGCGGGCCGGTGCAGGATGACTATGACCAGATGGCGGCGGATGTAGCGCAGACCTTTCTGGGTATCGGACATATGAATTGTATTCTTTGCCATAACGGGCGGGGGCATCTGGATACGTTGAGTTTGTGGGGCCGGAATGCGAAACGGAGTGAGGCCTGGGGCATGGCGGCATCCTTTGCGCGAACGCGGTTTGTGGCAACTCGACCCGACCCGGCAACGAATCCAAATCTGCGCTACTACGCGCTGGTGGACAACATTGCAATTGATTACACGTTGAATACGACGACCGGGAACCGTCCGGCGCGGCAGCCGGTGGACGGGCTGGGCTTGCGACTGAGACCGCAGTATCCGTTTGGTGGAGGGAGCCCGGCGAATGGAGAGAATTACCGGGATGCGCTGGCGGGGCATTTGACGTCGGATATCCAGTTTGCGCGGGCGACGGTGAATTATTTCTGGGCGGCGCTGATGGGCCGGGGGCTGGTGGAGCCGCTGGATCAAATGGACCCGGCGCGGCTGGACCCGGACAATCCGCCGGATATTGGCGATTGGAAGTTGCAGGCGTCGCATCCGGTTCTGTTGCAAGCGCTGGCGAAGGAATTTCAGGAGCATCAATTTGACCTGAAGTGGTTGATGCGGACGATTGTGAATTCGGAGGCGTATCAACTGAGTGCGCGATATGAAGGGGAATGGAACGAGGCGTACGAATCAAGCTTTGCGCGGCGGCTGGTGCGACGGTTGATGGCAGAAGAAGTGCATGATGCGATTGCGACGACGAGCGGGATTTTGCCGACTTACAACGTGTCGGAACCGACGGGTCCGCTGTATACCAACCGGCAGACCAGGCCGGTGCGGTTTGCGATGCAGTTGCCGGAGACGGGGACGCTGCCGGATAACGGGGCTGTGGCGGCTTTTTTGAACAGCTTTGGACGGGGCAATCGTTTTGATGATGACCGCAAGGGCGATGCGACAGTGATGCAGGCGTTGAACCTGATGAACGATGCCTTTGTGATGACGCGGATTCGAGCCAATACGGTGGCCGGGCAGCCCAGCTTCCTGAGCCAGTTGGTCGGGCTGGGAGATGAAGAAGTAGTCTTGCGGATGTACCTGACGGTGTTGTCTCGTTATCCGACTGACGCAGAGAAGGAAATTGCGATGGAGACATTGCGAGGAACGACAGGCAATGCGCGGGTGCAGCGGGGCGGGGACCTGCTGTGGACGCTCTACAACAAAGTTGATTTCGTCTTTAACTACTAGGGAGCGAGCCATGAGCCAGAACGAAAAATTCCTGCAATTTTTGAAGAAGTATCCGCACCGGCACAAGAACTTTTTTGACCGGCCGTTCGGGTCGCGACGCCAATTTTTGAAGTTGGCCGGTGGAGGCGTTACGATGTCGTGGCTGGCGCAGCGGGCGGCGGCGCAAGTCAGGGTGGACAAGCTCAATGTGCCGCTGATCAACCGGGCCAAGAACGTGATCTTTATTCTGTTGGCGGGCGCGCCGAGCCATATCGACACGTTTGACTTCAAGATCGTGCCGGGCGTGACGCCGGTGGATGCTTTTCGGCCAGAGACCTTTGGCGAGCTGACGTTACCGGTGGGGATCATGCCCAAGCTGGCTTCGATGACGAGCGATTATGCCGTGATCCGGAGCATGCGGAGTTGGGCGCTGGTGCATAACCTGGCGCAGATCTGGTCGCAGATTGGGCGCAATCCGGTGGCGGCGCTGGGCGATATTGCACCGAACATTGGTTCGATTGTGGCGGTAGAAAAAGAAGCCGCGCGGCGGCCGGGTGATGTGCTGCCGACGTTTTTGGCGTTGAACAGCAACCAGGCGGTGGGGAGCGGGTATTTGGCAAGCACGTATGCGCCGCTGAAGACGAATGCCAATGTAAATGGCTTGCGGAATGTGACGAACCCGGACGGGCAGGCGCGATTCAACGAGCGTTATGAGTTGCTGGGCAAGATGGATGGGAATCTGCGGACGGCGAGCCCGTATGGGCGGAAGCTGGAAGACATGGATGCGTTCTACAAGAGCGCGAATGGGATGATGTATAACCCGGTGGTGGAGGCGGCCTTCCGGTATACGGCGGCGGACCGGGTGCCGTAT
Source organism: uncultured Bryobacter sp. (assembly GCA_964510335.1). Lineage (GTDB taxonomy): Bacteria > Acidobacteriota > Terriglobia > Bryobacterales > Bryobacteraceae > Bryobacter. The sequence continues at coordinate 11,819 of CAZECF010000085.1, read as the reverse complement.
GGCAATTCTGCGCTGGGCGATAGTTGTCTGACGGCGGTGAATGTGTTGAAGGCGGACGCGGGAACGCGGTTTATACAGATCACGAGTGGCGGGTGGGACGATCACCAGAACATCTACACCGAGAATTTACTGCCGAACCGGATGCGGATGCTGGACAACGCGGTGTCGCAATTGATTGTGGACTTGAAGGCGAATGCCTTGTTTGAGGACACGATGATTGTGATGCTGGGTGAGTTTGGCCGGACGGTGGGGCCGTTGTCGGCGCAGGCGGGCCGGGATCACTTTGTGCAGCAATTTGCCTTTATGGCCGGGGCGGGGATCCAGGGCGGGAAGGCGCTGGGGAAGACGAACGCGGCGGGGTCGAATTCAAGCGAATTCGGTTGGAGCCGGGACCGTGATGTGCGGCCGGAGGATATTGAGGCGACGATTTATTCCGCGCTCGGGATTGACTATACGAGCATCCGGTATGACGATCCGTTTGGGCGGGGCTACGAGTATGTGCCCTTCGCCCATGAGGATTTGTACGGGCCGGTTAAGGAGTTATGGGCTTAAGCGGACCCATCAGGCGGTGAAGGAAGAATAAGCCGGTTAAGTGGAAGCTGCCCATGATGAAGAACATGGGGCCATAGCCGAAGTAAGTGACGATGTAGCCGGGCAGTAGCGTCGAGAAGATGACGCCGCCAAGGCCACCGACGCTAGCGCCGATACCGGTTGCGGAAGCGACGGCGGATTTGGGGAAGACGTCGGAGACGGTGGTGTAAAGGTTGGCGGACCATCCCTGGTGGGCGGCGGTGGCCAGGCTGATGAGGCCGATGGCAATGAAGGGGTTTTCAAAGAGGACGCTGGTGGCGGCAAAGGGCATGCAGGCAGCAAAGATGCCGAGGGTCGTTTTGCGGGCACGGCTGACGGACCAGCCGAGGCGCATGAAGTAACCCGAAAGCCAGCCGCCGGCGACGCTGCCGACATCGGCCATGAGGTAGATGAAGGGAAAGGCCCAGGCGACCTGCTTCATATCGAAGTGGCGGACGTCGTAGAAGTAGGGTGGGAGCCAGAAGAGGTAAAACCACCAGACGGGATCGGAGAAGAACTTGGCGAGGGCGAAGCCCCAGGTTTCGCGGAAGCGGGCAACCTGGCCCCAGGTGAGTTTGGGGGCGCCGGGCTCGTCGTCGTCCTGCGGGGGTGGGGTTTGTTTGGTGAAATACCAGAGCACGAGGACGACGAGGCCGCTGGACGCGGTGATGAGGAAGCAGGTCCGCCAGCCGAAGTGGGCACTCATGAAGAAGAAGAGCCAGGGGCCGATCATGGTGGCGACGTTGGTGCCGGCGTTAAAGATGCCGGTGGCGAAGGCGCGGTCGCGTTTGGGGAACCACTCTGAGACGCTCTTGATGGCGGCGGGGAAGTTGCCGGCCTCGCCCAGGCCGAGGAAGGCGCGGCAGATGCCGAAGGTGAGCGGGCTGCGGATAAAGCTGTGGGCGGCGGCGGCGAGGCTCCACCAGAGGATGGCGGCGGAGTAGCCGAGGCGGGTGCCGACTGTGTCGATGAACTTGCCGGCGATGAGGAAGCCGATGGTGTAGGAGAGCTGGAAAGCGCTGGAGATCTGGCCGTAGAGGATGTCGTCGAGGGGGATGTCCTTGCGGATTTCCGGAAGGAGGATGCCGAGGATGATGCGGTCGAGGTAATTGACGGTGGTGCCGAGGAAGAGGAGGGTGAGGATCCACCAGCGCAAGGGAGAGGGCATTCAGCGATTATCGTTGATTGGAGGAGTGGGTGGGGGGTGGCTTGAGGTTATGCGCAAAGCGGCTCAGGAGGCAAGGGTGAGAGAGGGAGTCAGGGTTTGCCGCCGAGAATTGCGGGTTTCGGTTGGTTGAGCCAGATTTCGATGCGTTGGCGGGGGTCGCCGGCGGGGAGGAGAATCTTCGGGGATTTGATGTGAAGGCTATTTTGCTTCCATTCCCGCCATTCCGCTGAAATTTCATAGGCGGTGTCGCGGAGGAGCTTGAGGTGAATGGAGTTTCCGCCACTGATGGCAACATCGAAAGATGAGCGATATCCGGAAGGGGAGTGCTGGTAAATGACCCGAGCCTCTCTTGCGGGTGTTCCGTCGGCCCAGAAGGTCTGGACTTCGACCGAGCGCAAGGGCAGGGGGTAAGGGAGAACGAATTCGATGCCGGATTTGATTTCTCCGGGGGCCAGTTGGAATACCGTTGCTCCAGCCACAGTTGTCTGCTCGGGAAAAAGTTGTTTGGGCCAGGGACTGCTTGCAGTTGCCCCGCTATACAAGTTTTGGCCCAAGACGAAAGGGCCGGTGGGAGCATTGACGAATGAGAATTCGCCTGAAGCGTTTGATCTAACCCAAGCCGATTCGCTGCGAGGAAGGGTGCCATCCCCCTGATAACGCCACAATTCAATCGTGAAGTTCTCAACGCGGGAACCATCTGGATAGCGCACAATGCCCTGCAAAACTGCTCCGCTTGGCAATGTCAACATACGCTCGACGCAGCCACCCTGGTGGAGCCGGATTGTGACTTTGCGAGAATGCTGCGAGGGAAGACGCTCGGCCCAGAGTTCGTAGGCACCTGGCTCAAGATTGTCGAATGAGTATTCTCCCTCGAGGCCTGAATGTTGTGAAATTACAGCACGCTCATCTTGTAGCAGGACTTTGGCATGCGATAGCGGGAAGTTTTCATTCGGGGCTTTAAAATCGCCAAACAATTCAAAGGTCCTCCCAAAGACGCGATTCGTTGTCTCGCTGCCAACGGCCAGCCGAAGCAACTCCAGATCTTCGCTGGCGCGCGCAAGGGGTCGAGTGTCGCAGTAATTGGGCGAGTAAAGATCCAGATCCCCTTTTTCTGTCGGCTGGCCGGACAGCGAAACCGTCCAGCCATTGCGTTGAATCCACTCACCACGCGATTTCCGCCTGGCCTTGGATGCATAGAACAAATAGTCCTCCCCCAACTTAAAATGCTGGCTGCAGGACGATCCGGTCCCCGGGTCGATGAGGACTTTCTGCTGGTTGGGCAAGACCCCCTTGAAAGTTTCCGCCAGCTTGACCAGGTACCCCGTGTAGGGATGTCCAATCGGGTTCGAGATCTGAATCGATGCTACAACTTGGCCCAGGAATACGCCGTCAACCGTCCCGATCTTCTCGCAGGCGGGCACCTTGCCGATGCAGGCACAGCCGAAGGCGGTGGAAGCGAAGATGAGAATTGAAAGGAGCAGGGCCATTGCTCCCTAAGACTCAGGAGGAGCAAACTTAGTTCCAGGGCAGGTTGGCACGTGCGGCTTCAAGCCTACTGTGGTCGAAGGCCCGCATGGCTCAGGGATAAGCCTCAGAAAATTTGTTTTTACCTCCGCGATGAATTGAGGGATTTGGGGAAGTCAAAAGAGAGTGAGGAGAGTTCAAGTATGAAGAAGATTGGCTGGGCGATGAGCATTTTGCCGTCGCTGATGTTTGTGATGGGTGGAGTGATGAATCTGTTGAAGCCCGCTGAGGTAGTGGAGGGAGCCAGGCAGATGGGCTACCCGGTGGAGGCGATGACGGGGATCGGGATCGCTTTGATGCTTTGTACATTGTTCTATTTGTTGCCCCGGACGGCTGTATTGGGAGCCGTGCTCTTGACCGGGTATCTGGGCGGGGCAGTGGCGACGCACGTTCGAGTGGGGGACCCGCCGTTGAATACCTTGATGCCGGTGATATTTGGAGCGGTAGTTTGGGGTGGGCTTTGGATGAGGGATGAACGAATCCGAAATTTGTTGCCGTTGGTGGAGAAAGGAAAATAGAGATGGCGAACACAGCGAGAATACACCGGGTCTTCCGGGCCCCGGCGGAACGGATTTACCGGGCGTTTGTGGAAGCGGAGGCGATGGTGAAGTGGATGCCGCCGCATGGATATACCGGGTGCGTGCATGAGATGGACGCTGAGGTGGGCGGGACTTATCGAATGTCGTTTACGAATTTCCGGACGGGGAAAAGACATTCGTTTGGCGGAAGATATGTTGAATTGGTGCCCTTTGAACGGATCGAATATGTGGATGCTTTTGAGAATCCGGATCTGCCGGGGGAAATAAAAGTGACGGTGGAATTGAAGCGGGTACTGGTAGGGACTGAGCTGACGCTGGTGCAAGAGGGTTTGCCGGAGGCGATTCCGCTGGAGTTTTGTTACCTGGGATGGCAGGAATCATGCCGGATGCTGGCGCAACTGGTGGAGGCGGAAGTTCCCGAGGATTGATTCGCGGATTGAACGGCACCAGTTTGGCATAGGATCAAAACTATGCGGCTGGCGGATTGGAAAGCGGGATGGGAGTTATTTGGGGCCCCGCTGCGGAACAGCGTGCGGGACTTGCTGCCGATTTTGGCGGTGATCGGGGTTTTTCAGGCCTTCGTGTTCCGGAAGCCGCTCGATGATGTGGTTGGAATTCTGGGCGGGATGGCACTGGTGGTGGCGGGGCTGACTTTGTTTGTGGTGGGCTTGCAGTTGGGGCTCTTTCCGCTGGGGGAGGCTATGGCGGAGATGTTTGCTCGCAAGGGGAGCGTGCCCTGGTTGATTGCCTTTGCCCTGGCGTTGGGCTTTGGGACAACCTTTGCGGAGCCGGCGCTGATTGCGGTTGCGGGAAAGGCAGAAGAAGTGCAGGGGGCGGAGGGGTTAGCGCTGTCGCTGCGGGTGACGGTAGGAGTGTCAGTCGGGGTGGCACTGGCATTAGGAGTGATCCGCATTCTGAAGGGCTGGCCGCTGCACTGGATGGTGATGGCCGGATATGGGCTGGTGATGGTGTTGACGCCTATGGCACCGTTGGGGATGGTGGCGATTGCTTATGACTCCGGAGCAGTAACGACGTCGACCATCACGGTACCGCTGACGACGGCGCTGGGGGTGGGGCTGGCGGCGAATATCCGGGGGCGGAATCCATTGCTGGACGGGTTCGGGATGATTGCGCTGGCGTCGCTGACGCCGATTCTGTTTGTGCTGGGACTGGGGATCTGGCGGGGATGAGCTTTACGGCAACATTGCAGGCGACGTTGATCGATGTAGTGCCGATTGCGCTGGTGATCGCGGTGTTTCAATTGCTGGTGCTGCGCCGTCCGGTGCCGCGGCTGGGACAAGTTGTGGCGGGGTTTGGCATGGTGGTATTGGGGCTGGCACTTTTTCTGTTGGGACTGGAAAAGGCGCTGTTTCCTCTGGGGCAAAGTATGGCGCTGCAATTGACGGAAGTGGCGGCGCACGGGTGGGGGGATTACTATTTGACGTATCTGTTTGCGTTTGCGATGGGGACGGCCACGGCGATTGCCGAGCCGGCCTTGATCGCCGTGGCACAGAAGGCGGAAGAGGTATCGGGCGGGGCCATTCAGGCGGTGGGCCTGCGGTGGGCCGTGGCGCTGGGAGTGGGAACAGGCGTGGCGGTGGGGACATTCCGGATTGTGGCTGGACTGCCGCTGCCGTACTTTATTTTGGCGGGGTACCTGATTGTGGTGTTGCAGACCTTCTGGACGCCGAAGAAGATTGTGCCGCTGGCCTATGATTCCGGTGGCGTGGCGACCTCAACCGTAACGGTGCCGCTGGTGGCGGCGCTGGGCATGGGGCTGGCAAGCCGCGTGCCGGGCCGGGATCCGCTGGTGGATGGCTTTGGGCTGATTGCGTTTGCGGCGCTCTTTCCGGTGATGACGGTGATGGGCTACGCGCAGATGGCAGAGTGGTGGAACAAGAGACAAGGAGGCAGGTGATGCAGTTCAAATTGATTATCGCGATGGTGGATGACGAGAAAACCGAAGCTGTGATGAAGGCGGCTCGGGATGCGGGCGCAACGGGTGCGACCGTGATCGGGAATGCCCGTGGAGAGGGAGTTGAGCCGGCCAAGTCGTTTTTCGGGCTGACGATGGGCGCCCAGCGGGATATATTGATGTTTCTAGTGGAGGCGCACTTGAGCCGGACGATATTGGAGACGATTTGCCACACGGCGGAATTTGACCGGAAACCCGGGGCGGGGATTGCGCTGCAACTGGATGTGGAGGATGCGGTTGGGGTCAGTCATCAGATACAGAGATTGAGCATGCAGGTTGAGGAGAAGTTATGAAGGTGCTGCGCGTAGGCGATGTCATGAAGCGGGAATTTGACCGCATGGAAGGCATGACGACAGTGAAGGATGCCTTGTTGAAGTTGAAGCATCCGGAGGCGCGGGCGATTCTGATTGAGAAGCGCAATGCGGAGGATGAATTCGGGATGGTGCTGTTGTCGGATATTGCGAAGAAGGTGCTGGGGGCAGACCGTGCGCCGGAGCGCGTGAGCCTGTATGAGCTCATGGCGAAACCAGTGTTGAGCGTGCGGCCGGAGATGCAGTTGAAGTATTGTGCCAGGCTGCTCGAAAGGTTTTCCATCATGCGTGCGCCGGTGATTGAGGGCGGGGAGGTGGTAGGGATTGTGAGCTATCACGATCTGGTGCTGGAAGGGATGATGCAGATGATTCGGGGGGAGGAAAAGGGATGAAGTTGCTGGTGGCCTATGACGGGTCGGCGACCGGGGAAGAGATGCTGGGGGAATTGGCGAGTGCCGGGTACCGGGCAGGCGAGGCGGTGGTGGTGTGTGTTGAGGAGCGTCGCCTGAATGCCGAAGCGGTTGCCGCAGAGGGGGCGGGAATTTTGCAGGAGCGGTTGGCGGGGTGGACGGTGAGGGCCGAGGTGGCCAGGGGTCCGGTGGCGGAGACGATTGTGGAACGGGCGGCGGAGTGGAAGGCAGATGGCATTGCGGTGGCCAGCTTGGGGAGGCATGGGGTCGCGAAGTTTCTGTTGGGGAGCGTGGCGCAGAAGGTGGCGAATGAGGCGCGGTGCAGTGTGCGGGTCTGTCGAGGGGGAACGAAGGCGAGGTTTGTGGTGGGTTATGACGGGACAGGGGCGGCAATGGAGGCAGTCAAGGAAGTTGGGGAGCGGCGTTGGAGGGAGGGGGCGTGGGCGAGAGTGTTGACGTGCGTGGGATTCGGGACTGCGCCGGTGTCGGGGCTGAGTCTGGCGGAGGATTATGAGTTGGCGCGGGGGATGCAGGCCAAGGCGGAGCGGATGTTGGCGTCTGCAGGGCTGGAGGTAAATGGAGTTGTCAGGGAGGATGATCCGAAAGTTGGATTGGTTGAGGAGGCGCGGTTAACAGACGCGGGGTGTGTATTCATCGGGCACAATGACCGGACCTTGCGCGAGCGGCTGCTGCTGGGGACGGTGGCGTGTGCGGTGCTGCAGCGGGCGCATTGCAGTGTTGAGGTGGTGCGGCGGTGAGGCGGCGGGTTTACGAATGGCTCGAGCCGGGTGAGCAGTCTTTGCGGGTAGAGAAGATTGTGGACTGGACGATGCTGGCCTTGATTTTGACCAGTGTGGTGGCGGTGATGCTCGAGTCGATGCCGGAGATGGCGGCGTACGAGAGATGGTTTGCGGAGTTGGAGCGGTGGATTGTGTACATCTTCACGCTGGAATATGTGTTGCGGATCTGGGTGGCACCGGAGGCGGGGAAATATGGCGAGGGCTGGCGGGCGCGTTGGAATTATGCGCGGAGCATGATGGCGCTGGTGGATCTGGCGGCGGTGCTGCCGTTTTATCTGTCACCGGTGGCGGGATCGAATACGGTGGTGTGCCGGTTGTTGCGGATCTTCCGGCTGGTGCGGGTGTTGAAGATCGGACGCTATCACACGTCGATGAGCTTGTTGGGGCGGGTGATGAAGTTGCGGAAGGCGGAGTTGACGGTGTCGCTGGGATTGGTGATGGCGCTGGTGGTGATTGCTTCGACACTGATGTATGCGGTGGAGCATGACGCGCAGCCGAAAGCGTTTCCGAGCATTCCCGGAGCGATCTGGTGGGGGATTGTGACGATGACGACGGTGGGGTATGGGGATGTCTATCCGATAACGGCGTTGGGCAAGGTGGTGGCGGGGATTAGTGTGTTGCTGGGGGTGGGATTGTTTGCGCTGCCGGCGGGTATTCTGGCGAGCGGGTTCCAGGAAGAGATAGCGATCGAGAAGAAGAAGCTGGCGGGGGAGAAGCGGTGCCCGCATTGCGGGGAAGTGATTGAGGAGTAGGGGGTTAGGCGGGAAGCACGGGCGAGCCGTAGGCGTGAAGAGCGGAATCGGCACTCAGGAGTTGAAGTTTTTCTGAGATAGCCTGAGCGAGGAGCATGCGGTCGAAGGGGTCCTTGTGAAGTTTGGGGATCATTGCTAAGGCAGCCGTATGGGAAAAGTTGACCGAAAGAGCTTCGAAACCCTGCTGTTCTAAAGCCTGGTCAAAGCTGCGTGGCAAGCGAAGTCGCCCGATGGATTGTTTGATGCGAATCTCCCAAAGCGAAGCAGCACTCAAAAAGATTGTATTGGTTGGCTCAGCCAGCAGAGACAAGGCAGATGGAGAAAGACGGCTGTCGTTGGAGAGCCACCAAATGAGGATATGGGTATCGAGGAGGATACGCAAGATTAGTCCATTCCGAATGCCGAAGCTAATTCTGGGGGAAGTGGATCGTCGAAGTCCTCGCTCATATGGATTTTGCCCTTGAGAGCGCCCGGCTTCCGTGGCGCGGGAGAACCTTGATACGGCACGAGACGGGCAACTGGTTTGCCTGCCTTACCGATGAGAACCTGTTCACCGCGCTGGACCGCTGCGATTAGCGCGGAGAGTTCGGCCTTGGCTTCAGAAATATTCTTCAGGATCACACTACTAGAATAGACCAGATCTGGTTTGGGTGGAAATGCTTTCTGCCTAGTCCTGCCGGAGGGCGGTGGCGGGGTGGAGACGGGCGGCGCGGCGGGCGGGGAACCAGGCGGCGAGGAGGGCGGCGAGGAGGAGCAGGCCGGTGGAGGCGCTGAGGATGGCGGGGTGGAGGGGCTCAAGTTCAAAGAGTTCTTTTTCGATGAAGGTTGCGCCGAAGTAGAGGGCGGGGGCGGCGGCGATGAGTCCGGCGGCGGTGAGGAGGAGGGCTTCGCGGAGGACGAGCCAGGTGATGGAAGCGGGGGCGGCGCCGAGGGCGAGGCGGACGCCGATTTCCGTGCGGCGGCGGGAGGCGTGGTAGGACATGACGCCGTAGAGTCCGATGATGCTGAGCAGGAGAGCGAGTGCGCCGAAGGCCGCACAGAGGGTGGCGAACATGCGTTCGCGCTGGAGATTGCGGGCCATGAGTTCGTGCATGGTGAAGGTTTCGGCGAGCGGGAGGTTGGGGTCGATGTCACGGAGGGTGGCTTCCACGGCGGGGAGAATGGCGCGGGGGCTGGCACTGGTGCGCAGGACGACTGTGACTTGCGGAGATTTGCCGGAGAAGGGTTTCCAGAGGAGCATGGGGCGCTCCTTCATCGAGTTGAAGGCGATAGGTGGGGCGACGCCGATGATGGTGAAGGGGGGATCGGATTCATCGGCATTGGCAGACGCAATCGAGCGGCCGAGGGGGGATTCACCAGGGAAGACGGCGCGGGCGAGATCTTCCGTGATGATGGCGACGGGGGTGGCTCCGGGGAGAGAGTCGGCACGGGTGAAGTTGCGGCCCGCGATGAGGGTGGTAGCGAAGATGTCGAGGTAAGCGGGCGTAATGGTGTTGACGGCTACGGGGTGCCGGGCAGTGGTACCGGGAGCACGGAATTCGTCCCACCAGCCGCCCTGGTTCATGGGGCGGACATCGGCGAGGGAGGCTTGCGCGACGCCGGGGGTGGAAGCGAGCCGGTCTTCGAGTTGGCGGTAGAAGGCGGGGAGCTTGTCTTCGGTATAGCCGGAGGTGCCGGGGCGGAGGCCGAAGATGAGGAGGTTGGTGGATTCAAAGCCGAGGTTGCGGGAAGAAAGCGCGCGGAGGTTTTCCGTAAAGAGAATGGCAGTGGAGACGAGGATGAGGGAGAGGGCGAACTGGCCGGCAATGAGGAAGCGTCCGGCAGTCCAGCCTTTGTGGCGGTTGGGGCCGAGGGAGCCGGAGCCTTGTTTGAGGGCTGTATTGGAATCGAGGCGGGAAGCGCGGATGGCGGGGAAGAGTCCGAAGAGAAATACGGTGGCGAGGGAGAAGCCGGCGATGGCGGCAATGAGGGGGAAGTCAAAGTGAACGGGGATGGGGACGGGGTTGTTGGGATTGGCGAGCAAGCGGGATAAGACGCGGCCCCAGGCGAGCGCGGCCGCAGTGCTGGCCAGTGCGCCGAAGAAGGCGAGCATCGCGCTTTCGGTAAGGAATTGGCGGAGGAGGCGGGATGGGGAGCAGCCGAGGCTGATGCGGAGGGCAACTTCTTTGGAGCGCGCGTCGGCGCGGGCGAGCAGGAGATTGGCAATGTTGGCGCAGGCGATGCAGAGTACGAGGCCAAGGAGGACGCCGAGGACCAGGAGGGGTTGGCGGAAATTTTCACTGAGGGAGCCGAGGCCGCGGCGGCCATCGTCGAGGCGAAGAGTGGGGCCGGGCGTCTTGCTATCGCCGACCCAGGATTGGTGGAAGGCTGCGTCGAGGCGTGGGGTCAGGGTGGCGGCGGAACTGGTGGGGTTGAGGCGCAGAATGGCCTGGGAGACCCAGCCGCGCGGATCATTGAGGGGAGCTTTGCCGCGGCGGGCGAGCGCGTATTCAGACGATTGCCAGAGGGGGGAATAGAGTTCGACGGCGTCGCCGGGTTCAAGGCCGTAGAAGGAGGCAGGAAGGACACCGACAATCTCGTAGAGGCGATCGTTGAGGCGCAAAGATTTGCCGAGGATGGCCGGGTCGGCGGCGAAGAAGCTGGTGTAGAAGCGGTGGGTGAGGACGGCGACCGGGGTGGCCGTGGGGGAGTCATCTTCAGGCCGCAGGAGGCGTCCGAGGTGGGGCTGGAGTTGGAGGACAGGGAAGAATTGTCCGGAGACGGGGCGGTTGTAAGCGATGGTGGGGCGGCCGTTGAAGGCGAGGCTCGCGGGCGAAGGGAAGCTGTAGGGGGCGATGGTGGCATCGGAAGCAATGGCCTGCTGCATGGCGGTGAGAGCGGGGAGGGAGAAGAAGTCGGCGACAGTCAGGGCGCCCTCGCGACGGGAGCTGCCGGCGGCATAGTCGGTGAGGTGATTGGGGGGCGTGGAGGATTGCCAGTGGATGAGTTGGAGTTGCTCGGGCGCGGGGACGGGGAGGGAGCGCCAGAGGACCGTGTTCATGAGAGAGAAGATGGCGGCGTTGGCGCCAATGCCGAGGGCGAGCGAGAGGATGGCGGCGGCGGTAACGATGGGAGTCTGGCGGAGCTGGCGGAGGCCGAAGCTGAGGTCCTGCGATACGCTCTGGAGCCAGGCCCAGGGGGATTCGTCGCGGCACTGGTCGGCGATGAGGCCGGCGGGGCCGAATTGTTTGCGGGCAAGGCGGGCGGCCTCTGTGGGGGGGTGGCCTTGGCGGACGTATTCGTCGGTGAGCTCGGCGAGGTGGTGATCGAGCTCACGCTGGAGGTCTTGGTTGCGGGATTGCCAGGGGAAGCGCATGGGGGATTCCTAGGATTCGAGGACGAGGGAGATGGCGGTGGTGTAGCGACGCCACTGGGCGAGTTCTTCTTCGAGTTGGCGGCGGCCGGCGGGAGTGAGGGAGTAGAACTTGGCCATGCGGCTGTTGTCGGTTTCTTTCCATTGGGCCTGAATGAGGCCCTTGCGTTCGAGGCGGTGGAGCGCGGGGTAGAGCGAGCCTTGCTGGACCTGGAGGACTTCCTGGGAGCTGAGGAGGATGCGCTGGGCGATGCCGTAGCCGTGGAGGGGAGCGTGGGCGAGGGTCTTGAGGAGGAGGAGGTCGAGGGTTCCCTGGAGGAGGTCTGACTTGTCGCGCGGCATAGGTTGTATGTCTACATATAAAGATACTCTAGGTGTGTGGAATGTCAAGTGGGGGATTGGCGAGGCTGGCCGGTGG
>CAZECF010000084.1:5118-19557 GCA_964510335.1 uncultured Bryobacter sp. | reverse complement strand
AATGGTGGGCGCGCAGGGACTCGAACCCCGGACCTCCTGCGTGTGAAGCAGGCGCTCTAACCAGCTGAGCTACGCGCCCGAAACTCTCAATATACCAGCAATTCAGTCGTCGGACTTGTCCGGCAAAGGTTTTCTCATGATCCAACTCCGCCGGTCATGCCGTGCATCAATCGCCACATCGAAAAACCCGTAAACCATCTCTTCCCAACTCTGCTCCCCCCAACGGACAGTCGCCTTCGGGTCCGGATTCCAGGCATTGTTCGCCGAGTTGTCGAAGATTCCGATGACCTCCAGCTTCTGTCCCCGCTTCAATTCCATCGGCTCAGCTAGCTTGTAGGTCAACTGCCAGTTGAAGTCATAATTATTGACCTTCAACAAAGGCTGCTTCTTGTCGCCGTCGATCAGGTTGTACTCGAAGCCCTTGCCGCGCAGGTGCATGTGTGGAAAGAAGCTCAACAGGGTGGCGTTATTTGGCATGGTCAAGTTGCCAGTCACTGCGTAGTTCGGATCTCCCGGCGGAATTGCAAAGGCTTCATCACCCGCAATCAGCGTCATGATGCGCTGTTCGGGGTCCTGCTTGGCAAAGACCAGCCCGATGCGCGTCTGGTCCGCGCTGTCCTTCTTCGTTGAGGTGTAGTGGAGCTGCATCACCAGATCGGCTCCTGCAGGAATCAGCTTGGCCTGGTTCGGCTTCCAGATATCGGGCAGATTGCCGGGTGTGTAGGTATGAAGGATTTCATTGCCGCCACCGGCAACGTCGATTCGACGCGCTGCACCAGTCCGGCTGGGTACGAATGGCTCATAGGGCTGAGCCTCCCTCAGCCAGCGGGACTTGGGATCGCGAATGAAGATCACTACGTGATGAACGATGCTCCGGTCTGATGGCCGGGCTTCTACCATGTTCACCCACTTGTCTTCCTTGAAGCCCGTTGGGATCACCACGTACTGGTAATCGATCTTCGAGCCAGCGGGAACCGGGAAAGGCTTCTGCATGCTCAGCACTACGTCAGGCTCAGGGATATTCCAGCCTTCCACAAAGCTCTTTGCCGGTCGCTTATGCGCAGCATCACCGGCCGGTGCTCCGGCATCAACCCAATCCGTTATCGTCGCCAATTCTTTGGCCGACAAGGCTCGGTCATTCGCAAAGTGACCCACCTGCGGATCAGCAAACCAGGGCGGCATACGTTTGGCGGCCACTGATGTCTTGATCGCCTTGGCCCACGGGCGCACCTGATCGTAGGTCATCAGGGGCATGGGGCCGATTTCACCGGTGCGATGGCAGTTCTGGCAGTTCTCCTGCAAGATAGCCTCAACGTCGCCGTAATAGGTTGGCTTGGCGGTATCGGCCGCCAGCAGCGATGAAACACAAAATGCAAAAGTGACGATATTGTTACGGCTCAAAACGCTTACTCCCTACTCCAGTGTACTGTTCTGTTGCATCAAGTTTTCAACCTGAGACATGAGATGTGCAGCGGCATTGTGCGCTGTAAGAATTTCCTCGGCGGGAACCAACGGTCCGAACCGGATCACAAAGCGGCCGTCTTCCGACACTCCCGCAGGCAACGCCGGCCAGCCCCGCTTGGCCAGCAGGGTGATAAATCTATCCACCCCAGGAAGAGGTGGCGTCAGCCGCCCGGCTGCGCCGGCAACCCCTTCAGGAAAAATTCCGATAGGTCTTGCAAGGGTATCGCTTGCTTTCAGGATCTTTTTCAAAGTAGAAGCGGTGTAGGCGGGATTGTTCCCCGCAAAACTCACCGGGAAGCAACTGAGGGCATGGGCGACTCGCGGCAACAGAATGTCGCCGGGGGAGGGAATCGTCAAGGGGCCGACGCGGATCGGCGGCCAGTTTGCGGTGACCATCCAGTGCACAGGTGGGTCCTCTTGCCGCCCGTAGCGGTCCGCGATGGCTTGCGTCAAGGCGCTGGCGACGTGGATGATCCAAAGACCCTTGCGCTGGTAGTGATTGGCCACCAGCACAAAGCGCGGGCTGGGAGGCAGATTTTCAAGGCCCAAAAAGACCGGTCCCGGTTGCATCTTGCTGACGATCTTGGCGGAAAAGTCATCTACATTGCGGCGGGTCCGGTTGACGACGTGTGGCCACAGGCTATAGACCTCATCCCAGGGGACTGGGTATTGAATGGGCTTCATGCCGAAGGAAGCCTTTTGGTGGTGGGTCCGGAAACGCCGTCGGGGAAGAGTGGCTTTTCGACGCTGGACTGCCAGCGGCCGTCGCCGTCGAGCGCCCGTGCTTCGAGCATCTCGGCACCGGCGGGAAGCTCCAGTGAGCCTTTCCAGCGGGTCAGGGTATGGGGGGAAAGCGGCTTTTCAAGCTCCATCGGAATCCAGATGCCGCTATCGGTTCTTACCTCCACGCGTTGGATGCCGCGCACTCCGGCAAAGCTCACTCCCCCAACTTCCGCTAGCTGGCCATCGCGCCGGATGCGGTCAACAAAGCTTGCCGTGTGGATGACCGGTTCTTTGGTGAAGCCGAGCTTCGGCCAGGTGCCAAAGTAAGGGGTGGAGGTGAAGCGGATCTGGTCAATCCATTTGATGCTCTTGAAGCCGTAATAGCGCGGAGTCAGCATCCGGATGGGATAGCCGTGATTGCGGTTGAGTGTCTCTCCGTTCATGCCCAGGGCGAAGAGGGGCTCGCCGGAAAATGCGTAGTCGGGTGTCAGACTGTCGCCATGGCCGTCGAGGCCAATCACGGCCATTTCAATAGCCTGCGCTGGTATTTCGCTCCTGCGCACCAACTGGTCGAGCTTGATTCCAGACCACGCTGCCGTGCCCATCAAATCGCTCTTGAGAGTGTTGCTCACGCAACGAAGCGTGACAAAGCGTTCTTCGCGGGGAAGGCTCAAAAGCTCCGAGTAAGAGAATTCGCGGATGAGCTTGTCGTCGAAGAGAATTCGCAGCCGCCAGGTTTTCGGATCAACCAGCGGGTCGACGGTATTCTTGCTCATCACATAGAATTCCTTGACGCTCGTGACCGGCTTGCGCACCAGGCCCTTGCCCCATTCGAGGCGTTCGGCAGGGATAGACCACTTGAAGAGAGCTACTGGCTCGACTGCTCTGGCGGCCAAACGTTCGTTGCGCCACCAGGCCTCGCCCGCAATCAACACGGTGCCGGAGGACATGGCGACGGACGTGAGAAACTCGCGGCGGCTGGAACTTGTCCTGGGCGAGGGCGCCAACAGCATCGCCGCAGCCGGGACTGCGAAGCTCAGCAATCCAGGCAGGCTTTGGTAGTCGAGGGCCAGGCATAGCGCAGCCAGGAGCAGCACCATGGCCAGAACTTGGGCCCAGGCGAGTCTGGCCAGCAAGGCAAGCCAGAGAACGAAGCCAAGTGTTGCCAGACCGCCGGTTGCCGCAAAGGGCTTGGCCCAGGCCCCCATTGCTTCAAGGAGCGGTACGGCCCAGGCCGATGGAGTGCGGGCCATGATCCATTCCGCAATGACATCGGTAAGAAACGGAAAGCCTAGCCCATACCCAATAGCGAAATGGGGAATCAGCCCGGCAAGGGTGGCTAGAGAGGAGCGGGTGATGGAGGTTTTCCAGTTCATGGTTCAGGTGCGGGCAAAGTATGCAGAGAGCAGCGAGCGGCCGGTGATCCAATACTTTTCTGTTGAGGAAACAACAGCGCGGCGGTGAAAAACATCGTAACCGTTGCGTTCAATTTCACGCAGAATTCCTGAGTAGACTTTGGCCGCGATTTCGACGGCGAAGCGGCCTTCCGGCCGGAGCATCGGGATTCCGGGCATGGCGCTGGCGTAATATTGACGCGCCCGGTTGGCTTCAAATTGCATCAGGTCGCGAAAGGCACGATTGTTGCGCTGAGCGGCCAGATCTTCAATGGTGTAGCCGAAGCGGTTGAGGTCTTCAGCCGGAAAATAAACTCTTCCTAAAGCATAGTCGTCGGCCACATCACGCAGGATGTTGGTAATTTGCATGGCAAGGCCCAATTCGATGGCGTGCTGTTTTGCGCGAGCTTCCTGCGCCGGATTGACGAAGCCGATCACGTGGCACATCATCAGGCCAACACAAGAGGCGACGCGGTAACAGAAGAGGCGTAGATCCTCCCAGGTTTCATAGCGTTGGCGCTCCAGATCCATACGGCAGCCGGCGACTAATTCCAGCGGGTATTCGGCTGGGATCCGGCAGGCTTGCACCACGTGCAGAAAGAGACGAAGAATTGGATGCGATACTGCCCCGCCGGATAAGCCGTAGCGGAGTTCGGCCTCCCATGCATCCAGATCGCTGCTTCCCTTCTCAAGACTTGGCGCTTCATCCACCAAATCGTCAGTGGTGCGGCAAAACCAATAAACAGCGTGCGCGTTGCGGCGGACTTCCACCGGAAAAAAGCGAGAGGCAAAATAAAAGCTTTTGGAACCGGCTGCCGTCGCCTTGGCCGCTTCGTCAAAGAGTTCATGGATACCGCTGGCTGGAATCAACCGAGCGGCATCCGCTGGCATACCAGGTCCTCAACGATTTTGGCCGAACACAAAACCCCGGGCATGCCAGCACCCGGATGCGTTCCGGCACCAGCAAAGTAGAGGTTCTCGACATCTTCGCTGGCATTGTGCGGCCGGAACCAGGCGCTCTGGGTAAAAATCGGTTCAAGACTAAACGCGGCACCAACGTGGCTGCGCAAAGTCTGCTCGAAATCGAGCGGTGTGAAGTAACGCTCGGTAGCGAGATTCTCATTCAAGCCGGGCAGGTAGTTGTCGTTGAGCCAATTCATGACCTTGTCGCGAAATGGCTTTGCTTCCACGCTCCAGTCGATGCCACTCAACTGGTTGGGAACAGGGATCAGGATATAGAAGCAATCACAGCCGTCAGGCGCCATGGAAGGGTCGGTCGCTGAGGGCCTGTGAAGATACATCGAGAAGTCATCCGAGAGTATCTTTCGGTCAAAGATATCGGCTAGCAGTTCTTTGTAGCGTTCCCCGAGCAAAATGGTGTGGTGGGCAACATCCGGGTATTGCTTGCGCGTGCCGAAATAGATGACAAAGAGCGACATCGAATATTTCATGCGGTTGAGTTTGCGGTCTGTCCAGCGACGGCGGTGTTCGGGCGCCACCATCTTCTTGTAGGTCGTGGCGATGTCCGCGTTGGAAATTACAATTTCAGCCGGAATTTGTTCGCCTTCTTCCGTTTCCACCCCCGCGACCTTGCCACCCTGAACCAGGATACGTTTCACGGCAGTTGACAGGCGGGTCTGGCCACCTAGTTCACCGAAGAGCTTGCCGAGAGCGCTCACCACGGAACCGGTTCCGCCCATGGCGTAGTGCACTCCCCACTCCCGTTCCAGATGATGGATCAGTGCGTAGATGGAAGTCGTGCTGAACGGGTTGCCGCCTACCAGAAGGGGATGGAAGCTGAAAACACGGCGCAGCCTGTCGTCGGAGACGAAGTGCGACGCAAACTGGTATACCGTGAGATGGCTCTTGAGGCGGATCAGGTCTGGCGCGATTTTCAGCATGTCGCTGAAGTTCAGAAAGGGTTTGGCGGATAGCTCAACGAAGCCCTTCTGGAAAATGTCTTTGGCGGCCCGGATCATCTTTTGATAACCCTCTACGTCTTGGGGCGCGAATTTCCGGATCTTCTCTACCGTTGCCGCTTCATCAGCGTTGTAGTCGAAGCTGGTGCCGTCGTGAAATTCAATTTTGTAAAAGGGGTCAACGGGGACGATTTTTACGTAATCTGATGTACGCTTCCCGGCACCCTCAAAGAGTTCGTCGATAAGGAAAGGGGCGGTGATGACTGTCGGGCCGGCGTCGAACGTAAAGCCATCCTGCCGGTACACATACGCTCTTCCTCCAAGTTGGTCCCGGGCTTCCAGCAAGGTAACATCGTAGCCGCGCGTGGCGAGACGGACTGCGGACCCAAGGCCGCCAAAGCCGCTACCAATAACAACTGCTTTTGTTTTATGTCCGCGCCGCGAGGGTATCGACGAGTTCAAGGAGGGGTTTTGCGTGCGCTCCAAAGGGTTGGAGGCTGGCGCGACAGTGCTCATAAGTTTGATCCAGTATCTTGCGGTCTTCGAGTTCGCCGTCGAGCAAGTCATCCGTCAACTGGAAGGCGAGGCCAAAGTGACGGCCGAATTTCTCCAGAGGGGCTGGTCGTGATCCAGCATAAGAGACCAGGCCCGCCTCGACGGCTAATTGAAATAGCGGGACAGTCTTGAGATCGTTTACGGCGGAGCGCATGGCTTCCCGCTCTGCACCCACCAACGATAGATCCATACTTTGCCCGCCGATGAGCGAACTCACATCCAGGGTACGCAGGAGGTCCAATTGGAAGCGGCGAAGTCGGGTGCATTCCGCTTCATTGGCAGCCACTTCCATCACAATCCTTGCCGAAAGAGCCACCATGGAAAAAGCAGCCAGAATGGCAGTGGGTTCCCCAAACTGGCGGTGTACGGTCGGACGGCCGCGCCGCAGAGCTTCATCGTCCATGCAGGGAAGATCATCGATGATCAGGGATGCACTGTGCAGCAGCTCCACCGCGGCGGCGGCACGCAGAACGTGATCCGTTTCCGAATTCAACATTCTGGCCACCCGCATTGCCAGCACAGGACGAAAGCGCTGGGCTTGTCCCATCAGCGCGTATTCCATGGCCGCTGAGACAGGATTGAGCGATTCGCCCAAGCCCTTGCTGAGCATGGAAGCGAGGAAGCCGTCGATTCGCTGCTTGTCAGAAAAAAAACCTTCGCTGACAGGGCACGCCAAAAGATCCGGCTGGAAGCCGGGTTTGGGGGCAGACTGTACGGCGGCCTTTGCCATGTATATCTTGATTCAAACACATTGAGCGAGGTTCACAAGATTACCGAAAAGATGAACTAGCTTTATACCGCTTCGGTTTACTGCCTCGATTCCAGTTCTGACAAGATGCGGCGAGCGGCTTCCAGCTCGAGTTTTGCCTTTTCCAGGTGGAAAATGGCTTCCTTTTGCGACTTGTTCTGTTGTAGCAGGCTTAAAGCGAGGTATAGGCGTGCCCGGGAAGAAGTGCTGTCTGCCCGAACACTGGCGCGGGCTGCCGATTCTGCTTCCGCCGGCTTCCCCATGCAGAGCAGCACATAGGCCAGATTGGCTTCCACCTTGGCATCGCCGCCATCCAGTTGCACCGCTTGCTCAAAAATCCTTCGAGCTTCCGGCAATTTCCCCAGGTGGGTATACTCTACTCCCAGATTGTTCATTGCCTCAAAGTAGTTTGGATCAATTGCCAATGCTCGTTCGAGGTGCTCGATGGCACCAGTATGTTCACCCTTGTCCGCCATATGACGGGCGCGAGCGAATTCCTGAGAGGCCTTTTTTGAAGGCTTGTGCTGCAGCCGGGCGATGGATACAGATTCGCGTGGACCAACTCGACCTGCGGGACGAAGATCTACTTCAAGCCTCCCGAAATTGGGCAGCGTCAAGGATTGTGTCTGAATCACCGTGCCGTCCAGCGCAACGACCTGGAGTTGATAAATGCCATTGCCTGGCGTGGCCAGATCAAAATTGCCGTGCGCATCCGGCGTCGCTTGCGCGTAAATTTCCTTACCGCCAAAGCTCGTGATCTGAACGCTAAACCGATTCAAGCGATCTGACTGACCCGACAAGAGCCGCCCCGTTAAACTGCCACGGCTCTGGTGGCCGGACGGCGCTTCTCCAAACGGCGAGGTACCGAATTGACACACGTATAGCATGCCCATAAACAAGAGAAAATTCACAGTCTGCTCCTCAAAGGCAATAAAATTGAGTCTTTGGTGAACAGCTAGGTTCGGTGCGGCTCGTCTTCGCCGCGCCTGTGACGGATGAGGGTTAAGCTCGACAAAACAATGTCTCGCTTATTCATATCATACCTCACTATCGCCAGCTTTACGCAGCGATTCCGTTATTCACCGATTGCATTGCCCTGGTCAGACCATGACTGGCCCCCAAACCCGATTTCTTGCCCGCGCGAGTCAAGTTATTGAAAAGAAGAGAAAAATTTTCTTCTGTCGTGTGTCACCCCTTGGCTAAGATTCTTGGTATGCGCCGCCGCGATCTGCTGCCTCTGCTCTTCACGCCCTGCCTGCTTGCTCAAAACCCGCTGCTTGCCGGGGCCGCCAGGCGTGTCATCACACCTGATCCTTTACTGCCTGTGAGTGGCGGAATGGGGATGCCTGCGCCTGCCAACCGCAAGTTGGGAGAACTGACGGCGCGCGCGCTGGTTCTGCAATCCGGCGCAACGCTTTGCGGAATCGTCAGTGTCGATCTGATTGGCTTTCCCGGCGTGCTTGGAAACCGGGTTCGGAACCTGGTTGCGCGAATCCCTGCCGGGAACATTCTTATTGGCGCCACCCACACCCACAGCGCGCCTGATTCCTACGCCTTCCCGGACGGGAAAGGTGGGCATACTGCCTCGCTTGAGTATCTGGATTTTGTGGTCAAGCAGATTGCGGCTGCACTAAACGAAGCCATTGACAAGCTGGCGGCGGCGGAACTGCGAGTTTCCTCCGGCAAGGCGAATGGCAAGATCGCTTACAACTATTACGCACCCGATTTGTATGACCGCAACCTGAGCGCTTTCTCCTTGCGAACCCTGGCCGGGCAGCCAATCGCGACACTCGTCAACTATGCCATTCATCCGGAGGTACTCGGGAACAATCAGGGAATACTCAGTCCCGATCTGATTGGGCCACTTTGCGAGGATCTTGATCACGACAGTGGTATCTCGCTCTTCCTGAATGGCGCACAGGGAGGAATGGTAACTGCCGACAACAGGGATCTCAATGGCCCGCCCCGCGACGCAGCGCGCGCTTACTGGAAGGATTCCCGCTCTTGGGCTGAATGTGAACGCATTGGGAAACTGCTGGCTGCCGAAACCCGACGGATTCTCAGTCCGGCTGCCTGGGTGCGAAATGCTCCGCTGGATGTCCGGGCTGCCCAGGTTCCGTTTCCGGTCGAGAGCGATGAACTTTGGGCAGTGGTTCAGCATTCTCCCTTGAAATATCCCCACGGACCGGGCCGGATGGTTTCGACTCAAGTGAACTATGTGGCGCTGGGCGGGGCCCGCATTCTTACGATCCCGGGTGAGGCGCTGCCAAATATCGGCCTCTATCTCAAGCGAAAGCTGGGCGGCCAGCACCAGTTTCTTTTTGGACTCACCAATGATGCCTTCGGCTACATCCTGTCCGCAGTGGATTATCAGAGTTTTGACGCATACCGTTACATCTCCCGTGTTTCGCTGGGAGAACAGACCGGGGAGATTTATATTCGCGCCGCACTCGGGTTGGCCAAACCTTGAACCGCTCTCTCGCTGATATGCTGAGAGATCAATAAACCCTGATGGAACCGAGGAAAAGAGCATGAATCAAGCGATGACCTATCTGGCGCTGCTCGCCGTTTTCGCAATGCTGTGCGTTGTCAGCCGGCTGATCCTGAACCGCTGGTCCAGTTCGGATTCAGATGATGACCTTGCCGCTTTGGCTGGCGAAGGAAACATGGCTGTGGCTTTGCGTCATGGCAGCTTTTACATCGCCCTCGGCCTCGCACTATTTGCGACGATCGGGCTTGAGGGGCGGCCCTCTGATTTCGTCGGGATGTTGCTCGAAGAGCTTGCCTGGGGAATCGGAATCCTGATTGCACTCTTTGGCTGTCTTTATATCAACGAAAAACTGGTTCTGCCCAGTGTGGATAATTCCACCGCGATTGGCGAGGGCAACGTTGCAGTCGGAGTAGTTGAAGCGGGATCGCTGCTGGGTACGTCTCTTATCATGACGGGCACGATGCACGGCACCGGGCCGATTGCCGCGACAATCGTGTTCTTCCTGATCGGGCAATTTCTGATGCTGGCTATGGTCCGGCTTTACGACATGCTGCGGCCAGTGGACTATCAGAAGGAAGTAGGTCTCATGGGCAACCAGGCTGCGGGCATTGTGCTCTTTGGAAAAATCGTCGCGATCTCGCTTGTCATTCGCAACGCGATATCCGGTAACTCCAGTGGTTGGGTCAGCGACTTGACCGGAAGTCTGCTCAGTTTCCTGGCTGGCTTTATCGCGCTGGCAGTTGTTGAATATCTGGTCGACAAGGCTATTTTCCCTGGCGCCAATATTGACAAGTTGGTCTCCGCCCGCAAGGCCGCACCCATGGTCATCCTTTCGTCAATTTCAATTGCCACGGCGCTTTTCGTTACCGCCGTATCACCGTACTAATCATGAAAAAATTTTGTATTGCCGCAATTATCGCCATTGGAATTTCAGCTTGGCTCGTTCAAGACTCCGTAGCTCAGCCGGCGGGTCTGGAACCGGGCTTTGCCCAGTCCGTCAAACCCTTTCTCGACAAGAATTGTGTTGCCTGCCACAACGCGGAGAACCTGACGGCTGGCGTTCGAGTCGATCAACTCGACGCTTCTCTGGACGACAAGCATGTCCGCGTTTGGGAAGGAGTATTGCACCGGGTGCGAGCCGGCACGATGCCCCCCAAGGGCTTGCCGCAGCCTTCCGCCGAGGATCGCGAAAAGATTGTGCAATGGGTGGAACAAGGTCTGGAAATTGCGCGGCTGCGTCCTTCGCCCAAGAACGGATCAGCCCGCCGCCTCACGGTTGCCCAATACCGGAACACGATCCGCGAGCTGTTAGGGATTCAGGACAATCTCACTGAGATTCTTCCTCCCGATGCGATCTCCAGTGACGGGTTCGTCAACAATCAGGAAACCTTACAGCTTTCCCCGCTGCTGATCGAGGCTTATTTGGAGATCGCCGAAGAAGCGCTGAACCGGGCCATCATCGACCCGGCAGCAAAGCCGAAGGTGCAAAACTTCCGCATGGATCTGGGCGCAAAGATCAACAAGAATCCCATTCCGGACAAGCTGGTTTTGGGTGCCAATTCGATGCTGCTCGAAAATGAGGACTTTACCGTCACGCAACTCACTCCTCAAAAGCCTTTTCCTTTTGATCCCTTCTTCATGCGGACCCAATACCGCTT
This sequence comes from uncultured Bryobacter sp., assembly GCA_964510335.1. Lineage (GTDB taxonomy): Bacteria > Acidobacteriota > Terriglobia > Bryobacterales > Bryobacteraceae > Bryobacter. Next base: position 8,605 of record CAZECF010000084.1, on the reverse strand, counting down.
CATCGAGGGCTATCAGGGCAATGACACCGTCCGCGGCTGGCGCGAATACGACAGCATCTACCATGCGGTCTTCGCCTGCATGCGTGGCACGCCGGGATACCCGAAGGGTAAGCCCTACGACACTGTCGCCGGGGGTCTCCTGCTTCGCCCGGCAATTCCGAATGAAGAACTTTTTGACGAAGACGGGTCTTATGGACATAAGGCAAACTTCAAGATCTCGCTGCGCGAGTTGCCGGACATGGGACGCTTCCGGGTAACAGTGAAGGCCACCCGCTATGACGACGGGCTTCTGCTGGACCCGGGTGTCGCCGCCAGAACGGGAGCAGGTATTGCGGCGCGTGCCCAAGATACGGTTAACATTCCGGCCGCAGGCATCTATCAGGTGGATGTGCATGCCGCGCCCCGGCAAGAACCGTCACTTCAAACCGATACATCACGCCTTCAGGACGGGTTGATTGCGATCGAGCCCAAGCTACAAGGAAACGCCAAATCCGTCACCTCGCCCTTTGGAAAAGCCACTTCCCTCGATGGGGATCTCGATTGGCTCGAAGCCAATGCAGTACCCGCGGGCGATGGCGATTTCACGCTGGCCGCCTGGATTCGTCCGGGACAAATGAAGCGGGCGGGACTACTCAGCCAGGGCCGCTACGACTGGACGCACGGCTGGTTTCTCGATATCCCCGACGGACGCGGCCGGATTCGGCTGGAGACAGCCGGCCCGGACAATCAATCCAATGGCGGTATCTTTTCTCCTGCTGGCGTGCTTCGGCCCAACGTCTGGCAGCACGTGGCGGCTGTAGTTCGCCGCGGAGAAAATGAAAGCCGGATCTATGTCAATGGCTATCTGGTGGCAAAAGGATCGATCGGGGCTGCTTCCCTGTTCAACCCGAAGATGGGTTTCCAAATTGGCCGGGTCGGTCAAGGTCCAACCTTTGCGGGTGATGTTGACAAGGTTCATGTCTACAATCGCGCCATCAGCGAACCGGAACTTCAGGCTCTGATTGAGCCAGGCCGCCAATTCGCAAAGGCGCCGCCGGAAAAGGCTCCGGATATTGAATTGCTGCTGGGGCATCGCGAATTCACGGGCACTTTGCAACAGCCTGCCTTCGTGGCCGTACGGCTGCCCGCGGGTCCGCTCAAGATCGCGACGACTTCATCCGGTATGAGTGGAATCGCCAGTGTGAAGCTAACTCCTCTGCCGCTTGCTGATCCTGTCGCACGCCGCTTCGCCAGCTTTGAGAAGAGAAACCCATTGCTGGGCGTTTACCTTGGCTTGCGCCGGGATTGTGGCAGTACGCTGGCTCCAGTGGGCAAGCCCCAGCGGGTGCAGGGCGGGGAATTGCAGACTTTCATTTTTGAAGACGAGATCAGCAACTACCCCAGCCCGAACGTCGAGAAGAACAACGTAAACTATCTCGCTGGTGTCCGGGAGATCGGTGTCCGAAGTGAGTTTACCGATGGCCGGGATATGCCGCGTCTGCGGATTCGTTCCGTTGAATTCGAGGGGCCTTTCTATGAGACTTGGCCGCCCCCGGCACATCGTCAAATCTTCATTCCCTCCGAGAGCCGCAAGGATTCCCCTGCTTACGCTCGCCAGGTGATTCGAAATTTTGCCACTCGCGCCTACCGTCGGCCAGTAACGACCCAGGAAGCGGCTGCGCTCTTCGCCGTGTTCGACAAGTCTTATCAGGCCAATAAAAATTTCCGGCAGGGCATCAAGGAAGCCCTTTCCGTGGCCTTGACTTCGCCCCAATTCCTCTTCCTTGTCGAGAAAAGCACTACGCCGCAGCCGGAGCCGCTTGCTCCGCATGAGCTTGCCTCCAAGCTTTCCTACTTCCTATGGAACGGCCCGCCGGACCGGACCACCTTGCGCTTGGCCGCCAACGGGACCCTTGCGCAGAATCTCGATGCAGAAGTGCAACGCCTGATTGCTGAACCTCGCTTCGAGCGCTTCGTGGAAGAATTCACTTCGCAATGGCTGAGCCTCGACAAGATCCAGGTGCTGGAGCCGGACCGCAAGCGCTATCCCGATCTCACGCGCGACACTCGCACACAATTGCGCCGCGAGCCAGTGGAATACTTGCGGCACTTGATTCGCCAGAATCTGCCCGTCAGAAATCTGGTGGATTCCGATACCCTGCTGGCCAACGAAGTCGTGGCCACCTATTACGGGCTCGGAGACAAAGTGGAGAGCGGCTTTGATTTTGTGGCGATTCCGCATGGGCGCAAGGAACTTGGTGGCTTGCTGACGCAGGCTTCCATCCTTGCCGGCTTGTCGGATGGCCGGGAATCCAATCCCGTCAAGCGCGGCGCTTGGCTGGCTCGTCGAATTGTGGCGGAGCCTCCCGCCGATCCGCCTCCCAATGTGCCGGCTTTAGGGGAAGACACCAAAGGCCTCACTTTGCGGCAGCGCATTGAACAGCATCGCAGCCAAAGCGGCTGCTTCCAGTGCCACACCAAGATCGACCCCTGGGGCATTGCACTTGAGGAATTCGACGCGGGCGGCCGGTTGAAGAAGGAAGTGGTCGATGCCTCCTCGAAGTTGCCGGACAATACCGAAGTAAAGGGGGCGCTTGACCTCAAGCGCTACCTCGCCGAGGACCGTATCGACCAGGTTGCCTTCAGCCTTCTGAAGCACCTGGCGGTCTATGCCAATGGCCGCAGTCTGACATACAATGAAGTCAACCATTTGAAGCAGGATGGTTTGAAGTTGAAGGCTGGCGGCTACCGGATGAAGGACATGATCCGCTACACCGTCAACAGCAAACTGTTTCTCGAAAAATAGGAGATCCCTGAATGACTCGCCCCTTGAAGCTCGATCGCCGCGCCTTCCTCAAAGGTGTTGGTGGCATTACCTTGGCCCTGCCCGTTCTGGATGCAATGGGAGCGGAAGTCACCGATCAGGTCCCCCGTCGATTCTGCGCTCTCTATACAGCCAATGGGATGTCCCTTCCCAAGACCGAGCATGGGTTGGATGAGTGGAGCTGGTTCCCGACTCAAGATCAGAATGGTGAGTTTGAATTCGGCAAGTCCACTACTCCTCTTGCCCCCTTCCGCAAGCAACTCAGCTTCATGGGCGGCATGTTCCACCCGAGCGGCCCCAAGGCCGATCCGCACACCTGCTCAGACATGTGGCTTACAGGTGCGCCCCTGCATAATCCAAGGCCGGGCACCTACAACACCGTTGGCCTCGACCAGATCATTGCACTCCATACCAAGCAGTATTGCCGCCAGCCTTCCATCATCCTTTCGATTGACGCCGGAACCGGATACCTCTCGCGTACCGGTACGATTTCCTACAGCCTGGAAGGCAAGCCCATCCCTGCTGAAAATAACCCGCGCCGCATCTTCAACCGGCTCTTCAAGGGCGATCGCAGCTCCGTTGCCGCTGAACATGAGAATTTGCAGCGCCGCATCAAGCTCGTCGACGCTGTTGCCAGCAGCGCCAAATCCCTCGACCAGCAGTTGGGCAAATCAGACCGCGAGC
>CAZECF010000084.1:1820-5108 GCA_964510335.1 uncultured Bryobacter sp. | reverse complement strand
CGTATGGACCAATACCTCACTTCGCTTAACGAAGTAGAGTCGCGACTGGTAGCCTCAGAACGCTGGATCGACATTCCGCTCAAGAAGCAGGACTACTCACATCTCAATCTCGATGCCACTTCCGATGGCGGCGAACCAGCCGACTTCTATCGCACCATGTTCGACTTGATCGCCTTGGCTTTCGATGCTGACATCACCCGTTCCGTCGCCTTCATGCTCAATCGCGAAGACGGCATGGGAATCAGTGATACTTTCCCTCTCAAGCTGGGCTTGTCCAAGACCCACCACAATCTGTCTCACGCTACAGACAAAGAAGGCCAGCTCGATTTTGCCAAATACGATCTCTTCCTGAGCCAGCAGGTGGCCCACTTCCTCGGTCGTCTGAACCACTATCAGGACCGGCAAGGCACCTTGCTCGACAATACGATTGTTCTTTTCGGCAGTGGTGCCAGCACGACGCACAACCCGCGCAACTTGCCAACACTCGTTGCCGGCGGAGCCAACATGGGCCTCAAGCACGGCCGCTACTGGCGCAATGGCGAATCGCGCATGGCAAACATGTATGTGAGCATCTTGCGATCCATGGGCATCGAGCAGGAAGCTTTTGCGGACAGCACGGGCACACTTACTAATTCCATTTTTTCGCGTGCATAGGGCTTGAGCTTGAAGGGCAATAGCCCTCTACTGCGCTATATGCATTAGAGGAGTTTTGCCGTGGCCCTACTGCCCAGTAGTAACCAGATTCTTTGGATTCGTCCCTATCTTGAGCAACTCAAAGGGGCAGTCATTTCGTTTCCGGATGTACAGCAGCCTGCTGACCGGGAAACCTGGTTCAGCATTGCCTACGATCCGGACCAGCAATTCTGGATCGCCCGCCACGCTCCAGCCAAAGCCAAGGAATTCTTTGGCCTGGTGACGGGTACGGCGAAGATGTCCGGTCCCGATCTGCATTTGTATTCGGCAGACGCGGCCAAACCTTCCCTGATTCTTACCAATTACAAATACATCACTCAGTTAGCGGCACGCCACTTTGGGAATGCTTTTCGGGGCACCCGCAAGGGCAACCTGGGCGCTACCCTTTATGAACAGCGCACTCGCTACGTCAGGGAAGTCGAATACGGCATCCTGACTCCGCAGGAGAAGCTCTCCGAAATGACGGATTGCGCACTGCGGGATCCCAATTTTTCCCGCAAAATGAAGGCCGAGTTCAGCACCTTGGCCAATCCGGTGGTGCTGCTCACGATTTGCGCGGTGATGGGCGTCTTTGTATTGGCTGTAGGGGGCGCGGCCGCGCTGGGGGGGGCTGCCTTCGCTGCTGCTTTTGGACGGCTGATCGGCATCGGCTTTCTGGCCCATCAGCTTCTGGAATACGAGCGGCTCTTCACAACCCTCTCGCAGTGTTTGAAATCGAACGAACAAAAGGACTTCTACAAAGGCGCCGAAACTGTTCAACAGATTCTCATCTGCATGCTGCGGGACATCTCTTTCTCGCTCGGTCTCACGGCTGCCGGGGCCGCTGCATCCAAGGCCGGGGCCCTGCTCAAAGAAGTCTTCGTCAAGCACACCCCGCAACGCTGGAAACAGTTGGCGGAAGAAGCATCCACAGCAGCCAAGAACAAAGTGAACGCCGCAGGCGGCCGATTTGGCTATGCCCGGGAGGACCTGCTCAAGCCGGCCAACACGCAAACCTATTTCCACAAAGGCGAGGAGCAAGTCTTCTTGCGCCGCAGCAAACAGAATGGCGAGATGATCGTAATTCGCGAACCGAGCAATGATCGGCTAGCTGTTCTGAGAGCCACCAAGGGATGGGCTGACGGCAAGCCCGAATGGATTAAGGCAAAGTCGTCCACGGGCAAGTATGGCATTGTGGGCTTCAAGATTACCGATGAGGCAAAGTCTATCGTCGAAGCTGGTAAGTCTTCGAAGCCATACCCCTCCGGCAACCTGAAAGGCATTTCGCCGGAATTGGATGCCATCATCGCCAAGAATCCCTCGCTACCCAGTTGGGAGGTTCCCTACGGAAAGACTTTTGTCGAGCCGGAAAAAGGAATGAAGGTTTTTGATTGGGGAGCCGCTGGCGCAAATCATTCGTTGGCCAAGGGAGCGCGCTGCGTCAAGCTGGGGGATCGCTACATTTTCGTCGATGCCCTCGGTCGTCCCATTTGCCAGGACCTCGACATTGGAGCCATTGCCAAACAGGGGCAGAAAATGCCCGGCGAACACCTGAAGCCTTCCGCCTTGCGCCAGGCAAACGAAAAAGCCGGTAAGCCCAGTCAGGCCCGGAACAATCCCGAAGACGACTTCTTGGCCGAAGAAATTCTCAATTACCAACTCTTCAAACAAACCGGTGAAATGGCCAACATGGTCAAACATGGCGGTCTCGGAGGTTCGGCCCGTCATGTAGGAGAAAGTGCCAAGGCTGGGAAGGGTCACTGGTCTCCCCGCGCAAAGGACGGATCCGGCAAATACGACGCCGAGAAGCTCATCGTTTTTCTCCCCGTCAAGAACGGCACGGGCATGACTTCATCCTGCTTTGAGTTCAAGGGATACGCAGAACTGGAAGCCTTCTGCAAGGCAAACAATTTCCCCTGGACCTTCTAGTCCGGGCTTGTTTCGCTGGACATCCGCTCATAGAGACTGCGGGCCGCCATCTGGCCGGCAGCCTTCTTCGTTACTCCAACCCCTTGCTCCCGCCATTGGAGGCCCACTTGAGCCTCGATGGTGAACGTCTTGGAATGTTCCGGGCCTTCACTTCCAACGGTCACATAAATGGGTTGGGGCAATCCCTTCGCTTGAGCCAATTCCTGCAAACAAGCCTTGAAGTTGTAGATATCACCAGCCTCATTCCGGGCTTCCGGTAAAGGAATGATCAACCTCTCCACCATGCCCCGGGCTTCTTCGAGTCCTCCATCCAGATACACTGCACCCAAAACGGCTTCCAGCGTGTCACTCAACAACGCCCGTTTTTGCCGGCCTCCACTCAACTCTTCTCCGCGGCCAATTTGCAGGCAGGGTCCAAGGTCAATCGCCTGCGCCACTTTCACCAGATGATTGGCGCTCACCAGGTTCGCCTTTTGAATGGACAATTGCCCTTCTGGCAAGGCAGGGAAATTTCGAAAAAGATAATCGCTGATCAGCAGTCCCAGCACTGAATCCCCCAGGAACTCTAGCTGTTCATTGTGCTCCGCCATGACATCCCGTCCCTGTCGGCGCTCACTGTTCAGACTGCGATGGGATAAGGCGCGAACCGCAAATGCCGGGTTCTGGAATCGATACCCGATGCGTTCT
>CAZECF010000084.1:0-1810 GCA_964510335.1 uncultured Bryobacter sp. | reverse complement strand
AGTTCCTCGACACAAGTTACCGTTACGGTCTCGCGCCTATCCATGGTTTGCGTCAAAAAGGCCTAGTTGCCGCTCTTGGCCGCTTCAGCCCGCTTCTTGACAGCTTCGACGACTGCCTTGACTTGCGGATTCAATTCCGGCAGGGCAAGCACCTGATTGGCAGTGGCAATGGCCTCGTCGTTCTTCTTGGCGTCAGCATAAGCAGTGGCCAAACGGGCAAGCAGGCTGGGGTTATCCGGAGCGTTTTCTAGCCCAGTCTTATAGGCGGCAATGGCGTCGTCGTACTTCTTCCGGACGGTCGCCGCCAGCCCCATCGATTCATGGGCTTCCGAAATCCAAAGCTTGCGCTGGCCTTCCCACATTGCATCGTCGACATCGGGGCGGATCTTTGGCGCCGTCTTCAACAATTCCAGAGCGCCCTGCGCATACTTGGTGCTCTTCGTCAGCTTCTCTTCTTTGTCAAAGTCAAACTCTTTGGTCCGGCTGGCGTAGCCGCGCGCCAGGATCAGCATCGTGCCGTAGCTCTTGGGGTCGGCTTCAAGTGTGCGCTCGCCGTAGATGACTGTCTTCTCCCAATCGCCCAATTCCTCCGCCGAAGCAGTGGCGATGTACAAAGCTGTCGACTTGAATTGCGTATCCGCAAATTTGGTCAAGAGCGCATCCGTCGCCTTCATTCGGGCATTCGGGTCAGCAGCGTTGAAGATTGCCATTACGGCTTCTTGTTCCTTTTGGCTCTTCAACTGTGGCTGAGTCGTGTCGGCCGACTGGGCAAGCAGCAGGCTGGGAAGCAGAATGGCAATCGCGGTCCAGGAATTTTTTCGCATAATTTCTCCTCTACTTTATCAGGGCCGGGCGGGCCGTATGCCCTTCAAACCGTCTTCCGCGGCCTTCCGGGAAGCGGGGGATGCGCCCGGCAGTGCGAGCGCGGCCTCAAAGTGTTTGCGGGCGGCATCGTTGTCCTGGGCGAGGTCAAGCAGACGGCCAGCGAAAACGTGTGCCCAGGCACTGACCTGCGGCTCAGCACCTTCACCGATCGTTTTCTCAAATAGCTCTACCGCGGCTTCGGGGTCGCGGTTCAGTGCGGCGAGCCGCGCAAGTCCATAGTAAGCGCGCCCCTTCAGGGGGCGGGCATTGGTTTCTTCCAGCGCACGATGAAACAATCCGCGCGCTTGTTCATAGTTCTTTTGACCGTAAAGCTCTTCAGCCTCTTCCAGCGTCTTTTCCGCTGGACTCAACTCCCGCACCGGGGCTATGGCCACCTTGGCTTTCCGCTCTCGCGGGGTGGAACGAAAGCTCACTGTGTCCAGCCGCTCGGTCTCTTTCTTGAGGTCAATTCCCTTGATCATCATCGGCAGATACAGACGCATGGACTGATCCTGCTTTTCGTAATCAGCCAGCGCCTCGACAAAGTACGCCGTCAGGATGAATCCGTCTTGCATGGCCAAGTCAACTGCCGCCTGCCGTTGCCGCGCCGGTAGCATGCGTGCATCCACGGCTCGTGACAGGCTAGCCACCGTCAACAGGGCAAAGTCATTCTTGTATTGGGGGTCGAGTGCGGCCGCTCCCTGGGCAAAGTCAATCAGACTGTTTTTGGATTCAATGTCTGCAAGCGAGCGCAAGGCGATCGGTTCCAGTTGAAAGTGCAGGTATGCGGATCGAATGTAATCAATTTGCGGTTCAGGCGAAGGGGTCACCACCAGAAACAGGTCATTGGCGTAGCTGCGCATATGGATCTGGTTCGGCGCGCCCAGCAGATCGAGGTAAACATGAAACGTCCCTTTGGAATTCGTTGCCCGCGGAATCCGGAGAT
>CAZECF010000083.1:0-19612 GCA_964510335.1 uncultured Bryobacter sp. | reverse complement strand
GAAGGCGGCGACGGCTGTGGCCGCATCGTCACCGAAGGCAGCCCGGAACATATCGCCAGTTTCGAAGCATCCCACACCGGCCGCTTCCTCAAGCCCATTCTTGCGAACTATTACTAAACTCTCTCAGCAGTTATAAACTTGAGGCGCTATGCGCTTTGCGATGTGCCTCCTCATTGCCTCCGCCGCTTTTGGCGCTGACCTTGTCCGGACCTGGCAGGGCATTCCCGGTGTCGAACGTACGCCCCAGGGCCGCGTCTTCGTCTCATGGTTTTCCGGTGGCACGCGCGAACCCGCCCCTGAAAACTCCGTGCTCCTCGCCTACGGCAGTGGTCTTCAGTTCAATGCACCACAAGTGATGGCGGGGCCACTCAACGGCTCGCGCGCCTTCGACCCCACTCTCTGGCGCGACCCCACTGGCCGCCTCTGGTACATCTTCAATCGAGGCAATCGCGACACCGGCCTGCATGGCGTCTACGCCCGCATCTGCAACCACCCCGACGCCGAGGTGCCAGTCTGGGGCGATGAATTCAGAATCGGTTTTGACGAAGCGCCCCTCGCGTTCCGCATGAACAAGCCAACCGTCCTCTCTACCGGCGAGTGGATTCTGCCTGTCACTCATGCTGCCGCTCGCACCTACGATTGGTTCGCCGGGCCCAGGCAATTGCAGGGTGTTGGCATCTCTCGCGACCAGGGCCGCACCTGGTCCCTCCATGGCTCACTCGAGGCGCCCCACTGGGCTCTCGAAAACATGATCGTCGAACTCAAGGATGGCCGCCTCTGGATGCTGATCCGCACCGGCAGCGGCTTTCTCTGGCAGAGCCACTCTCAAGACCGGGGCCAATCCTGGACTCCCGCTTCACAAACCACCATCCCCAATCCCGGCTCCCGCTTCTTCATCCGCCGGCTCCGCTCCGGCGCACTCCTGCTCCTCAACCATCCCCGCTCTTCCGGCCGCAGCCACCTCACTGCCCAGCTCTCCCGCGACGATGGCCAAACCTGGAGCACCGGCCTGCTGATCGATGAACGCACCGGCGTCTCCTACCCCGATGCCGTCGAATCAGACAACGGCCTCATCACCATGGTCTACGACCGGGACCGGCGCGGCACCGGAGAAATCCACCTCGTCGAATTTCGCGAGGCAGACCTCGATTCCGGCCGCGTCCAACTGCGGCACCTCGTAAACAAGCTCGATGCCTGGGACCCCAAAGCTGCCGCGGACCGCGTCATGTCCCGCCTCATCAATGTTTCCGGGCCCGAAGTCAAAGGCGCTCACGATGCCGAATTCGTCATCGTCGACGGCAAGGCCTACATCGTCTCGATGGCCAACGAGGTGCAGCCGGGCGAAGCTGCTGATTGGCCCTTCGTCTATTGCACGCTCTCGGTTGTCTCGCTCAATACGATGCAGGTGGAACGCCGCATCCCTGTCGCCAAAGGAGGCCAGAGCTTCGCAAACGAAAATCTGCCCGACGGCTCCTGCTTCGTCCCGCGCATCCTCCGCAAAAGCGAATCCACCCTCCGCGTCTTCTTTGCCAGTGAAGCTCCCCGGCAGCGCGAAGCGCAAACCTGGTATCTCGATTTCGATTTACTCGGCCAGCGCTTCTCGGAATCCATCCACCGCGCAAGAATCGAAACATCAGCAGGCATCTTTGATCTCCAACCCCGCCCCTACTATGACGATGCCGCTGCAGCCCAGGGCTTCTCGCGGGAACGCAAAGACTTTGGCCTCTACTTCATCGACGGCTTCAAAACATTCGATGGCAAGGTCTACGCCGTGATGAACAACTTCGCAGCCGGCCAGAATGCCCTCGCTGTCCTCAACGACAAGCTGGATCAATTCCGCATCGTGGGCCACTTCAACTCATTGGGCGCGGAAAAACTCACCGAAGCCGCTATCAACCGCTTACCGGACGGAACCTGGTTGGCCATCTGCCGCCAGGACGGCGGAAGCGCCAACTACATGTTCGCCTCCAGTCCCGATGGCCAACGCTGGACTGCCCCCGCCTACCGCAGCCAGGTACCCAATGGCAGCAACTCCAAGCCCATCTTTGAAAAATTCCGCGATCTCTACTACCTCGGCTGGCAGGAATCCACTCGCGTCAATGGCGTATCCCGCTCGGTCTTCAACATTGACGTCTCGCCCGATGGCCTGACCTGGCAGCGCCGCTACCGCTTTGAAAGCACAAAGTCCTTCCAATACCCCTCGCTGCATGAGTACCGTGGCGAGGTCTGGCTCACTGCAACGCAGGGCGACCATTCACCCAGCCGCAAAGAGCGCATCGTCTTCGGCAAACTCGAATAGCTCAGCCCTCAACCGCGCGGGGTGCATACTCAGTCTGGTGCTCGATGCCCAGGTATCGGTCGATGAGGTTGTGCGCCAGATAAATCAACGGCGTCAGCGCGACGGCGATCATGAACTTGTACGTGTAGTTCGTGAAGGCAAGGTTGAAGAAGTCCGACAGGCTGATTTTGCCCGGCAGCAGAAAGCCAATCCCCAACACAACAAAGGTGTCGATCAATTGCGAAACAGCCGTGGACCCTGTCGCCCGCAACCACAGCATCCGTCCCTTCGTCGCATCGCGGAATAGCCAGAACACCGCCACATCCACCAACTGGCTCACCGCAAACGCCGTCACGCTGCCCGCGATGATCCAAAGCGATTGCCCCAGCACCGCATTGAACGCATCGTCCTTGACGGGGGAAACTTCCGCCGCCGGAACATTCATCGAAATGAAGATAATTGCAAAGGCATACAAAATTAGCCCGACCGTAATGATCGTCAGCCGCTTCACTCCCGCCCGGCCATAATACTCATTGATCAAATCGGTCGTCAGAAATACCACCGGCCAGGGAATCACCCCCAGGCTCATAATGTAGCCGCCGGCCTGAATCAGCTTCCCCCCCAAAATCTCACCCAGCAGTGCATTCGAAACGAAGAGCCCGGCCAGGATCAGGTATACAAGATCTTTACGATTGTTGATGTCCACTTTCCTTATTTGACGCCTCGCTATAGGATACTGGTGGAAGGTTTTTTTATTATGTCTGGCCACTCCAAATGGCACACTATTAAACACAAGAAGGCGGCAATCGACGCCAAGCGCGGGAAGATCTTTACCCGCCTGATCAAGGAAATTCTCATTGCGGCCCGCAGCGGCGGCGACCCGGATATGAATCCGCGCCTTCGCACCGCGATCACTGCGGCCAAGGCCGTATCCATGCCCGCCGACAACATCAAGCGCGCCATCATGCGCGGTACCGGTGAACTCGAAGGCGCAACGATTGAGGAAGTCACCTACGAAGGCTACGGCCCCGGTGGTGCTGCCATCATCGTTCAATGCGCCACCGACAATCGCGTCCGCACCGTGAGCGAAATGCGCCACATGTTTTCAAAGGCCGGTGGAAATATGGGCGAACCCAATTCCGTAGCCTGGATGTTTGAGCGCAAGAGTTCCATCGTTATCGAAGGCGACAAAACCAACGAAGAGCAACTGATGGAAATTGCCCTCGAAGCTGGTTGTGACGACGTTCAGAATCACGGCGATTCCTGGGTCCTGTTGAGCGAACCGGAAGTGCACGATGCCGTAGTTGCAGCACTCGCCACCGCCAACATCCCCACCCTCTCCGCGGAAGTAGCACTGGTCCCCAAGAACACCATGGCTGTCGAGGCCAAGAACGCCGCCGGTATGATGCGGCTTCTTGAGCAGCTTGAAGACTACGACGACACCCAAAACGTTTACACCAATTACGAGCCCGACGAATCTTCCGTCGAGGCGATGGCCTGATCTTTCCTTGCGGATTCTGGGCATTGACTGCGGCACTGAGCGCACCGGCTACGGCATCATCGAAAGCGACGGCAAACGGCATCACGTCATTGCCTTCGGCGTGCTGAAAACCAACCCCCGTGAGCCCATGGCCGATCGGCTTTGCGTCATCGCCCAGGGTCTGCGTGAAGTGATCGCTCAATACCGGCCGGAAGAAGCCATCATTGAAGAAGTCTTTGTCGCCCGCAATACGCAAAGCTCTTTGAAGCTGGCTCAAGTGCGCGGCGTGGCCATGGTGGTTGCCCGTGAATCTCCCATGGAAGTTCACGAATACAGCGCCCGCGAAATCAAGATGGCCGTTGTCGGCTATGGCAATGCCGAAAAGTCCCAGGTCCAGTTGATGGTCAAGGCTCTACTGGGTCTGCAAGCTGCTCCTCCGGAAGACGCCGCCGACGCCTTGGCGGGTGCCATTTGCCGCGCGACAATGAGAAGAGTATGATCCGCTTCGTCTGGCTACTTCTCATCGCCATGCCACTCTTGGCTCAGGAAGGCATCATCTTCTTCTCCAAGAGTTTTCCCAAGTCCAAGCCCGAGTACCTCGAAATCATCATTGAGCCCACCGGCGATGCGATCTACAAGGAAAGCGCCGAAGACGACCAGCCCGTCAAGTTCAAGCTCATGCAGGGGGAAGTGGAAACTCTCTGGTCCCTCGCTGAAAAAACAGAATGGTTCCAGCGCAAGTTGGAGAGCGGTTTACCCGTGGCGCGTATGGGTGACAAGACCTTCCGCTACACCAATGGCGACAAACAGTACGAAGCCAAATTCAATTACACCCAGGACGTCGACGGCCAGGCCCTGCTCGACTGGTTTGAGCGCATGAGCGAAACCGTAAACCGCTTCTACGACCTCGAGCGCACCGCAAAGTTTGAACGTCTGGGCGTGGACCGTGCACTCCTGCTCATCGAAGCTGCCTGGGACAAAAAACGCCTCGTAAGCTTCGAACTCTATTACCCCTTGCTCAACCGCATCATCAAGAACGATAGCTACCTCAACCGGGCCCGCGACCGCGCCGCACGCCTGCTCGCCACCTTTGAAGAAGCCAGAAAGCAGTTGGAATGACCTTCAAACGGATCGTCTGGATTGTCCTCGACAGTGTCGGCATCGGTGCCATGCCCGATTGGGAAGCTTACGGCGACCCACCCGGCAGCGACACGCTCGGCAATATCGCCGCTCAGCGCCCCCTAGCGCTCCCGAACCTCTGCCAGCTCGGCCTGGGCAACATCAAGCCGCTAATGGGCCTACCTCCCGCCGACAATCCCCTCGCCTCCTACGGCCGTTGCGCCCTCCAGAGCCCCGGCAAAGACACCACCACAGGCCATTGGGAAATGGTCGGCATCATTCTCGACAAGCCCTTTCCGCTCTTCCCCCAGGGCTTTCCCGCTGACTGGATGCAGCGTTTTGAAACAGAAATCGGCCGCGGCACCCTCGGCAACAAGACTGCCAGCGGCACGGAAATCATCGCTGAGCTGGGCGACGAGCACGTCCGCACCGGCAACCCCATCGTCTACACCAGTGCCGATAGCGTCTTCCAGATCGCCGCGCACGAAGACGCTATCAGCCTCTTCGAGCTTTACCGGATTTGCGAAATCGCCCGCAAGCTGCTGGCCGGTCCCATGGAAGTCGGCCGCGTGATAGCCCGCCCCTTCACCGGTAATTCGGGCGCCTATACTCGCACTGGCAATCGCAAAGACTACGCGGTCGCCCCGCCGCCCATGCTGCTCGATCTCCTCGATCGCGCCAACATCCCCGTACACAGTGTCGGCAAAATCTTCGACATCTTCCTCGGCCGCGGCATCCGCAGCTACGACAAGACAAAGACCAACGCCGATGGCATTGCCAAAACCATCGCCGCCCTTTCCGAGATTGAGAACGGTCTCATCTTCACCAATCTCGTCGACTTCGACTCCCTCTACGGCCACCGCAACAACGTCGAAGGCTACGCCAATGCTCTCGAAGAATTCGACGCCTGCCTGCCAGACTTGCTAACGAAGCTCCACCCGGATGACCTTCTCATCCTCACGGCCGATCATGGTTGCGACCCCACTACGCCTTCCACCGATCACAGCCGCGAATACGTGCCGCTCCTCCTGCATGTTCCGGGACTTCCCGGTCTCAACCTCGGCACCCGCTCCAGTCTCGCCGACCTCGGTCAAACTGTCGCCGAGAACTTCGGCCTGCACTTGCCCAACGGGGAATCGATCTCTCTACTGCCAGCCAGCTAACGCAGCCGTCAGCAGGATCAGAAACTGAGTCCCCTTCAAAATGGACTCCTTATCGGCGCTCTCAATCAGTGAGTGCGCCCCGGCACCCACCACCGCTCCCACCCCAATTGATGGGATTCCGAGTGCCACGCCAATGTTGTGGTCATCACTCCCGCTATCCACCGCAACCGCCTTGGCCGCGCCATTCAGCTTCAGGTGATCCGTCACCGCCAGCGCCGTCTGCACCAGCGGATGCTTGAGCCGTTCCTCCTTGGGCAAGGCCTTGGAGTAGTCATGCACCAGGTTCACCGCTTCAATCTTCAACTCGAGTTTTTCTTCATTGGCCGCCCGCTGCGCCAACCCCTTCACGTCTTCCACCAGCCTTTGCTGCGCCTTCATCTCCTGGCTGCGAATATCCACCGTGACAAACACCTTGCCCGGCGTTGCATTCACCACCGTACCGCCACCCAGCGTCCCAACATTGGCCACGGGCAGCGTCGGAATGCCATCCACCACCGGCGCCGGCATCTCCATTTCGTTGATTGCCAAAATTAACCTCGCCGCCCCGCGCGCCGCATTCGCCTTCCCCTTGCTCACCAGCGTATGCAATGTCGGGCCCTCGAAGGTGAACTTGTACTGCTCAATCAGTAGCGCCCCATAGCCAACGCTGCCCAGCCGTGAATCCACTGCGACAAACAAATCCGGCTTCTTCGTCCGGTTTTCCAGCCAGTGCTTGGCCCCAAGCAGCCCGATCTCTTCCTGTACGGTTGCCAGAAAAACCACGTCGCCCTTCAGCCGGATTCCTTGCTGACGCAGAATGTCAAAGCTATGCAGCAAAGCCACCAGCGCCGCCGTGTCATCACTGATACTCGGTGCATGGTACCGTCCATTTTCCTCACGCACTTTGATGGGCGTATCCATGGGAAAAACGGTGTCCATGTGCGCGGCAAACACCAGTTCCGGCCCGCCCCCCGTCCCCTTCATCACGCCCCACACATTCCCGATGCTGTCCTGCTCGATCCCGGTCAAGCCCACCCGCGCCATGGCCTTCTTCATGTAGGCAATCCGCAGTTGCTCCTGCTTGGAAGGGGAAGGAATCTCCGTTAATTCAATCCATTCCTTCTGGATCGCATTTGCCCGCGCAGTAACTTCAGCCAAGGCCTTTTGCAGGGGGGGCCGTTCTACAAGGGCCGGGTCAAATAAAAGCTGGCCAGGCAGACTGAATGCCACCAGCAGGAAAATCAAACCGCGAAACATATGCGCAATATCTTAACTTAGCCCGCGTGCTCCAACTCTTCTTCTAGCGCTTGCCGCTGGTGCAGATCCGCATAATACCCATTCCGTTCGATCAGCTCATCGTGCGTCCCCTGCTCGACGATTCGCCCCTGTTCCAGTACAAAAATCACATCCGCGTGCTTCACGGTCGATACCCGGTGCGAGACAAACAGCGCGGTCCTTCCCCGCATCACCTCGGCCAGGTTGTCCAGGATCGTCTCCTCGGTCACCGTATCGACGCTCGATAGCGCATCATCCAGAATCAGAATCGCCGGCTCCCGCACAATCGCCCGCGCAATGGCGGTCCGCTGCTTCTGGCCGCCGGACAGCGTAATGCCTCTCTCGCCAATTGTCGTTTCGTAGCCCTCGGTAAACTTCTCGATCTCCTCGGCCAGTCCGCTCTTCCTTGCCGCCTCTTCCACCTGCGCCCGTGTAGCTTCCGGGGCGCCCAGGGCAATGTTATCCGCTAGCGTAGTACTGAACAGGAAAGTTTCTTGCGGAACAAAGCCGATCTGCCGCCGCAAATCTCGCGGATCCAGCCGTTTCACATCAATGCCGTCCACCAGCACCCGGCCCTCCGTCACATCCAGCATTCTGGGGATCAGATTCAGCAGCGTCGTCTTGCCCGAACCGGTTCGTCCCACAATCGCCGCCGTCTGCCCCGCCGGAATTCGCAGATTGATCCCGTCCAGCGCCACGCTATCCCCATAGCGCACCGTCACATTCTCAAAGCAGATTTCCCCGCGTGCCTCCTCCAACCGCTCCGGCTCGGGAGGCGCGGCGATCGAGGGCTTGGCGTCCAGAATCTCCCGGATGCGCTTCAAACTGGCGGTTCCCCGCTGCGTTAAATTGATCACCCACCCGAATGCAATCATGGGCCAAATCAACATGCCCATGTAAGTCTGAAACATCACAAACGAACCCATCGTGATCTTGCCCGTATACAGCTTCCAGCCCCCGGCCCACATCACCAGCAAAAATGTGAAGCCCACCAGCGTCTGCAGCAAAGGATAAAAAATTCCCGTATCGCGCGCCAACCCCAGATTCGACTTCACATAGTCCTGATTGATCGCTTCAAACTTCTTGAGCTCAGCCTCTTCCTGCGCATATGCGCGCACAATCCGTACCCCGCTCAGATTCTCCTGCACCCGGCTTGAAATATCGCTGAACTGCGCTTGAATCTTCTCAAAGCGCTTGTGGATCTTCTGCCCGAAATAAACCACCACAAAGCTGACCAGCGGCGCTGGAATGAGCGCAATCAGTGTCAGTTCCCAATCCACGCTTACCATCACGCCAATTGCCAGCACCGTCGTCAATATCGTTTCCAGCCAATACATCACCCCCGGTCCTAGCATCATCCGCACCTGATTCAGATCGTTGGTAGCCCGCGCCATCAGGTCGCCAGTCCGCATCGTGTGATAGAAATCCGCGCTCAGCTTCACCATGTGCGCAAAGATGTCGTTGCGCATGTCGAATTCCACGTCACGCGAAATGCCCACCAGCGCCAGCCGCATCAAATACTGAAATACGCCCCGCAATAAACCGAAGAAAACCAGTAGCGCCGCATAGATCCACAATTGATTGAGCGCCCTCCCTGCCAGCAATGCGTCCAGCCCGTCACGCAAAACCAGTGGGTTAACGGTGGCAAAAATCACTTTGCCCAAAAGGCACCCAAAGCCGATCACCATCCCCTTGCGGTAGCGCCGTAGATAGGGCCAGGCAATGTCCGCCGTAGTCCGAAAGGTTCCCGCCATCTAGAGCCCCAGCCAATAGCTTACGGTCTTAACCCACTCATAAAAGAAAGTCTTCTGCCCGGTGCGGCTCTTCCACCACTGGTCCGGATTGAAGTCCTCGTTCGCCGCTGCCACCACCTGCCCTTCCAGCGCAGGGTTGATCTGCCGGAACACATACCCCGAACGCCGCGTGTGAAAATTCGATGTCACCAGCAAATACTTCTTCACCCCACGCTCTCGCATCAACCCGCCAATCCGTTCGGCTTCATCTCTGGTCGAATCCACCCGGTAATGCAAAGCTTCAATCTTGTCCGCCGGGCATCCCTTTTCCACCAGATACTGCTTTGAGGCGTCCGTCTCAAATAATCCGAAGAACTCCTGTGCCCCGCTCAGCCAAAGCCGGTCAGCAAAACCTGCCCGCAGCAACTCACACCCCTTCGTGGCTCTCCAGCCTTGGGTGTCCCCGCCCAGCACAATAATCACGTCCGCTTTCTCCGCAGCTCCCGCCTCAACCAGATAATTCCCTGCCGCCTGCAAAATCGGTTCTCGCGCCAGAAAGACAGCCAGCCCAAGCACTGCAATGGAGGAAATCAGCCTCAGCCTCTTCAAGGCCTATCGATCCTCGGGCGAGCGCTCGCCCTCGCCGCTACCCGATTCCAGATGCCCCACCTCACGCAACCGCTGAAACATGCGTTCCACTTCCGCTTCGTCTTCCTGCGTCAGAATGGCATGTTTTTCAATCTCGGCGGTCGCCCCATTTCTCACCGCCAAGGTCGCCTGCCGCTTCCGCTGCGGCGCTCCATCCAGCGTGGCGTGCGGGGCGCAATGACAAATCATGTCCTTCAGTCTTCCAGACGATTCCAGGTCGCCCGCATAAATCAGCAGAATCTTGCGGCCCTTCTCCACGCTCAGCTTCATCACCAGCGGCGTCAGCCATCCCGTGGTCTCAATCTGCGTGATGGAACTCCAGGGAAGAATCCGGCCTCCAATGGCCAGGTCCCGGTCTGTCAGTTCAATCACCGGATGCAAGCTCAACCAGAACAGGAACAGCGCACTGGCAAAAAATAAGGTTGCCGGAACAATTGCCGGGCTCCACTGCCAAGCCACCCAAGCAGACATCAGGCCCAGCACGACCGCTACAATCCCCAAGTACACGAAATGTTTCGACGGCGTGAAACGAGTCATCGCGAATGCTACCCTTCTTCCAGACTAATCCGGTCCCGTTCTGACGTCAAACTGACCGCCCCGTTTAATTCCGATATTATTGATATTGAATGAGCAATAACGATAGACTCCCCGTCACCGTCCTCTCTGGCTTCCTCGGCGCAGGCAAGACAACCCTGCTCAACCATGTCCTCCAGAATCGGGAGGGGCTCAAGGTTGCCGTCATCGTGAACGACATGAGCGAAGTCAACATCGACGCATCTCTCGTGCGCTCCCACGAGAAGCTGGTCGAGATGTCCAATGGCTGCATCTGCTGCACCCTGCGGGAAGACCTCCTCACCGAGGTCGCTCAACTCGCCGCCGAAGGCCGCTTCGACTATTTGCTCATCGAATCCTCCGGCATCTCGGAACCCATGCCCGTGGCCGCCACCTTCAGCTTCGCCGACGAAGAAGGCCGCTCCCTCGCCGACGTCGCCCGCCTCGACACCATGGTCACCGTCATCGACAGCGAAAAGTTTCTCGAAGACATGGATTCCTATGACGATCTCGTCGACCGTCATCTGGCCCTGAGTGAAGAAGACACCCGCAACATCGCTGACTTGCTCATTGACCAGGTCGAGTTCGCCAACCTCCTCATCCTCAATAAGACAGACCGGCTGGCCCCCGGCCAGCTCTCCCGGCTGGAAAAACTTCTGCGCCGCATCAACCCCGACGCCCGCATCCTCCATTCCGAATACAGCCGCGTCCCCGTCACTGCAATCTTCAACACCAATCTTTACGATGAAGCCGCCGCCGCAGTCACGCCGGGTTGGCTCAAAGAACTCATGGGCCAGCACACGCCGGAATCAGAGGAATATGGCATATCAAGCTTCGTCTACCGGGCTCGCCGCCCCTTCCATCCACAACGATTCTGGGATGCCCTGAACGAAGTCTTCCCCGGCGTACTCCGCGCCAAGGGTTTCTTCTGGCTCGCGACCAAACACGACATCATCGGCACTTACTCCCAGGCCGGCAACTGAGTCAACACCGAACCCCAGCGCTTCGGGTACGCGGCGCTCCCCCGCGACCAGTGGCCCGAAGACGAACAAAGTCTCAGCGCACTCGCCTCGCTATGGCTTGAACCCTACGGAGACCGGATGCAGGAACTGGTCTTCATCGGAATCGACCTGGGGCGCGAGGAAATCGAAAGCGCCCTCAATGCCTGTCTGCTGACTGACGAAGAATTGGCCCTCGGACCGGCAATCTGGGCCCAATGGCCCGACCCCTTCGGCGTCTGGCAAGCCCCCGTCAACGAAGAAGAAGAACTGCCGCTAAACTAGCGGCATGGGCATCTGGAATTTCCTCAGCTCCCGTCGCAGCCTCTTTCGCAAGGGCGGCCTGCTGGCGGCGGCTCAAGCTGTACCAGCGCCAGCTCAAGCCCCCAGCCTTTTCGCTTCCATCGGCGTTACCCCTGTCATCAACGCCCGTGGCACCTTCACCATCATCACCGGCTCGCAATCGCTCCCGGAAGTTAAGAAGTCAATGGAGGAAGCCTCCCGCCACTATGTCCACCTCGACGAATTGATGGACGGTGTCGGCCGTCGCATTGCCGAGATCACCCAAGCCCCGTGGGCCATCGTCACCAACGGCTGCAGTGCTGCCCTTTCTCACTTCACCGCCGCCGCCATCGCCGGCTTCAACCCCGAACGCATGCAGCGCTTGCCAGATTTGACTGGCCTCCGCAATGAAGTCATCATCCCCACTTACTCGCGCAACCAGTACGATCACGCCATCCGCATGCTCGGTGTCAAAATCGTCGAAGTCAACTCAATCGACGAACTCGAAGCCGCCATCAACCCCCGCACAGCTTTGATCTACACCCTCGCCGGTCCACGCGACAACGGCCCCTTCGGCACCGCCGCAATCACCCCCGTCGCCAAAAAGCATGGTGTTCCCGTGCTGGTTGATGCTGCCGCGGAACTGCTCACCATCCCCAACGTCCATCTGGCGCGCGGCGCCAGCGCCGTCGCCTACAGTGGCGGCAAATGCATTCGCGGCCCTCAAGCCGCCGGCCTCCTTCTGGGCGACAAAACTCTTCTCCAGGCCGCCTGGCTCAACAGTGCCCCGCATCACGCTTTTGGCCGCTCCATGAAGGTGGGCAAAGAAGAAATCATGGGCATGCTCGCCGCCGTAGAGGCCTGGCCCAAGCGCGACCATCAGGCCGAATGGCGCCTCTGGGAATCCCGCCTCAACTTCATTGGCGCCCACCTCGCCCCCCTTCCAGGTCTCACCACGAGCCTCCGCCAGCCCACTTCCGATTTGTCCAACCGCACCCCGGCTCTCCGCGTCGAATGGGACCTTCAGAAAATTCCCCTCTCCGGCGTCCAACTCGCCAGGCTCATGCTCGATACCGAACCGCGCATTGTTGTCGCCAATCCCGGCCCCAATTCCATTAACATCGTTGCCTACATGCTCATGGAGGGTGACGAAAAGCTCATCTCAACCAAGCTCCACAAGCTGCTATCCAATCCGCCTGCCTTGCCGCCAACGCCCGCTATGCAAGCCCCCGCCCTTAGCCTCAACGGCCTGTGGGATCTTGACTTGCACTTCGATCTCGGCGTTGCCCGCCACGCCCTTGTCTTCGAGCAGGAAGGAAATGTCCTCCAGGGCACCCACCGCGGCGAATTTGATCAGGGCCACTTGCGCGGCACCGTGTCATCAGACCAGGTCCAGTTTCGCTCTTCGCTCCCCACCCTCGGCTCCCGCCTCAGTTTCGAATTCCAGGGCTCGGCCCAACCAAGTGAAATCAAAGGAACCGTCAATCTCGGTGAGTACGGAATCGTTCCCTTCACCGCCACCCGGCACAAATATGTCTGAATTTCTCGCCCTCAACGCCAATGAGCTTCCCTGGGAGTCCCGCTGGAATGAAGCACTCCAGAAGACTCTCTTCCGCAAGAACCTGATCACGGACCCTGCCACCGGCATGGAGATCCGCATCGTCAAGTACCCCGCCGGCGTCATCAACAAACTCCATACCCATCCCTGCGCTCACGGGATGTATGTGCTCGAAGGAACCCTCGTCACCAACAAAGGCGAATTCGGCCCCGGCCATTTCGTCTGGTTTCCGGAAGGAGAAGTGATGGAGCACGGCGCCACTGCCGAACAGGACGTCGTTGTACTTTTCATCACCAACAAGCCCTTTGAAATCCATTACCTTTAGCCTCGCGCCCTGCCTGCTGCTGCTGGCCTGCGCCGTCAATGACGCCGCTCGCATTGAATCCCAGGTCGATCTCTACACCCGCTACGTCCGCGACGGCAACCACTTCGGCATTGCCTCGCTGTTTGCCTCCTTCGGCAAATACGAGCAGACCGGCCAGCCCACCATACAGGGCTCCAGGGAAATCCAGCGCTACCTCGTTCAAACCCAGACTCTAAAAGTGCGCGAGTTCTCCCTCGATCTCCCCGCCCCCAAGATCAACAACGGCCAGGCCCAGCAGTCAGGCCTTTTTCAGCAGCAACTCCAGACGGCCCAGGGACGCGTCACGGAAATTACCGGCAAGATAGAAATCGACTGGGTCCAGTCCGACAATGGCCGCTGGCTGATCAACCGGCTGCGGCTGACTACCGCTTCGGCACCGACACCCTAACGTTGCGGAACTTGATGCCGCCCGTGTGATCGCCCTGGATATAAAACGGCCCTGGCTCCGCCTCATTGGCATCCATCGCCCCGCCCGTGATCCCTTCGATTTCCTGACGGTCAATCGTCGTCAACAGTTTGAAGAGATCGCGGTGGTTGCATGTGAATATCTCTCGCGCAAGTAGTTGGCCGTCATTCTCAATCCTTCATCCAGCGGAGTGAACTCAAACTCAGTAAGCGCCTTCTTAAGCTTCCGGGTGCATGCGTACGTTTGGTCAACATCAACAGCGTTGCGCCCAGAGTAACAGAGAGACGGTTGACATCCTAAGAGATCTCCTAGTCGGCTTAAAACCGTGCGTACCGCTAGAGGACTTCCTGAGCCTATATTGAATGTCTGCGACTCACTGACCGTACTAGCCAGTTGGAGTATGGCGCGAGCCGCATCAGAAATGTATGTAAAGTCTCGCTGTACTAAGTCTGTCCCATAATCCGTGAAAGTGCATCCGCTCATCGCCGCAAAACCGTATCTAGCTAACGCCAAATCGCTCCTCATGCCTGGCCCATAAAGGCTAAAGGGCCTTACTGTCAAAACGGTAGGGCGAGAATGGCGCCGAGCAAACGAATCCACCAAAGCCTCCATGTAGCGCTTGCTATGTGCATAGACTGAAGTCGCACCCGCGGGACTCATTCCCGCTATCACCGAGTCTTCAGCCATAGGTCCCTTGTGATTTGGCTGTCCGTAAATAGTCGAGGAGGATACCGCCACAACAGTTTGCACCGACTGGACTTCTGCCGCAGCTCGCAATACATTAAGTGTGCCGAAGGCATTGGTGTCAAGTACTTCTTGGAATTGATTCGGTTGTGTTCGCACTCCCGGTATAGCTGCGCAATGAATAATCCATTGAGGTTGAAAAGCGCGCACGTGTATGAGAACTTTACTGTAGTCGCGAATGTCAATATTAACGAAACTTGGAGCTATAAATGTCGACAGTAGATCGGACGTCCCGTCCTTGGTATCGATTATCCTGATAGTAAAATTACTCTTAGTGAGCGCATTCACTAAGGCTCGACCAAGAAATCCATTCCCGCCAGTTATCAGAACATTCATGGCTGTTTTGGAAATGAAAGCGCCGACAGCAATACAAGCGATCGAATATTAGCATCGCTAACCTGACTAAATTTGACTAGAGTGTTGTCGCCGATGTTGCCATCACGCATTTTCCTCAGCAACTGCCAGAGTTGAAAGACTGCAATAGGGCCCGAATCTGAGTTAGCTAGAGCTTGCGAAGCAATTGGCAGCGAGAGATCTAGCAGCCTTAACTTCGATGGGTGATTGCTGGGAAGTCGGGCGAGTATCAATGAAACTAGATGAAGTTGCTGGACGTATGTTCGCGGGGCATCATCGGTGGAACTAGACTTGATTCTTGCTGCAGAAAGACAAAGATCAATTGCTTCGGCTGTAGCTGCCTCGGTATCCGCGGAGTTGGCATTTAAACTCAGGCGAGGGTCGTGATTTAACTTCCTAGCATTCAAAAATAGCTTCTGAAACTCAGGTGAGGACCAATAGAGGAGCTCCTTTCCTTCAGGTCCAGAATTATTGTGCCAATAAAAATCAATCGGCTGTCCTTCAGTGGCTGTAAGGTCTGTAAGCCAACTCAAACTCGTTACAGAAGATTTTCGACCTAAAACGCGATCCACAATTGACTGCTTTGCATTCTCTGGAATCTGATCACGGCAAACGGGCAGTAAGAGTTGTGCGCTAAGCTTTTTCGCTATTGCGATCATTGTTCCATTGGGCGCACCCGCTCTTAGGGCTTGGTTCAGCGCATCTTTCCCAATCGGTCTAAAAACCCAAACCTCGAGAAGCGGTCGATTCTCAAGAGTCGCATTGGAAAAGGTGGCCGACCATACTTCATAGAGGTGTCGCTGTTGCTCTGAAGAGAAGCCCCAGTCCTTTATTGAGCCTAAGAGTACTGTCAGTAACTCAGATCCTCCTGCCTGCACAATTAATGATTCGGCGTAGTGAAAGTCCTCTGACTTCTTCTTCTCTTCCGCTGTAAAAGCAAACTTGAAAAAAGTCGGCAAAAATCTCACAAACCGCTCCGGTCGAATCATTGCAAGGCTCTCGCAGCCATTCTGCTGACGAACGTAAGGAATGAGACTAGAGACGATGCTTCGCGCCGTCTGACTGTCTCGCTTTAGGTTGTATTCAGCAATCGCGAGCTCAACATCAACCCTAGTTAATGACAGAGTAGCGGCATTTGCCAAGAATCCAGTTGGTCTGTCGGTTCTATAACCGGCAATTAAATCGAATGGCGCCGCTATCTTCAACTTCGTTGAGATACCTTCAAGCGCTCGCAATATCTCCGCCCTAGTCTTGTCGGTGCTTGCCTTTCCAAGCAAGGTTGTGCCGACAAATGCGCGAACATCCGGAGAAAGAGAATATAGTGTATTTAGAAGTTCTACAACGCGACGGTCTTCGGTGACGGTTGGCTGAGGACTTAACTGGCCCGCCGCGAGAAGAACAACGAGACTGAGTTCGAGGGATCGGACAATTGACTTCATTGAGTATCAGGCCTCCAGCAGACTATTAAAAACACGGTGCGTGCCTTCTATCGCACTATGAAGGCCAAACCTGTTTGCGATTGTGTTGCGAGCATTGTTGCTTAGCCGCGTTCTTTCGTCGTCAGACAAATCCATGATTCTGTGCAACACCTCGGTCAATCTCTCAGGGTCTGTAAGATCGAACATGAATCCGTCAAGAGAATCCGATATGATTTCAGGCGTTCCGCCATCGTTGCTAGCTGCTACAAGACATCCAGACGCCATAGCCTCCAGAATGCTCCTTGATAAAGGCTCAGATTTTGAAGGAAGTATCATTGCTTCGGCTCGAAGTAATAGCTCTCTTGCTTTCAGATCGAAATCGTGGATGGTTACAACTGTTGCAAGATTCGCTTTGTTGATAAAGTCAACCAAGCGTTTGTAATAATGACGATCTTGAGGGGCAGCCTCACCATAGATTTCGCAGCGAGCATTTGGTCGCAGCTTAGTGAATCTCCCAAATCCTTCAATTAAGAATTCCAGATTCTTAGATGGTGACAGCCTACTCAAGCATACGAATAGCCCACGAGTCCGATCCCCTTGAGCAAGTGCTATTGAATTGACTCCATTGTTGACAACAAAGAGCTTTCTGTGGTCGATGCCAGTCTGAAGTAGTCGCGAAGCTACAAAGTGTGACACGCAAATGTGTGCATTGACTAGCTTCGCTTCGATTGAGTGATCTAAGCAGTTGGAAATCCGCCAATGTTGAACTATGGGAATACCCAGGGTGCTCGCCACGTGGTAAAGCCAAATGGGTACTGGCGCGTTAAAATGAATACATTTCGGCCTGACCAACTTCAAAAGAGTGAGAATATGATTGAATTCTTGGTAATGGAGGCTTGGAATGCTTTCCATGGTTGTAACATTGAGCCCGGACTGCTTGAGGCGTTCTGACAAGAGGGTTGATCTTCTGCATATGACAAGGCAATTAAGTCCTTTTGTGTGGAGTTGAGAAAATGTCTGGAGGTAGCTTTCTTCTCCCCCAGAGTAGCCTGCGGTAAAAATAATGCTGCAGACATCCACGTCGCCATAGGATTCAGGCGAGGTTGTTACGTCCTCCGAATACAGCTGACAATGTTGATAATCTCCTCTGGTTCGCAATCGAAATTCCGGAGGCACCGTCAAACTAGCCAATTCTCGCATTTCTGTTTCCACACGGAAAGCAGGTAGAGCTTCGGCTACGGAGGGATCAAGGCATCGACGCATTTCGCATAATTCGTCCATGGCCTCAAGTACCGTTCGGGTGGGCCAGAGGCTAGAGCTATGCAGGTCGCCGATGACATGTTTTCGAAAGATCGCTGCACGTGACACCGAAAGTGAGGTGTTTAATAAGGTACATTCTGCCCCGTCGCGGGTGTAGTCGAGTGAGTCTTGAGGCAGCGCCAAGAGAAAGAATTCCCAAGACATGAAATAGACCGTGTCTATATTCTCGTCGATGAAGGCATAAATGGTTTCGATGGTTGGATGGGACGAGGTCACTTTCGTGAGTCCCTCCAATCTTATCGCTCCAAAACAATTGGCTTCTGGTGAGGCACTGGAATGATTGGTGAACACTAGCATGTCGCTGGGTTGCAACCAGCGAGCTATGCCCATGCGGATAGCATAATGACAGTAATCACCTAATAGCGGTCCGAAGGACGTGACGGTTGCGGGTAGATCGATAACTACTAAGCGCAATGCTATTCAGCTCCGTTTACCTGCGGTGTTGCGAAGCCCAGAACCCCAGATAGCCATTTGGCATTCGATTTCCCGTACCACCCGATAGTGGCTCCGAGAACCTTCCCCGTCGGGTCCAGTACTATTGTGTTTGGAGTGCCCCCCAGTTTTAACATTTGCTTATCCTTTGCATCGATTGGGCCTAAATAATCGAACATTGTTTCATATTCAGGCCGCAGCGTTTTCCAATCTTCGGCGCGACTTAAAACTCCTATCCGTCTGTACTGGCCCTTCAGAGATGTGGTGAGCGACTGCATAACGGCGTAATTTTCTATGCAGTACTTACAGGTTGGAGAAAAGTAGTAAATGAATGTTCCGCGTAGACCTGGGCTATCGCCCCTTAAGGTAACCAAATTCTGTGCCCGATCATTTAGCGCGATCTCGGATATAGTTGTACCTGGCTGAAGTCTACCCTCAGCTTCGCGCCTTGCGATTACATCGTGGAGGCTTTGGTTCTTTACGATCATTGCTACATTAACGATCGCGGACAGTGATAAAAGGATGGCTAAGACGCCATCATGACGAGAAGTGACACCAGCATTCATATTGAATTTGCCTTGCATTCTGGAAAAAGCGAAGGGCGACAAAAAAAGGGGAGTGTTCTGTCGCCCATTGACTGTTTCTACTTACACGAAGCGCGGCAGGCTCCTTTCTTACCGTCACAGGAAGTGGAGCTAGTACAGCAGTAGTCGTAGCCTTGACAAGCATCACCACTGTCGCAGCAGTTGGCACCCCAACTCATTGCCTTTGGGGGCGAAAGGAAAGTAGCTCCGGAGTATAGTATTGTGGAAGCTGCGAAGAGCTTTGCGATTACTAGTCGTTTTTCCATTAGTTGCAATCCGCAGGTGGTGCGCAATATCGGTGTTCATTGGGATATTGAGCGCTACATTGCTGTGCGCCCTTGACATAGCAACATGTTCTGCTCGAATTCTGACAGTCATCATCTTTAGCGCAGCAAGCTCCAGCGTGGGCAACAGTTGGTTGATACAGCGTCGTCAAAGCCGCCGTAGAACTCAAACAGGCGAGCAATATTATTGAACGCTTCTTTGCATTATTCATTGGGTGGATCCTCAAGAGGTGGACGTTATGGGTAAGGGGAGACATTCCCTTGACAATGCAACTGTTACGGTACCCTAACTGTTCAAGCGCCGGACCAGTTTATAGCGAAGAAAGGTAGTAAGTCCCCAGACTATCCAGGATCATTGCATCCTAAGGGAGGTATATTGGACCGAGGCCAGTTCAACAACCTATGAAGTATAAATACGCTAATCTTTTGATCAATGCAAGGAAAAAAGTGAAAATGATTGGAATCTCCTTCCTTACGTTCGCCATCATCACTTGTTCAATGGCAACAAGACCCGATTGCAAGTTGCGACGATGTGAGCAAGCGGCATTAAGGTGAGCGGGTCGGCGAGGCTTTGCTGCCATTGTCTTAGGGGCCCACTGCACTGACGGCTGTACTCTGAAAGTCGGACTGTCTCTCGCTCG
>CAZECF010000082.1:0-20154 GCA_964510335.1 uncultured Bryobacter sp. | reverse complement strand
CAAAATGAAGTCTAAAAAGAGCACAACGAGAATGATCACGATCCTGCTGGCAAGCTTCGCGCTGCTGTATGGGCAGGAAGGCGTATCGGCCGAGACCGCCCTACGGTCGGCCATGGAATTGGAAACGGTGAAAGGTGACCTCCGTGGCGCCATTCAGCGTTACGCGAAGCTCGCCGGGGGAAAGGACCGGAGCGTCGCGGCGAAGGCGCTGCTACGAATGGCCCAGTGTCACGAAAAGCTTGGCGACGCGGAGGCGCGGCGCATCTATGAGCGGTTGGTGCGGGATTTTGCCGACCAGACCGATGCCGTCGCGCAGGCGCGTTCCAGGACTGGCACCACGAGCCGCGCCCAGGGAGATCGCGTGGTTTGGTCCGGTAAGAACGTCGAGCATGGCGCGGGAAACATCTCCCCCAATGGACGCTGGGTCTCCTACACCGATTGGTGGCACTCCGGAAACCTCATGGTCCACGACCTGTCGACCGGCATGGATCGAAGTCTGACACCCGACGAACATTGGAGCAAGAACGGCAATGCGGAGGGTGGCGCGTTCTCGCCGGATAGCCGGAGGATTGCGTACGGCTGGTTGACGTACAACCCGAGGCACATCGAAATTCGCACCCTCAGCCCGGGGGGCGCTGGGGTCCCGAAACCCACGATAATTTTCTCTGATGCCGGCATCGCCCATTTGGACGTTCGAGACTGGTCAGATGACGGCAAGCTGCTGGCGGTTACCTTTCAACGTCGCGATCAGATTACGCGCCTGGGCGTAGTGGAAGTCCAGAACGGGAAACTCCGGGAGTTGAAACAGCTGACCTGGCGCGGACCGGTACGAGTGGAGTTTTCGCCCGATGGCAAATTTCTGGCGTTTGATCAACCGGTGAGTGACACGGCGATTCAGCGGGATCTTCATATCATCCGAGCGGATGGCAGCGGTGACACGCCGGTTGGTTCGCACGAGGCGAACGATGTATTGTTGGGCTGGTCAGCGGATGGAAGCGCGCTCTTGTTTCGAAGCGACCGGGGTGGATCGGAAGGCTTGTATTCGCTCGCCATCAAGAATGGAGCCAGTTTTGGTGGAGCGATGCTACTGAAACCGGAGGTTGGTCCAGTTCTGGCGCTGGGCAGAAACGCGACCGGTGCGCTTTACCTCTACAAGGACACCAGTACAAGAGGATTACACACAGCCCCGATCGACCTTGCGGCCGGCAAGCTCACCGGCGCGCCCGTAGTGGCAAGTTATCGCAGCCAAGGGGCGGATTGGTCGCGAGATGGGCGGTTACTCGCATTCCGCTTGCAGGCGGATGGACTGAACTACCTGGCGCTCAAGAACATGGAAACCGGACACGTGAGAAAGTTGACAACGCAGATGAACTTTTTCAACGAACTCCGGTTTTCGCCGGACGGGAAATGGCTGGCGGCCGGTGCGCGCGAATTCACCGGCAAATCAGGCCTCTACCGCTTCGACTCCGAGACCGGGGCGGCGACACTCCTGGCTGAGGGCAATCATACAAACAGGGTCAAGATCTCGCCCGACGGAGCCAAAATCTATTACGAAGCTTCCAACCCCCGCAGATCGGTGGAACACGATCTGGCCACTGGGCAAAAACGGGACATTGTTACTCAACTGCCAGGGATGACCACCTCTTCAAAAGAACTCTCTCCGAATGGCCGTTACATTGCAGGGATCATGAATGAAGGCAACCAGCCCGCGGGGTTGGCCACGCCGGGACCAACAGCGCGGACCTCGCTGGTTGTAATCCCCGTGGCTGGCGGCGAGCTGCGCGAGGTATTTACCTTGAAGCAGCCGGAAAACTTCTCGCAATTGGCGTGGACGCCGGATAGTAAGGCGTTAATAGCGACGAAAGCGATCGGAGACCGGACTGAGCTATGGATGATTCCGGTGGAGGGTGGGCAACCTTCGAAGCTGGAGCTGAACATTCCAGAATTCCTCGGGGGACTTCGCATCCATCCCAGCGGGGAGCAGATCGCGTTTGAAGCCGGGGTGCAATCGCAGGAGATCTGGGCGCTGGAGATTCCAACGGCAGGCGCCTTTGGACGGCGGTAGGGGCCATTAAAGGCGGCAGCCGCGTGGACTTACGAAACTGCAAACTAATCCGCAGTTGTGAATTTTGTAGTCAAAGCGGCTCCGCTACCCTGGCTTTCGCAGTTAAAGCTTAGAACCAGCGAAAGCAGACCGGAACGGACATTTGCGGTGAGTGTAGTGCAGACCTACCGGATCCGTAAGGCCAGAGCAAAACCTGGCAGACCCGGGCAGTGAAGTAAGTTGGTTCACAGCAAACCGAAATGATTTCGACACGACCTGGCGGGGCTTTTGTGAGAGTGGCACGCCGGTTTCCCTGAACGACGTGCCTAGATTCGAGGCATGTATTTTTTTCGTAAATTACTCTT
The DNA here is from genome assembly GCA_964510335.1 of uncultured Bryobacter sp. Taxonomy (GTDB): domain Bacteria; phylum Acidobacteriota; class Terriglobia; order Bryobacterales; family Bryobacteraceae; genus Bryobacter. The sequence goes on along the minus strand of CAZECF010000082.1, from coordinate 17,745 downwards.
CAAAGTGATAGTTCAGCTCGCCGGCCTCGATGGCGACCTTGAGCGAGTTCTGCCGTGGCGGCAAGGGGCAGGTGACGTAAGGGGTAAAGGCGCAGGGTGGGTTGTAGGCCTTGTTAAAGTCAAAACTTACCGTGTTGTCTTTGCGTAATTCGCCATACAGAAAGCGACCCGCTGGATAAGTGGTCTTGCCGCTACTCTGATCGCGAAAGATCAGCCACAGTTTGCCGGGGCCCGCGCTAATCACTTGTGCCCGGTGGGTTCCGCCACCGAGGGAAAACTGGATCTCGCCGGGGCTTTCATGCTCTTCCACTACGCCATCAATCACAGTCGGCACGCGAAGCTTCTTCGGACTTGGATAAGGGAAAAACTTACCCTGCACGTTGTAATCCGGCTTCACGGGATACCAGCTACAGTGGGTAAAGCTCTGGCGGTATTTGCTGGTCTTGTCCTTGAGCCGCAGGCCAATCTTTCCGCCACGATCGATCACGGTAAGCGTCAATCCGCCCAACGTCACCAGATCGGGGTCCTGCCCGTGCGAGTCATCCTTCAGCGTCCCCTTCGTAAACGCTTTGCCGTTCACCTGAATCCCGCTCGAAGGCGACACCTCCAGGCTCACCACCTTGCCGTCAAAGTGAAATGTGCCTGCGCGGGCGGGCGATTTGCCCTGCGGCAGAACGAAGCCATTGGAGGTAGCAGTGCCAAAGGTGGTGCTGCCCGGCTTGAGCCAGTGCAACCCGGCAACCACTAACCAGCCGGCGTCAGACTTGAGAGTAGACTCCCGCTCAACCCGATAGTCTTCAATGGACTTCTGATAGGCCGGGTCTGCGCCAAAGAGCATCGAGGAGGACATAAGTGAAATCACCGCAATTTTGATCGACATTCGAATTTTCTTACTTTCTCAACCATACGATGTAAAATCAAGCCCATGCGATTCGCCATTTTGGGAATCACCTGGCTCGCGCTGGGGCAGGACTTTTCCGACCTTCAAATGGAGAAGGTTTCTTCCGGACACCGATACGTGGATGGAGCACTTTGGTCAAAAGTGACGGATGCGATGCTCTTTTGCGAGGTGCCGTCGAACCAGATCCTGGCCTTTATTCCTGGCAAAGGAACGGGGCGCTATCGCGAGAACCTGGGTGGGCCGAGCGCGATTGCCTATGACCAGAACGGCCGTCTCGTAGTAGCCGAGACGCGCACCCGCCGCATCATCCGGCTTTATCCGAACGAGGAAGAAAAAATAGACGTTCTGGCGGAGCGCTTTGAGGGCAAACGCTTCAATGCCCCCAATGACCTGGTGGTCCGCAAGGACGGCCACATCTTCTTTACCGACCCTGCCTTTGGGGCGCAGGCTGAAACGCGGGAGCTGGATTTTGAAGGCGTCTTTCATCTCAACCCCAAAAAGGAAATCGCTCTGGTTGCCAAGCTCAAGGGAAGACCGAATGGAATTGCGCTTGCTCCGAACGGCCGAACGCTCTATGTTTCGAGTTCCGATGAGAGACGCGTTTACGCCTGGGATATCGATGGGAAAGGCCAGGCCAGCAATGAGAGAGTCTTTCTCGATCAGACCGATGGTCCTCCAGCGGGGATGACTGTGGATGAAAAGGGCAATCTCTATGTTGCCGCCAACGCGCTGCTGGTTGTCTCTCCCGAGGGCAAGCAACTGGATCGGATCATTATGCCGGACCGGCCAACGAATGCGGCCTTTGGTGATGAAGACCGCATGACGCTTTATATCAGTGCCAAGTCGGGGCTTTACCGTGCGAGGATGAAGGTAAAGGGAGCCGTCACCGAATAGCTGTACAAGACGATGTCCGGCGCTATCCCGCCAAGCCCATTCTGGGCGTGGGTGCCTTGATCTATGATGGACCTCGCGTCCTGTTAGTGAAGCGGGGCAAAGAACCACTGAAGGACTATTGGAGCTTACCTGGCGGCGCAGTAGAAGCGGGAGAAACGCTGGAAGAAGCACTGCGGCGAGAGGTTCTGGAAGAGACAGGACTGATCGTAAAGATCATCCGTTTGGGTGATATTTTTGAGCGCATCATGCCTGATCTGGCTGGCCGCATTGAATACCACTACGTGCTGATGGATTATGTGTGTGAGATTGCGGGTGGGGAATTACAGCCGGGGAGTGATTCGGCGGATGTGCGCTGGTTTAGCCCGGAAGAATGGAAAGGCGTGCCTGTAACCTCGGGCACGATTGAAGTGATCGAGCGATGCCGAACTGGAGCCAAGACCTTTTAGAGTACGAGACCCTGCGGGCTCTGCTCGGACGTTATGTATCGTCAGCGGCGGGCCGGCGCGAACTCGAGGCGATGCAGCCGTCGACAAACCGGACAGCGCTTGAGGCCAGCCTTGCCGAGGTGGCCGAAGCGCTCGATTTCCTGACGGCTGGAGATAGCGAAGACTCCGGGCTGCCGCGATTGCGCTTTACAGACCTGGCCGATGTTGCCGAGGCTGTGGCGCGGGTGCGCATCGAAGGTGCCGTATTGGAGGGGTTAGAGATCCTCGCCCTGCGGGCCTGGCTGGTGAGGGCTACTGAATTTCGCCAGGGCTTGTCGGAATCACCGCATCGCTTTCCGCTGCTCTGGGCCAAGGCAGAAAAGATCGCCGATTTCCGCGCCGTGCTGAGGACGCTCGACGGCAAGTTCCGGCCCGACGGTTCGCTTGAAGATGATGCCAGCGTGGCGCTAAAGCGGTTGCGGCAGGAATTGGGACGCAAAAAGGAGTCGATCCAGCAATCGCTTGAACGTTTTCTCAAAACGCACCGCGATGACGGCGTGATGCAGGACGAGTATGTGACGATGCGCGGGGACCGCTATGTTGTTCCCGTAGCGACCAACTTCAAAGGGCGCGTGCAGGGGGTGGTGCATGGCACCAGCGGCTCCGGGCAGACCAGCTTTGTGGAACCGCTTGAAACGATCCAACTGAACAACGAGCTGGTGCGGCTGATTGATGAGGAGTTGCGGGAATGCCACCGGATCTTACGCGAACTCACCGCGAAATTGCGGGAGCAACACGCGGAAATTGCCATGGCAGTGGAGACCATGGGCGCCCTCGAGTTTGTGTTTGCCAGAGCCCGGTTTGGGGCCGAGTTTCGGTGCACGATTCCCCAATTCTCAACTGGCTCCCTGCGCGAACTCCATCTGAAACAGGCCCGGCACCCGCTGCTCACCGACGTGCTGCGGCGGGAGCGCAAGACAGCGGTGCCGCTTGATTTGACGCTCGACGAGGCTCGACGCACCTTGCTGATCAGCGGGCCCAATACGGGCGGCAAAACGGTGGCGATGAAGACTGTCGGCGTGATGGCGCTGATGGCGCAAAGCGCCTTGCCCGTGCCTGCGGCAGAAGCAAGGCTGCCCATCTTTGAGCAGATCCTGGCCGACATTGGCGATAGCCAGTCGATTGAGACCAGCCTTTCCAGCTTCAGTTCTCACATGAGCCATGTGGCGAGTTTGCTCGAGCAATCTTCGCCGGACAGCCTCATTATTCTCGATGAGATTGGCCGCTCGACGGATCCGGAAGAGGGTGGCGCCTTGGGTGTTGCGATCGTTGACCGCTTCCATCGCGACGGCTGCTTTACGCTCGCTTCCACGCACTTGCTCGCTTTGAAAATCTATGGCGTGAATCACGATGGCGTGGTGAGTGCGTCGATGGGGTTTGATGACCAGACACTGCTGCCGACCTTTGAATTGCGGGTGGGCGCGCCGGGCAAGTCCGCCGGGCTCGATACGGCGGAGCGCTTTGGCATCCTGCCAGAACTGATCGAGAAGGCTAGAGCCGCGATGAGCACGCGCGAGCAGGATATCGCGCGCTTCCTGCAGGAACTGCATCAGAAGCTGGAGACCGCTACGGCTCTTGAAGTGGATGCGTCCAGGAAGCTGGCTGAGTTGCAAGGGCGGGAACGGGAACTGGAAGACCGCTTTACCAAGCGGGAGTCACAGCGGATTCGGGACTTTGAAGCCAAGACAGCGAAGCTGCTGAGCGAGTTTGAGCGGGGGTCGCGGGAAACGATCGAGAGCATTCGATCCACGGCGGAAACGAAAAAGGCCGCGGAACAGGCGCAACTGAAAGCGGCAAAGTTCAAGCGGGAATTTCAAGCGGAAGCCACGGCAGCCATCCGGCCGCAGGGGGCTCCGGAAGTCGCCGCGGGGCCGAAGCTGGTGGTAGGCGTGAAAGTCAGGATTGAGAATGTGCGCGAACCGGCGCAAGTGCTGCGGATCCTCGATAACGGGCGGGTGGAAGTGCAGGCTGGGTTTATGAAGATGCAGGTGGCGCGGGAAGAAGTGCTCGAAGTACTTACCAAGGCGGAAGCCACCCGCAAGCTGCCAGCGAATGTCCGCTTTGAGCCCGGGCCCACCTGGGATACGCCAACGCGCGAGATCAACGTAATTGGCCAACATGCAGAAGAAGCGATCGACAATGTCGACCGCTTCCTCGATAAGGCATCACTGGCATCCATCGCCCGGGTACGCATCATTCACGGACACGGCTACGGGATTCTTAAAAAAGCAATCGAGAAGATGCTGGCCAAGCATCCCCACGTGGCACGCCATTATGGCGCAACCCCTGCTGAGGGCGGCACCGGCGCAACCATTGCCGAGTTGCGGGCTTAACCCGTATAGGCGATGCAGTCGATTTCGACTTTCATCACCGGGTTGGCAAAGCGGCAGCCCACAGTGGTGCGGGCAGGGCGGTCTTTGCCAAAGAACTCGATGTAGATCTCATTCATCTTGGCGAAGTCGCGTTCATCGGCCAGGTAGACATTCACTTTGACGACGTCGGCGAGGCTTGAGCCAGCGCCTTCGAGAATCCTCTGGATGTTGGTCAGCGTGACTCTCGTCTCGTGCTGGATATCGCCGTAGCTCATTTCCAGCGTTGTGGCATCCAGCGGAATCTGGCCGGAAACGAAAATGAACCCGCCAGCCTTAACGGCTGGCGAGTAGGGGTTCTTCGGTTCTGGCACTCCGGGAGGGAAGAGCCGTTCGATCATTCCGTTTTCCTTTTGCGGGCGCGCGGGGCGGAAGCAGTTTTCTTGGCTGTCGTCTTCCGGGCACGGCTGGCAGTTTTCTTCGGTTTCGGCGGCGGAGGATTCGGTTCCACAATGCTCGGCTGGCCTTCGACGTAGGGTTGAATCTCGTCGTACTGGCTGTAGAACTCTTCTTCCTTCTTCACCTTTGGCGCAGGGGGCGGGAAGAATTCGCGGCCGAGATAGACAACAACGCCGCGCTCTTCTTCCTTCTTCACGGAAACGACACCCTTCTTTTCAGAGAAGGTGAGGAATTCATGAAAGCCCGGGAAGCCATAGTTATGGACATCAAAGCCGGGGTGCTCAGTGGTCATCCACTCGGAGAGATCAACGATCTCAACCCCATCGCCCATTTCCATTTCGTAGCGGTGGGCTTCAAGAGCATCACGCAGAAGCGGCAGCGCTTCTTCCGGCTCAGGCAGAGGTTTGGCATTGGCCCCGCCGCGGCGCTCAATGGTGAGCTTGCCGCCGCTGCCATGCACTTCGATCAGCTCGGATTTATGAAGCTTGTCGATGAAGTCGCTGAAGCTGGATGCGCCAAAGCCACGCTCGTGAAAGGTGGGGTCCAGCTGCATCATTGTGCTCTTGAGCAGGCCGAGTTGAGCCTGCACGCCACGCCTTTCGAGTGTCTGCAAAGAACGCTCAACCAGCGGCAGAGCGGCATTGATTTCCAGAACCACACGCGGTTCGTGAGAGACCTGTGCGCGCTCTGGACGTGGCTCCCGTTCCGGGCGATCGCGATCCCGATCAGGCCGTTCGCCACGTTCGCCACGATCACCACGCTCGCCCCGACGGCGGTCACGGCGTTCCCAGCGGCTTTCGCGGCCTGGGCTGATGGCCTCTTTGGCCGGCGGCGCGGTGGCAACCACTCCACCCCCGCTGAGTTTCTCACCAGGCAGCACAATGCGTTCGGTGGATTCGATGGGTTCGGCTTCGACCCGGTCTCGGTCCATGCGATCACTGCGGTCTCCGCGATCACCACGGTCACGGTCACGGATGCCGCGATCCCGGTCCCGGCCGCGTTCAAAGCTTCCCCAAGTTCCTGCTTCAGCTTTTCAAGTTGCGGGCCACCTTCTGTGCCATCAAGGCGCGCGGCGCGATCCATCAGCAGGTTTTCGTAAGCCACAAACTCATGGCAATTCGACTGCAGGATATTCGAGGTGAAGGCTTTGCCGCCCACCACGTAAACCGTCTTGCCGTATTCCTTGAGTTTGTTGACCAGCGGGATAAAGTCGCTGTCTCCGCTGATGATCGCGAAGGCGTTGACGTGAGTGTGGGTGAAGGCCATTTCCAGCGCGTCAAGCGCCAGATTGATGTCCCCCCCATTCTTGTCCCCGCGCGGGCTGGGAAGCCGCTGCACCATCTGTACGGCGTTTTCCGCCATCTGCCGGGCAGCGCCTTCCTGGCGCCCCCAGTTGGCGTAGGCGAACTTCGCAACGATGTCGCCCCGCTCTTTCAATGCATCCAGACAAAGCGAGACGTCGAATTCGCGCCGCAACGTTGTCTTGAGTCCTATTTCGATGTTGTCGTAATCGACGAACACCGCAATGTTCTGTTTATCTATTAGAGGCATTCGCTCCTCTTGCTTTCAAATATCGTTAGGCGGGTGTTTTCACTTTGTCCGTAAGGAAGTCCACTACAGACTGCAATGAACTACCGGGTTGGAAAACCGCCGCCACTCCCAACTGCCTGAGTTGTTGGGCGTCATCTTCGGGGATGATCCCGCCTACAACCACAAGCACGTCTGACATCTCCCGCTGCCGCAATAAATTGAGCACCCTGGGTACGATCGCCATATGCGCACCGGAGAGAATTGACAAGCCTATCACTTGGACGTCTTCGTCCGCAGCGGCATTGACAATCATTTCCGGCGTTTGACGCAAGCCGGTATAGATCACTTCCATGCCGGCATCGCGAAGAGCTCTGGCGATTACCTTGGCCCCGCGGTCATGACCGTCGAGTCCCGGCTTCGCCACTAAAACGCGTATGCGGTTCAAGGCCAGACGCCTCCATTATAGTTCTTTTTCCCCGCTTCCCCTTAGACTGAAGAGAGTGCGCTGGATTCGTCTTTTTAGTTTATGTCTGATGCCCCTTCTGGGTGTCGAGAATTATCCCGCCTGGGAAGCGATTGGGCCCTGGGGCGGTGCTGCGCGAGTCATCCGTCTGGATGCGGGCCGGCCTTCGACCATGATGGCCATTTCCATGCGCGGGACAGGGGTCTTCCGCAGTCGAGATGCGGCTCAGTCATGGACTCACCTCAGCGCGTTTCCCGAGATTCCGAACGCCCGGCTGGATTGCGGGCTGATTGTGCCGGGGCAATGGCTGGTCGGAGCCGCGCCGGGAGGATTGTGGAGTTCAACCGACGAGGGCGAAACCTGGAAAGTGATCCCCGGAACCGAGAATCTATCGGTTTATGCAATCAACGTTTGGCCGAAAGATTCCCGCATCCTCGCGGCTGGAACCAACCAAGGGGTGTGGATGTCGAACGATGGGGCAAAGACCTGGCGCCGCATCAGCCCAGCCAGCATCGCGGATCTGGCGGCCATCGTGTCGGTTGCTTTTGACCCCCTAAAGGCAGGCACGATCTACGCCGGCACGCCGCACTTGCCGTGGAAGACTACCGATGGCGGCCAAACCTGGCGCAAGGTGCACGTCGGGATGTTTGATGATTCCGACATTTTTTCGATTGCGGTGGATCCTTTGCGACCGGACCGTGTATTTGCCAGCGCTTGCAGCGGGATCTATTGCTCGCTCAATGCCGGAACTGCCTGGCGGCGCGTACAGGGCATTCCAGGGACCAACCGGCGGACTTATGTAGTGATGCAATCGCCGCACAATCGTGAGCTTCTCTTTGCCGGCACAAGCGCCGGGATGTGGGTTTCGCGCGATGCGGGAATGGTGTGGAGCAAGCTCAACAGCCTGGTAGCCACAAGTATCGCCTGGCATCCGGCAGACCGGAACTTACTGTACATCTCTACCGAGAGACATGGCCTGCTGCGAAGCCAGAATGAAGGGACAAGTTTTGAACCCGTCAATGAAGGGTTTGCCAGCCGGAGTATTCTCGCCGTGGACTCTGACGAGGAGCGGTTTTATGCAGTCGCTCCTTATGAAGGTCTGTACGCCCGCAAGCCGGACGAGAAGAATTGGTCCATGATCACACGGGGCCGGCACTTTGACCGTTTCGCAGTAGTTGCCGGCCGGCTCCTGGCGCGAGATCCGGATCGCGGATGGCAGGCCAGCACCGATGGTGGCCAAAGCTGGGCAGGCGTTTCACAACAGGCCGCAGAGCAGCCGCGGGGGGACTGGTACGAGACGGCGGTAGACCCTTTTGACACTTCGGTCATGCTTCGGGCCTCTCATGCTGGTTTAGCCAAGTCCACGGACGGAGGCAATACCTGGCGCATGGTGCAAACCGAATGGATCCGCAGTGTCACATTTCACCCGAAACGGAAAGGGCTGTGTTTCGCTCTAAGACATCAAAGGGTTTTCTGGTCTTCAGACGGAGGCGAAAACTGGTATTGGATGCCGGCTCGCGAAGAGCCTCACCTGGTTTTTGAAAGATTGCATGTTAGCTCCGCCATGCCGGACAAGTTGTTGGCGGTGAGTCCCCATCGGGGACTCTATGTGCAGAAGATCCCCGAACTACGTTAAGATAATATAAGTTAGGGCTAAAAAATAATTATGAACTTTAAATCACTCGCTATTGCGATGTCGCTGACCATGATCAGCGGCTTCAGCTTGTCCGCGCAGACAGGCAGCACCAGCGGCGGAGCACGCTACGAAATTAATCTTTTCGGTGGCGGCAGCTTCTTTAACCGCCAAAACGATCAACCGCATCAAGACCAAGCCAACGGTGGCGTTGGCGGCTTCCGCTTTACCCAGAACTTCTGGAACTACATCAGCTTGGAACAGACCGGCACAATCCACGCCAATGCAAACACGGTGTACCGTATTCCGGCGACGCAGAATGACTATTCGTTCGGCACCCGCATGCGGCAATTCCACTTCAATCCGGTATTTCACTTTAAGCCGCGCGAATCGCGGGTCCGTCCCTTTGTTACCGCTGGCTTCGGTATGGACTACTTTCAGGTAACTGAAGAAGCACGGCGTCAAGTGGGCAACGGTGTGAACTCGCCTTTCATGCAGCTTACCAACCTGGAATCCACCTGGAAGTTCGCCTTCAATTACGGCGGCGGCTTGAAGGTTGCACTGAATGATCGTATTGGTTTGCGCTTTGACGCACGCGGCTTTGCTACCGGCTCACCCGACCATGGCATTATCGGCGTAGCACCTCCTGGAGCCATTGCCTTCAGCCGGCAGACCCCGGTCAACCACTTCCAGACCACGGCAGGCATTCTGTTTTATCTCGGCGCGATCGATCAAGGTCCGGTTTGCGAATTCCGCGCGGGCTCGATCGATCCGTCAACGCGGACGATTTGGCTCGGCGAGAACGCCAGCTACCAGGTTTCCGCTTCCAACACCTGCTTGGGCGTCAACCCCAAATATACCTGGACTCTGAACGGAAACCCTGCTGGCAAGGAAAGCATCTTTGCGCTGACCAAGCCGCCGGTAGGCACGCACCAGATCAAAGCTGTTATCGAAGCGGATACAGCTGGCGTGACGGATCGCAAGACCCGCAATTACCTGAAGAAGTTCCCGATTGCCGCTGCTGAACGCACCGCCACGCTAACGGTGAAGCAGCCTGTAATCGAACTGGTCAGCGTAGTGGCCGACCCTGCAACTCTCAACAACAACGGTACTTCGCGGATCACTTCCACGATCCGGTATGAAGGTCCTGACGCGGGCGAGAACATCAACCTGCGCTACAGCGCCTCCGGCGGAACCATCAATCCGACGGAAGCGACACTCGCTCTCAAGCCGGGCAACAATACGCACACGGCAACTTACACCGCCTCTGGCCTGAACCTGCAGCCCGGCGGCCCGGCCCGCACAGTAACCATTGACACCAATGTTGGCAACCAGAAGAAGAGCGCCAGCATTACTGTGAACGCACCGCCGGCGCCTGCCGTGGTTGCACCGCCTCCGCCGCGTCCGCAAGCGATGCAAATGGATGACGTTGTGTTCGCACGTGGCAGTGCCCGCACCAACAATTGCGGCAAGCGTATTCTCGATCAGGTCTTTGAACGCGCTGCGTCCATGCCCGACTTTGATGTGCTCCTGGTTGGTCACTACGACGCAGTCGAGAAGAACATCAAGGTTCGCGACCCCAAGACGCGCAAGACCCGCTCGCTCGATGAAGAGCGTGTCCTGCAAGTCGCTGCGGTGCTGAGCGCCGGTACGGAACCCTGTAAGCGCCTGGAACGCAGCCGCATCAAGGTTGCCTTTGTTGGCGCGGAGCAGCTTTCGCCCTTCAAGACCTCGCTTTGCGAAGCGACGGTGAAAGAACGGGCTGGCAGCAAGATCAGCGTTAGCGATGGTCAGGCCCGCAATCGCCGCGTAGAGATCTGGATCGTGCCGAAGGGTGGACCGATGCCGAACGGTATCGGTGGAATCCAGGACGCTCCGGTGTCAGATATTCAATCCAAGGGTTGCCCGCGGTAATCAAACGCTTTATATGAGTGAAGCTTTCCACGAACCCCGTCTGGCTTTGAACCGGATTTACACGAAGACCGGAGACAAAGGCGAGACGGGGCTGGTGGGTGGGCAGCGGGTCCCCAAGGACGCGCAGCGCATTGAAGTTTACGGAACGGTCGACGAGCTCAACGCATTTGTTGGGCTCGTTCGCATTTCATCCCGGGAAAATGGTCTGGATGGCCTCGAACTGGTGCTCGAACGCATCCAACACGAACTGTTCAACCTTGGCAGCGTGCTCGCCACACTGCCAGAAGATTTACACCCGAATCAGCCGCGCGTGAACCAGGAAACAATTGATCAGCTTGAACGCGACATCGATCTACACAATGAAGGTCTTCCGTCCTTGCGCAGTTTCGTGCTGCCTGGCGGGACGCGGATTTGCGCGGAACTACACGTCTGTCGCACTGTCTGCCGCCGTGCGGAGCGTGAACTGGTTACGCTGAGCCATCACGAAGAGATCCCGCGTGAGGCATTGCTTTACCTCAACCGCCTCAGTGATGCTTTCTTTGTCTGGAGCCGGTGGGTGAATCAGGCATTGGGTGCTGAAGAAGCACTTTGGCAACCCAACAAAGGTGCCCGTTAACGGGAGAATTCCGCCGTCCAGTTCAGTATCAGATTCAGGGATTGGGCGCGATCCGCGGTTGGATCCTTTACGGCCATGAGAAAGCGCTTGCCATCCGGATGGATGGCATATTGCTGGTTCCACAAGTCGCTCTCGACGTAGTTGTCAGGGAATAGCGGGCGAGGGTCTGAAATGCGCGGCGGATTGCCTGCCGTAAACTGAATTTCCATCATTTGCTTCCCGGTCCGGTAATAGATCTGCCGTCCGTCAGGACTCCAGACTGGGGCCATACCGGATTTCGCGACAACCACAGGTTGACCCAGTGAAGGGTAGGGACGCACCAGAATGCTGCCGTTGATGGCTCGGGTAACCAGCCACTTTTCATCCGGGCTGATGGTGGGCTGGTGCTCCCCCTCCAGCAATTTTTCGATTCGTCCATTGGTATGCCAGCGCAGAATATCGTGCCCGCGCCCGGCAATATAGCCTTGGTAGTAGAGAACGTCACCGGATCGCAGGACGGAGCCCGGTGCCTGCCGGTAGTTCTTCTCCGGAGTCAGTACTCCAGCCGCTTCCTTCGCGTTCAACCGCCGACTTGCAAGGTGGATGTCGTTATCCGTGTAGATCACACCTTTGCCATCCTTTGACAGCAATGCGTTCGGCCGCCAGCCGGCACCTTGGGTCACCTCTACCCAGTCCCCTCCGCGGAGCTTCGCCGCCCAGAGGGACCATTTTCCAACTTCCGGATCGTAGCGCCGAAGCAGCAAATTGTCATTGACTCCCAGATCAGCAATTTCATAGGCTCCCGGGGCCAGGCCAGCAGACGATTCCTTGCCATCCAAACCAACCCAAACCAGCCGTCGCTCGCCTACAACTTTCGGTTGCGGCTCATAAATCAGCGTTCCGTCACCGGACAAGCCCAAATTTCCACCGCTCCACCCCGCCCTTTGCACATTGTTGAGCAGAGTGATCGGGCTACCGCTGGTTGAAGGTGGATCCAGACTGGCGGAGACGGCGCGAAGCTGATTCCCTTCGTGGAAAATCAACCAGCCCGGCTGCACCCAGAGCCCACCGCTGGCTGGCCCATAAAGGCGCGTCCGCTTTTGGTCCTGGAGCTTCAGAATTTCAATGGATCGCTGCGTACCATGAAAAGTAGAAATCAGGAGCCGGTTTGAATCGAGGGCCATGAGAGGCAGAATATACTCGGCCAGAGGACCCCGATACTCACCACATTGGAGCAGGATCTGCTCGCTTCCCTCCGGGCGTATTCGCCAGAGGCATGCCGGGTGATTCTGGTTTTTCCAGGTTGCGGGCGCCGTGTAGTAAACAAAGCCATCGGCACCCCATATAGCGGCAAGTGGAATGGAGGGACCAAGATAGGCAAGCCGCCGAATATCCCCTTTGCCTGCTTCAAACAAGGTCAGCGTATGGGAGCGGACAAGCAGAATCTGTGCCCCGTTGGCGGATAGCTGCGCGTATTGCGCACCCTCCGTGCCTGTAACGGGTTGAGCCTCCGCTTCATTCAGGCGCCGCATCCAAAATTGCTGGGGATTGTCCCCCTTGCGGGCAATGAAACCCAAAGTTTGCCCGTCCTGACTGATCGTAACCGACGGCCCGAAACCGGCATATAGCTCGTGATCCAGCGGAAGAGGTATCGAAAGGCGGATCGACTTGGGAGTGGGAGTGATTGAGCGATAACCAAGCCAGATCAAAAGCGGTAAAGATAACCCGAGCAATAGAGCAATTGCCGGAAATCGGCGGGGAGGGGCTTGCAATGGCACCGGTTCGGGCTCAACGACAAGAGCAGGGACATCCCACACAACAGGGGCAACAAAGCGGTATCCCTGTTTCGGAACGGTCTCAATGAATACTGGATTCTCAGCATCATCCCGAAGCGCATAACGGACTTTCCGGATCGCGGTGTTGAGGCTCCCGTCGAAATCGACAAAGGTGTCGGCAGGCCAGATTCGCTGCTGGAGTTGTTCGCGCGTAACCAGCTTTCCTTCGGACTCGAGCAGCACAGCCAATACCTTTGCCGGTTGCTCCTGGAGCCGGACCGGGAGTCCGTTACGCAGCAACTGGTTAGTGAGGGTATCGAAGATGAAGGCGCCGAAGTGGGCCACCATGGCCTAAAGGTAGCAGATTAGCCGATTCAGGGGGACAGGACGCAGTTCAGAACTTTTTCTTAGTCTTTCAAATTAAACCACTTATCTGTTCATACAAAGCAATTTTCAATTCAGGCACGGTCCATTCAAGTTTTTGAGATGGTGGTGCCTCAGGTAGCGCGGAACCAGCTGAAGGAGGTTGAAATGAAACCAAATAAATTAATCCTGATCAATCTGCTACTGGCGTCACCCATGCTTGCGCAAGTGCAGTGGTCCAACCCTGGAACAGCAATAAACTCGTTGCTTGTAAATTCAACGGGCGGCAGAATCTGCCGCGTCATCAGTGGTGGAGATAGCCGGGTGGGTACTGCCGCTAACGGTATCTGCAGCTATGCGGTAGGCAACACCATTCAGACCAGCACCACCTTTGAGGTTGCTGCCGGACTCGGCAAGTGGGAGGCCCCAAATCTGAATGGAGCCGTGGAGGTGGGAAACATTGGCTTCGTTCCCACCCGCGTCTGTCGCCCCACGCTGCACAATGCGGAATTGGCCGCCGGCTTTACGTCAGGAACACCGGCTGTCTGCAATCTTCCCACCAGCAATGGTGTGGCAACAACACCGCATTTTGAAGTCCTCTACAACTTTGAGACAAGTGGTGAATTTCACGTGCTCCAGCGAGGCTTATGCCTCTCCACCCGTTCCGGCGCAGGGCCTGCCGTGGCCTTCAAGCCTTGCGGTTTCACAGGTAGTGACCAATGGAGGTTCCAGACGGCCGCGGGCGGTTACAAGCTGGAATCAGTAGCGAATCCTGGATCTTGTCTCGCGCAAGGCGTCCTCATCCCCTTTCCACTCATTGAAGGTGCACTGATTCGGCCTTGTGCTTCTGCACCGGTGTTGAATCTCGAAAATTACTCGCCCCAAAATGTACGGATTCGTGACACGGCTGCCAATATCGTGCTGGGACGACGGGACAATGGCTTCTCGGCCCACATTCTGGCTACCTTCCGTGCCCAGCAAAATCTCAACAATGAAGTTTTCGAGATTCAAACAATCAATGAAGCCAGCCGGCGCTTGTCGGTTTTGGCTTACAACGTCTACCTTCTGCCCGACGACCAGTTTCCATCGCTCCGTCAGGATGATCGGGCAGAGTGGATCTCTGACGCGCTCAACCGCACGGGACTGCTAGCCGATGTAATTGCCTTCCAGGAAGGCTTTCAGACCTCAGCGCGGAATAAGCTCGTCAGCAAATTGTTGGCGGACCACGGCTACCTCTTTTTCACCGGCGTGCCGGACTGGCCACAGTCCGTGTATGACTCCGAATATCTTAACCCTCTCCTGTATATCACCTTTGGGCAGTTCCGCCTCTATACAAATGGCGGAGCCTTCATCTCCAGCCGTTGGCCGATGGAAAAAATTAGATACCACCGGTTCAGCAACAAGTCGGACGACGGCCCATTCGACACGACGGGACTCGACGCCTTCGCCGCGAAGGGCGTTGCCTATGCACGAATCAACAAACTGGGCCGCCGCTATCACGTATTCAGCACGCACCTGCAGGCAGGTGATTCCAGTGATGAGGGTCCGGTTCGAAGGGCACAATTGCAGGAAATGCGAGTCTTCGCGGACAACATGCTGGCTGGCGCGCCCCCTGAAGATGGCGTAATCTTTGCCGGGGATTTCAACATCAACATGGAAACCGAGGTCTCCGACTATAACCACATGATGGATACGCTGATGGCCCGCTTCTTCGATGCAACTCGGCCGGCCGGTACGTCGAATTCAACCCACAATCCGCGCTGGACAGTTGAGCCCGCGCAGAATGCCATCAAGACCTTCACCGAAGGTTCGAATCAGTGGCTCGACTATGTGTTCAGCAGTGGACGCAATGCTGCGGTGGATCACGCCCGCTACCAGGTCTGGCAAGTGAAGCACAACGAACAGTTCGACATGAAGACTGCCGTGCTTGGCTTCGGGCCAACTCTGCGCGCCCAGGATCTGTCAGACCACGGCGCACTTTTTGCTCGACTGCGATTTTCCCCCACCAGCAACCTGGTGCAACCCGCCCAAACCGTAAATCTTGCATTTCAGACGCGCGCCAACGGCAATAACATCCTGAATGGGGCTGTCTCGGTCAATGGCGGTGCCATCAGCACTCCCGCGCTCGTGGAAGTAGAGAAGGATGTCCCGCTGGAAATTTCAGCCTACAATTATCTGTCCGGTGCAACGGGAATCCGCTACAAGTTTGACCGCTGGGCCGACGGCGGCGCAAATCCTCTCACCTATACACCTACCAGCAACGACGAAAAGATCGCCGCTGAGTATCAACGTGAATTGGAAGTAACAACAAGTGCCTCCCCGGCAGGAGCCGGCACTGTATCCGGAGCAGGCTATTACAGCGAAAACGCAAGCGTTTCGATTGGCGCGACGGCAGCTCCAGGATTCCGCTTTACACGCTTCACGGGAGCACGAAACACGACCCAAAATCCTTTCTCGATGCCTGTGCGGGATCCCCTGCAGATTGTCGCCGAATTTGAATCCACAGGCGCTCCCAGGCTCAACGCGTTGACCCATGGCAGCCGCTCGGATACTCAGAACGGACTACGCCGTGTCTTCTTCAAGCTGAATAATTCCGGCTCGGGTGGGGCCACCAACGCACGAATTTCGGGCCTGGTTGGAGCATCCGTGCTTTCGGGCAATGGCGCGGTCAGCCTTCCCGCTGGCTCGATCGCGAATTTTGGTGCGATTGCCGCCGGTGCCCAGTCCCCGGAGGCGTCGCTGGACTTTGTCTGGCCTGCTACCGCTACCCGCGTACGGCTCGTTCTGTTGATTGAAGCCGATGGTGGATACTCGACAACCGCAACCCTAACCTTGTTCCGCTAAGGAGAATCAAAATGTTCAAGAAACTGATACTAACCTATTCGCTGTTGGCCGCCATGGCCGCGGCAGCTCCCATTCTCACTCTGGATCCGCCTTCGGGCGCGATCCAGGGGGCACCAGGAGAAGCTGTCGGCTGGGGCTTCACTCTCACCTCCGAACCCAACCAATGGCTCAGCGCCATCGGTTCCTTTATCCTCAATGAGACCAACCCGAGCCTTGGCTCATATACTGATCTGATCGGCAGCCTGGGCGGGCCAACCAATTTCTCGCTCGCCCCCGGTGCCAACCCCTGGCAGTTGGTCTTTAACTTCACCAATCAGTTGGGCCTGGGTTTCTTTGAGATCAACAACAATGCTCTCGTCGGCAGCACCAACAGCGGTACCATTCGCGTTCTTGTAGAAGCGTTTACCGACGACCCTGCCGAATGTGGCGGAGATTGCCTCGAAAGCACCTATGAACTGGACGTACCGTTCAGCGTCACCGTCAACGAAGCCACCCCGGAAGTACCCGAACCCTCAACCTGGATGATGCTCGCTACGGCGCTGGTTCTGCTGGCGCGTCCGTGGACTCGGATTCCTTCAATGCTACGCGGTACGCGTGCATCTTCATGAAGATCTCCTGGGCGTGATCCCGGCTGATCCCCAGCAAATGGAAAATCGGCTTGCGGTCACTGTAGATGAGCTTGAGTTCCATATGCTTGACGCCATCCCGCACGTTGGCGTCATCAAAGGAGTTCAACGGATAGTCGATGCTAGCCCCACCCGCAGTGAAGATCAGCCGCGTTCGGGTTAGCATCACGTGCCCCACGGAGCGGCGGAAGCCCACGACGCCTTCCGCCGCAATCGCGGGAACAAGATAAACCAAAGGCTCTCCGGCGAGAGCCTTTTCCAGGTTCTGGTGATACTTCTGGTCCACTTCCATAATGTTGCGGTGGAAGGACATCCGATCCGCAAAGCTGTGTTTGTAATTGGCAATGAGGCCCCGAAAGCGGATACTCATCCAGTACAGAAGCCCGGCAAGACCAATTACGGCGAGCGCCAGGGAAAGGTAAAGAAAGCTGCGGTATTCAATCCAGACCGTGATGGGGTCCAGACCGAGCAGCGATACGATTTCAACCCAATCCGGGTACTCGTTCATTTCTTGCGACGGGCAACGAGCTTGACGCGGCGGGGCCGCAATTGAGCGGTCTGGGTAAAGGCAGCATCAATAAACTCGGCAAGTTCCTTGGCATGTTGTTTCCCGGATCCGGTCGCAGTAGAAGCTGCTTCCGGACGGCCGGCGTAGTTGACGGAGCGGCGGCTGGCAGCCAGCACAAAGTTGATCTGTTCCTGCACAAAGCGCCAGGCTCCCATGTTGCGTGGCTCTTCCTGAACCCAGATGATCTCGGCTGAAGGCGAGTAGCGTTGCAACATGTCGCTCACCTGATCGGCGGGGAAGGGATAAAGCTGTTCGAGGCGCACGATGGCAACATTGTCGGCTCCGCGCTCGGCACGGGCGGCAGCCAGATCGTAGTACACCTTACCGCTGCACACCAGCACTCGCGTAATCTTGCTGCCTGCATCAGCATTGCTATCGCTGATCAC
>CAZECF010000081.1:0-20902 GCA_964510335.1 uncultured Bryobacter sp. | reverse complement strand
GTTTAGCTGAGGAGCTTGAGGGCTTCGACGGCAGCGCCGCGTGCGCCGGCGGTGTCGCCGTTGGGCATGACCTGAATGGGAATGGTGGCTTGCTCTTCGCGTTGCGGGGGCATGCCGGCGCGGACTTCGGAGAGGAACCATTGCTGGAAGTCGAGGCCGGCTTCTAGTGCGCCGCCGCCGATGAAGAGCATGTCGGGGTCGAAGGTGTTGATCATCTCATCGAAGAAGAGGCCGAGGGCATGGGCCTGGACGCGGAAGATGTCGCGGCAGAGCGGGTCGCCTTTGACGGCGAGGCCGCGGACGAGTTTGGCGGCTTGTTGGGGGTCGAGGGCGGCCAATTGGTGAGTGGGGTTTTGTTTGAGGAAGTAGGGCAGCAGGGTATTGGTGATGGCGGTGAGGGAGCAGAGGGATTCAAGGTCGCCGGTGCGGCCGCAATTGCAGTGGGGGACGATGCCTTCGATGCCGGCGATGCTCTGGTAGGGGATGAGGACGTGGCCGAGTTCGCCCCCGAAGCCGAGGCGGCCTTTGACGACACCGCCGTTGACGATGACGCCGCCGCCGAGGCCGGTGCCGATGATGGCCGAGACGGAGGTTTCTTTGGTGCTGGAGCCGAAGAGGGAGAAGTGGCCCCAGAGTGCGCCGGCGTTGCCGTCGTTGAGGTAGACGACGGGTTTGCCGAGGCGTTGTTCGAGGTGGAGGCGGATGTCGAAGCCGGCCCAATCGGCATGGACGAAATTGGTGGAACCGCGGGCGCTGAGCAAGCCCGTGGCGCTGGCCGGGCCTGGGGTGTCGAGGCCGATGGCGGCGATGTCGTTGGGGGAGACGCCGGCTGTGTCGAGGGCGATCTTGAGGCCGTCTTCAATTTGGGTGAGGCAGATGGCGGGGCCCTGTCTGGACATGGAAGGGTGTTCGCAGAGGCCTTCAATGAGGAATTCCGCGTTTTCGCTGAGGAGGGTGTAGTTGACGGCGGTTCCGCCGAGATCGATGCCAGCGACGATTTTCAAGAGAGAGGCTCCAATGGGATTGAGCATATCAGGACGTTCACCGCGGTTCGGGCGGTATCAATTCTGGAATCTCTCACCCGGCTCCGCTTCGGATTGTGTGAATCAGGTGATCGAAATCAGTTGGGTCCGGAATTGCTGGACGGCTTCGGGGATCACCTGGACGCCGAGCCCGGGAGTTTGGGGGATGGTGAGGTTGCCTTCCGGATCGAGATGGAAAGCGGTCTGGACGACTGCATTGCGGAAGGGGCTTTCTGTCTGATCGAATTCGAAGGTGGCCGGACAGGCTTCAAGAGCTGGCGTCAGGGGAGGCACGGTTGCCATCCACTGCAGGATAGCGGCTGTGCGGACGGCAGTGCCCCAGTTGTGGGGAACGAGTTGCAGGTGATTCAACCAACAGAGAGGAGTGATTCGGCGTGCTCCGGTGAGGCCGATCAGTTCCACTTCCGGTTGGAGAATGTCGACGAGGCGAGGCTGGATGTAGTCGCGAATCAGCTCGTCGGTCAAGAGTGTTTCCCCGCCGGCCAGCGGGATGCGGAGCTGGCTGCGGAGCCGGGCATAGCCAGCGAGGTCGTTTGCCAGCAGGGGTTCTTCCCACCAGAGAAGGTTGAATTCTTCCAGCCGGCGGCCGAGGGAGATGGCCTCGCCAGCGGTGTAGGCGCAATTGGCATCCACGGCCAGCCCCATGTCGGGACCGATGGCCTCGCGCACGGCACGGACAATGCGAATATCTGTTTCTGGCGTGTAGCCGATTTTCATCTTCAGAGTCCGGAAGCCCTGTTGCTTCCAGGAGAGTGCTTCCTGGCAGAGGCCGGTCGAGAGATCGGGCCAGTCCTTGCGGTACATGGCGGTGCAATAGGGGCGGAGTGCGGTTCGGTACTGCTTGCCGAGGAGGCTTGAGACGGGTAAGCCGAGTGCCTGGCCGAGGACGTCATAGATGGCGGTATCGAGGCCGCCGCAGCGAGAGGGGCCGGGGCGTTCCTGGTGGCCGGGCGGGCGGCGCAGGTCTTCATAGATGGCTTCCACTTCAAAGGGGGAGCGCCCGATGACGAGTTGGGGGTTGGCCTGCAGGAGGTCTTCCGCGGCGGCGCCATCGCCCCAGCCGGTGATGCCGGAATCGGTACGGACTTCGACGAGGGTGGCCGTCCGCGTGGAAGTCCAGTTGAGAGACCAGCCGAAGCGCTCGCTCAGGGGGGCCGACAGTTTGTGGATATGGACGCTGGTAATGCGCATGACTGAGGTTATGTTATCCAGCATTTGGCATTTGGAAGTATGTACGGTTACTGCGTATGCGTGCGCACGTAGCGATTCCAAGGGGTGGAAGTTTCATCGTGACGAGGCACATGAAAGACGGTGAGCGGACTCGCGTTTTTTGATTCCAACGTGTTTTGCATACCGATGATTCCGCTGATTTGTCGAAGCGGGAGCGGGCCACTCAGTTGATCGGGGAGTAGCAGCGGACGAGTCGAGCGGTTGTATCGCTTGCAGGTGCTACAGGAGTATTTTTCGGTGGCAACGCGGAAGCTGGGGGTGGAGGCAGATGTCGCGCAACGAAAGGTTGAGATCATGGCGAGAATGCGGGTGGTCCGGTTTGAAGCGCGCGATGTCGTGGCGGCCTACGGTGGCGTGAGAGTGGTGAACCCTTTCGCTTAGGGAAGGGGGGAAGGGAGACCTTTCTCCACCATCACTCCACCCTCCGCCACCCCGGCACCGGATTCCAGGCGCAACCGTACCAGCCCCGACATTTCTTCCGGGATCGTTAACTCCAGCGCATTGGCTTCCATTGGTTCCACCTCTACCGGCTCTCCGTTCAACTCGGCGCGAACACCCTCCAACTCCTTTCCTTCAATGCGTATCCGCATCCCCGGCCGCAAGATGCCCTCCGGCAGCACAGCCACAATCGCTGGCCCGGGCTTGATCACGACGGTGTCATAGCGCCCGGCCTCGGCCACCCAACGCACCGGCAACTGGTTCCGCCCCAGCAACTCATACTCTCCCGCGGGCAGGCGGTCCGCGAAGAAGCCTCCTCGTGAATTCCAGAGCAGTTCCCCGGACAGCCGCCCTGTGGTCAAGGTGGTACGCGTTACTTCCACCGGCTGGTTATCCGTCTCGCGAAACACCAAATGGATTCCCGCAAACCGGCTCAACTCCCTCGACTGCCCCACAGCCATGCCAATCCCCTTCCACTCGTCACTCCCTCTCAGAAACGACTCAATAATGCGGTACCCCAGATGCTGCCGCCCATTCACCTTGGCGAGCGCCGGCCCCCGGCACAACCACCCCGGCAGGCTCGCTTCATGGCAATACGGCAACACCCGCACCCGTTCTTCCCCGAGCACCCTCACCCATGCGCCGGACACCAGGCTCACCACCCCGTCATGCGCCCGCGAAGGCCCCCCATCCCCCGCCACCGCCACCGCTTCGACCCCGCGCAATTGCCGTGTTGGCTGCGTCCAAGATGCCAAGTCCCCCAGGAAGTCGCTGCCCTGAAACATCGCCGCCTGCTGCACATCCGCCTCTTCGCCCACCAACCCGCCCGCCTGCGCAATCGCCCCCATATGGGGCGTGGCCAGAAACACCACTCGCCTCAGTCTCACCTTCTCCGGCGGCCGCCAGCCTCCGTCCGCCTGCTTTCCCGCCAGATAGGTTCGCAGCACCAGCCCCCCCATGCTGTAGCCCACGGCATCAAACTCTTCCAGCCCGGCCTCTTCCGCAAAGTTCCCCAGTGCCTCACCGATTTCTTCAATCGTCGGCTGGCCGGAGAGCGACTTCACTTCACAGTGGTTGAAGTAATACACCCGCCAACCTTCACTCTCCAACAGCTCCGGCAGCCGGCCAAATACCTCCTCTATCCTTGCGCTCGCCCCACAGTCCGATTGATAGCCATTGACCAGCACCACCGGCACTTCCTGCGCCCAAAGCCCCAGCCCCACCAGCAGTATCAACTCTTTCATGCCTCTTTCCTTTCTTGTGCATCCAGGCTCAGGCACAAATCAAACAGGAGACCCATCCCTTTTTCAAATCTCTGCAGCGCCTCGATCTCTTTTTCGCTGAACTGCGGCCACTCGGTGCCCCGCTGCACTCTTAGCCGCCCAATCATCGATCCCTCCCTACCCTGCAGCCAGACATCCATCTCGTGGCACGCTGCCGCTTCCGCTCCCTCCGGGACCGCAAGATACGGAGTTTGCTCCAGCGTAATCACATCAAAGTACACCAGTTCCGCCCGTTGCGCGCCCAACTCGCCCCGAATCCTCTCCACCACGCCGGAAAGCAGGTCGTGCACCATGCTGCGGCTCGAAACGTGTGCTACCGCTTCCAGCATTTGGATTCCGGAATCCAGCGCCGGTGAGAGCCGGTCCAGCGCATCCCCCAATTCTGCCGCCGACATCCCGCTCACCCAGGCATCCAGCCCGCCACTTCGCTGCCGGCGTATCAGGTCTGCCAAATCCGGATTCCGGTGCACCCGCGCCGCCAGTCCCTGCTCAACCAGCACTCCGTCCTCCAGGTGTATCGTCCGGTCTGCGATGTCCATGATCCGGACATCATGCGTCACCAGCAGTATCGCCGCGTTCTTTGATCTGGCAATCCGGAGCAACAGATCAATCGTCTCCCGTCCCGACTTCCGGTCCAGCGAGGCCGTCGGCTCATCCGCCAGCACAATCGCCGGGTTCCTCACCAGCGCCCTGGCCACCGCTACCCGCTGCTTCTGCCCGCCCGACATTTCCTCCGGAAAATGGTTCAACCGGTGCCCCAGCCCTACGGCTTCCAGCATTAGCGCTGCCTGACGGTTCCGTTCCCGTTCGCTCATCGCCGCATCCACCCCCAGGGCCAGCGCCACATTCTGCTGCGCCGTCAAGGCATTCAACAAATGGTGCGCTTGAAAAATGAACCCAATCCGGTGCCGCGCCGCGTTCTTTTGCGCTACAGTCGCCCCCCGCAATTCCTGCCCCAAGACCTTCAGGCTCCCTTGTTCCAGCGTACGCAGCGCCCCGAAAAGCGTCAGGAGCGTGGTCTTTCCAGATCCAGAGGGGCCCGTCATTACGATAATCTCACCGCGCTCGATCTCGAGCGACACCCCCGACAACACCTGCTGGCGTAGTGCCCCTTTGCCAAAGGCATGCGAAACTTCCCGGGCTACGATGGCGGGTTCAAGCGGCATCTCAGAAAATCTCCGCCGGGTCTGCCGTGCGCAACTTGCGCATCGCCAGCCCGCCCGACAGGCAGCACATCAGCAGTGTCAACCCATATACCAGCGCCAGCCGCTCCGGCACCAGATAAATCGGCAACCGCGTGTAATACTGCGTCACCTCAAAGAGTACATGCGTAATCAGGCAGCCCGGCACAAAGCCCAGCATGGACATCAACATCGATTGCAAGAGCACCACCCGGTACAGCTCCCTGTCCCGATAGCCCATCGCCTTCATTGTTGCGTACTCCCACAAGTGGTTCGACACATCCGTGTACAGAATCTGGTAAACCACCACCGACCCCACGACCATCCCCAGAATGATCCCCAGCACGAACGAAAAGCCGATTGGCGTGGACTCGAGCCAGAAATTCCGCTCGACGTCAAGAAACTCCTCAAAATCGTAGACGTTGACATCCCCCGGCATGGCGCCTTGCAGCGCCCTCTTCACTGTTTCCACATCGGCTCCGGCCTTCAGCCGCACGAGGCCGAGCGCCGGATGTGGCGAAGCCACCCCGGCCGTAAATTTCCGGAAGGTCTCGTCACTGGTAATCAGATGGCCGTCACTCGTAAAACCCGGCCCTAAATCAAACAGCCCCACTATGCGCCCGTTGCGTCCCCAAATCTCCACCCCCACCGGTCCGCGTTCGCGATACATCTCCCCCAGTGGCCCAAACATTGCGCGCGAACTGGCGTCGAACAGAAATGTATCCGGCTCATTGAGGGCTCGCAACGGTGTCGT
Organism: uncultured Bryobacter sp.; assembly: GCA_964510335.1. Lineage (GTDB taxonomy): Bacteria > Acidobacteriota > Terriglobia > Bryobacterales > Bryobacteraceae > Bryobacter. The sequence continues at coordinate 14,973 of CAZECF010000081.1, read as the reverse complement.
TTGCCCGTTCAGCAACAACTCCTCTTCATCGGGTGTGACCCCTACCAGAAAGGCCTGCCTGACCTTGAAGTTGATCGGGTTTTTCAGCGCGCCCCAGGCCAGTTGCACGGGCGTTGCCGATAGCACTCCCGCCACTGCCCGCGCCTGCGCAATCCGCCGTGCGGAAATGTGGGCCGCCTTCGGTTGGCACTGGTATTGCCCGCTGGCGATCACCAGATCCGCCTTGAACTGCCGGTACAGACTGACGCTCGATTCCAGCAGCGAATCGCAAAGCCCGATCTGACACAGCAGCAGGGTCACTGAAAATGTGACTCCGGCCGTTGCCGCCGCGAGGTGGCTCTTACGCTTGATCAGTTGGAGCCACGCGAATTGGATCCCCGCTGTCATGGTTCAATCGTCACGTTCACGCGTGCATGAATCCGGTCCGCCAGCACTTGGGCCGCTGCGACGTCAATTCTCACTTCAAAGACTCTCCCCTCCGTGTACGAGGTCGGGTCCATTGTTGGCGACGTCCGCGGTATGATTTGCGGGCTGATCCAGCCCACTGTCCCCTGCACTGTCTGGCCCAGACTCGCCCCGTCGATCCTCGCCTTCTGGCCCACGCGCACCCGCGCGACATCGCTTTCATACACCTCTGCCTTCACCACCATTCGCCCCACCGGTGCCAACTCGAGCAACCCCGACGCCCCAACGGCCTCGCCCGCGCGAGCAAAGATCTCTGTCACCTTCCCCGCCTCTGGCGCATAAACGGTCCCCATGCGCAGGTCCACACGCGCTCTTTCCAGATCCGCCCGCGCTGCCTCCACTTCCGCTCTGGCCACCCCCAAATCCACAGGCCGCCGCTCAGCGAGCGCCACCAGCCGGTGCCTTGCCTCTGCCAGCAACTGCCTCACCTGCTCCACGCGCAACCGGGCTGCCTCAGCTTGTACCCGCGGCACCAGATCCCTCGCGGCCAAGCTCTGCTTCCGCCCCGTCTCCACCTGGGCGGCTCCAAACTCTTCTTCGAGCCGCTGTACCTGTGCCTTTGCCGCGCTGATTGTGCCTGGCGTCGCCGGAGCCTCCATTTGCAATATCCGGCTTTCGGCCAGCGCTACCCGCGCCTCCGCCTGCCGCACCGCCGCCTCCAGTTCCGCCATTGCGGTCAGCTTGGCCACCGCCTGCCCACGGCGTACCTCTTGTCCTTTTTCCACCAGCAACTGCCCCACAATCGCCGGCTTGCCGGCAAATCCGCTCGCCGCCACTCGCAACATCCCTTGCGCGGGCTCAACGGACCCCACGCACGCCACTCTTTCTGGCAGGGTCTCCTTTGCCTCTGGCTTGGCCGTTGTCACTCGCGGCGCCTCCGTCCCACATCCCGCCAGCCCCATCACCAGCGCCACCCACAATCCACCCCTCCTCACCACGTCAACTCCAGCACCTGGCCCGTTGCTTCCCCGAGGGCCAACCTTGCCATCCGTACCTCATGCATCGCCACGACCCGCTGGTAAAGGGTCTGCGCCCGCCGGCTCTCTGCCTCCCGTAATTCCGTCACCGTCGCCTCCCCGGCACGCATCAATTCCTTCACTTGCTCCACCTCTTCCTCGGCCAAGGGTATGCCTCCTTCCATCGATTCCAGTTGTTCCTGCGCCGCACGCAGTTTCTCCCGCGCCACTTCCACCTCCAGTTCCACCTTCTTCAACATCCCCTGGTGGGCACTCTCAATGGCCCGTCGTCGCAATTCCACCTCTGTCAGTTGTGCAGCCCGCCGCCCCCCATCGAGCACCGGCACCCGCAAAGTCACTCCACCCGTGAACGTGTAGCTCAACGAGGCCACTGCCGTTCGATTGGGCGTCGGGGCGGCCGATAGCCCCCCCACGTTTCCAAACGCTGTCAGAGTGGGCAAGCGCTGGGCTTCAATCGCCAGCACATTGCTGCGCAGTTGCTTCAGTTGCGCCCGGTAGGCTTCGAGTTCTGGCCGCTCCGCCAGCGCCTGCTGCCGTGCCGCCTCTGCTTGGGGTAAGTCCCAGGGCCCTTTCCCCACCGGTTGCAATTCCACTCGCTCGCCGCTCCCCAGCCCCGTCCATGCCTTCAGTTGCAGTAAGGCGAGTCGCGCCATCGCGCCCGCCGCCAACCACTTCTGCTCACTCGCCCGCAGATGCATTTGCGCCCGCCGCACATCCGCGCCTGTTCCAAGACCCTGGGCCCGCCGTTTCTCTTGCGCATCGACCTGAAATCGCGCCTGCTCCAGCCCGCCCCGCGCCAATTCCACCGACGCCTCCGCCAACAATGCGGCAAAGTAAGCTTTTGCCGTCTCACTGGCCACCTGCGCCTGTGCCTTCCGCTCGTTGACTTCCGCCAGCTTCACTCCTTCCCTGGCCGCCTCCAGTTGCCGCGCTGCAGCCCGGTTTACCAGGGGCTTCACCGCGAACATTCTCATGTCCAGCAGCGTGAACGGTCCCACGACCGGCTGCAGATTCACGTTGACGACAAACGGACTTGCCTCCGGCAGATCAATCCCCAGGGATCGCACGTCAAAGCGCAGCACTGATTCCGTCACTCCCGCGTTCACCTCAAGCGCCGTCACACTCCGCTGCAACGCCACCCGCGCCTGAGCCATTTCGCTCTCGAGTCCCGCACTCACCACTTGTGCCTGAACCCCCGGACGCAGCGCCAGCCGAATGGCCTCGCGCAAATCCAGCGCCATCGCCTCCACACCCGCTGCCTGCATTGCCGTTAACAGAACCAGCATTCGAATTTGCCGCATCGTTACCACCTGTCAATTCAAAGAAAAACTCAGTATATCGGTGCCGCCTCAACCCGCTTCGCGATACACATCCAATACCGCCATACCCCCCCATATGCCTTCCCAATCCAGCAGTGCTCCATGTGTACAGGCATTTCCTCTACCGCCGCCCGCAGTTGCCCGTCAAAACGCACGTGGTTCACCCCCATCCACCGGCGGAACCACCCCCACCCCGTATCGTGAAAATCCACAATCGCCAAGACTCCACCCTGACTCAAATCCTCCAGCCCCAGCCTCATCAACCCCTCGTAACCCGGGTTCACCATCGACAGGCAATACGAAAACAGGACTAAATCAAACCCGCGCTCACCCCCCAAGCCACCTTCGTAAGCCCCTAGCCTCAGGCTGACCCGCCCTCCCGCACCCGCCAGTTTCCGCCTCGCCTTTTGCAACATGTCTTCCGACAGGTCCACTCCCACAATCTCCGCTTCCGGAAAAAGCTCCGCCATCCTTAGCAGATTCCTCCCCGTTCCGCATCCCACTTCCAGGATCCGTCGCACCCGCATCCGCTGCGCCACCTCCCGCAAAATCCTCTCCCGGCCAAACAGAAAGGACCATCGCGTCGCGTCATAAATCCGCGCCTGCCAGCGGTAATACCGCTTTAGCTCCTCCTCCGTCCGGTTCATGGCAGCTCCGCCAGCAGCGTGCAGCCGTATGTCCCCACGCGGTCCTCGGCGTGAAACCGTTCCGCCACCGGGTTCAGCCGCAGCCGCTGGGCAATTTTCGGCGGAATGAACTCAATCCGCGGGCTGGCTGACCGCATCAGCACTTTTGCCCCCGGCGCGCTATTGGCCAATATCAGCTCCCATTCCTGTTCCAGCGCCTCCGGGTTGTGCGATGCCAGCCAGTCCTGATGGTCCAGCAATACGAAGTGCGTATAAGCGCCCGGGTGAGCCTCGAGAAACTCGGAAACGGTCATGGTGTGGAGCCGCAATTTCTCCGCCCTCGCCTGGAGCGGCGCAAAGTTCTCCGCCTTCAGGTAGTTCGGGCAGCAACTCCTGGCGTAGCTGCCCAGGGCGTACGCCCGCCAGAAGTAGTTTTCCCCGATCGGCAACCGCGTGAGCGTGTGTTCCATCTTGTCCTGTATGTAGCGGCCCAACCCGCCCGGATACTGGCTCTGGATCAGTTGTATCTGCGGCCGCGGCACTCCCAGCAGCGCCATGGTGAAGGGCTGCCTCACCAGCCAGCGGTTGAATGCATTCCAGAATTTTGTCTGCACCTCCGCGTAGCGCTGGCTCTGCTCCTGCATCGTGTGCGCCTCCAGAAACCGCGCCAGCAGCTTCTGTCCCCCGGGGCTCACCCGCTCCAGTCCTTCCAGCACCGCCCAGGCCACAGACCCCGCCGCCCCGCGATGCAGAAAAGTCCGACGCTGGCCCTTCCCCTCAAAGTAGTGGTGCTTGCTCCACCAGAACTCCCACGTTTCATGGCTCAGCCAGGGCTTCAATGACTCCAGCAACTCCCGGAACTGCGGCCTCACCCCCTCGCCGAATACTCGCCACAGTTCTGCCGGGTCTCCTTTCGCCAGCAGCGCCAGCTTCAGTTCGAGCAACGCGTTCTGGCGCGGATTTACGTCAATTGCGTGTATCTCGGCCGGATCATCCAGCAGGTAATCGAGGGCATTGCATCCCGCGCTGGTAATCATCACCACCCGGCTGCCTGGCCCCATTTGCAACATCTGCCGGTCCAGCCGCGGGTCTTCCCAGCAGGTGTTGTAGATCAATGTCCGCGAGTGGATGAAGCGGAACATCGAATCGTGCGTTAGGTTCCGTAACTTCTGAGTGAGCTGCCGACCTTTGCGAACTGCCTGGATCATGAGTCTCAATAGCTTAGCAGCACCCTGTTGCCTGTCCCCCCTGACCCCTCACGAACCTCAAAAACTGGCGCTGAGGCGGAAAAAGAGCGGCCTGCTGCGTTCAGGGCAGTTTGGCCTTGACGAGTTCGCTCAGGGCTTTGCCGTCGACGTTCTTGCCTGCCAAATGGGCTTGGGCGGCCTTCATCACCAGACCCATCTGGGCCTTGCCAGTGGCACCGGTTTCGGCGATGGCGGCAGCGACGGCAGCTTCGATTTCTTCGGCTGAGGCCTTTTGCGGCAGGTAGCTTTCGAGGATGGCCAGTTCGGCCGTTTCCTTGTCGGCCAGTTCGGTGCGGCCGGCGTTGGTGAACTGCTCGATGGAGTCCATACGCTGCTTGGCGAGGGTCTTGAGGAGGGCCTGGCCGGCGGCTTCGTCAGCCTCTTTCATGTTGTCGGCCTTGTACTTCAGGAGGGCGGTTTTGATCGCCCGGATGACGGAGAGACGAAGCTCCTGTTTGGCCTTCATGGCCTCAACCATGTCCTTTTGAATCCGTTCAGTCAGAGTCATGCTGTTTGCTATTCTAGTAGCTTACCCGCCGTTTATCCGCATGTACATCAAGAAGCAAAGACTCTTAACCCCTGGACCGACCCCGCTGTTGCCGCAAGCCTTGCACGCGATGATGGGTTCGGATATCCATCATCGCACTGAAGACTTCCGGAAAGTATACAAATCCGTGTTGTCGGGCCTGAAAGAAGTGCTGGGCACGCAGAACGATGTGCTGGTGCTGGTGGCGTCCGGATCCGGGGCGATGGAAGCTTCGATTCAGAACTGCTTCAGTTGCGGCGAGGAAGTGCTGGTTTGCACGGCCGGAAAGTTTGGCGAGCGCTGGGTGGCGCTGACAAAGGCGTTCGGGCTGAAGCCGACGGTACTTGAAGAGCCTTATGGCAGCGTGGTGAAGCCGGAACAGGTGAAGGCGGCGCTGGAGGCGAATCCGCAGATTCGGGGCGTATTTGTGCAGGCATCGGAGACCTCGACGGGCGCGGCGCACGATATCGAAGGCATGGCGAAGGTGATTCGCGAGCACGATGCCCTGTTTGTAATCGATGCGATTACGGGGCTGGGCACGATGCCGCTCAAGATTGACGAGTGGGGCCTGGATATTGTGATCGGGGGATCGCAGAAGTCGTTCATGATTCCGCCGGGACTGGCGTTCATTTCCTGTGGGGAAAAGGCCTGGAAGCGGATGGACGAATCGAAGGGGGCGCGGTTTTACTTCGATTTGAAACGGGAGCGCAAGAATGCGGCCAATGGCGAGAGCGCCTGGACGCCGGCGGTGAGTTTGTTGCTGGCGCTCGAAGAAGCGCTGAAGTACATCAAGAATTTGGGAATGGATCACCTGATTGGCAATGCGCAACTGCTGGCACAGGCCACGCGCGCGGCGGCCGTGGAATTGGGCCTGGAGTTGTTTTCGGGCAATAACCCGGGGTCTTCGGTGACGGCGATCCGGGCACCGCAGGGAATGGATTCCGGGGTGATTGTGAAAGAGTTCCGGACGCGCTTTGGATCGATTATTGCCAACGGGCAGGGATCGATGAAGGGGCAGATCTTCCGGGTGGCGCATCTGGGGTATTTTGACTTTGCGGATTTGTTTGCGATGGTGGCGGAGCTGGAAATTATTCTGGCTGCGAATGGCCATGCGGTGGAGTTTGGCCGGGGTGTGGCCGCAGTGCAACGCGTGTATGCCGAGGCGGCCCAACTGAAATTGACGACGCAGGAAACAGTAACAGCTTAGAAAACGAATGAAGATTCTTGTAGCGGAACCCATCGCGCAGGCAGGTCTGGACCTGTTGAAGGCGCAAGCAGGCTGGACAGTGATCCAGGCCGACCCGAAGACGTATCAAGAGCACCTGGCGGATTGTGATGCACTACTGGTGCGTTCGGCCGTGAAGGTGAATGCAGAGCTGATCCGGAAAGCGCCGAAGCTGCGCGTGGTAGGCCGGGCGGGCGTTGGCGTGGACAACGTGGATTTGCCGGCGGCGACCAACGGCGGCATTCTGGTGATGAATACACCGGGCGGGAATGCGATTTCCGTGGCCGAGCATACGGTGGGACTGATGCTGGCGATGGCGCGATCGATTCCGGATGCGAGTGCGTCGACGAAGGCTGGCAAGTGGGAAAAGCGCAAATTTATCGGGACTGAGTTGCGGGGCAAGACGCTGGGCGTGGCGGGGCTGGGTTCGATTGGGCGTGAAGTGGTGCTGCGGGTGAAGAATTTCGGGATGCAAATTCTGGCCGCTGACCCTTACGTGAGTTCGAAGCAGGCCGAAGACCTGGGTGTGAAGCTGGTGGATTTTCATCAATTGCTGGCCGAGAGTGATTATGTGACGCTGCACGTGGCACTTACCCCGGAGACCAACAAGCTGATTAACAGCGACACGATTGCCAAGATGAAGGATGGCGCGCGGATTGTGAACTGTGCGCGTGGCGAGTTGATTGATCTGGATGCTTTGCAAAAGGGGCTAGCCTCGGGCAAATTGGCTGGGGCGGCGCTGGATGTGTTTGACCCGGAACCGCTGCCGGCGGATCATCCGCTGCTCAAGGAAGCGAATCTGATTGCGACGCCGCACATTGGTGGTTCGACGGAAGAGGCGCAGGAAATTGTAGGGGTACGGATTGCCGAGCAGGTGGCAGAGTATTTGAGCAATGGCATCGCGATCAATGCGGTGAACATGCCGGCGCTATCGCCGGAGCAGTATCGGGCGCTGGGCCCGTTTATTACGCTGGCGGAGCGGCTGGGGACCTTTGCTTCCTTTATCAGTGATGCGAATCCGGTGACGGTGAGCTTTACGTATTCAGGGAGAGTTGCAGAGGCGAACACGACGCTGGTGCGCAATGCCGGGCTGAGCGGCTTGCTGGCGCGGTCTTTGGCGAGCAAGGCGAACCTGATCAATGCGATGCAGATTGCGGGGGATCGCGGGCTCAATATCAACGAGAATCACCAGTTGCGGCAGGGCCATGTCGAGTCGATCAAGATTGAGGTGGAAAGCTCGGCGGGCAAGACGAGTGTTGAGGGGGCGATGATTCTGGACCGGCCACGGTTGTTGAGTGTGGACGGGATTTATTGTGAGGCGCCGCTGGACGGCAACCTGCTTTATCTTAAGAATCTGGACGTACCGGGCGTCATCGGATATGTGGGAACGGTGATGGGCAAGAATGGCATCAACATTGCCAATTTCTCGCTCGGCCGGGAAGAAGCGGCGGCTAACGATCATGGGCCGTTCAAGGCTACGGCGATCATTTCGTGTGATGCCGTGGTTCCGGAGCATGTGCTGGCGCAGTTGCTGGAAAACCCCAATATCCGGCAAGCACGAAACGTAACTTTTTAGGCCCAGTGGCAGTACCGGGCCGCAAGGCTTGGGATGAAGGGCGTCAAGAAACAAAATTTACCAACCAAGAGTTGCCTGGTTTGCCAGCGTCCTTTTGCGTGGCGCAAGAAATGGGAGCGGGACTGGGCGCAGGTACAATATTGCAGCGAGCGCTGCCGGCGGAATAAGAGCGCCGGGAAAGGGCGTGGCTAATGCGACGTGAATTTTCAAGCCGGGAAGAGATGGCTGCTTATCTGGCGGAAGAGTTTCCGCAGGCGGCGGCGCGGGATGGGCACCTGAGCCCGATCCGCGGGGGGCGGCGGGAAGCGGAGCGATTGCTGGGCGGGATGGCCCCGGCGCAATATGGCTTCAACCGGAATTATCTTGAAGGCAATGTGACGAGGCTGTCGCCGTATATCCGGCACGGAATTGTTACGTTGAAGCAGGCCAAGGATTTAGCCTTTGCGCGAGTACGGGATAGGTTGCATGCGGCCAAATTTGTAACGGAACTGGCGTGGCGGGATTACTGGCAGCGGCTCTATGCGGTGATGGGGCGCGGGATTTGGGAAGACCGCGAGGAAATGAAGACGGGCTTGCCGGCGGGGGCTTATGCGGCGGTGTTGCCGGAGGAGATCCGCGAGGGGCAGACGGGGCTGGCCTGCATGGATGCCTTTGTGGTTGAGCTGCGCGAGACCGGCTATCTGCACAATCACGCGCGGATGTGGTTTGCGGCTTACGTGGTGCACTTCCAGCGGGTGAAGTGGCAGGCCGGGGCGCGCTTCTTTCTGACGCATTTGCTGGACGGGGACCCGGCATCGAATAATTTGTCGTGGCAATGGGTGGCGAGCACGTTTTCGCACAAGCCGTATTTCTTCAACCGGGAGAATCTGGAAAAGTATACGGGCGGGAAGTATTGCAAGCAGTGCGAATTGCGGGGGCGATGCGAGTTTGAGGGCAGTTATGAGGAGCTGGAAGAGAAACTCTTCCGGATTGAAGTGCGATGAAGGAATTGATCTGGCTGCATCCGGATTGTTTGGGTGCGGAGAACCCGGCGTATCGGAAGTATCCCGCGGCGGCGGCGCTCTTTGTGTTTGACGAAATTGAGATTGAAGGCGAAGCGTGGTCCCTGAAGAGGATTGGCTTTCTGTATGAGACGCTGCTCGAATTGCCGTGTGAGATTGAGCGGGGCAGTGTGGTGGAGAAGTTGCTGGCGAGGCGGCCGGGAAAGATCGTGACGGTGGCGAGCGTGAATCCGCGATTTGCCGAGCAGGTGCGGCAGCTCGAGGGCCGGACGACGGTGGAAGTATTGCCCGCGGTGCCCTTTGTGGATTACCGGGGGCAACTGGATTTGAAGCGGTTTGCGAAGTATTGGAAGAAGGTGGAGCCGGTTGTATTTGGCAAATGAAGTATCAGGTGGTTTGGTTTAAGCGGGACCTGAGGGTGGAAGACCATCGTCCGCTGGTGGAGGCGGCGAAGCGGGGGCCGGTGTTGCCGTTGTACATCGTGGAGCCGGAGTGGCTGGAGTCGCCGGATTTTGATGTGTCGCACTGGAGCTTTGTGCGGGCGAGCCTGGTGGAGCTGGATGATCGGTTGCGGGAGATGGGGCAGGGTTTGGTGGTAAGGATGGGTGAGGCAGTGGAGGTACTGCGACAGTTGCCGGTGGCGCACTTGTGGGCGCATGAGGAGACGGGGAACTGGACGAGTTATCAACGGGACCGGCGGGTGCGGAAGTGGGCGAGGGAAACTAATACGCCGGTGACGGAGTTTGCGGCTAATGGAGTAGTACGGCGGCTGAAATCGAGGGACGGCTGGGCGAGGAACTGGGAGCAGCGGATGGCGGAGGAAGTGGTGGAGGCACCGGGGCGGCTGATGCCTTCGCTGGAGGCGACGGGGGTGCCGGAGTTGGAGTTGGGGCCAGACCGGCGGGATCTGGCGCAGCGGGGAGGCGAGCAGGAAGCGTGGGAGACGTTGGGGAGTTTTCTGGCGATGCGCGGGGTAAGGTATCACCTGGAGATGTCGAGCCCGTTGACGGCGGAGGCGAGTTGCAGCCGCTTGTCACCGTATCTGGCTTACGGGAATCTTTCGACGCGGCAAGTGGTGCAGGCGACGAGGCGGAGGATTGCGCAATTGAGTGAGGGAGAAGCTGCTAGCTGGAAGCGGGCGTTGCGGGCCTTTGATGCGCGGCTGCATTGGCGGTGTCACTTCATGCAGAAGCTGGAGGATGAGCCGCGGATCGAGTTTGAGAATTTTGTGCGGGCGTATGACGGGATGCGGGAGCCGCACTGGAACGAGGAATGGTTTGCGGCGTGGAAGGAAGGGCGGACGGGCTATCCGCTGGTGGATGCGTGCATGCGGATGCTGGAGCGGACGGGGTGGATCAACTTCCGAATGCGGGCGATGCTGGTGAGTTTTTCTTCCTATCATCTGTTTCTGGATTGGCGGCGGCCGGCGCAGCATTTGGCGAAGCTCTTTGTGGATTATGAGCCGGGGATCCATTACAGCCAATTTCAGATGCAATCGGGGACGACGGGGATCAATACGCTGCGGATGTATTCGCCGCTGAAGCAGGCACTCGACCAGGACCCGGAAGGGATCTTTGTCAAGCAATGGTTGGGGGAAGAGCGGGTGGAGCCCGTGGTGGAGCACCGGGAAGCGCTGGCCGTGGCGCGAGCGCGGATTGCCGCCGTGAGGAAGCAGGGCGGGACGCGGGAAGAGGCGCAGCGGGTGGCAAAGCGGCATGGCAGCCGGAAGCGGCCGGCGGCGCGGAAAAAAGTGAAAGCGAAAGAGCCGGACGCGCAGCAGATGTTATTCTGAAAATACCCCGACAAGAAGGGGACAAAGAAGTTACAAAGTAAGGGATATTCCCGAACGACGCGGCGAAGGGGCGACGAGTGGCAAAACACTCACGCCCCTTCTCCCATCTGGAGGCCAGGTTTTTTATGTCAAAGATGCTTGAAGAGATTCGTCAACAGCCGGAAGCACTCGCCCGGACGCTGAAGCAGGAGTGGAAGGGCATTGAGAAGCTGAAGGAGCAGTTTGAGGCGTTCCCACCGCGGCTGATTGTGCTGGCGGCGCGGGGGACGAGCGATAACGCAGCGCAGTTTGGACGGTATCTCCTGGAGATGTTGACCGGGATTCCGGTGTCACTGGCAGCGCCAAGCCTGTACACGTTGTACAACGCGAAGATGGATCTGGAAGACACGCTGGTGGTGGCGATTTCGCAATCGGGCGAATCGACGGACACGAATCTGGTGCTGGAGAAGGCCAAGGAGTTTGGGGCCTTTACGCTGGGGATTACGAACGAAGCGGACTCGACGCTGGCGAAGTTGGGGCATGCGACGATTCTGGTGCGGGCGGGGAAAGAGAAATCCGTAGCGGCGACGAAGACGTATACGGGGCAGATGCTGGCGATGTACCTGCTGGCCTATGCGCTGGGCGGCAAGCTGGCGAAGAAGGATCTGGAGAAGCTGCCGGAGTTGGCGGAAAAGGCTTTGAAGCTGGAGCCGAAGGTGGCGGAGCTGAGCGGGCGGTACCGCTTTATGCAGCATGCGGTGGTGGTGGGACGCGGGCTCAATTACGGGAATGCGTTTGAGTTTGCGTTGAAGATGATGGAAACGTGCTACGTGATTGCAGAGCGGTTTTCGAGTGCGGATTTGCTGCACGGACCGATTGCGATGGTGGACCCGCACTTTCCGGTCTTCGTGTTTGCGCCGTCGGGGGTGACGACGCCGCCCATTACGGAGTTGCTGGCGCGGATGGACGGGACGACGCACGAGACGATGATCGTGACGGATAAGAGCAACAAGCCGGTGTTTGAATCGAAGCGGCGTGGCATCCGGATTCCGGTGGCGATTCCGGAGATCTTCACGCCGATTCCGTATATCATTCCGGGGCAGATGTTTGCAGCGTATCTGGCGGCGGAGAAGGGCCTGAATCCGGATCAGCCTCGGTCGTTATCGAAGGTGACGCAAAACCTTTAGCTCATCCTGCCGGCCCAGCGGAGAAAGCGCCACATGTCGGCGCGATGGGTCCAAAGGAAAGTCCAGAACTCGCGGAAGGTAATGGTTTCGGCGTGGATACCCCAATAGGTTTCCATGCGCCAACGCAAATAGGGGCTGGCCCAAGGGCGAAGCCGGTAGCCGCGGGAGGCTTTCCAGAGGAAGGCAAGCATGGGTTATTTGACGAGGCTGGAACGGGTGGCGCCGCGGGGCGAACCGGCGTAGTAGCCGGAGCGGGTACGAACCGTGGGGCGGTTGGGACCGGTGGCAGTGACCTTGATGGAGCGGAAGGTGCCGTCGAGTTCCTGGACGAGGGGGGAGTAGCCAATCACGTACTGGTTGCGGATGTCGTGGGCCACTTCGAGGGCAAGAGCATCGACTTCTTCGAGGGTTTTGGGGAAAAAGCAGAGTCCGCCGGTCGCTTTGGTGATCGTTTCGAGGGCGCGCTTGGCCTTCTTGGCTTCACGGGGAATTTCTTCATCGAGCAGGGCGATAGCGTGAATTACTGCGTCGGTAGTGTGGGATTGGGAGATCAGCTTTTCGAGGGAAGTTTTGCTGGCCGTGTCGGCTCCGTCGGTGATCAGCATCAAGACCTTCTTGTCGCGTTTGCCCTTGGCCTTGACGTGATCGATAGACATGCTGATGGCGTCATACATGGCAGTGCCGCCGCGGGCGTCAATGCGGGTGAGGCCGTCCTGCATTTTCTTGACGTCGCCAGTGAAATCGACATCGAGAAAAGCGTCGTCGTTGAAATTGACCACAAAGACTTCGTCCTGGCGGTTGGAGGCTTTGACTAATTGAAGAGCGGCGGTTTCCACCTTGTTGCGGCGGAGGCGCATGCTACCGGAGTTGTCGACAATGACGCCGAGGGAGATGGGGACATCCTCGCGACGGAAGATTTTGATGGGCTGCTCGACGTTGTTTTCGAAGACGCGGAAAGCAGGGCGCAGGAGGTCGGTGACGATCTTGCCCTTATTGTCGACGACGGTGGCGTGCAAGACGACGAGCCGGGTGTCGGAGCGGAAGACGGGGTCTTCCTGCTCTTGGGAGAAGAGCACGGGCGCGGTGACAGCGGCCGCGAGAAAAGCGCGGCGGCTATTGTTGCGGTGCATAGTATCCTTGCCGCCAGGAGGGCCGGAGTGGGGGAAGGCCTCTTGGCTGTACGAGTTTGACCTGGACTTTGCGATATTTCCCATCGCGGCCCTGGTTTTTCGGCGAGTAGCCGATGAGGTATTGGTTGCGAAGCTCGATGCCAATTTTAGCAGCGACGTCGGGAAGTTCGTTGATGTTTTCGACTGAGAAATGTTTACCGCCGGTTTGCTCGGCGAGATCGTTGAGCAGGCCGGGGCCGGACAGTTCTTCGGCCGTGCGGCCGCGGGCACCGATAGCTTCAAAGATGCCGATGGCATAGAGCTGGACATCGGCTTCGCGGACAAGATTCTTGATTTCGCTTTCGGTGTAGCGGCTGGAATTGTCACCGCCGTCAGAGATAACCAGGACGGCCTTGCGGGGATTCTTGGCCTTCTTCATCTGGTTCATGGCGAGGTAGATGCCGTCCAGAAGGGCGGTGCGGCCTTTGGCCTGGGTGAAGGTGAGGCGGTTCTGGATTTCTTCCGGGTTGGCAGTGAAGGGGACCACCATTTCGGGGCGGTCATTGAACTGGATGAGGAAAAATTCGTCTTCAGGGTTGGCAGTTTTGAAGAACTGGGCGGCGGCCTGGCGGCTTTTCTGGAGCTTGGAGCCCATGCTGTTGGAGGTGTCAAAAACGAGACCTACCGAGAGGGGGGCATCTTCGCTGGCGAATTGGGCAATGGTTTGCTCGATCTTGTCTTCAAAGATTTTGAAGTTTTCGCGTTCGAGGCCGGTGACGAAGCGATTGAGGGGGTCGGTAACAGAGACGGGAATCAGAACCAGATTGGTGTCAATGCGAAGATTGGCGGGGCGTGAGGCCTCAGCATCTTCTGGCTTGAGCGGCGCGCCTTCACGCCGTTGGATATTGACACGAGCAGGTGGGGGGAGAGTCTGGATTACGGGTTGGTCAGGAGGCGGGGGAGCAGCGGGTTGCTGAGCGGCAATTGGGGCCGAGGACGCAAGTATGGCTGCCAAGAAAGTCGAGGCGAAGTAAGGTGCAGCTTTTTGGATCCTCATAGTATTGGACCTCGCCTTTTGTGATTGCCCTCAGTATAACAAAGGGTCGAAAAAGGACGGTCTACAGACTAGGACGGGAGATATTGCCGGAGGGGTGCGTAGAAAGAGCGAATAAAGTCTTCCGCGACTTTGAGGGCCTCATCGCTTGAGGCGTCAAGAGGGAGCCCGATAATGACCCGGACGAGGGCAGTGTCGGTGCGATTGTCCTTGATGGCGTCAACCATCGTGTAGAGTTTCGCTTCGTATTCGCTGGCAACGGCACGATCGCGGCTTTGGTACCAGTAGAGAACGAGGCTCTTGGATTCGGCACGCTGGATGATGTAGCGATTGACGTGAATGGGTTCGGGCCGGTTGGGAATGGTGACGTAGACCCGGTCATTGACAAGCGGAGTCCAGCCGCTGCCGGGAAGACAATTTTTGGGGGAATGCGGCGCTGCACCATAGCGCTGGCTGCGGAACGAAGCGACGAAGAGATTGGCGTTGCGGCCGAACTGGGGGTTGAAGTAGGAGCGATTCAGGGTGTCATCCGCTTGGAGCACTTCCTGGGTTGCGGCATCGACTTCGCTTTCGCCGACCTTTAGCCATGAGCCAAGTTGGACCGAAAGGCCCTTGAGCGGAGGGGCGGCGGCGGCTTTTTCCGAACGTGTGAAGGAGTGAAAGGCGGCGGCCTGGCCGGCGAGCAACACCGAAAGGATCAGGACGGTTGACTTGAGCTGGGAACTACGGGCGGGCTTGGGATCTTGCATTGACAATTCCTTTGTAAAACCAGAGAGCAAAGCGGTGGAAGGCGAGCAGAAGAGTTAAGGCGAACATGAAGATCACCCAGCCCTCTGCCGTATGAAAGAAACCCTCAGCCCACTCACTCTTGTACTCGTACAAAACTCCTG
>CAZECF010000080.1:0-21063 GCA_964510335.1 uncultured Bryobacter sp. | reverse complement strand
AGGCGAGCGCGGCAGGGACTCCTTCGCGAGTAATGTGGGGATAGGCGAGGAGAATTTCCTCTTCTGTGCAGCCGGCCGCAAATTTCTCAAGAATCAGTTCTACAGTGATTCGGGTTCCGCGTATGACTGGCTTGCCCAGCATGACTTTTGGGTTGGAGACGATGAGTCCAGATTCCTGCATCTTGCAAAAATTCCTGACAGCAGTCTAGTGCCAGAACGGTCTGGCGAGCTTACGGCTCCACGCCAAGGAGCTTGAGGACAATTGGGGCGACTTCAATCGTGCGGAGGGAGGCGGGGCGGGATTGGAGATCGGGACCGTAGGCGATGAAGAGGGCGAGGAGTTCCGTGCGGGTGGGCAGGGGGCCGTGGACGCCGCGAGGAGACTTGTAAGGCTGTACGACGGGCTTCACTTCGCTCGTGGTGACGTAATAACCGGGAGCGACATCAAAGTAAAGATCGCCGCCAGTCGGGCCGCCAATGCCGAATTTGGCATTGGCTTCAGAAGGCCAGAACCACTCGGTGAATAGCGGTGTTTCGCCGTCGCGATAGGCGGAGAGCTTGGCCTGGACCTCCTCCAGTAGCGCGCGATCCGAGTGGTCTTTGAGGCGCAAGAAGGAATCCTGACCCCAGACCCGACCTGCATAACCGAGCTCGGCGAGTAGCGCATTGAGATGAATCTCTTTGCGTGCGTGCGTCATGCCGTGGTCACTGACGATCACCAGATGGTCCGGCTCACGGAGGAGTTGCTTGACTTCGTTGATGCGCCAATCGACAATCTGGTAGCCCCAGCGGCGGTAGGGTTCCTGGAAGGGGTCGCCCTCAACGTAATGGCCCCAGAAGACGTGCAGCAGATCGTCGGGCGTCGAGATGTAATCGACCAGCAGGCGAGGGTTGAACTGATCCATCAGCGCGCGGGTATGGCGCATGGTCTGGCGGGCGTGGAGTTCGAGAGTTTCCATCCAGCGGCGCTCGGCGAGGCCATTAGTGCGGGGCGGGCCGAAGGAGCCGTCCTGGTAGAAGGAGCCGGCACCGTTGCCGATGAAGGCTCCGGCGGAAGACAGCAGGCGACGCTTGAGGGCTTCCGATTGATTCGGGCCGTCTTGGCAGATGCTGATTTCCTTCGCCTCGGTTTGATAGAGGTGAAAATCTTTGCCATCGGCGGCGAGATCGAAGAGGCGGAAGTGGACAGCCGTAATCCCGGCGACGGGCAAGGCTTCACTGAAATAGCGGGCTAAGGGGCGGGTGGCGGCACCGGTGCGGATAGGCATGGCCTCGGCGTCCTTGAGCGGGGCATCGACATAGCGGCGGGCACCCTGGGCGCTCAGACGAATGGTGTCGTAACGGGCGCTCTTGGCAAACACGGCACCGGCGACCTGCAGGCGACCGGAGACGTATTGGAAAAATTGGACAGGCCGGCGGGAACCGCGCGGGGCGACGAAGCCGGCGGGCGGACCGGGCAGCCACTCGGCATCTTTGCCGTGCAGGACACGCGGGGGAGAGACTTGAGCAGTCTGGTAGCCGTTGAGGAGAGTGACCTTGGATCCGCTATTGAATTCCGTACAGGGGAAGCCTTGGGTCGGATTGAGTGCAAGAGAAGTGACGCCCTGGCGGGCGGCCTTCACCCAGAAGGTTTCTGCCTTGAGTTGCTCAGCGCGAAAGCCGATGGCGCGGCGGTCAAACGCAAGCGGAACCTGGTTGGCGGTGACCCCATTCTTGTCGCCGTAGACGCCGGTCCAGATACTGGCGTGTCCGGGAGCAGTGAGGCTGGGGAAGGCTGCCTGCATGGGTGCGTAGATGCCCTCGGCCGCAAGGCGCTTCATGGTCTTGAGCTCGGTAGCGGCGGGGTCTTCCGAGTAGGCATGAAAGCCCATGCCGTCGAGTGATATCAGGAAGACGCGCCCGGGCTCGTCGGCTGCGTAACTCAGTGAAGCGAGCAGCAGGAGAGCGAGAGCGCGCATTGGTTAACCCTTGACCACGATATTGACGAGCTTGCCAGGCAAGGCGATCACCTTGGCAATCTCCTTGCCGGCAATGAAGGCGACGACCTTTTCGTCCTTGCGCGCAGCGGCTTCAAGATCTTCTTTCGAAGCGCCATTGGGGACGATGATCTTGCCGCGCAGCTTGCCGTTGACTTGAACGGGGATTTCGATTTCGTCTTCAACAAGCCAGGCCTCGTTGACCGTTGGCCAGGAGTGCTGGCAGACGGGACCGACTTGGCCGATTTCTTCCCAAAGTTCCGCAGCAAGGAAGGGCGTAAATGGTTCGAGCAGCAGTGTCAGGGACTTGAGGATCTCGGGCAGCGACGCGGAACTGAGGCCCTCTTCGCAGAGATAAAGCTCGTTGGTGAGTTCCATCAGCGCGGCGATGCAGGTGTTGAAGTGCCAGCGCTGCTCAAAGTCAAGAGTGATCTTGGCAATGGTCTGGTGGAGCTTGCGGAGGGCGCGCTTGTCGCTTGCGCTGAGTTCGCCCGGGGCTGTTTCCAGGCGGTCTGCGTTACGGGTGACAAAGCGGTAGACGCGGCCGAGGAAGCGGTGCTGGCCCTCGACGCCGGTCTGTTGCCAGTCCATGTCTTTGTCGGGAGGAGCGGCGAAGAGAACGTAGAGTCGGCAAGTGTCGGCACCAAAATCCACAACCAGCTCTTCGGGGTCAACGATGTTGCCAAGGCTCTTGGACATCTTGGCGCCATCCTTGAGAACCATGCCCTGGGTGAAGAGTTTGCGGGTCGGCTCTGAGTTGGTGATGAGGCCGAGATCCCGCATGACCTTGGTCCAGAAACGCGAGTAGATGAGGTGGAGGATGGCGTGTTCGACCCCACCGATATATTGGTCGATGGGGAACCATTGGGCAACCACGGCCGGGTCAAAGGGTGCCGTGGAATTGTGGGGGTCGCAATAGCGATAGAAGTACCACGAGGAATCGACAAAGGTGTCCATCGTGTCGGTTTCGCGACGTGCGGCAGCACCGCACTTGGGGCAAGTGGTCTTCCAGAAAGTTTCGTGGCGGGCCAGGGGAGATTCGCCAGCACCAGTAATTTCGACATCCAGCGGAAGGAGGACCGGGAGGTCAGATTCCTTGACGGGGACGACGCCACAAGTGGCGCAATGCACCATGGGGATGGGAGTGCCCCAATAACGCTGGCGGGAGATGCCCCAATCCTTGAGGCGATAGGTGATGGCACCCTGGCCGAAGCCTTGCGCTTCCGCAAGTGCCGTCATCTGACGGCGGGCCTCAGCAGTAGGCAAGCCGGAGAAGTCGCCCGAATCCATGCTGATGCCGTAGTCGGTGTAAGGGAGGGCAAGTTCGCCTTCGGCCGGCTTGACGACGGGCACGATGGGGATTTCATACTTGGTGCAGAATTCAAAGTCACGCTCGTCGTGAGCGGGGACCGCCATCACGGCGCCGGTGCCGTAGCCCATCAGGACGAAGTTGCCGATCCAGATGGGAGTGAGTGCGCCGTTGAAAGGATTGACAGCAAAGCGCCCGGTGGCGAAGCCATCCTTATCGAGGCTGGCAGGGTCTTTGCGGCTTTGGTCATCGACCATCGCTTTGAGGCGCGCCTCTTGGGTGGGCCCGACGAGTTCGGCGGCCCAGGGGTGTTCCGGGGCGAGGATGACGCAGGTTGCGCCGTAGATCGTGTCGACACGGGTGGTGAAGACGCGGATCTTGCGGGAGGGGTCACCGTCAAGGGTGAAATCGACTTCAGCGCCTTCGCTCTTGCCGATCCAGTTGCGCTGCATGGTGAGCACGCGGTCGGGCCAGCCGTCTTCGAGCGCTTTCAGGTCGGTGAGGAGTTCTTCGGCATAAGCGGTGGTTTTAAGGAACCACTGTTCGAGACTGCGCTGCTCAACGGGGGTACCTTCATGACGCCAGCAGCAACCATCAACAACCTGTTCATTAGCGAGTACGGTGGCGCACTGGGGGCACCAGTTGACCAGAGACTGCTTGCGGTAAGCAAGGCCGCGTTCGTACATGCACAGGAAGAACCACTGATTCCAGCGGTAGTATTCCGGCTCGCAGGTGGCGATTTCGCGATCCCAGTCAAGGGAGAAGCCGAGGCGCTTGAGCCCTTTCTTCATGGAGGCGATATTCTGCAGGGTCCATTCGCGGGGCTGGCGGCCGGACTTGAGGGCGGCGTTTTCGGCGGGGAGTCCGAAGGCGTCCCAACCCATGGGGTGGAGGACGTCATAGCCGCGCATGCGCATGAAGCGGGCGAGGGCATCGCCGATGGAGTAATTGCGCGCGTGGCCCATGTGCAGCTTGCCGCTGGGATAGGGAAGCATTTCGAGGACGTAATACTTCCGGGTGGGGTTGACCGGCGTTTTGTAGATAGCGGGGTCTTGCTCCCAGCGGGAGTGCCACTTTTCTTCGATGGCTTGGTGTTGGTATTGCTTTTCCGGCATTGTGGAGGGTAAAGCTCCAATGTAACGCGGGTGGTGGGGAGGTTGTTTAATTTGGAGGCTGGGGGTTTGCTTTGGGGCGGCATTGTTGTAGCCGACGGCATGCACTGCGCCGGCTTGCCACTTCCTTCGCATAACTGCGAGACACTAAGACAATGTGTGCTGCCCAGATTCACTGAAGAGTTCGCGCAAGCGGCCATGGCGGCTGGACTTCGGGCGCGACAAAATGTCCTGTCTGCCGGGCACTCCATTGTATTTGTGGACGAATTTGGCCGCTACGTTGAGGAGTTAGCAGATGGAACAAGGCATGAGGTTCGATTTCGGCCAGGGACAGCGCGCGAGTCCCATCTAGAGATTCTCCAGGAGCTTTAAAGCTGAAATCCCTATCGCATCACTTCCGCAGTCAGAGAGCTTCCCATTCTTCAACTTCAAGGTGAGCTTGATTGAGAATACTGCGAAGTGTTCCCACAGGAATTTCGTTCTTTCTTGGCACGATTACGGTGTCAACGATTAACTCTACGCGGCGAACAAATTTTAAGTGGCTGCCCTTCTGGCTGACTTCTACAAAGCCGGCGGCTTGGAGGCGGCGTTTGACTTCGCGGAAGGGTTCTGGCTTAAGCCGCGCCAACCTCAACCTCGATTAAGCGCACCTGTGGCGGACGAGTGGCTTTTGGCGGTTCAAAGTAAAGTTCCAAAGCTTCCTTCAGATTGGTTAAAGCTTCAGCTTCGGTTTCACCTTGGCTCGCGACATCCATCTCAAGGCATTGTGCAACGTACCAGTCACCTTCTCGCCAAACGCTCGCCGCAAATGGACGCTTCATGGCTTTATTCTGTCACTGAATTTGTCCGTCGGGCAAATCGGCTCTCGGGTAAAAATTCGTTGGACGAAATTTGGACGTCTTGACAGCAAAAGCGGAGGCAGCTATGGGCGAGAGTGCCGGAGATGTCGGCAGTGTCTTCGTCGAAAGCTTCAACGCGGGGGTGACTTATCGGAGGCGGCCGTCGCGGAAGTACCGGGCGCGGAAGTCGCCTTCATCGGACAGGGAGTCGAGTTGGGCCGTGCCCGTGAGGGATCCTTCATCAAGGGGGACGCTCAAATCTTTGCTGGACTAGATCTTGTGCGGAATCTCGACTTCTACATAGCTGCCTGGGATCGCGGCATCCACAGCAGCAACAATGCGGTCAAGATGGAGTTTCACATCCGGCCACTGCTGATTGCCGAGAACGACAATAGCAATTCTGCGCCCGGAAAGATTTTGCTGATAACGAATATTCTTGTCCGAAGTGAGAAGTAACTCGTAACCGGCTTGCTCCGCTTCCCGCAGCAACTCGCCATTCTTGAGTTCATGCCAGCCGATTTGCCTGGCAAAAGATACTTCGTGCCCGACAAGACAGCGCGAAATTGGATTGGGTGTGCCGTTGTCGAAGAGAATCTTCATCCGTGCGCGGGCGCTTTTTCCAGGCTCTGAGTGGCGAAATGAAGTACGGCTTTGACTTCCTGCTCAGTCACATCGAATACTTCAGTAATTTCTTTGACCGAGAGACCAGCCTCAAGGTTTTCGAAGATCGTTTGCACGGGCATACGAGTGCCTTTCAGCACCCATGCACCACTCACCTTGCCCGGGATGCTTTCGACGGCAGGACATTGCGACCAGTCAAGTTTTGCCATCAGAGGACCTCTAATTCATTGTATTCCGATGCCGGTTGTTTACCTGATTTGATACTTGAATCGGTTTCGTCGCCGAGCTAGCGGTAGAAATTCTTGAGCCAGACGTGACGGCGGAATATGGCCAGTTCTTCCTCGGTGAGCGAGCCAAAGCCGCTGACCGCGCAGTTCAGGTCAACCGTAGCAGTTCGGCGCATACCGGGGATGACAGTCGAGACAGCCGGGTGGGTGAGACAGAAGCGGAGGCAGCGCTGGGCGAGGGTGCCGGAGATGCCTGCTGTGTCCTCATCGAGTGCTTCAATGCGGGGAATAACTTCTTTCAGGCGGCCATCGCGGAAGTACCAGGCACGGAAGTCGCCTTCCTCAAATTCGGAGTCGAGCTTGAGCGTGCCGGTGAGGGAGCCTTCATCAAGCGGGACGCGGGCCAGAACGCCAACGCCGTGTTCTTCGCACGCGGGGAATAGCCATCGCTCGGGTGATTGTTCAAAGACGTTGTAGATGACCTGGACGGTGTCGATAAGGCCGCTCGAGACGACGTCCAGGGCCGATTCGGGCTGATGGTCGTTGATGGATACGCCAAAGAATTTAACCTTGCCGCTCGCCTTGAGGTCTTCAATGGCGCGACGCCATTCGTCCTGGAAGAACCAGATGGGGTTCCAGACATGAAATTGCTGAAGATCGATTTGCTCGACGCCCAGGTTGGTGAGGCTGGTATTGGTGCACTCGATGGCATAGTCGTAAGGGAAGACTTCTTCGAGGCCGACGCCCGGGGCAGCGGGCCAGATCCGGTTCTTGGGAGGAATCTTGGTGGCGACGTAAACTTGTGCGCCGACCTCGCGGACAACCTGCCCAACGAGCGTTTCGCTGTGCCCCTCATTGTAGGCCAGAGCGGTGTCGATGAAATTCAGGCCAAGCTCAAAGGCGCGTCTCAGAGCCACCAGGCTCGACTTGTCGTCGCTTCCCAACCACTGTTTGCCACCGATGCCCCAGGCACCATAACCGATCTCACTGACCTCAATGCCGGTCTTTCCCAACTTGCGATAGTTCACTGCTTCATTTTCCCTTGTATGCTGTGGGCATGAGGCGTTTTTTCCTCAGCCTATTGATTATGGCGCTTGCGCTGGCCGCGGCGCAAAGCTACCGCCTCTATTTGAAGGATGGCGGACACCACATGGTGCGCGAGCACAAAGTGGAAGGGGACCGCGTTGTTTACTATTCCGTGGAGCGTGGGGATTGGGAAGAAATTCCGGCAGAACTGATTGACCTGACCAAGACTCAGAAGGAATTGGGGGCGCGGGAAGAATCCAGAAAGCAGGAGCGGGAAGTAATCGCGGATGAAGCGAAGATGGAGCGGGAGATGCGTCGCATTGTGGCGAGCATTCCGGAGGAGCCGGGCATGTACCGCCTGGGGGCAGATAACAAAGTGATACCCCTGACACTCGCGGAATCTTCGATTGTGACGGATAAGAAGCGGCAGGTCCTGAAGCTGCTTTCGCCGATTCCGCTTGTGGCCGGCAAGGCTACGGTGGAATTGAACGGGGAAATGGCGGCCTTCGTTGTAAATGAGAAGCGGCCGGAGGTTTACCTGCGGCTCTCAAAGCCGCAGCAATTTGGACTGGTGAAGCTGACACCAAAAAAAGGCGCGCGGGTGGTGGAGGTGGTACAGATCATCCCGATCAGCAAGGAAAATTACGAGGAGCGGCAGGAGTTGGAAATTTTCCGGCAGCAATTGGGCGAGGGGCTGTACAAGATCTGGCCGCAAGAGGACCTGCCCGTGGGCGAATACGCGTGGATCGAATTCACCGACGGGAAAGTCAACTTGATGGTCTGGGACTTCCGGGTGCAGTAACCTAGCGCTCGTGGACGTCTTCGAGGTAGGTGTAGCCGTGCATGCCTTCTTCGTAAAAGCGCAATAGACGGCCCGATTCCTCATAACCGATCTTGCCCTGACGAACGGCGGTTTCCACGTCGCGGCGGAACTTCTCCTGCAGGTCTTTGCTGGAGAACTGGACATAATCCAGGACTTCGCGAACGGTATCGCCACGGATGACGGCCTCGATGATATTTTCGTTGGAATCATCAAGACTGACGTGAACGGCGTGAGTGTCGCCGAGCAGGTTGTGCAAGTCGCCGAGAATTTCCTGGTAAGCGCCGACAAGGAAAGCCCCCAGGTAATAGGGCTGACCATCGAAATGGTGCAGGGGCAGAAATTTCTTGACGTCGCGACGGTCAATGAACATGTCGATCTTGCCATCGGAATCGCAGGAAATGTCACCAAGGACGCCATTGGCGGTGGGACGTTCCTCCAGCCGGTGAATCGGCATGAGGGGGAAGAGTTGCTTGACAGCCCAACTGTCGGGCATCGACTGGAAGAGCGAGAAGTTGCAGAAGTAAGTATCAGATAGTGCTGAATCGAGGTTTTCGAGTTCTTCCGGCACTTCATCGAGGGAGCCGACCATCCTTTGGATGCGGCGGCCGATGGCCCAGTAAAGGCTCTCACACATGGCGCGTTGCTCGAGCGACATGTAGCCGAGGCTGAAGAGGTTGAGGGCGCTATCGAGCGACTGCTGGGCGTCGTGGAAGCTTTCCTGGAGATTCCTTTGCGTAAGGCCTTTCAAGGTTTCAAAGAGATCGATGAGAGGCTGCTCGGCATCTTCAGGAAGCGACTGGGGAACTTCTTCATTGCCGAATCCGCTAACCCCAAGCACGTTAAAGACAAGCAGGCTGTGATAAGCGGCAATGGCGCGGCCGCTCTCGGTCATGATGACGGGGTGCGGGATCTCGGCCTCGTCGCAAACATTCTGGATGTGATAGACGACGTCGGCGGCGTACTCGTTGAGAGTGTAGTTGACGCTGGATTCAAAGTCGGTTTGCGAGCCGTCGTAATCGATGCCCAGGCCGCCGCCAACGTCGAGGATTTCCAGACCGGCACCGGCCTTCTTCATGCCGGCGTAGCAACGGGCGGCTTCGGTTACCGCGCCTTTGATCTGGCGAATGTTGGTGATCTGGCTGCCGAGATGGAAGTGGAGCAGCTTGAGGCAATCGGCCATGCCGAGGCTCTTGAGATGTTCGACGGCACGGAGCGCTTCACTGACGGTGAGGCCGAACTTGGAGCGGTAACCGCCGGAGCTCTTCCAGCGGCCGGAGCCACGGCTGGCCAGCTTGATGCGGATCCCGATGGCGGGTTTGACGCCGACTTTCTGGGCGTACTTGATGATGAGTTCGAGCTCGGTGTACTTTTCGACGATGGGGGTGATGTCGCGGCCGATCTTGCGGGCGAGCATGACCATCTCAATGTATTCGTCATCCTTGAAGCCATTGCAGACGATGGGCGTATCGTTGTCGGCGACGCCGAGAACGGCGAGAAGTTCCGGCTTGGAGCCAGCTTCAAGTCCAAAGCCGAAGGGGCGGCCGTAGGCGTAGACTTCTTCGACAACCTGGCGCTGCTGGTTGACCTTGATGGGGAAAACGCAGACGTACTTGTTCTTGTAATTGTGGTCCGCGATGGCAGTCAGGAAGGCTTGGTGGATCTCGGCGAGACGATGCTTCAGGATCTGACCGAAACGGATCAGGATCGGGGCCTGGATGCCGCGGAGGCCGAGTTCGTCGACCAGTTTCTTGAGATCGATCTGGCGTTGAGGATTTTTCTCGGGATGGACCTGGAGATTGCCGTTGGCACCGACGTTAAAGTAGCCTTTGCCCCAGCTGGCGACATCATAAAGTTCCGCGGCGTCGGTGGTGGTCCAGCGCTCGGTGGGTTCGGCTAACTTCAGGCTCAATTCTAGAGGTCCTCCAAAAATAAAGATTCACTTTGAGTGTCGTAAGAATTGATGCCCCCCGCAAGACGTTTTGCGGATTGAAATCAAATATTTTTGTGCTTATTTCTCGGTGGGCTTGGGGTAGCGGAGCGTGACCTCAATGCGGTCGTTGCATTTGAGATCAAAGGCGGCGGCCTCAAACTTGGGCGCGCGGAGGCCGACTTTGGGGTTGCGGGAGATGCCATAGCCCTCTTTGGGCCGGCCGCTGCCTTTCTTGTCAATCTTTTGGTTCTCGTTTTCGTCGTGGAGAGCAACGGCAGCATAACGGCCGGGAGTGATGCCGGAAAGCTTGACTTCAACGGTGCCGGGTTTGGCAGGCATGGCAGTGGACTGCAGGCCCTTCTTATAATCTTCCGGCCAGCCCGCGGGCGAAGCAAAGAGGACGAAACCGATGACGCCCTTGCTGCTGTTGACCCCATTGGCGGCGAGAGTGACCGAGCAGGTTTGGGCCAGAACGGGAGCGGACAGGAACCAGAAGAAGAAAAGCAGCCTCACTCCCTTATCATCCAATAGAGTGCTCATGGTTCGTCCTCTCCCGATTTTCACGGTCACATTGCTATTGACGCTGGCGCTGGGTATGCAGTTGCGTCATCTTCGGTTTGACAATACGCCGGAATCCTGGCTACCGGCTGATTCAGAGGGAATGGTCGCGCTGAAGGAGTTCCGCGAGAAGTTCGGGGACGGGTCGATGATCGTGGCGGCCATGCGGGGGGAGAGGCTGCCGGAGCAGGCCGCGGAATGGGCCAAGCTGCGCCGGGAATTGAAGGCGCTGCCGGGCGTGGCCCATGTGATCGCTCCGCCCTTCGTGGCAGACGAGGAAGAAGGGCCCCGGGCACCCTTAAGCGCATACCTGGTGAGCGAGGATGGTCGGCATGCCGCGCTGCTGGTTTTGCCGAAGGAGGGCATGGAGTTAGCGGAACGCGGGGCGATGGTGGAGCGGCTGCAGAACCTGCTGGGCGACCGGTTTGCGCTCGCCGGTACGGCAGTGATCACGCATGACCTCGACACCGGCAGCAGGGAATCGCTCATGTCGATGGGCCCTTTCGTGGCGATTGCGTTGAGCCTGGTTTTGTTTTTGACCACCCGGCAATGGTGGGCAGTAGGGGCGGTGCTGGTGAATATCGGAGTAGCCAGCGTAATGACACTGGGGGCCTTGAGTCTGGCCGGGCGGCCGCTGAATCTGGTGGTGGTGATTTTGCCGGCGATTCTGGCAGTGGTAAATATCACGCAGGCGATGCATACTCTTTCGGCCTTCCGGAATCTGCCCGCTGGGCAGGGTTGGCCGGAGGCGTTGCGGCAGGTGTGGCGGCCCAGCCTCTATTGCAACCTGACAACGATGGCGGGCTTTCTGTCACTAGCCACATCGGCGATTGTACCGGTGCGGGACTTGGGGCTCTTTGCGGCGCTGGGAGTCATGATTTCTTTTGGGCTGAGCTTCACGCTGCTTCCGGCTTTGCTGGGGCTGAGTAAAAGCTTGAAGCCGCGGGGAGCACAAGCTTCGCTCTTCTGGACTCGAGAGAAAGCATGCAGCGTCGCCGCGCGCTTGCAGCGCTGGCGGTGGGGAATCTTGGCTCTGGCGCTGTTGGTGGTGGCGGTATCCGTGGCGGGTATTTCCAGAATCCGGGTGGATTCGCACATTCTCGAATTCTTCCCCGCGTCGCACCGGGTGCCTGCGAATTATTTCTCGATTGAAAAGGACCTACTGGGGCTGACACCTATTGATTTCGTGTTTTCCGGGCCGCGAGAGGTACTGCTCAAAGAGGAAACCCTTGGCGCCTACCGGAACTTTTTTGAAGAGACGCTGCGGCGGGAGCCCTTGGCGAGCCAGGTGGCCTCCGTGCTGCTGGAGCCGACGCGGGGCAAGAAACTGGAACTGGTGATGACGGCTGAGGAGTTGCGGGAAGCCTTGGAAGACGAGGACTTGCCCGAGACGCTAGGGGCTTTCTTGAAGCTCGACGGCGATCAGATTGCCTTGCGGACAACAATTCTGACCGCCACGGCTTCAACGAATGAAGTCTATGAACTGATAGAACGCCTGAAGGCTCGGCTGCAGTCTGAGCCGGTGTCGCTTGGGGTGAAAAGCGAGATTTCCGGCGTGACGCCGCTGCTGATTGAAGGGCAGGTACTGCTTTTAAAAACGCAAATCGAATCGTTTGGTACGGCCCTTGTGATCGTGAGCCTGGCCATCCTGATTGCCTTCCGGAGTGCGCGAGCAATGGTAGTGATCCTGATCCCGAATCTGATCCCGATTGCGGTAACGCTGGGAGTGATGGGTTGGTCGGGGATTGCGCTGAATACCGCAACCGTAACGGTGGCGGGGATTGCCTTGGGGCTGATTGTGGATGACTCGATTCACTACTACCATCGCTACAAGGCTTGCTTGTCCAACGAGCAGACGCTGCATGAATTGGCGAAGCCGATTGCGATTACGAGTATTGCGGTGGCGTGCGGGTTTGCCTTGTTTGTGCTGAGTCCATTCCTGCCAACAGTTTATTTTGGAGGGTTGCTGGCATTGACAGCGTCTACCGCGCTGGTGAGTGTATTGGGTCTTCTGCCGCTGCTGGTGGGGTGGGGGCGGGGGAGATGAACCCCTTCGATTCCGTGTCCATGGGGGCGGGTTATGCCCGTAGCCGTCCACCGGTTCATCGTTTGATCCTGGAGGAGGTTCGTCAGGCACTGGGCCGCTCAGAGCCCTGGCGGCGTTCGCTTGACATTGGATGCGGAGCAGGGATTTCCACGAAGGCACTCGAAGGTCTCACCTGGCAGCGTGTGGGGCTGGAGCCGGCTGGGGTAATGCTGCGATGGTCGCGTGAAGTAGCACCTGGAGCAAGCTTTGTGGTGGGTGCCGCGGAAGCAATTCCGCTTGAGCGGGGAAGCATTGACATCATCACTGCTGCAGGATCGCTGAATTATGTAGCAGACCTGGATCGATTCTTCTCAGAGGCCGAGCGCATACTTATGCCGGAGGGTTTGGTCGTAGTTTACGATTTTCGCGCGGGCAGCCGGTTTCGGTTTGGGTTGGAGCTCGAGATTTGGCAGGAGGCATTTACGGCGCGTTATCCGACGCCAGTAAGCGAGGCACGGCCATTGAGTCCGGCAATCCTGGCCGAGATCGATTCGCGATTCCGGTTGATGGCAGGCCGTGAGATGACGCTGGGGCTGCGGCTTGATCCGGCGTTTTATGTGGATTACATGATGACAGAGACGAACGTTGCAGCAGCCATTAGAAGGGGAATTCCAGAATTGGAGATTCGGCAATGGTGTGAGCATACTCTAGCAGTGGTTTGGCGAGGGGAGCCGAGGGAAGTTCTGTTTGATTGCTACTACGCTTGCCTTGGCCGGGCCGCCGGGAAGGCGACAAAGCAAGAAGAGTAAGCCTGTGACTAACAAGTCCGGTAACAACCCCTAAGCTGATGAAATTTCCGAGATTGCCTCGCTCGGGAAAGACGTCTCGCAGTTTTTTAGCAACAAATTCACCGTGGTACGGCCGGTACACCGCGGCCCTACTGTGGCTGCCGAACTAGTCCTCGCGGAGGATAGCCAGGGGCTTCTGGTTCAGGATGCGGGCCGAGGCGGCCCAGCCGGCAGCGTTGGCGATAAGAGCTGAACCCAGAATGGCGATGAGGAGGGCCTGCCATTCCAGGCGAAACTCGGCTTCCGTGAAGAAGCGCTTGAGCAGGATGCTCGTAAAGCCGGTGGCAAGCAACGAGCCCAGGGTGCCGGCGCAGAGCCCCAAAAAGAGAAACTCAACACTGAAGATGCGGGCGATGCGGTTGCGCGTGGCACCGAAAGTCTTGAGAATAACGACCTCACGAATTCGTCTGAAGCGCGTACCCGCGACACTGGAGGCGAGGATGATGACGCCGCCCAGAATGGCGAAAGCGGAAATGAAGCGGATCACGATCGCAACTTGATCGACAACTTCCTGGATGATGTCGAGGACGTCGGCAATGTTGATAATGCTGACCGTTGGGTAGCGCTGATAAATCGCAGCCTGAAAGGGGGCAACTTTGTCCGTCGTCACGCGGGCTCCGGCAAAGTAAATCACGGGGAGGCCCTGGAGGGTTGTTGGGTCGAGGATAAACTCCTGCGTGGCCCCGGCGCGAACAGATTCCTGACGGAAGATCGCAGCGACTTCCGTGCGGAAGGTGCGGCCGGCGCTGGTCCAATCCAGAACCATACCGGGCTTGAGTTTGAGGCTCAAAGCGGCATCTTGCGCCAGAGCGATCTTGCCGGTTTCCGTGGGGCCGAACCACTTGCCTTCAAGGACCTTGGTGCCCTTGGGTTGCGTGGGATTCCAGGTCACGGAGCGAGTTTGCAGGAAGCGCCGGGAGAAGCCCTTGAGATCCATCTTGGTGACGTCCTGGCCCTGGACGTGAGTGATGCGGGCGGCAACCGAGGGAATGAGTTCGACACCGGTTTCGACTCCAGGCTGCGAGTTGATCAACCGGGTGAGGTCTTCGCGCATCGGCTCAGTGATGTCGATGAGGAAGACGTTGGGCATCCCGGGCGGAGCCGATTCAGCGATTTCCGTAAGGAGAGAATGCTGAACCAGCCAGATCGTGAGCGTGAACATGACACCGATGCCGATCGAGACCAGCACCGCCTCAGCCTGATTGCCAGGGCGGTAGAGGTTGGCAAGTCCATGGCGGAGGCTGCCGCGCGTGAGGTGAGAAAAGCGCCGGAGGCCGCGCAGGAGCAGCCAGGCAAAGCCGCCGAGAATTCCGAGCGAAACGGTGAGGCCGCCAGCGAACCAGGCACCAAGGCGGATGGCGTCCGGGAGTTTTGATCCGGAGAGCCAGCCGGCAAGCAGGCCCAGACCACCAAGAATGAGCAGGCCGCAAGCGATGGCTGTACGGCTCCGGGCAAGACGTTCTCGCCAGGGGCCTTTGGTGGCGGCCATGTCCCGGCGGAAAATCAGGTTCGGCTTGATCTCGCGAATGCTGAGCAGCGGCGGGAGGGTGAAGAGCAGAGTAGAAAGTAGCCCGGCAAAAAGACCCTGGAAGACACTGGCCCAGTCGAAGTAGAAGTCGGGCGACATCTGGAAGTAGCGCTCGATGAGGGTGGGGAAAGCGAGCTGGACCGCGACGCCGAAAGCAATGCCAATAAGGCCGCCCAGAAGACCGAGGGCGAGAGTCTGCATCAGGTAGATCGAGATGATTTGAGAGGATCCCGCGCCCAAACATTTCATGACGGCAATGTTGTCGAGCTTTTGTTGGAGGTGGGAGTTCATCGCCATGGCGACGCCAAGAGAACCGATGATGAGGGCAACCAGGCTGACGAGGGAAAGAAAGCTGGTAGCGCGGTCGAGCCCTCGCGTGATGAGCGGATGGGTTTCGCGGTAATCGGCGACCATGGCGTCGGGGAAGGTCTTTTTGATGAGATCGCGGGTCTGGATCAGATCTACTCCCTGCGGCGGGAGTTTGAAGAGGAAGCGCTGGGCAGCGCGGCTGCCTTCGGTGAGAAGCTCCGTTCGGGCGATGGCCTGGCGGGACATCATGAGGCGGGGGCCAACATTGAGAGAGCCGGTCATGCGATCGGGCTCTTTTTCCACGATCGCAGAGACGCGGAAGTCCTGACCGCCAAGGCGCAGCGTATCGCCGACGTTGAGCTGAAGGCGGAGGAGCAGGTCCTGGGCCGCGGCAACGCAGTTGTCGCAAAGGGCTTGGGCGATGGGCTGGACGGGATTGAAAACGACTTCGCCATAGAAGGGATAAATGGCGGGGTCAACAGCCTTTAGCGATACAAGGACGGGTGTGGGGTTGCCGGGCTTGGCCGCCATGGTGACGGTTTCGGTGACTTGCGTCTGGCGGATGCCGCGCGGGCTCAGGCCATCAAGGACAGCTTGCTGGTTGGCGTCAGGCTGGACAAAGACGCGGGCGGAAAGATCGCCCGCCATGAGCGTGCGGGCTTCCGAATTGAGCATGCGGCGGAATGCGGTAGAGAAGCCTCGGACGCCAGTGAGCGCGCCGACGCCGACGGCCACGGCAAGCACAACAAAGAGAAATTTGAAGCTGGAGGCACGGGCCTCGCGCCAGGCGATCTTGCGGGCGGCGCCCAGGGTAAAGCGTTGGTTCATGCGGCTTTGGCTTCGTCCGAAACAAGAAGGCCGTCGCGCAAGGTCAGCACGCGGTCGGCGTAAGTGGCGAGTTCCTGATCATGGGTAACCATGACGAGGGTGGTGCGCTCTTCGCGGTTGAGGCGAATCAGCAGGTCAAGCACGAGGCGGCCGTTGGTGGTGTCGAGGTTGCCCGTGGGCTCGTCAGCAAGCAGGATGGGAGGCTGGGTCATGAAGGCCCGGGCCAGGGCGACGCGCTGTTGCTCGCCGCCGGAAAGTTGGACAGGGTAATGAGAAGCTCGGTCGAGGAGGCCGACCTGGTCGAGAAGCTGGCGGGCACGATCCGAGCCAGAGCCGGGTTGGCCGGAAAGCTCAAAAGGGAGCATCACGTTTTCTTCTGCCGTGAGTGTCGGAAGAAGTTGGTAAGACTGGAAAACGAAGCCCACCTTGTCGCCCCGCACGCGGGCCATGTCGTCTTCCTTTAAATGCGTGATATCCGTGCCGTCGAGCAGAATGCGGCCCGAGGTGGGGGCATCGAGACCGGCCAGGAGACCCAGGAGGGTAGACTTGCCACTGCCAGAAGCCCCCATGATCGCGGCGAACTGGCCGTGGGGAATCTGGAAGGAAATCCCCTTAAGGATTTTGACGAGGTGTTCGCCGGTGGAGATGTCACGGGTGACCTGATCCACTTCGACTGCAATAGGATTCGACATGTAGGGCTTACTTTACTTATTCTGACAGTGGTGAGACCGCTTTCTTTTTTCTATTTCGGATTGATTGTTTCAATCGGGTTGATGGGCTGCGCGCAAAAGAGTGCGGAGCCGGAAGCGAAATTGGATATTCCCAAGCCGACAGCGGTGCAGCCACCCAAGGATACGCGCCCGGTGGTGCTGTGTTTCGGGGATAGCATCACGGCTGGCTATGGGCTGGAGGCGGGACAAACTTATCCGGATATTCTGCAGAAATTGCTCGACAGCAAGGGCTATGCCTACCGGGTGGTGAATGCAGGGATCAGCGGCGACACGACTCAAGGGGGCGTGGACCGGCTAAACGACGCACTCAAGCTGGAACCCAGGGTGACGCTGCTGGAATTGGGGGGCAATGACGGGTTGCGGGGGATTCCGCTGGTCCGCTCACGCGACAACTTAATGCAGATTGCGGCCAGAATGACGGCCAGGGGGAGCAAGGTGGTGGTGCTGGGGATTACGCTACCGCGGAATTACGGCGGCGACTACATCCGGGAATTTGAAGCGATGTACAAAGGGCTGGCAAAGAACCAGAACTACCCCTTCATGCCCTTTGTGCTGGAGGGCGTCTACGGAGTGAAGGGGATGATGCAGAACGACGGCATTCACCCGACAGCGCAGGGTGCCGAAAAAATTGCGTCAAATGTGCTGAAGTACGTGGAGCCGCTGCTTACGAAGTAAGGGCGTTCAGGAGACGGTCAATGTCGGACTGGTCGTTATAAACCGAGGGTGCAATACGGATGCGGTGGGGGTAGACACTGACGTCAACCTTGGCTGCCTTGAGTTTGGCGCCGTGGATTTGAGCAGCGTCTTTCTTGGCAAAGACAATTAACGGGCCGTTGGCTTCCGTCGGAGTGAGAGGCTCAAAGCCGAGGCGAGGCATTTCCGCGCGCAGGCGCTTGAGCAGTGGCTGGCGATGGGCTTGTATGTTGGCAACACCAAGGTTGAGGATTTCGCCAAGGGAATGGTTGACCGCGGCGGCAACGACAGTGGCCAGGGAGGAAACTTCAAAGTAGGAAAAGGCGTCGGGGCTGGTTTCGAATTCAATGAAGTGATCGGCGGCGGGCTCGTGCGGCAGCAGGTGATAGTGCGTGTGGGGGGTCTGGCGGTAACCGTGAATGGGGCGTTGGATTGCCTTGCCGAGATGATCCTTGCGGGTGTAGAGGAAGCCGAGGCCGAAGTCCCCCATAAGCCACTTGAAGCTGGAGCAGGCAGCGAAATCAACACCCGTGGCCTGGACATCGATGGGCATGGCGCCAGCGGCCTGTATGATGTCGGCATAGACGAGCGCGCCGCGCGAATGAGCCAGATCGCAAACGGCCTTGAGATCGTGCTCAAAGCCCGTGATCATTGAGATTTGAGAGAGGGCGACAAGGCGCGTGTTCTTGTCGATTTTGGCAGCAAGGTCTTCGAGATGGATGCGCCAGTCTTTGCGAGGCTGGACGATGCGGACGTCAAGGCCTTGTTTGGCTAGTTCCTGATACAGGAAGAGCGAGCCCTGAAAGTGGAGAGCATCCGTAACGACGTTGCCACCAGCTTGCGGTAGATTGAGTCCGCGGACAATCAGGTTTTCGCCCATCGTGGTCGACTGAACAAAACTGATTTCGGCAGGGTTGGCATGGATGAGTTGGGCGAAGCGCTGGCGGGCTTGCTGCTGGATGCGAGGGCCGACGCTCATACCGTCTTCGAGGCCGCCGGAGGATTTGAAATCGAGGAAGTCTTCCATGGCCCGGCGGGTGCCCCGGCTCATGGGATGCCAGCGGGCGTTGTTGAGGCAAGTGGCTTGCTGGGTGACGGGGAACTCAGACTTGAGGGGGAGTTGGCGGCTGGTGGCGGCAGGGGCAAGCGCGGCGGTGGAGAGCAGGCTACGGCGGGTCATGTAGAGGTGATTTTGGCATTTTGCGGGCGGCTTTGCAAAGAGCCTGGAGGCGGATGAATCTCGTCCGCCAGGTGCGGGATTAGTCCGGGATTGAAGCTGATTGCTGCTGCAGGTATGCAAGGGCTTGCTCTACACAATGGTCGAGCGGCTCGGTGGTGTCGACGATCAGATGCGGCGTGGTGATGGGCTCGAAAGAATCGCACACGGATTCGTAAAGCGCGAAGTTACGGTTGGCAGCGGGATGGGGAAGCTTGAGGCGTTCGCGAATCATTTCCGGCGGAGCCGCACAGAGGATCGTGAAGTGGGGCGGGACTGCGGCGCGATCAACGGCCCGGGAGTAGGTCCGGCCATCGAAGAGGATCCAGAGATCGGGTTTGGTGGCCCAAAGCTCGTGGGCGGCGGCAACCATGAATTTGTGGACGAAGTCATCCTGCTCGTGCGAGTAGGCGACAAAATTGGGTCCAAAAGTGGCAGCGCGGATCTGGTCTTTGTTGAGGACGTGGCCTTCGAGGCGGGCAGCAAGGGCTTGGGCAAGAGTTGTTTTGCCGCTAGCCGGCGGACCGGCAAGGAGTACGGCGGGCATCTTAGAAAAAGGGCAAGCGGATTTGCCGCTTGGCGAGATAGGCATTTTTGGCCAGGGTGCGCCGGGGTTTGCTGGAAAGAACTATTTCGTAATTGGATTCGGCTTGAATGGCGTGGGCGGCAAAGTGGTCCGGATCGGTATGTCCGATGGGAGGGCCGCCGGATTTGTGGATCCAGATGTCGAGGGCGGCTTGGAGTTGCTCCTCAAGGCGCGGGTCGGCTGAGGTCCATTTGCCGGAGCAAAGGATGGCTTTTTTGCGGCCAATGCGGACGAGAACGCTCATGAAATTGCGAACAGGTGAGGCAATAAAGACAGTAACAAATCCGGGGGTGACAAAATTGGGGGATGAAGCCAGAAATGATACCCGTACCGGCAGTGCCGACGGGCAACGCGACTTACAGCCAGGCAGTGAAACTGGGCGGCATGCTCTTTGTGTCAGGACAGTTAGGAGTGGACCCGGCGACGGGACAATTGCGGCCGGGCGGGCAGATAGCCGAGTATGAGCAGGCTCTGGAGAACTTGAAGGTAATTCTGGAGGCGTCAGGCAGCGGGCTGGAGAGAGTGGCAAAGACGACGGTCTACATGACGGATGTGGATGAGCTAGGCCCACTCAACGAAGTGTATGCGAGGTACTTTCCGCATGCGCCGGCCAAGACAGGGGTGGAAGTAAGCCGGCTTGCCGGTGGGGGTCGCATTGAGATTGAGGTGGTGGCGGGGGTGGGCTGAACCCTGGCCCGCGATAGGATAGCGCCATGATCCGAATTGCACTGCTTTTTTGCGGGCTGACCTTGCTGGGAGCGGACGACTATTTTCCGCCGCCTGATGCAAAGGGCGGCTGGCGCAAGGCCAAAGACGCTGCGGCCGTGGGGATGGATCAGACTCAACTCGATGCCGCGTTTGAATATGCCAGGGGGACGGCCCAGCATGGGGGATTGCTGGTTGTGCGGCAGGGGCAACTGGTCTACGAAAAATACTATGGCCGCGGAGACCGGGAAGCTTTGCCCGAGCTGGCGTCAATCGGGAAGGCATTTACCAGCGTTGCCGTGGCGATGGCGATGCAGGATAAGCCGGCGCTGTTTCCCAAAGGGCTCGATGAAAAGATTTGGGTCGAGAAATTTCTGCCAGAAGCCGCTTTTCCGGTAGACGACCCACGGAAGCTTGAAATGTCTATTGGGCAAGTGCTGTCAATGGCCGCAGGAATCAAAGGGATGAATCCTGTTTACGTCAAGGGCGAAAAGCAGACCTGGGAGAACCCGACCGTGGACAACGGCCCCTGGTCAACGACCGATGATTTCGCACTGAAGCAACCGTTGTGGTGCAACCCCGGGGATTGCTATTCCTATTCGACGTCTTCAAGTCATTTGCCGGCGATATTGGTACGGAAGGTGATGGGGATGGAGATGGAGGATTACTTACGCAAGCGCCTGACCTCAGCGCTTGGATTTGGCGATTGGGGTTACGCGATGTACCGGCCCAAGCTCAAGAGCGGCTTCGACGCGAGTGGGCGGATGCTGCATACTCCCGGCGGTGGAAGCATCGCCGTGCGATCCACCGATATGCTGCGCTTTGGCTATCTATTCTTGAAGCATGGCAAGTGGGGCAGGCAGCAAATACTGCCAGCTGAGTTTGTGAAGATGTGCGGCCAAAGCGTGACCTATAACCCCCACTTTACGCATTCTTTCAACTTCAACGTAAATGACGACGGTCATCTGAAAGGCGCTCCAAAGGATGCTTACTGGAAAGGTGGAGCAGGAGGCTATGCGATCTACGTTGTGCCCTCACTCGACCTGGTGGTTTACAAAATGGGTGGCAACGAGAATCAGTATGATCCGGCACTGACGCGCTTGCCCGTGCGCTACCAGT
The DNA here is from genome assembly GCA_964510335.1 of uncultured Bryobacter sp. Classification (GTDB taxonomy): domain Bacteria; phylum Acidobacteriota; class Terriglobia; order Bryobacterales; family Bryobacteraceae; genus Bryobacter. The sequence continues at coordinate 53 of CAZECF010000080.1, read as the reverse complement.
ACCTATGATTGTGTCAAGTGGTTTTTGAAGATTTTCGCAGAGCGTGGGTGAAG
>CAZECF010000079.1:0-21463 GCA_964510335.1 uncultured Bryobacter sp. | reverse complement strand
GTGCGGGGCAGACCTTGCTTCATTGGAAGTCTCCTCCATCCATAGAGCGGATCATTGCGCAAATGTCCGCCAAGTGTTTCTCCAAAGTTTTTCTCCTTGCCTTCACATCAACTTATGGGAGACGAGGCGGTAAGTCGTGCAAAGATTTTTCAGGTTATTTGCGCAGCACTCCGGCGGCAGAGGTCGGCGGCGGTCGATTCCTACGCAGTCTGCGGAGCGGCCTGAGGCGCAGCTTCCTGGCGACTGGGCAGCGCGCGGGGGTAGCGTTTCCCATTCAGGAACGCACCGATGGCTGTGGACCGCACAAAGAGATGGTAGGTCGCCAGCGAGAAGACGATCATGGCGCTCAAGACGATCGAAAACTTGACGACCGCATGCACGCCCCAGCCGTTCATCAGGCCGGGGACCCAGATGGCGACGGGAATGTGTACGAGGTACATCCAATAGGAGGCATCAGCGAGGTAGCGGCCCAGGGGTTTCGGATGGTCGAAGTATCGGACGAAAAGGCCGATGAAGCCATAGATCAGAGTCCACATCGCAGCAGCGGCGAGCGCTTTGCCGGCCAGCAGATTCTGCGTACCCAGGGCCACGGCAAGGTAGGCACAGGAAAGCAAGAATCCCGTCCCGACGTATGGCCACGCCCTTGAGCCGAAATCGTCTAATCGATCGCGGTTCAAATAAAGAACCCAGCCGAAACCGACGAAGACGCCATAAGCGAGCAGAATTTTGGGCTGGACGAGGAAAGTCAATTCCGTGTCCAGGCCGGGAGCCTGCATGGGAAGAAGGGTCAAGAAAGTGGTGGAGATGGCCATCAGGATACCGAGTGGATGGTGAATGAAACGGCCGAGGCGCGGACCGACGGTAACGGCCCACGATCCGGTGGCTTTCTCGATTAGAGGCATGGCGAGGGCGATGAGCGCGTAGAAGAGGATGAGGTAATAAAGGAACCAGAGGTGCATGGTTCGGAAATTTTCGTACCAGCCGGCGGGCGTGGAGAGGTAGGAGAGTGCGACGTTCCAACCGCCATTGACTCCCCCACCGATACTGAACTTAGTGCCGGAATTGATGAGTGGATAGAGGATAGGGAGAAAGAGCGCGAACGGCAACGCAACGCGGGCCATGCGATTGGACAACATTTGCCAGGGGTTGCTGCGGTAGTAGAGATACGCGGTAAAGAAGCCAGCAACGAGAAAGAACAAAGGCATCCGGAAGACATGAATGAAGAACACGAGCATGTCGAACAGCACGCTGGTATTGGCGTCGTTGTAAGGCCACGCGGTGGGCCGGGGAACAGTGATGAAGCTGACGGCGGAATGGATCACCAGGCCGAGCATCATCATGACGGCGCGGAGTTGATCGAGGGAGTGGTAGCGGCGGTTGCTTTCAAGACCCTTGCGGGCGGGGGGAGTGTATTTGATCATTCGGTGCCTTCTAAGTACTTTTGGTCAGCGATTGCTGTAAGATATGGGCGAGCGAGGAGCGTAAGTGTGCAAATAGTCTCCTGATGAATTTGGCGGGAGTCCTCGCTTGAGGAAAAGACGACTATGAAGCATGCTCAGCCCCTGGCGGCTCAGTTGATGTGCCGACTGCGCTCAGGCGATCAATTGGCGGCCGCTGGTTTGGTCGAACTCTTCTATCCCGAACTACGGCGCATTGCCGCCTCGCAAATGACAGGTGAGCGGGCAAATCATACCTGGCAGCCGACGGTATTGGTGAATGAGCTGTACCTGGAACTACGGCGGATCAAGTCGCTTCCACCAGGATCAGCCAGCGATGAAGAAGAACGGACCGCTTTCCTTCGTCTTTCCTCCTTTCTGATGAGACGATTGCTGATTCACCATGCCCGTCCGCTCGCCAAGAAGATTTCGATGCTGAGCGTTACGGAGTTGCAGGAACAACCCTCGAATGGAGAGCAAGGGCTGGCGGAAATCGAGCAGATTCTGAACCGGCTTGCCGCCATTGATCCCGTTCTGCGGACGGTGGTCGAAATGAAGGCCTTCGAGGGTCTCACGCGTGAGGAGATCGCCGAACAATTGCATTGCTCGGTTCGCACCGTCGCTACCCACTGGCACTTTGCTCAGGAGTGGTTGCGTGAGGCGATCGCGGATTGGAACACCTGATGACAGGCGAACAATGGGCCAAAGTCTGGGAGATCTTAAACGCCGCCGAGAATCTTGGCGAAGACGAGCGGCTTGCATATCTGTCGGCGCAGGTCGCCGATGCGGAGGTCAGCGCGAAAGTGGCGGCGTTGCTCGAGGACCGCAGTGAATCTGACGAACCGGCCCCCAATCCCGGCAAACCGGAGCCCGGAGACCGCATCGGACGCTACCTGATAGAAGGACCGATAGGTAGCGGCAGCTACGGGGAAATTTTCTCTGGCCAGGATACTGAACTGCAGCGGCCAGTGGCGCTCAAGTTTATCGCTCCACAAAAACTGGACAATGGTGCCGCCCAAAGACTATTGCGCGAGGCGCGCGCGGCCTCGTCGCTCAATCATCCCAACATCGTCGTCGTGCATGAAGTGATCACTTGGGGTGCCTGGCCGGTAATCGTGATGGAACTCGTCAGCGGGTCCTCGTTGCGCGCGATGTGCGGCCAGAAGTTATCGCAGGATCTTGGGCTCGGCATCGGCGCGCAGGTTCTGCAGGCGCTGGCTTTCGCGCACCGCAACGGCGTCGTGCATCTGGACTTAAAGCCCGAGAACATCATGTTGCGGCCCGACGGTATCGTCAAAGTGCTCGACTTCGGGTTGGCGCGCAGTTCGCCACGTGTTTCGAGTGGCTCCACCACCGGCGGCATCAGCGTGGGCACACTGCGGTACATGGCGCCGGAGCAGTACACGGGCGCGCCCGCGAGCCCAGCCAGCGACATTTTTTCCACCGGCATCATTCTTTATGAAATGCTCGCCGGCGTTCATCCTTTCGAGTCGGGCTCGTCGATCGAGACTGCTCACGCCATCGTGACCAAGCAACCTAAGCCGCTGAGGCAGATCGAACCCGGGATCGCTTCCCCGGCTGCGGCCTTGATCGAGCGCATGCTGAACAAAGAAGCCGGCTTGCGGCCCTCTGCGGCCGAGGCTCAAGCGATTCTGGAGCAGGTGGCGGGCAGCAGCGGAGCCCCGCAATCGCTCACGTTCGCCAAGCGCTGGAAATTGGCGTTGATTCCGGCGGTGGCAGCAGCGCTGGGGGCCGCCGGATACTTTGGATTTTCAAAAGACTTGATCACGCCTCAACGCATGATCGACACGCGACTGGATCTTGGCGAAGGCATGCGGCTCGATGATCGGGGCTTCGCGCTTTCGCCTGACGGGCAAACGCTACTCTTCCACGCCAATCAGTCCGTGCGGCCCGCCAACGGCGGCCCGCCGGAGCTGCGACCGAACGCGAGGCTATGGATTTTGCGCGTCGGTTCGGGGCCGCCGCGCGAATGGAATGGCGTTGAAGGCGATTATCCGTTTTGGTCGCCGGACGGTAAAGAAGTGGGTTACTTTGCGCATGGAAAACTCTGGCGCAAACGGTTTCCAGACGGGCCCGCGCGTGAGATTTGCGACGCGGGTTATCCCGTTATGGCCTCCTGGGGGGCGAATGGCGTTATCCTCTTTGCGGCTCCTGGTGCTCCTGTAAGTAAAGTGAATCAAGATGGCGGAACTCCGGTTCCTATCCTGCAATTGGAGCCTGGAATGGATCACACCTCTCCCTCGTTCTTGCCGGATGGCCGCCATTTTCTTTTCCTGGAGAGGGGCAATGGGCGAGGCGGACGCTTGCTGGTGGGCAGCGTGGATGGTTCAGACCCTCCGCGAGAGATCGGCAATGCTACCAGTTCCGCCATCTTCGTTCGCCGGCCCAACTCAAGCCTGGGAGCGTTGGTCTACTGCGCGAAAAGCGGAATGGTTATGCAACCCTTTGATTCCGCCAGCAACACAACGGCGGGCGAGGCCAAATTCCTGGCTCCGCGAACAAGGCCGTTCAAAGGAATGCTCACCACCGCCGCAGCATCTGCAGCCGGCGACCTGGTTTATCGCGAGACGGAAGACAAGCGAATCCAGGTGAAGATTTTTGATCGGACGGGCCGGTTGCTGGAGAGATTCGCCGAGCCGAAGGAATATCACGAAGTGCTGCCATCTCCTGATTTCACAAGGGTCGCGCTAACTTCGCACGAATTTGACGGGGACAAGAACGTATTTGAAGTCTTCGATCGCCGCAAGCAAAAATCATTCATTTATGCAGGCCCCGTGCCAAGCACCCCGGTTTGGTCTCCCGACGGCAGTAAGCTCATGGGGGGCCGCCGTTTGGAGCGCGATTGGGGCTTCCACATTGTTCCATTTCCCTTCGATGGAACGGCCATGCCCCGCTCAGCTGGACAGCCCTACTACGTTTGGCCAAGCGACTGGTCTGCGGACGGACGGAATATTGTTTTCACTGTTGCCCACCCACGGACTGGTTTCGACATTTGGACAATGCCGGCCGACGGAGTTGATAAACCCAAGCCGTTGATCAACACTCCTGCCAAGGAACAGGGTGGGAAGCTTTCGGCCGATGGCAAGCTATTGGCCTTCACATCGAATGAATCGGGCCACTCGGAGATCTACGTTACTCCTTTTCCTCCCGACGGGCGAAGGTGGAAGGTGTCGGCCGACGGCGGGCAAGAGGCACACTGGCGTCGGGACGGCAAAGAGTTATTCTACATATCGCTGGATTACGGCTTAATGGCGATAAGCGTGGGAGGGACTTCGCGTGTGCCGGCTTTTGGTCCGCCCAAGTTACTCTTCGGCGGAAACTATTCCGAACCAACAGTGGTGGTTTGGCATGCGGAGCCATCCGCCGACGGCAAACAATTCATGGTTTTGACTGGCTCAATCAACCCGCTCATTGCCCCGCTCCGGCTGAGGCAGAACTGGTGGGCCGCAACTGAATAGCAAGCTCTTTCCACTATAAAGTTCGTAGTAGAATTCTCTAATTCTCGCGTCGAAGTCGCACTCGCCATGATCCCCAACCGTCACCGAATCCGGCGCCAGGTCTAGAACACATCGGACGCCTCGGTGCGCTTCTGGAATCGAAGCCGGCCGTTGCTAAGCTCCTATCCAGCGAAACGGCTCGAAGAATACTTGGAGGAGCGCCGAAGTTTTTGGGGGAACTCTTGGCATTGATCAACATGCTGGATGTACCAGGCCCGCATGGCTCAGGAGCCATCAAGGGCAGCGTGATCGTCCCACAAGAGATCAGCGCTTCTCACCCAAAGGAGAGGCTGTGATCGGATCTCCAGCTAGTGGGTGAGCTTCTTCCAGTCTTCTTCGTAGTAGCGGACGAGCGACTGGTCGTTGAGGCGGTTGGGCTCGGCGGACATGGCCTGCATGTCGAGGGGGAAGTCAAAGAGGGTGGGCAGAATGGTGAGAGTGAGGAAGCGGAGGCCATCCGGGAGCCGGGTGGGCTGCTCCCAGGGGCGGCGCCCGGCGATGATGAAGCCCCATTCGCCGAAGCTGGGCACGTAGACGTGATAGGGCTGGGTGGTGAACTTGGCAGCCTTCAGGGTCTCCACGATGCACCAGTAGGACTGGCGGGCAAAGAGCGGGCTGGTGCTTTGGACCACGAGCTGGCCGCTTTCGGAGAGATGGTGGCCGAGGAGGCGGTAGAAGGCCGTGGTGTAGAGCTTGCCGAGCGAGAAGTTGGTGGGGTCAGGAAAGTCGATGATGACGGCATCAAACATGTCGTCGTTTTGCTCGAGCCAGACGAAGGCATCAGCATTGATGACGCGCATGCGTTTGTCCGTGAGCGAGCCGCCATTGAGTTCTTTGAGGTAGCTGTGGGTGGAGAAGAGGTGGGTCATCTCGGGATCGAGATCGACGAGCGTGATCTGCTCGACGTTGGGATATTTCAGAATCTCGCGGGCGGCGAGGCCGTCCCCTCCACCGAGCACCAGCACCCGCCGGGCAGCGGGCAGAGAAGCCATGACGGGGTGGACCAAACCTTCGTGGTAGCGGTATTCGTCACGGGAAGAGAATTGCAGATGCGAGCTGAGATAGAGCCGGACGTCGTCGCGCCAGCGGGTGAGCACGATGCGCTGGTAGCGGGTCTGGCGGCTGAGGATGATCTCGTCGGAATAGAGGTTGTCGTCAGCGGCGGCGATGACTCGCTCCGAGGTAAAGAGGCCGCCGGTCAGGGCCAGCAGCACGAGGATGGCCGAGACGCGCAGGCCAGTGCGGCGGGGGAGTTGGTCTTTGAAGAGCCAGGTGCTCCAGAGGGCGACGCCGGCATTGACCATGCCGAAGAGAATGGCGCCGCGCACGAGGCCGAGCTTGGGGACGAGTAGCAGTGGGAAGAGTAACGAAGCGCCGAGAGCACCGAGGTAATCGAAGGTGAGGACGTTGGCAACGAGGTCACGGAACTGGAAGCGATCCTTGAGGATGCGCATGAGGAGCGGAATTTCCAGCCCCACCAGAATGCCGATGATGGTGACCAGGAAGTAGAGCAGGAAGCGGAAAGCATCCGTATAAGCAAAGGCAAGAAAAAGGATCGAACTGGAGAAGCCGCCGACCAGACCGACCATGAGTTCAATCGTGATGAAGCGTCCGACGAGGCCCTTGCCGATGAAGCGGGAGAGCCAACTGCCGACGCCCATGGCGAAGAGATAGGTGCCGATGACGGTTGAGAATTGCAGGATGCTATCGCCGAGCAGATAGCTGGCGAGCGTGCCGGCGATCAGTTCATAGATCAGCCCGCAGGCAGCAATCAGGAGGACAGAGAGGAATAAAGCAAGGGCCATCGCTTAGTGAACCGCAGCCGCGATGATGATGCACATGCCGAGGCTCATGAAGCCGATCAGGATGGCCAGAGCGATATTCTTGCCTTCGACGATTTCCTTCCAGAGCTCATAGGGAGTGATGCGGTCCCAGATGGCAAAGCTGATCGAGAAGATCGCGATGCCGAGCATGGCGTAAACAAAGGCGTTGATAAACGCCGCGATCTGGAAACCACCCACGGGCTATTTGCCCCCGCGGTAGCGGCTGTAGTTGGAGTAGATGGAGCGGTAAGAGCCCGGGTTGTCGCGGACACTGCGAGGAACGTTTTGCACTTCATCGCCACGGCTGAACATGAAGCCGGTGTAGCCCATGTAGCCGGAGAGAGCGGTGAGCAGGACACCATAGGCGCCGTAAAGTTTAGTCATCATCGTCTCCTGAAGAATATTCGGCACTGCCGGAAGGGTCAGACTCGCTCCAGCGCTTGCCTTCAAAGCCGTAACGACGGGTGATCGAAAGCAATGGCGGAATGATAAGGAAGGGCCAGACAACAAAGTAGGGCCAGATCACCGCCACGTCGCGACGGAGCGTTACGGAGTAATTGATTTGGCGTCCGGAAGAAGGGGGAAAGGAAGCAACAATCGACTTCTCGGTCTCCGGCTCAATGCGCAGGTAATAGGTACCACCGGGAACTTTGCCGAGTCCCGCGGTTTCCGAGCGGCTGCCTTCGGTCCAACTGCCGTCGGAATCGACACCGGTGTAGTAGCTGATTTCGCGGCCAAAGTCATAGGCGGTACCGGTCTTGTCGTTGATCAGCGCCAGCCCGAGGAACATCCAGTTGTTCATCAGGTCGGTATCGACGGTGACTTCGATGTTCTTTTCCCCGCCTTTGAGTTCGAAGGTGGGGGTGACGAAACTGGGTTCGCCAGCACCGGGGGTGAAAGTGTAACTGGACTCGAAAACTTTGTCTGCACTCGCCATCATCGAGGTAACAATCATTGTCACGACGAGGAGGGCGCTGAAGAGCGCGAGCATCGTCCACATGGGCTTGGAGGAGCCGTAGGGATTTGGCTGGTTGGAGTAGACACCCTCGGAGCGTGGCGGGTCCGTTTTGAGACCAAAGGCCTGCCAGACCTCTTTGCCCGTCATGTAGCGGCCCTGGCTCCAGGTGGTTTCGTTCGAATCGGACTCGGAGGCGAGGGAGTAGGGAGGATCGACATACTCCTTGGCCACGACCATGTCGTTGAGTTGGACGCGCCAAGGGAATTCACCGAGGACGAAGGTGGTCCTGGGGCGTGAGGTTTGAAAGAGCTTGTACTTGCGGTTGTCGTAGCTGACCGCAGCGTGACCCTGAATGTTGCCGGGCGACGGCAGCGCAACGACAGGAACGACATCATTCCAGTGGCCGCCGTATTCGGTCAGGTAGCGGAAGCCGCGGTAGGGGTTGTAGAGAACATATTCGTCCCAACTGTACTGGGAGCCGTCGGCGGTGATGGTTCGGCGCTGGAAGCCGGTGACCTCGTAAGGATGGCCGTCCATTTTGCCGCGGGTGCCGAGGGGAATTTTCTGGGGCACGCGAGCGGCTTTTTTTGCCGCGCGCTGCACGAGTTTGACACGTTCATCGGCGACATCAAGAATCGAGAGGCAACTGGGGCAGACGGCAGAAAGTGAGGAACCCATGCCGCGGAGCGTCATGGAGGCACCACAATTGGGGCAATCAAAGGCGCGCAGTTTTGGCTGTGGACGTTGAGCTGCCATGTTTACCATCCCTCAAAGTGGCGCAGGTTCTTGAGTTTCAGATCATCGAAGCTGACCATACTGCCGCCAAACAAAATCGGTTGCTCCTTGCTGAAGTCGATGGTCAGAAAGCGGGCATCGGGTGTGCGGAGATCGACAAAGCGGCAAACGGTTTTGTCCCAGAACTGAAAGGGGAGTTCGCCCTCCACGGCCCGGTAGTTGGCCTGTGTAACGGTGGTGACAGTATAGACAGCGCCGTCTACTTCCACCATCGTGCCAGGGTCGAGTGTGACGCCATAGAGCGATTTCGGCCAGGGAAGAAGTTTGGTGACTGCGTACTGGAGTTGGGCGTCAGAAAGCCAACCGGATTCGCCGGTGTTGGTGAGAAAGTGCCACTCATTCCAGCCGCCGTGTTCGTATTCATAGCAAATGCGTCCGATGACCTGGAAAGCCTTGTTTCCATAGACACCTTCGGTGCCGATCATGATGGGGCTGGGGTCGGCGGGGTAGCTGGAAACTTCGCCCACTTTTTCGATATCGACGTCAGTACGGACGAGGATGCTGGAGCAATAGGGGCAAGTTGTTTGCACAGCCTGCGCCCAGCGAAAGACAACGGGCGCGCCGCATTGAGGGCAGTTGGCGGAGGTCTGGCTCATGCGCTGTAGGGTCTTTCCAGTTTACGCACCGTAACAGTGGCGGCGCCGAGTTGGGATTCAAGCACTGTCTTGAAATCATACTCCGGTCGAGGCCGGCAACAAAAGAGGTTTATGCAGATTGAGGCAAATTCCGGAAAGCTGTGACAGGTGAGGTGGCTCTCGCTGAGCAGCAGCATACCGGTGATTCCCCCGCCGAGGTCTGGCGCGGCAGGCGGAAACTGGTGCCATAAAGCAGGTTGAACGGGATGGAGGTCCATCCCGTCAACGAGCGTTTGAAACAGCGTTTGTAGAGATTCCAGATGAGCAAGGCTTCGGGCATTGCAGCCATAAGCTTCGATCACCCATTCGCGGCCTGTCATCCTAAGCTTCGGGCTGTTTGAACCCGCATTCAGGGCAGAATTTGGCAGCTTTCAGCACTTTGGCGCCACAGTTCATACAGAACTTCATTTCGCCGGCGACGGCTGAGCCGAGGGCAGCGCCAGCCGCAGCGGCAACCACGGGGGCCACTGGCGGCGGAGCTTGCGGCGGCGGGGCTTGGGGCGGCGGCTGTTGGGGCTGATTCGCTTGGCTGAAGACATTGGCCATCTGGCTGGCCATACCCATGCCGGCGGTGAGGCTGGCACCGATACCGGCGAGCCCGCCTTCGTTGGCGGCGGCGATCGGGATGGACTGGGCCGTCTTGTATTGCGTGTACTGGGCCATGTTGCCGATCATGTTCATGCCGATGCGCTCGTCGAGCAGCTTCTGCAGTTCTTCCGGCAGGCTGAGGTTTTCAACGATCAGGGTATCGAGGGCGATGCCCATGGCGGCAAAGTCCGGCTCAAGGGTGGCCATGAGAGCCTTACCGACTTCAATCTGGTTGGCTGCCATGTCGAGAAAAGGAATTCCCGAAGAGGCAAAGGCGTCAGAAATGTGGGCAACGATCGAATTGCGCAGTTGGCCTTCGATGTCAGCAACGCGGTAGATTTCGCGGGTGCCGGAGATCTTTGCATGGAAGGCGCGCGGGTCTGATACGTGCCAGGAATAGATCCCGAAGCAACGCAAACGAACCATGCCGAAATCCTTGTCGCGGATGGTGACCGGCTGCGTGGTTCCCCAGCGCTGATTGGTTTGCGTACGGGAAGAGAAGAAGTAGACGTCGCTCTTGAAAGGCGACTGGAACATCTTGTCCCAATTGCGCAGGTTGGTCAGGATCGGCAGCGTCTGGGTGTTGAGGGTATAGAGACCAGGGGTAAAGATATCGGCCACTTGCCCTTCGTTGACGAAGGCGGCCAACTGGCTCTCCCGAACGGTAAGTTTGGCACCGTTCTGGATTTCCATGTCCTGCATGGGATAGCGGTAGCTGAGTATGCCGTCCTCGGGCTCGACGTAGTTGATTACGTCGATAAATTGCTTGGCGGCAAAACTCTTCAGGTTGTCTAGAATGCTCATGGTTCCTCCGAGGCTTCAATGATCATAACGAAAACCGCTGCCGCATGTTCCAGAAATCGGACAGTCAAATCTCATGTTAGTCTGCATGGACGGATGCAAATCATACGCACTCTTTTGCTGCTCTCTGCAGCTTCTCTAGCTCATGGTCAGATGACGGCCGATCAAAAGGCCGCCGATTTTACTTCTCTTAGCCAGTTTTATCTTCGTCACTATACGCCGGCCAACTGGAAGATCGTCCAGTTTGGCTTTGATTTGAGTGATCTGCGCCCCTGGCTCGACCGGGTTCGTGCGACCAAGAATGACCTCGAATACTACGATACGGTGATTGATTATCTGGGCCAGTTAAGGGACGGCCATGTCCGCTACACCGTGCCTTCCACCTTTCAGGCTTACTTACGCTTTGACGTCGACATCTACGACGGGAAGGTGCTGATCGAATTTATCTCGCCTTCGTTTTCCAGAGCACAATTTCCCATCGCGCTGGGGGATGAAGTAGTCTCCGTTGACGGACGCACCGCAGAGGAGTGGATCGAAAGATTCTTGCGCTACTCCCAGAGCGGAAATGAACGGGCAACCCGGCGGCGGGCAGCCGATTACATTACGTTCCGGCCGCAACAGGCGATTCCTACTGCACCGGAACTTGGAGAAACGGCAAAGGTGGTGATTCGTAATCGTGAAGGAGAAGAGGCAACCTACGATATCCCTTGGCAGAAACTAGGCGAGCCAAAGCGCAAGTCTCCGCCGGTAAACGGACCACGCAATACACTGAACGAAGATAAATCCGGGCACGGGCGTGATCCGCTAGCCCGCCTGGAGCGTCGTCGTGCGACATGGGGCCTTTATGATGGGCCGGTTCAAGAACTTGAAGCAGAGCAGTTGAACACCTTCGAGCTGGAAATGAGAAGCGCACAGTTGGCAGAGATGCATCCTCAAGACCGTGCGCTGACGCCACTGGGATCCCCGATTCCGCTCTATGACCCGCCGGGCGGCTTCCGGCTCCGGTTGGGTGGGGCAGCGACGGATTTCTTCGTAAGCGGTACTTTCCCGGTGGATGGCAAGACAATCGGCTGGATCCGGATTCCCAGTTTTTCTCCTAACAACCAAACCACAGCGTTGAATCAATTTCGCACCGAGATTCGGCAATTGGAAGCGCTTACGGATGCGCTGGTCATCGATGTGATGCATAACCCCGGGGGCAATGTCTGTTTTGCGCAAGAGCTATTGCGGTATCTCATTCCGCAGCCATTTTGGGGAGTAGGTTACTGGGTGAGGCCATCACAGCAGTGGAAACTCTACTTTGAATCGCGGGCGCGCGCTGCACAATCCTTGGCTCCGACGGATTGGCAGCGCATTCTGCTGGACGAGTATAAGCGCATTTTCACCGATGCTTTCGACAAGGGGGAAGAGAGTGGCGTGTACCCGATTTGCTCCTCTTCGCTGACCGCATTGCCGCAGGATATCGTCTACACAAAGCCCATTATGCTGCTGACAAATGAATTCAGTGTCTCGGCGGGAGACGCGTTTCCGGCCTTGTTTCAGGATGCAGCGCGGGGCCGGATCGTGGGATACCGTACTGGGGGCTGGGGTGGCAACGTCAATGACTTCGCTCATACGGGCATCACTGAGGTGAGCTTGCGCGTGACCCGGTCCCTGATGGTTCGCGAGAATCCTGTCGCCTCGCCGTTTGGGCCAACACGATTTATCGAGAATACCGGCGTTTCGCCGGACGTGACGATTGATCTGATGACGAGAGACAACCTGATGGCCGGTGGACTGCCGTTCGTAAACGCAATGGTGGAACAAATCCGGCAAATGTTGCAGTAGCCGGCTATTTGGGCTTGACGCCGACATCGACTACACACCGGAAGCCGATGTCGGCAGTCTTAAAGTTGGCAGGCGCGCTAGCGTACTGAACGCTGACGTTTGGAATCAGAGGGCGAAAGTAGCTACCGCCACGAATCTGCACCCAGATATCTTTGTCAGTCGGTGCGGGGGTCATCAACCGGGCGAACTGGCTCACGGCGGGGGCACTCGGCTGCACGCGTTCATCCACCCATTCAAAGACATTGCCGGCGAGATCCCTGGCCTTATAGATACTGTCGGAACTTGGCCAACTGCCAACGGCAACAGGCCCTTTGTTGCCTTTCAGCTTGGGATTGTCTTCAACGACGGCAAGCTCTGGCAAGTGCTCGTAGCCCCAGGGATAAGTGCGGCCTTGCGAACCGCGGGCGGCTTTTTCCCATTCCGTAGCGTAAGGAATGCGCTTGCCAGCCCAGGAAGAAAATTCGCGCGCGTCAAGGAAACTGACGTTCACGACCGGAAGATTCTTTGAGGCTTCATCGTCAGGAAATTTCTCTGGAAGCGGCCAGCCCCGGTCCATGGCGAATTTCTTGTACTGCTCATTGGTGACTTCATGGACATCGATGTAGAAACCCTTCTGGACTCGCTTTTCATTCGATTCGCCAAACAGAAAGTCGCCTTCCTTGACCAGAACCATATCCCCGGTGGCGGTCTGAAGGGTGGCAGGAATTTCAACGACGGCAGCCTTGGTTTCCGGCTTTTTGTCTTCGTCTCTGCCGCTGGAGCCGGTGAACAGATTCATCGCCAGCAGAATTACAATGAGCGCTGCGGCAGCGATTCCGCCAATCAGCACCGGCTTGGGAATCTCTGTCTTGGGCTTCATCAACTGGGTGATGGTTTCTTCGTCGCCCGTCTCCATGGTTCGGAGAACGGCTTCCAATTCCCGGATGATGAGGTCGAAGTTTTCAGGGCGCTTGGCTTGATCTTTGTCCGTGCAGCGGCGGATCAACTCAATGACATTGCCGGGCACCTGCGCTGCGGCAAGCGGAGCCGTATCGAGCGGCTCATTCAGAATCTTGAAGAAGACTTCGTGAACGTTCTCCGCGCGGAAGGGTTTCTCGTTCGTAAAAAGCTCGAACATGACGATGCCGAAGGCGTAGACATCGGCTCGCTCGGTAACGTCCTTGGCCATGACCTGCTCGGGGGCCATGTAATAAGGCGTCCCGAGAGTATAGCCGGTGCGGGTGATCGAAAGGTCCTTGGTCTTGGCGATGCCGAAGTCCATGAGTTTGACGTTGCCGGTCAAGCTCATGAAGACGTTGTCAGGCTTCAAGTCGCGATGGACGATGCCGAGCTCGTGAATGTGTTTGAGAGCACGAGCCAATTGCACCAGGACCTTGATCTTGTCCAGCACCGCAGGAAGCTGACCTTGCTGGATGGAGGCACGCAAGTCATTGCCTTGCAGATACTCCATGACCATGTAAGGACGGCCTTCGTGTTCCCCGAAGTCGTAGACCCGGATGATATTTTCGTGGGAGATCGCACCAGCCGTTTGCGCCTCACGCAAGAAGCGCTTCTTGGTGTCCTCATCGTGCATGCCGCTATCGGTGAGAATTTTGACGACTACGATGCGGTTGATGAGCGTGTCGCGCGCTTTGTAGACGTGCGACATGCCGCCACCGAGGAATTGTTCGAACTTGTACTTTCCGAGCTGCTGCTGTTGCATCAGTTCCCAGCGCGGGCCACGTTGCTGGTGCACTGCAACCCGGCCAAGTATCCTTTCCGGAAGAGCGGGATGGCCATATCGAGATCGAGGATCATCGAAAGCGGCTTACCCTGATCGTCCGTCATGATCTTTGTACCGGAGCGCTGATACCAAAGCACGGTATGAGACGTGGCCGAATTCTGATTCCAGCGTTCCGCGTCGTTGAACCATTGAAACACACCGAGTGGGCCATCGAAGCTGACCGTACCGCCACCAACGATGGTGGTGCGAACACCCACACCCTGGCCATTCCAAACGAATTGTTTGGCCGGTGAGGACGCGTTCTTGAACTCGCCGCTCTGGCCGTCAATGCTGAGGCGGACTTCGCGCTTCATCTCCGGGTTCAGCTTGACGGAATAGCGGAAGTTGGGGCTGGGATTCATGCCGTAGGCGGTTGAAGTCACTGCCGCGAAGCGATTGAAGGAAGCGACAAAGCCGGGGGTGAGTGCCATCGAGGGCGTCGGTACGGCCCGGTATTCGCCGCCCTGATTGACCAGCATGGCCTTGAGCTTGGTCTCATAAAAGGTCCACAGCGAACCGGTCTGCGGGGCGAAGACAGCATTGAATTCAGCAATCGTCGCTTGTGCCTTGCCGTTGGGATTAAACGGGTACTTGGAGATCAGTTGGGTGAAATCTTTGCAGAAGCCCGCACCAGCTCCGTTCAACTCGGCTGGGCCGAGGCTGCGGAGGAAGTTCTCGACATAGGTGATGGGATCTTCCATGATCTTGAGCACCTGGCCATCAATGCGATCGGTCGGGTCCGGGCGGAATTTCTGGGCGACGTTGCGGGCGGTCATCTTGGCCGTGGTGGCAAGGTTGAGGCTCTGGGCGGCTGCGGGGTCCTGGGCCGCCTGGCTGGCGGGCATATTGGCAATCATTTCGATGGAGCCTTGCAGTTGCAGCAAGCCTCCCATGTAAGGCTCGTTTTCGCCGCCAATGAGCTGGCCTTCGCTGCCGGGGGCGACTAATAACTGCGTGGGCTGGAACTGCTCGGCGATGCTCTTCTCAGCCACGCTCGTGTGGCGTGAAGCAAGATAACGGGCGGCGAGCAGCGGGCTTTGATTGCTGGAATGCAGTTTCAACTTTTCGCTTGCGTCCTTCAGGGAGGCGTAGCGCAGAACGGTGACGCTCTTGAGGTAGGCCTTCCATTGGTCGGCGAAGTCTTTGTAATAGCGTTCGCGCAAGCGCTGCTCAAGTTCCGTCAGGTTGACACTCATCTTGACTTCTTCACCAAGCACCCAGGCCTCGCCGCCAAAATACTTGGGAAGGTTCTTGAGCGCATCCTGCATCCAGGTGAAGCCTTCTTTGGAGAAGGCGCCTTGCACTTCTTTGTCTACGCGTACAGCACGGGCACCATTGGGATAGAGCTTGTTGTAATTGATGGAAGGATTGGCACGGCTGGCTTCGGCCAGGATTGCGTTGTAGAGGCGTTCTTCTCCGGAGAACTGCTTCAGGAATCGCCGCGTGCGATCGATGGTGAGTGCGTCGTTTTCCTTCGAGAAGGGATTCGACTCCTTCAATTCTTCCGCATAAAAGTCGAACTGCCTGGCCACGAGCGCATTGCGTTGCGGGTCTACTTCCCTGGTTCCCTTCCAGAACTTCATCAACTCGGGCGTCAGGAATTGCCGGGTGCTCTTGTCCGGGTTGGAGGTGGTGATCAGGTAGGACTTGAGAGCGTTATAGGTGTTTAGGTAGTCATCCTGTGGGCCGGGCGCCGGGGGAAGGCGCTTCATGAAATCGAGAACGGCAGTCTGGGTTTCCCCGAACATCACGTTGCGAAAACTTTCAAAGTAAAGCCGGCGGGATGTGGGAAGCAGCGTATCACCGGTGTAGAGGCCCCAGCGCATCATCAACGGAGCGCCTTCCTTCTGATAGCCACGAAGCGTTTCAAGGGCAGTCCGCAGGCGATCAAGTTTGTTGAGGCTGTCGAGACTGGGAACTTCTCCCTGTGCCACCTGAACGGTGCGGAGAGCTTTTGAGGCTTCAGCCAGTTCCCTGGCAAGGGCGCGATTGTTGAAGTAGCTGACCGTAAACAGAGTGGTGGCAATCAGCCCCAGCGCACCCGCCACGCCGAGCAACAAGCGGCGGGTGGAATTGGTTTTGGTACTGACACTGGCGGCCCCCAGCGCAGCACGGTCGTTGAGCAGGACTTCGCTGAAGAAGCGCGTGATGAAGAGCCACTGGGGCACGCGGCGCTGGGTTCCGGCAGCATCGCTGACGAGCACAGGCCGGACGCCAGAGAAATAGAAACCGCGTACAAAGGGGGAAACGGCAAGCTGGCTGGGGCGGCAAAGATCGACCAAAAATGTCGTGGCAGCCTGCTTGAGCTTGCGGAATTCACGGGGAAATTCGTAGACAGGCGGACGGCCCTGCTGGTTGGCATCGCGCTCCTGCAAGCCAACGCGACGTTCGGCCAGACTGCGAAAGAGTTCTTCCAGCAGTTCGTTGAACTGCCGGCCGGCCTGTTCGGCATACACACCGCCAGCCTGCAAATCCCGGATCGGTACGGTGGCCCCGAAGACCTGAGCCGCTTCGTCATTGCTGAAGTAGGCGACGTAGTTGGGGAAATTCGGCATCTGGTCTGCCTTGGTGAAGAAGACGTAGACCGGAATGCGGGAGCCCAGCATTTTGGCCATTTCAATGAGGCGCTGGTTGAGGATGCGAGCCTTGGCAGACATCATCTCGCCGGAGCCTTGCTGGAAGAATTCTTCAATGCCGACAAACATCAACACGCTACGGGGAGCGGGCTTGGATCCGGTCTTGATAGCTGTCCAGCCGCCGGGCGCAAAGCGTTGGGCAAAGGCCTTCCATAGTTTGTCGTTCTCAAGGAGTGTGGGTGCGGCTTCAACAAAAACAGTGCCCTTGGCCAGCCAGACGTTTGCCGTGCGGGTTTGGACAAGCTGGTTGCCTTCCTGGTAGACCAGACCAGCCAGGAGTTCCGGCTCCAGGCCGCTGTTGAGCACAAGAGTGGTTTTGGCCGAGCCCCGGGAGCCCATCACGAAGACAACGGGCAGGGTTTGCAAACTTGCGCCGCCGGCCTGCAATTTTTTCTCGGCCTCGGCCAGGACAAAATCGAGTTCTGCGCCCTGTTCGCCAGCCAGTGCGAGGGCTTTCTTCTTGCGGTCGGCGGAGATCTTGAGGTAAACGGCGAAGGCGGCAATTCCCGTGCCGATCAGCCAGAAGAGAATCCGGATGAACCACTCATTCTTGCCCGCGAGACTGATCCAACCGGGCATAAACCAGCCAAGGACCATCCATCCAATCCAAAGCACGGCGATGATTGCGTAAATAAGCATTGCGGGTTCTCCTGATCCTTAGCGGCGGGTTAGTTCCTGGGCGATGGACCGCAGTTCATCAGCTCCCGATCCCAGCATCAGCTTGTAGACGATGAAGGCGACAAGCGCCAAACCACAGAGGCCCCCGCCGATCAGGACCATCCTTTGGAACCAGGGGTCGACAGTGGAGATTACAGCGTCGGTGTGGGGCAGCTCTCCGGAGGGAGACAAGGGAGGCAGGGCGCCCCGGATGCGGCGGCACTTGTCCATGCAGGCATCCACAATCCGCTTGAGTTCCGCTCGGCCCCCCGCGCTGTAGCGGCCTTGAAAGCCCAGGCTGATGCAGAGCGCATAGAGTTCCAGCAGGTCTGAGTTGGGCAGGCTGTCCGGCTGGCGAATGATGTTTTCAAGGTTCTGAAAGAAGATCTCTCCGGCAATGTGGACGCCAAAGAGTTCTTCCTGGAGTGGCTTGCGCCGCCAGTCGGCAAAGGCCGGCTGGTTTTGCGTGAGGATGGTTTCGTCAAGGTAGGCGACGATGGCGAACATTGCCAGCTTGGTTTCTTCTTCGGAAAAAGTCTTGCGCCGGGCATCCTCAATGGAGGCCTTCAGCGCGTTCTTCATGTTTTCGCGCAGGCCGTAAGGGTCCTGCGACATCTGCGGATTCGCCCATACACGGACCACCGCCGTGAGCGGTTCCTGAAAAATCACCGCCAGGGTTTCCCGTTCCATCAAAGTTGCTGCAGCCATCAGTTCCCCTCCCTACGCTTCGACAATCACGATCAATTCTACTTCCGGAGCCGGGAACTCGCCCGGCACATAGACGCCTACCTGCTTGATTCGCGCAATCTGCTGCCAGCAGGGGCCAACGCGGGAAATCGAAAAATACTGCATTTCCGTTTTGGACTGGATCTCGGTGGGCGGAATGGGCATATGGATCAATTCCAGCCCCGGGTGCGCGCCCTGGACAAGACGCTCCACAAAGTCGCGCGAGCAGACTTTGATGAGTTGTGGAGTGCGAGTGATGATTACACTTTCGGCCGTCTGGGCCCGGACGCCCAGAATCCAGCGGGCCTTGGCCAGGCAGCGTTCGTCGCTGACCGTGCCTTCGTAAAGATAGGGCGCATACATGCGCAATGGAATCTGCTGCGAGCTGGAAGGCAGAATTGTTTCGAGAGCTTCGCGGATGTGGTTGTCGATCGCAGGAAAACAATTTTCCGGATAGAGGTGATCGTAGAGTGGCAAGTCCCCAGGATCGGTCTTGAGGTTGAAGGTACACAGGGCTCCGCCAAGCTTCAGCAGTAAACGATAGAGTTCTTCCGGGTGGCGATTCTTCACGGCGGCGACATGCCTGAGGTCGGCAAGTGAAGAGTTGATGCAGTGAAGATACCAGAAGCTGGCAACATCGCGCTGGCTCATCCCGCCGAGTTTGGCGCTGGCTCGCTCTGGCCGGAGGGCGCTGCCCTTTTCGGCAAGAATTTCCACCAGGCGGTTCAGCAGGATCATGATCCGCTTGGAGCCCTGAATGGTGAGTATGGGCGGAATGAAGTCGGGGTCAAAAATGAGATTGCCCGCGCCATCGCGCATCACGCGGCCAATAGGAATAGAAGTCCAGTCGGGGCGAAGTTCGGAATCGAGCAGGAGACGAAAATTCTTTTTGCCCAAAGTGACAGCCCGTTCTTCCGTGCCCACATTCTCATCCACGATCTTGTGTTCGTCCGGGGCAAAACGGGTATCGCCACTCGTACAATTTGCGCCCCCCGGGTTGTAGGGCGGCAGCGCGAGATGGACTGTGGCGTAGCGGGCAACCGGGCTGATCAGTTCAGCAACAGGACGGCTTTCGGGGAGCGGGTCCGATTCCGGCATAACAAAGGGCAAGCCGTCGGGCAGGAATCCGCGGGCGTGCAAAAGCTCAATCCTGCCGTTCTTTAGCGCCTCGTCGCTCCATTCGATCCCAGCGAAACCATAGGCGGCAAAGTGTAACGACTGGGAGGTGAAATCGATCAGATCCTCAAAGTAACGTTTCTGCGCCTGAAAGTGATGCGGCGCGAGATGCATTCCTTCGGACCAAACAACGCGAGAGAGTTGCTTCATCGCCAGTGAGATCTCAGGCTATCATAAAGGCACGAATTCCAAGGTATTTCCGCTATGTCCTTTGAATCTACCTACCAACTTGTCGCTCCCCTGTCCGATTCTCCGGAAGCCCTGACCTATAAAGCCATTTTGAAGATGACTGGAGAGGAGGTATGGATCCATATCGTCCGGACGGATGCCCGCGACGTTTTCGACCTGGCCAAGAAGCGTCACGCCAGTTCGGGCTTCGGTGACCGGGAAATTCTGGAAGTTGTGCAGGAAGGCGCTAAAGCCTATATCGTGACGCGGCCTTTGCCGGCTGGCGCGACGCTGGGTGACTGGCTACGCTCGCTCGGCCAAGTGAAGACACCGGACCCGATGCAGGCGGCAGGCGCATTCCGGTTTGAAGGGTTTACGCCGCCCCCTCCGCCACCACCGATCGCGGCAACACAAGAGATGCCGGCTTACCAGGCCCCACCTCCGCCTCAGGCAGAAGCACCGACAATGGCCATACCGGCGTTCGCGCCACCACCACCGCCCCCTGCGCCAGCAGCACCAGCGGCCGGGCCGGTTTTCACGCCACCGCCCCCCGCTGCGCCCCCGCTGCCAACCCAGGAACCTGGCGAATTCACGCGGATGTTCAAGGCCCCGGCTTCCGCAGCACCAGTGCAGCCTCCCGCTGCCTCTGTTGCCCCCCCAGCGGCGCAAGAGCCAGGGGAATTTACCCGCATGTTCAAGGCTCCGTCGGCAAATCCAGTAGCCCCACCGCCTGCCGCCCCTGTAGATGCTTTCCCTCCCCCGCCGCCACCTGTGGCTCCTCCCAGCTTTCCGCCCCCCCCTCAAGCGAGCGGATCCAGCGAACCTGGCGAATTTACGCGGATGTTCCAGTCGCCGCTGATGCAGCAGACGCCCGCACCGATCAACCCGATCACCAATCCCATTGCGCCAGCGCCCTCGCAGCAAGCCGGCGAGTTTACACGAATGTTCAAATCCGTTGAACCAGGCACCTTGAATCCATCCGCGATGCCGCCACCTCCGCCCCCAGCAGCCCCTGCGGCAGAGGGAGACTTCACGCGGCTGCTGAAAACGCCCAGTTTCGGCGGCTCAACGGTAAACCCGTCCGCAGGGGCTGGCCCGGAGCCATTCCAGCCCGGCCCAAGTTCTGCCCCGGCTGGCAATCCTGCCCCCTTTGGCAGCCCTGGCGGCTCGTTTGGCGGACAGGCAACCCCTCCGCCCTCTGGCGGCGCACCTCCTTCGAGCGGTGGCTCCTCCTCCGGATCAACTTCGAGCGGACTCGACAATTTTATACAGGCACCCTCCGTCAGCAAACCGGGTGTTCATGGCCCTCACTTCGTTGCCCCCTCACTCGGCTTGAGCGGATCAAGCGGGCCTTCTATTTCCGGCTCCGGACAAATCTCCGGTCCGAATCTCGGAACTCCGTCATTTAACCAGGGCCGCATGTCCGGGCCATCGCTTTCCGGCCAGCCTTTGAGCGGGGGCTCCATTCGTCCGCAGTCTCTTGGCGGCGGCTCCTTTTCGCTCGACAACCTACCGGGCTTTGGACGTGGCAGTGATCAGGCCGCATCACCGGACGTAGCTCCACCCTCAGCCGGGCCCTTATCCGCTGCCGCCGGACCCGTGAATCCCGCAGCCTTATCCAGCAGCGACGGTGCCACGCAATTCTTCCGGGCTCCCGCCGCACCGCCGCAATCCAGCGGCCCGGCGGCTCCCCCCGCTGAGCCTGGCCCAGGCGACTTCACCCGCATGATGAAGGCCCCGCCGCCAGCCACGGGACCTGCCGTGGGCGTGCCCGTTGCAGCATCCAACGCTCCTGCCGCAGCGCCACAACCGCTCTTTTCACAACCCAGTGGCGCAGCCGCCGCTGCGCCCGCCCCGGCCCCTGAAGCTCCCGCCAAAACAGGATTCCTTGGCGGCACCAGCCCCTGGGTGATCGCGGGAACGGTGGTGATTATACTTCTGGTGGTTTTATTAATAG
>CAZECF010000078.1:0-21663 GCA_964510335.1 uncultured Bryobacter sp. | reverse complement strand
GGACGGGGGTCAGCAGCAGATCGAACGCTGCGTAGAGCGCGCCGGCGGCGACCGGGATTCCAATCACGTTGTAGAGAAATGCCCACGCAAGGTTTTGCTTCATGACGCGGAGAGTGCGATTCGCCAAGTCGATGGCCGAGACAGCCGCTTCGAGATCACTGCGCATCAAGGTCACGTCTGAGGCCTCCGAGGCGATGTCCGATCCGGAGGCCATGGAGAGTCCAGCATCGGCCTGCGCCAGCGCCGGCGCGTCGTTGACGCCGTCTCCGACCATTGCCACGCGGCGTCCCTCGTGCTGCAGCCGCTTCACTTCGGCC
Source organism: uncultured Bryobacter sp. (assembly GCA_964510335.1). Classification (GTDB taxonomy): domain Bacteria; phylum Acidobacteriota; class Terriglobia; order Bryobacterales; family Bryobacteraceae; genus Bryobacter. The sequence continues at coordinate 21,346 of CAZECF010000078.1, read as the reverse complement.
ACCTTACCTTCCGGCAGCACTCCAGCCACAACCTCGTCGATGCCCACCATACGCGCGACGGCCCCGGCCGTTGTTTCCCGGTCGCCAGTGAGCATCACCACACGAAGTCCTTTACTGCGGAGCTTCTTGATGGCTGCGGCGGAAGTGAGTTTGATGGGGTCGGAGATGGCGATTAAACCTGCCAGTAAGCCGTCAACCGCTACGAAGACCGGTGTCGCTCCGACGGCCGCGAACTTTTCCGCGGTGGTCAGGAACGCCGTTGACGCAACTTCTCTCGATTCCATCAGGCGCTGATTGCCGATCAGAACCCGCCTTCCGTCTACAGTCGCGGAAGCGCCAAGCCCGGGCACGGCATCAAAGTTGCCGGCCGGTGAGGAGACCAAGGCACGTTCTTCTGCGGCGCTCACAATCGCCTCGGCCAGAGGATGCTCCGATAGACGCTCCACTGCGGCGGCTGTGGCAAGTACCGTATCTTCTGAGAACCCGGTAGCGGCAACGACGTGGGTTACGGAAGGCCGGCCCTGTGTAATGGTGCCTGTCTTATCGAGCAGGATCGTGTCAACGCCATGCAGCTTTTCCAGGGCCTCGCCGCCCTTAAAAAGAACACCGGCTTGGGCGCCGCGCCCAATCGCGACGGTCACCGCAGTCGGCACCGCCAGGCCCACTGCGCAAGGGCATGCAATGATCAGCACGGCCACGGCAGCACTCAGAGCACGAACCAGTCCGGCTTCAGGCGCCAGAAGTAACCAGGCCGTGAACGTCGCGATTGCGATGGAAATGACGATGGGAACGAAAACCGCGCTAATGCGGTCCGCCAGCCTCTGCATGGGTGCCCGTGAGGCTTGGGCTTCGCGCATCAGTTTCATAATCTGCGAAAGCACACTGGCGGCACCGACAGCCGTGGCACGATAGCGAAGAGATCCGAGGCGGTTCAGGGTTCCGCCAATCACTTTGTCGCCCACTTCCTTTTGCACGGGTACAGGTTCGCCCGTGAGCATCGATTCGTCGACGGCGCTTCTGCCTTGGATAACGATACCGTCTACCGCAACCCGCTCTCCGGGCCGCACCAGAACCACTTCGCCTCCCTGCACCTCGCTGGCGGGAACGTCGAGTTCCGCCTCGTTGCGAATAACTCGGGCCTGCGCGGGCTGTAACAGGAGCAGCTTTTTCAGTGCGTCGGAAGTCTTTCCTCGCGCCCGGCTCTCTAGCGCATTGCCCGTGAGCACCAGCGCAATGATCATCGCTACGGCTTCGTAGTACACTTCCGCCGGCACACCGTGGCGTACGAAGATATCCGGCGCGACTGTCGCCGCCAGGGAGTACCCGAAGGCCGCGGCGGTGCCGACGGCAATCAGCGTGTTCATATCCGCCGTGCGATGCCGGAAGGCTCTCCAGGCTCTTGTGTAGAACTGGCGCCCGGCCCAGCCGATCACAACCACGGTGAGCAGCAGCAGCGTCCACTGGAGGGTCGCGGCATCCAACAAGTACAACCAGGGCATCGCAGTGCGTAGGGGCAGCTCGATCAGGTCCATCAATGGCCCGAGAATCGTGCCTCCGCCCCCCTGCGTTGCGTGATCGTCTCCATGCATCAGTGGCATGGAGAGAAGCATCGCCACCGCGCCCAGCGCTCCGCTCGCAATCGCCTTCCGGCGCAGGTCGTTGTACTCCTCGGTCTGCGCCTCATCCTGGGCGGCCTGCTCTTCAGCCAGGCTGGCTCGAACGACCGGCAGGTCCGCGCCGTAGCCGCGGCTCCGGATTGCTTCTACCAGCGTTGCCACGCTGGTGTCACCGGGGTTAAAGGACACCTTCGCTTCGCGCGTTACCAGATTGACGTTTGCAGCGGTCACGCCGGGCTGTTCTTCCAGCGCTTCCCGGACGTGGCCGACGCAGGAGGCGCAGGTCAGGCCGGACACGGGAATCGTGACGTCGGCCGTGTTTATGGTTTCCAGTTGCATCGCAGTCGTCTCCCTTAGGTTCACCATCATTGCTCCGCTCGCGGAACGCCTGGCTTGTAGCCGTTCTTCCGAATCGCTTCGGCAATGAAGGCGGGTGAGGTAGTTTGCGGGTTGTACGATACCGATACGTCGCCAGCCGCCAGGTTCACTTCCACCGTCTTCACGCCCTGGATACTTTCGAGGGCTGCCTTGATGTGCCGGACACACGATCCGCAGGACATACCTTGCACAGGGAACGTGATCTCGTTAAATGTTACTGACTTGAATTCCATGGTTATGCCTCCACCTGGATCTGCCCGCGTAGCATGCTCATCCCGCAAGCGAATTCAAAGGTGCCCGTCTTTGTTGGCGTGAAGTCGATGACAGTCTTTTCGAACGGTTTGAGAAACCGCCGAACACCGAATTCGCTGATGACAACCTCGTCGGAACAAGGGGACTTCTCCCTTCGGTCGAATATCAGCCGGAGCGGTTGCCCCTGCTTTGCCCGCACTACCGAAGGCGAATACCCGCCTTCGACGGTTATATTTACTTCCTGGCTTCCGCCCGTCGATACTTTCGCCATAACGGCGGCCTTGGGTGCCATGAAAAAGTACCAGTTCACCCAAGTAATGGCCCCGACGCCGGCAATAAAAATCAATAGTTCCATCGTGTTCAGTCTCCTGTAATCAGCGCTCATTCCGCGCCGTTCATAGGTGCTGACGGAGGGGTCCGCAAAACCTTACACCCCTCGAAGGGTGAATTGTTTCCGGACATTCGGAAGCGGGGAAGCGGTCTGCACGGGTCAGTAAGTTTCTTGCCGTCACCACCTATCGCGATGTGGTTCCGCGCCAATAGACGTGCGCTGATATCGGGTCGGCAACGGATGAGGACCCCCTTTAAACGGCTCTGTGTTGGCAGAGGGGCTTTTCCACAAGCTACTCGGCAAATAAATCCTGAACAAAAATCCATCTTGAGGACTGACCAAGTGCGGCCCGTGGCCGGGGAAAAGGACTCAAAGATCGATGAGATTGGTGTTGCTATTGGGGTTGGCGGGCTTTTGCCTGTCCGGCCAAACCGGAAATCTGGATTTAGTGGTGGAGGATGTGGCGGGGTTGCGGGTAGCGGCCCAGGGTTTCGTCAAGCCCTTGCCGAATGGGGGAGCCATCGCTTTCCGTACGGGGCCGAGCGGTCGCGTTTCGCTTGAATCTCTGGCGGCTGGAGAGTACGAACTCAACGTTTCCGCTGCCGGATTTGAAGCGTTGTCCCGGCGGATTCAGATTGCGAGTGGTGGTCGGCTGGAGGAAATTGCCCGGCTGGAGCCGGTGCTGCTGCGGACAACGCTAGTTGTTCAGGTTCTGCCCAGCCAATTGGATGGGGTGCCGGGTTCGATTGCGGTGCTGTCGCGGGAAGAGATAGACCAGTTGCGGCCGATCTCGATCAAGGAAGCGCTGCGGCGGATCAGCGGTATCCATATCGTGGATGAAGATGCTTTTGGCTTGAATCTGAATATTGGGATGCGTGGGTTGAACCCACGCCGGACGCAGCGGACGCTCTTGCTGGAAGATGGTATGCCGGTTCATCTCGCCCCGTATAGCGACCCGTCCGCGCATTACCATACGCCTCCCGAGGCGGTGGACAGCATTGAGGTGGTTAAGGGTTCAGGGCAGATCCTGAATGGCCCGCAGACGGTGGGAGGGCTGATCAATTTTGTGACGGAAGCGCCGCCGGATCGATTCCGGGGAGGCTTTACGGTGAATTTGGGGAACCGGGATTTTCGTGGAGTGCAAGGCAAGATTGGAACCGGCGGCGAGCGTGGAGGCTTGCTGGCGAATTTGCTTTATCGCGAGGGGGATGGGGTCAGGGAGAATCACGGGCATCAAATTTTTCGTGCCGGTTTGAGCGGCTTGCGAAAGATTGGTACACGGCAGACGGTTCAGCTCAAAGGCAGCTATTACGAAGAGAATTCGCGGATCAGTGAGGCCGGGATGAGCACGGCGGATTACTTGAGGAATCCGCTGGGGAATCCTTTCCGCAATGACCGGTTTGAGCTGGACCGGCTGGCCTTGCAGGGCATTCACTCGGCGAACTTCAACGAGAATTTGCGCTTGACGACGAACGCTTATTACCAGAGGGTCAACCGCACGTCGTATCGTCAGATAGATTTTGCTGGTGATGAGATGACGTCGGTTGCAGCGAACGGTTGCACGGGGGCTGCGCGTACAAATTACGAGGAGTTTGCTTCCCGTTGCGGAAACAAGATGCGGCCCCGCGAGTATGAGTTTTTTGGCTTTGAGCCGCGGCTGGAGGTGCGTGGAAAGTTTTTGGGTATGGCGACGGAGACGAATCTTGGCATTCGCGGACATCGGGAAGACATTTCCCGGCGGAGATTTAATGGTTTTACGCCGGATGCGCGGGAAGATGCTCCCGGAGTTTTCTTCCGGGATTGGAATAGGATCCGGGCAGAGGCGGTCTCGACCTATGGGCAGATGCGGCTAACGGCTGGCCGGTGGGCGCTGACGCCTGGTTTGCGACTGGAGCGAGTGAAATCGCGCAATCTGGTGTTGCGGCGGGGCAATGTCGAGCGAAATTCTGAACTTACGGCGACCCAGACCATGGTGTTGCCTGGCTTGGGCATCACCTTCATGGGTGTACCGCGGAGCAGTGTTTATGCGGGGGTGCACCGCGGCTTTGCACCGGCCCGGCCGGATGAGAATTTTGATCCTCTCGACCCGAACCTGATTCCCGTGCAAGCGGAACGGAGTACGAATCTGGAGGCGGGTATTCGTTCCTATCCCACCAATACCTTGCAGGTGGAGGCGACGGTATTTCAGATTCGATTCACGAATCAGATCGTTCCCGGCGTGAGCATTGGCTTGCCTCGCCAGACCTGGGCGAATGGTGGGCGGACGGTGAACACGGGGTTTGAGCTGAATGGCCGCTGGGATCTGCCGCGGGTACTGCCGGCCGGACATCGCCTGTTTTTGAGCGGTGCCTATACATCCGTGGTGCAGGCGGAAGTCCGCAGTGCTGTGAATGTTGCCGGTGTTAACACTCTGGGCAATCGTCTTGCGTATGCGCCACGGCACCTGCTGTCGCCGGCCATCAATTACCAGCATCGCAACGGGATCAACTGGAACTTGAGTGTGGAGCACGTTAGCGATCAGTTTGCGGATGATCTCAACACGAGACTGCCGTCGGCGAACGGTTCCATTGGTCTGATTCCGGGGTATACGGTGGTGAATACGGCACTGAATGTTCCGCTGGGGCAGCGAGGCCCAGTGTTGTTTTTCAATTTGGGAAATGCCTCGGATCGCCGCTATATTGTGAGCCGCGTGGACGGCATCCATGTCGGCCGTCCGCGGCAGGCCATGGGGGGGATACGCTACCAGTTTTGATCCCGCCATACTGGATTGTGTGAAGGAAGATTTGTTTGCCGGCCTGGCGGGACTGGCCCGGATTGGTATTGCGGCGAGCGGTGGGGGGGACTCGACCGCCCTGGCCTGGTTGGCCCACGAGGCCGGGTTGCCGATCGTGTTGCTGCACATGAACTACGGGCTGCGCGGGGAGGAGAGCGAGGGGGATGAGAGCTTTGTGCGCGGCCTGGGGTATGAGCTGGGTTGCGAGGTGGAGGTGCTGCGGGTGGAGCCGGAATCGCGAGCGGAAGAAGAATTGAGAGAGTTGCGCTATGAGTGGTTTGAACGGTGCAAAACGGATGTGATCTTGACCGGTCATACGCTGGAGGATCAAGCTGAGACCCTGTTATTCCGTTTGGTGCGAGGTACCGGGCCGGCGGGTTTGGCGGGGATTTTGCCGGAGAGGGAAGGAAGGATTCGAAGGCCGCTATTGGGGGTGCGCCGGGCGGAATTGCGGGAATGGTTAGGGCAGCGGGGGAGAAGCTGGAGGGAAGATTCGTCCAACGCCGGGGAGGGATATCGACGGAACTGGATCCGGCAGCGGGTACTGCCGCTGCTGAGGGAGGCGAATCCGGAGGTGGATCGGGGGCTGGCGCAACTTGCTGCGATTGTGCGGGAAGAAGAGGAGTGGCTTGCTGGAGAGGTGGAATCGGCGATGCGACCGCTGGTCTCAACCGGTGCGGGAGGACTGGTGCTGGATTGTTCCCGTTTTCGTCACCACTCGAGGGCGATGCGCCGGCGGGGGCTGCGCTGGATGATGGCGCAGGTGAAGGGGGATCTGCGGGGGGTGGACTATCTGCATATTGAGGCAGCGCTAAGGCTTTGCGAGGAGAGCGAAGGAAATGGGCGGCTGCAAATTCCGGGGCTGGACCTGATGCGCAGTTTTGACTGGCTTCGGGTAATACCCCTGGAAGTACTGCGAAATATGCCGGAGCGAAATTTCCGGCTGAACCTGTCCATTCCGGGAAGTACAGAGATCCCCGAAGGTGCCGGACTACTCCAAGTCACACTGGAGCAGGGATGTCACTATAATGAAATTGGCAAGAATTTGGACTGGGAATGTCTGTCGGCAGCGATAAACGTGGAACGGCGTTTGGAGTTGCGGAATTGGCGGCCCGGCGATGCATTGCTTCAGCAGGGGGCTTCCGAGCCCAAAAAACTGAAGGAGTTGTTCCAAAAACACCGGATTCCCTTATGGCAGCGGCGAGCTTGGCCGATAGTCGTATTAGGGGACGAGCCCGTTTGGGCCGGTGAATTCGGTCCGGTAGCGGAATTTGCCGCGAGACCCGGGACGCGTACGGCGTTGCGAATTAAATGGACGCCACGGCGAGAAGACTAGCCGTTTTGCTAGTTGGTGAATCAAAGAAGCGAAAGTTTACGTCTGTAAGGTAAGAATGAACTCCAACGTTAAGTCGGTCATATTTTGGGTGGTCATCATTTGTGTGGTGTCCCTTATTTTTGTAGTGGTGCGCACGGGCAACAAGAAGGCTGATGCGCAAGTGACATTTAGCGATTTCATGCAGCAGGTTGAGAGCAACCGCGTGAAAAGCGTCACGATCACGGACACGGACGTACACGGCATCTACCGGGAAGACGGCTCGGGCCTCAAGACGACGGTTCCGGCGAATTACCCGAACCTCTATGACATCCTGCGCGCCAAGGGCGTGAACACGGACATCAAGAGCACGAGTTCGAGCGGCATACTGGGGCTGATCTTCCAGACTGCGCCATTCATATTGCTGCTTGGTTTCTGGATCTTCATGATGCGGCAGATGCAGAGCGGAGGCAACAAAGCGCTCAGTTTCGGCAAGAGTAGAGCGAGGCTACACAGCTCCCAGCAGAAAAAGGTCACCTTCAAGGATGTGGCCGGGGTGGAAGAAGCCAAGGAAGAATTGCAGGAAATCATTGAATTCCTGCGGGAGCCCCAGAAATTCCAGAAGCTGGGTGGCCGGATCCCCAAGGGTGTATTGCTGGTAGGTTCGCCGGGTACGGGCAAGACCCTGCTGGCGCGCGCGATTGCCGGTGAAGCGAATGTGCCGTTCTTTTCGATTTCCGGTTCCGACTTTGTGGAGATGTTTGTTGGCGTAGGCGCCAGCCGCGTGCGGGATCTTTTCGAGCAGGGCAAGAAGAATGCGCCTTGCATCATCTTTATCGATGAAATTGATGCCGTGGGCCGTCACCGGGGTGCGGGGCTTGGCGGTGGACATGACGAACGGGAACAGACTCTTAACCAGTTGCTGGTGGAGATGGATGGCTTTGAATCGAACGAAGGCGTAATTCTGGTGGCGGCCACGAACCGCCCGGACGTGTTGGACCCGGCGTTGCTGCGGCCTGGCCGTTTTGATCGCCGCGTGGTGGTAGGCCGGCCGGACGTGAAGGGCCGGGAAATGATTTTGAAGGTCCACACGAAGAAGATTCCGCTGTCCGATGATGTGGAACTGAATGTGATTGCGCGCGGATGCCCGGGTTTTGCGGGAGCGGATCTGGCGAATCTGGTGAACGAAGCTGCTTTGATTGCTGCCCGGCAGAATCGCAAAGTGGTGACGATGATTGACTTTGAAGTGGCCAAGGATAAGGTCATGATGGGCGTCGAGCGCCGTTCGATGTTCATCACGGAAGAAGAGAAAAAGCATACGGCTTATCACGAAGCGGGACATGCGCTGGTGGGCGCTTTGCTGCCGAACTCCGACCCGGTGCATAAGGTGTCGATCATTCCTCGGGGCATGGCGCTGGGCGTAACGATGTACCTGCCCACGCAGGATCGCAATGATATTTCCAAGGACCAGTGCGAAGCGCAAATTGCGACGGCGATGGCGGGGCGCGTGGCCGATGAGACTTTTCTCGGGTTGAAGACGGCCGGTGCTTCAAACGATATCGAGCGGGCGACGGAGATGGCTCGCCGGATGGTTTGCGAATGGGGCATGAGCCGCTTGGGTCCGCTGAGCTTTGGCAAGAAGGATGAGCAGATCTTCCTGGGCCGGGAAATCGCGCAGCACCGCGACTATTCTGAATCGACGGCAGTTTCGATCGATGCGGAAGTGCGCGGACTGGTGGAGCAAGGCTATGAAACGGCCAAGAATCTGATTGATGGCCATCGGGATGCAGTGGTTCGCATTGCGGAAGCTTTGCTGGAGCGCGAGATCCTGGATGGCAATGAAGTCAAGATGCTGATTGCCGGGGAGACGCTACCGGCTTTGCGGTCGACAACGACGAAGGACAAATCGGATTCCAGCGATGGCCAGACGCAGCAGGTGTTGCGGCCAGATCCGGCGATTCGCCCGACGACTGGCGGCCTGACCCCGGATTCGAGCCCCGCTTAAGGCAGTGGCGTTGATTCCGCCCTTTCGGGCCTATCTCTTTGATGTAGACGGTACTTTGCTCGATTCCGCGCCCGATATTTGTGGCGCGGTTTCGACCGTTTTGACGCAAACGGCGCGGCCTGATGTGCCGCACGAATTTCTGCGGACCTATATCGGGCGGCATCTGGTGGATCTGTTTCAGGATTTGTTTCCCGATGCGCCTCCCGAGCAGGTTGACGCGTGGATTCAGGAGTACCGCACGATCTACCCGCAGCGCGGTCATCTGAATACGAAGCTCTACCCCGGGGTTGCGGAAACGATCGGTCAATTGGGTGGGCTGAAAACGACGGCAACGACCAAGGGCACGCCAACGGCGACCAATATTCTTACGCAATTTGGCCTGATCGGGCATTTTCATCATGTCCAGGGGACGGATGGCTTTCCGAGCAAGCCGGAACCGGAAGTGATTCATCGAGCAATGGCGGCCCTGGGTGTTCAGGCGGAGGACTGCCTGATGATTGGGGATTCCGTGCCGGACATGGTGGCGGGCAAAGCTGCTGGCGTGAAGGTGTGTGCGGTGAGTTATGGATACGGGAAAGCGGAAGAATTGCGGGCTTGCCAGCCCGATTACTGGTTGGACGAATTCGGCGCCCTGATTGGGGCTTGAGGCGGTGTGGCTTTGTGTTTGCCGGGCAGGAGCCGGGACGGGGCAAATTCCTGCAGAAGCGACGAAAGGAAGCCAAAGGCCATAGCGCTGTTGCCGATGCGGATGCCTTGGGCGCTCCATTTCTGATCGGGAGTGTATTGGGTTGACAGCATGCCAATGGTGTAGCGGCCGACGATGCGGGGCCAATTGGGGCGGTATTTGCCCTCCTGGTTGTAAGTGGCGACGTTAAACCAGAGGGCGTGTCCGATGCGGGGCAAGATTTTGGTGCACTTGCATTGCACGTAGCGGATTTCGTAGCCGGCCGCTGCAGCCATGCCTTCCGAGGCAATGTCCTGTAGCGAAAAGGTGGCAAAGCTGTTGAGGTTTCGCTTGCCGTAGGCTTTCCAGCCCTGGCCGAAGCCCTCCGGCTCATTGTCGAGATGGTGCGTTGTGGCGGTGAAGCTGGTGCGCATGTAGGCACCAGGGCTCAAAGCCAGCCCACGCCAGAGGACCCGCCAACGTTCTTCTTTGGTAGGAGGAGCCCAGATCAGGTTGCGGGGTACGCGGGTGCCGATGACTAGGTCAGACTGAGAGGGGGTGGTGATATTAGAGGCGTCCTGTTGGGGAGGAGGCAACTGTCCGAAAAGGGGCAAGGCAACGAGGGCCGCGAGGTACAACCGCATTTCCTTTATTGTCGCTTGTTTGAATATGTTTCGCTTAGCGTTGCGATATTCTGATGCCATGACGCGTAGACAAGTGCTGACGCTGGCCTCCGGGCTGCCGCTGATTCAAGTCAAGCTGCCGGGGCAGAGTAGTGGAAAATATCGGATTTCGCTGGCACAGTGGAGCCTGCATCGGGCGATCCGCTCGCGAATGATGACCAATCTCGACTTTCCGCAGGTGGCACGAGAGCAGTTCGGCATTGGTGGACTTGAGTTTGTAAATCAATTGTGGGAGGCGCCTACTCAGTCTTACTTGCAGCGGCTTAAGGCCAATATGAAGAAGTTTGATGTTGAGGGTGTGCTGATCATGTGTGACGGCGAAGGCGCGATGGGGCACAGCGAGCAGAAGGAGCGGATGAAATCCGCTGACGCGCACCGCAAGTGGGTGGACTGGGCGGCTGAGCTGGGCTGCAAGGCCATCCGCGTGAACATGTATGCGGACAAGGAAGCCAAGACCGATGCTGAAGTGACGGAGCTACTGGAACGGTGCCGGGAAAGCTTCAGCCGTTTGAGCGACTATGCTGCTGCCAATGGCATCAATGTTTGTATCGAGAACCATGGCGGGGTGTCTTCCAACCCGGATGTACTGGTCCGGCTGATGAAGATAGTGAATAAAGCCAATTTTGGTACGCTACCGGATTTCGGGAATTTTCCGAAAGGTGTCGATAAGTATGCTGCGGTAGAAAAGCTGATGCCCTATGCCAAGGGAGTCAGCTTCAAGTGCCACGATTTTGGCCCGGACGGCAAGGAGACACAGCAGGATATGGACCGGATGATGAGTATCGTGACGGCGTCGGGTTATGGCAAGCAAGGCTCCAACTGGGTCGGGATCGAGTATGAGGGCCAGCGGTTGACCGAATTTCAAGGTATTCAGGCGGCCAAGCGCTTCCTGGACCGGTATTCCGTCTAGGAAGAAATAAGGCTATGGTAGTACCATTATCAAAAAATGGGCTAAGGTTTTATCGGCGGGAAGAGTAGCCAGCCCGTTGTTATAATCGGGATGGGTTCGAAGAGAGCTCTGCCTCCCCGGGAGAAAATATTAAGTGAAGCGAACTGGATCTGATGACGCGCTCCGATGCTCTTTTTGTCATAAGAGTCAGGACGTGGTGGGAAAGCTGATTTCTTCCCCGAGTGACTATCCGCGAGCCTACATTTGCGACGAATGTATCGCTGTCTGCAATTCGATTCTGGAAGACGACAAACAGGAGAGCGCCTACAGCGCGCCGAACAAGCTCCCGAAGCCCTTTGAGATCCGTGATTTCCTTGAGCAATTTGTGATTGGCCAGGAGCCGGTCAAGAAGAAGCTGGCGGTGGCGGTGTACAACCACTACAAGCGGATTCAGATGAACAAGACGCGGGTGGGGGATGTTGAGCTGGCCAAAAGCAATATTTTGCTGATTGGCCCCACCGGATCAGGAAAGACATTGCTGGCGCAAACGCTGGCCCGGATTCTGGACGTGCCTTTTGCAATCGTGGTAGCAACGACTTGGACGGAAGCGGGCTATGTGGGCGAGGATGTCTAGAACATCATTTTGCGTCTGCTGCAGAATGCCGATTGGGACGTGCAGCGGGCCCATCAGGGCATCATCTATATCGATGAGATCGACAAGATTGGCCGCAAAGATGAGAACCCTTCGATCACGCGCGATGTGAGCGGCGAAGGAGTACAGCAGGCATTGCTGAAGATTTTAGAGGGCACGGTGGCAAACGTTCCTCCGCAGGGCGGACGCAAGCACCCGCATCAGGAATTTACTCCAGTGGACACGACGAATATCCTGTTCATCTGCGGCGGCGCATTTGTCGGGCTGGAAAAGATCATTTCGCGCCGGGTGGGTCGGCGGCAGATTGGCTTCTCGAACACGGAAGAAGGGGCTGAGAAGGAAATTCGTTTCCCGGCGGCTCCCGCGGCGGGCAAACGCGACACGGAGTTGTTGCAACAGTGCCAGCCGATGGATTTGATCCGGGCAGGCTTTATTCCGGAGTTTATTGGCCGCCTGCCGGTGGTGGCGATTCTGGAAGACCTCACGAAGGAAGCTTTGGTGCAGATTTTGACCAAGCCAAAGAATGCGCTGGTGAAGCAGTACCAGAAGTTGTTTGAGTATGAGAATGTTAGACTGAAGTTCAATGATGACGCCCTTGAGGCGATCGCGGCTCTGGCGCTGGAGCGCAAAGTAGGCGCCCGGGGATTGCGCATGATCATGGAAGAGTTGATGCTCGACCTCATGTACTACATCCCGAGTCAGAAGAAAATTCGCGAATTTCTGGTCACCAAGGAGATGGTGATGAACCAGAAGATCAACCTGGCGGTTTTGGAAAAGGCCGGCTAAGGCAGCCAGAAAAATTTCCGACAAGAGAACTAGACGAAGGTGTAGGCCTGGTGGAGAATCTTCTCCGCCAGGTTTTGCGTCATTAGAAACAGAGAACCATGTTGGCATCCAAAGAACGAACCGATACAAAACGCCTCCCGATGATGCCCATCCGGGACGTAGTGATATTTCCGCACATGATGACGCCCTTTGTGGTCGGGCGGGAATCGAGCGTACGGGCCCTTGAAGAGGCCAATGCTACGGGCAAACAAATTTTCCTGGCAACGCAGCATGACGCGTCGATTGACGAACCGCGCCCGGACGAAATTTTCAGCGTCGGTACCCTGGCCAATATTGTTCAGAGCCTGAAGCAGCCTGATGGCAACATCAAGGTGCTGGTGGAAGGCGTGGAGCGGGGCAAGGTCATCAGCGTGAGCGATGAAGACGGCTTTTATCGCGCGGTGGTGAAGACCAGTTCATTCCGGATTGAGGGTGGACCTCAATTGGACGCGCTGGTGAGCCGGGTGACGACGCAATTTGAGCAATACGTCAAGTTGAGCCAAAACCTCAACTACGAAACGATGGTGGCAGCGATCCGTCCGGATGATCCGGGCAAGCTGGCTGACACTGTGGGCGCGAATTTGCAATTGACGATCGAAGAGAAGCAGGAATTGCTGGAAATCTTCGACCCGATTGACCGCTTGACCCGTGTTGCTGAAATGCTCGATATCGAGATCGAGAAGTTGCAGGTGGACCGCACGATCCAAGGCCGCGTGAAGCGCCAGATGGAGCGCGCGCAAAAGGAATACTACCTCAACGAAAAGATCAAGGCGATTCAGAAGGAACTGGGTCGCGGCGAGAAGAGTGAATACGACGAGCTGAAGAAGAAGATTGAGACTTCGGGTATGCCGAAGGATGCGCTCGAAAAGGCGATGGGGGAATTGCGGCGTCTTGAAAACATGCCGCCCATGTCCGCCGAATCGACAGTGAGCCGCAATTATCTTGACTGGTTGTTGGCGGTGCCGTGGCAGAAGGCGTCAAAGGAAATCCGGGACCTGACCTTTGCCAAGGATGTGCTCGAGAGCGACCACTATGGGCTGGACAAAATCAAGGACCGGATTCTTGAATTCCTGGCAGTCCGGCGGCTGGTTGAAAAGCCCAAGGGCTCGATACTTTGTTTTGTCGGACCTCCCGGAGTCGGCAAGACTTCGTTGGGTATGTCGATTGCCAAGGCAACGGGCCGTGAGTTTGTGCGGCTCTCGTTGGGTGGCGTGCGCGACGAAGCGGAGATTCGTGGTCACCGGCGCACCTATATTGGTGCTCTGCCGGGCCAGATCATCCAGATGATGAAGAAGGCCGGCACGAAGAATCCCGTGATGATGCTGGACGAAATCGACAAGATGTCGATGGACTTCCGGGGCGACCCATCAGCGGCGTTGCTCGAAGTGTTGGACCCGGCGCAAAACACCTCTTTCCAGGACCACTACCTGGATGTAGAGTACGATCTTTCAAACGTGCTGTTCATTGCTACAGCGAATGTACTGCACACGATCCCGGGCCCGCTGCAGGATCGTATGGAAGTGATTCGTCTTTCGGGCTATACCGAGATCGAAAAGCTCGAAATTGCGAAGCGTTTTCTGGTTCCGAAGCAACTGGAAGGCAATGGCCTGAAGCTGGATCAGCTTCAATTTGAAGACTCGGGCTTGAGTGGCTTGATTCACGGCTATACGCGCGAATCGGGTGTCCGCAACCTCGAGCGCGAAGTGGGCAATGTTTGCCGTAAGGTTGTTCGCAAGCTCGTGATGACGCTGCCGGTAGAGGCACCCATCGAGGAAGCGAAACCGAAGAAGGCGCGCGGCCGCAAGAAGGCAGATGTAATTGATATCGCGACCAAAGAGGCGGAGGCAGCTCCTGCTCCGGCGGCTGAATTTGAGAAGGTTACGGTGACTGAGGCGAACCTGCCTGAGTTTCTGGGCCCAGCGAAATTCCGCGATGTGGTTTGGGATAAGAAGAATGAGATTGGCGCGACTACCGGGCTGGCCTGGACGGAGGTTGGCGGGTCTATTCTTACCACGGAAGTTTCGATTCTTGAGGGACGCGGCAAGCTGACCACGACGGGCAAGCTGGGCGACGTCATGCAGGAATCCGCACAAGCGGCGATGAGTTATGTGCGCAGTCGGGCACATGAGCTGGGATTGCCGCGGGACTTCTACCGCCACATTGACATTCACGTTCACGTGCCGGAAGGTGCGATTCCAAAGGATGGCCCCTCGGCCGGGATTACGCTAGCGACGTCGATTTCGAGTGCGCTGGCCAAGATTCCGGTGCGCGGCGACATTGCCATGACTGGTGAAATTACCTTGCGCGGCAAAGTGCTGGCGATTGGTGGCCTGAAAGAGAAGCTGCTTGCGGCGCATCGCTACGGCATCACCGAAGCCGTGTTGCCCAAGGAGAATGAAAAGGATCTGGCCGATATCCCCGACGTCGTCAAGAAAGACATGAAGCTGCACTTTGTGGAGCACATGGACGAAGTACTGAAGATCGCACTGGAATCGCAGCCGGTTCCGCTGCCTGCCGCAGCCATAGACTTCACGGCCAAGCCGGTCGAAGACTTGCGGCACTAAACCTGAAAAAATGGGATAGAATAGAGGGCGTTGATAAAGACGCCCTCTTTCCTTTTTTGGAGATGGGATGTTTGAAGTCGAATTCCTAGCCAGCGCAGCAAACCCGCAACAATTCCCTCCTGAAACCCTTCCTGAATTCGCATTCCTGGGCCGGTCCAACGTGGGAAAGTCAAGTCTGCTGAACCGTCTGGCCGGCAAGAAAAAGCTGGCCTTTGTCAGTTCCACGCCGGGCAGGACCCAGACGATCAACTTCTACCGGGTGGGCGCTAGCCTGCAACTGGTGGATTTGCCGGGATACGGATACGCGAGAGTGCCGAAGTCGGAATCGGGACATTGGAAGAATCTCGTGGATGGGTATCTGCTTGGGCGTCAAAGCCTGGAGCTGTCATTGCTGCTGATCGACTCGCGACGCGGGTGGATGGAAGCCGACCGGCGATTGAGGGAGTTTCTCGAACACTACCAAAGGCCGTATCTGGTGGTGGCGACAAAAATCGACAAGCTGAACCGTAAAGAAGAAAACCAGAGCATGACCGCAATGCGGGCCGAAGTGCCAGGCAAAGAAGTAATGCCGTTTTCGGCCTTAAGTGGCCGCGGAGTGAGGGAAATTTGGCAAACGATAACGAAATCAAAGACACTGCGGTAAATCCGTCGCAGGAGAGCCCGACGCCGGAAGCGACGCCCGGCAATGGCGAAGCAGCCGGTGGGCCCAAGGGACGCCGCCGAGAGCTGAAAGAGCAGGCTCCAAACCTGAATCTGGTCGAGCTCAAGGACATGAGCATCCAGAAGCTCAATGTGATCGCCAAGGAATTCGGGCTAGTCCAGACGGCTGGTCTGCGGAAGCAGGAATTGATCTTCAAGATCCTGCAGAGCCAGGCCGAGAAAAGCGGTTTGATTTTCTCGGAAGGTGTGCTCGAATGCCTGCCGGACGGCTTCGGTTTTCTGCGGGCGCCTGAGTACAATTACCTGCCGGGTCCGGATGACGTTTACGTTTCGCCTTCGCAGATCCGGCGCTTTGATTTGCGCACCGGGGATACGATTTCGGGCCAGATTCGTCCGCCGAAAGAAGGGGAGCGCTACTTTGCCCTGATCAAAGTGGATGCGATCAACTTTGAGGCTCCGGAAGAGACTCGCAACAAGATTTTCTTCGACAACCTGACGCCGCTATATCCGAACGAGCGGCTGAAGCTGGAGACGACGAAGGACAACTACTCGGGCCGGGTGATGGATATGTTGACCCCGATCGGGAAGGGCCAGCGTGGCCTGATTGTTGCGCCACCCCGGACCGGCAAGACGATGCTCCTGCAGTCGATTGCCAATTCCATTACGACCAATCATCCGGAAGTGAACCTGATCGTATTGCTGATCGACGAGCGGCCGGAAGAAGTCACCGACATGCAACGTTCGGTGAAGGGTGAAGTAATCGCTTCGACGTTTGACGAGCCGGCCGCCCGCCACGTGCAGGTTGCCGAGATGGTAATCGAAAAAGCGAAGCGCCTCGTTGAGCACAAGCGGGATGTGGTGATTCTGCTCGACTCGATTACGCGTTTGGCGCGCGCCTACAACACCGTGGTGCCTCCCTCGGGCAAGGTGCTTTCTGGTGGTGTGGATTCGAACGCACTGCAACGCCCCAAGCGCTTCTTTGGCGCGGCGCGCAACATTGAAGAAGGCGGCAGCCTGACGATCATGGCGACCGCGCTGATTGATACCGGCAGCCGTATGGACGACGTGATCTTTGAAGAGTTCAAGGGCACGGGCAATATGGAAGTGCACCTGGATCGCAAGCTGGTGGACAAGCGTGTGTTTCCGGCCATCGACATCAACAAGAGCGGCACCCGCAAGGACGAATTGCTTTTGCCGAAGGACGAACTCAACCGGGTCTGGATTCTGCGAAAGGTGCTTTCGCCGTTGTCGCCGACGGAATCGGTTGAACTGTTGCTCGATCGTTTATCGAAGGCGAAGTCCAATGGCGACTTCCTTTCGAGCATGAACGGCTAGTTCGTCTGCCCTGCCATGCGCAGTGCCATGGCCACTGCGGCCAAGAAGCTATGCGTTGAGGCGACACCCTTCCACGCGATATCAAATGCTGTACCGTGATCCACCGAAGTGCGGATCACGGGCAGGCCGAGGGCGATGTTGACGCCACCTTCAAAGTCCAAGAGCTTGGAGGGAATGTGTCCCTGGTCGTGATACATGCAGACGATGGCGTCGAACTTTTTGCGCCGCACCGTTAGGTAGAAGAGCGTGTCGGGCGGTAGCGGCCCTTCTACATCCCACCCTTGCGCCTGGGCCCATTCGACGGCCGGGCGAATTTCCTCGATATCTTCGCGGCCGAAGAGGCCGTTTTCCCCAGCGTGTGGATTGAGGCCTGCTACGGCAACCCGTGCGCCGGGCTTGAGGCGTTGGACGGCGTGCCAGGTGAGTTCGATGATCTTGCTAATTCTCGGGGTGCGGCAACGGTCGATCGCTTCGCGCAGGGAGCAATGGGTGCTGACGTGGGTGACGATCAAATCGGGAGAGGCGAGCATGATGGTGACGTCGTCGCTGCCGCAGACTTCGCCGATGAGCTCGGTGTGTCCGGTGAATTTGGGGTCAGAGAGCTGGGTGGCTTCCTTGTTCATGGGCAGGGTGACGAAGGCGCTGATCTGGCCGGCCAGGGCTGCCTGGGTGGCGGCGACGACGTAGTGGCGGGCTGCTGCGCCAGACTTGGCGTTGAGTTGAGCGGGGGTAATGTCGGCGGGGGTCATCAGGCCGGCATCGATGACATTGACCTGGCCGGGTGCAAAGTTGGCGGGCTCGCTGATGGCGGTGATGGTGAGACCGAGCTGTTGGCGCTGATTGACTTCGGCCAGTACGGCGAGATCGCCGAAGACAACAGAGGGGTGCTCCAGGGAGCCATCCGCGATTGCGCGCAGGAGAATCTCGGGGCCGACGCCGCTCGAGTCTCCCATGGTGATGCCAAGGGGTTTGGGAGTCATGTGAACTTCTTTATTATTTGCTGAACGACGTCGATATCGGCGAAAGCGCCGGCTTTGGTGACGAAGACAAGACCGGCGGCGCGGCTGGCGGCGATGCCCGGCAGGACCTCCGGGAGCACTTCGAGGGTGCGGATCCCGAGGGCGCGCCAGAGAGCCCAGGCTGTTTCGCCGCCCATGATGATGATGCCGCCGGTTGCGTGCGTCTGGAGATGGTGCAGCGTCTCGCGAATGAGGCGGCTGGTGAGCTGGGCAGGTTCGCCGGGTTGATCGGGGGTGGCGAGAACGGGAAGGTGCCTGGCCTGCGCTGCCTGTTGGCGGGAATTTGGGTGGGCGCTGCCGCAGACGATGAGCCAATTTTGGACTTGGGGTAAGGGAAGCGGGATCGATTGCGGGAGGCCTACAAGGTCTGCCCAACGGGATATTGACGCAGAGGGTCCCGCGAGAATGGCCGGGTCAGCCATGGCGGCGAAGAGTGCATCAAGGTGGGCCTCTGTTTCGGCATCGCATAGGGAGATACCGGATTTCTCCAATTGGCAGGAGAATGAAATGCGGTGAACGGGCAAAGTGAAGAGATCTGGAATGTAAGAAGTGGTGACGGGGAGGCGCGGATCGCGGCCCAAGGCAGTCTGGTGGACGGGGACGCCATCGACAAAGAGTGTGGCGTCGCGGACGGTTCGCTTCAGCTTGGGGTAGGCGGGCAGATAGAGGAGCGGGAGATGGGGTAGCGATAGGTGAATGGCTTCCAACTCGGCGCCGATGTTGCCGCGCAGGGTGGAGTCGGTCTTCTTGTAGAGGGGAGCGTCGAAGAGGCTGAGCCAGCGGGTGATGAGTGCTGCGGCCTGAGCCGGAGGCAGGTGACGGGTTTCGAGATCGGCTACCAACACCGCGTTGTGATCGATGGTGGCGGGAGGGTCTGAACCGAGCGCCAGTTGGACGGGTGTGCCGCGCGAAGCAAGCAGGGAGGCTGCCTCCAGCGCTCCGGTGGCGTCGTCGGCGAGGACGAGGCCCGGAAGGCGGGTTTTGGCAGCCTCCTGCACGGCCACCTATTTTTTGACGCGCAGGGTCACGAATTCGGTCATGCCTGCGGCGGCCAGAAGGCCGGTATCGAAGGGTTCTACGGCGGCGTTGCGGTCATTGACTCCGAAGTCCACCCCGACGACGCTGCGGAGAGGCCGACTGCCGGGTTCTGCGTGGATGAGCTCGATCATGCGGTCGACGACCATTTGTGGATCGGTGGGTGTGCCTTCGTCATTGAACAAACCGTGGAACATCTGGTTCATGCCTTCGAGGGTTTGGTGGACCACTTCCGGGTAAGTGGCGGCGAGGCTCTGCGCGTTGGCGGGGGTGCGCATGCCGGTGAAGAGGGATGTGGTGAAGGGGCCGGGCTCGACGAGGACGACATCGACGCCGGAGGAGGCCAATTCGCCGCGCAGGGCCATGGAGTAGCCTTCGACAGCCCACTTGCTGGCGTGATAGATCCCGAAGAAAGGCAGGCCGATGCGGCCGGCAATGGAGCTCAGGTTGATAATCAGGCCGCTGCCGCGCTCGCGCATGGCGGGCAGAAGGGCGACGTTGACGCGGTGGATCCCCACGACGTTGATGTCCAATTGTTCGGCGAGTTCGGCGGGGGAAAAGAATTCGGTGACGCCGACGAACATTTGACCGGCGTTGTTGACGATGACATCGGGAGCGCCGGATTCGGCGAGGACGGTGGCAGCGGCGGCATTGACGGAGGCGTCGGAGGTGACGTCCATGTCGAGCACGCGCAGGTCAATGGAAGCGGAAGTGGCCAAGGTGCGCAGTTCGTTGGCGACGGCGGCATTCTTGCCCGTGGTGCCGCGCATGGTGGCGTAGACACGGTCACCCGCTTTTGCGAGTTGTTCTGCCAATTGGCGGCCGAAGCCGGAGCTGCAGCCAGTGATCAAAATAGTTCTGCTCATGAGGTTTGTCGATAAGGGTAGCAGTTCAAGTTGCTTCGGTGCGGGGCTTGATCAGGAGCACGAGCACGATGGAAAAGAGGGCGACGCTAGCGAAGACGCCGAAGATGGCGAGCAGGGGGACTTGGAGATCGCGCAAGGCACCGAAGCCCCAGTCGGCAAAGCCGCCGCAACTGATGCTGACCATGTTCATCAAGCCATAGCCGGTGGCGCGGAACTGGGGCCGGGTGATCTGGCAGAGGATGGGCATGTTGTTGGTGTCGAACAAGCCCCAGCCGAGGCCGAAGACGATCAGGAAGGCGATGGCGACCCCGAGCATGCCTGTTTGCGGAGAGTAGCCCACGCCCATCATGGCGATGGCGATCAAGCCCATGCCTACAGCACTGGTGTAAATACGGCCGCGGGGATTGCGTAGCATCCAGCGGTCTGCCAGCCACCCCCCCGCGAAGGCGGCAATGGCGGCGGCGACCATCCAGTAGAGAGTGGCGGACACGCCGGCCTTGCCCTGGCCGATGCCGAATTCGGTCTTGAGGATGGCGGGCATCCAGTCGCGCACGATCCAGCCGGCCATCGCGGGCAGAGTGAAGTAGAAGACCAGTAGGAGGAAGGAGGGGTTGCTGAGTAATTCTTTCAGCGCTCCGGCCGGGCGGGGTGCTGCTTCGGTGTCAGGGGAGTTTTTGACGAGAAGGAAGAGCGGCACGGCGTAGAAAATTCCGGCGAGGCCGCAGAGTTCAAACATCCAGCGCCAGCCGAGGGCCGGGTTGTCGGCGACATAACCGCTGAAGCCGCCGATGATCACGCCGAGGTAGATGCCCATCTGGTGAATGCCAACGGCCCGCGAACGGGTTGGGCCCCGGTGGTAATCGGCGATGAGCGCGAGAGCCGCAGGGATGTAGAAGGCTTCGCTGATGCCCATGACGGCGCGGGTGATGAGGAGCTGATCGTAGTTGGTGACCTGGCCGGTGGCCCAGGTGATTGCTGACCAAACCAGCAGGCTGAAGGCGATGACATGGCGGCGGCTGAAGCGGTCGGCGAGATAGCCGCCAATGGGGCTGAAGCCGGCGTAGGTCCACTTGAAGAGAGCGAGGATTTTGCCCCAGTTGGCATCGGAGCCGATGTCAGGGATATCGCCCATGAGTGAGAACTTCATTGCCGCGAGCATTTGACGGTCGAGGTAGTTGAGCAGGGCGACTGGGGCGAGCAGCGCGACGACAAACCAGGCGTAACGCGCGACGCTATCCGACTGGGAAGTGGTGGATGACACTTTCTCAATGGTAATGGCAGACCGCGACATAATGAGGGGGTGCAAGTGCGATTTCTGTGGAGCTTTTTGCTGGTAAGTTTGAGCGTCCAGGCGACGGACCGGCCCGTTGCCGAGTGGGTGATCCGGCAGGGGGGCCGCGTGATGGCGGGTGGGGAGCCGATTGCGGAGTTAAGGAATTTGCCGGCGGCCGAACCTTTGAATCTGACGGGGGTTGATCTTTACGGCA
>CAZECF010000077.1:0-21929 GCA_964510335.1 uncultured Bryobacter sp. | reverse complement strand
CGATGAGCGATTGCCGAAATCTGTGTTTGGTTGTCGGCGGCAACAAATGTTGACATTTGTTCTTGACTCCGGCGGCTTAACCGCCATAGGATGGACTTGTCTAAAGAACCATCCCGTCAAAAACGGGAACTTTCGCAAGGCTCGCTCTATTGGCGAGCTTTTTTTTTGCATTGTTGGGTACGTTTCGATTCAGATCTCCGCGTGATGAGAAGAAGAGCCGAATTCTTTCCAACGCAGCGATGATTACACAAGATGTTGTGTTACAGCAAGCGAAATATCTATATACAGTGCAACGACTTACGAATAGCTGGAATATTTTCCACATCGGCAGGCATTTTTCCACCAATCATCCACGGCCCAAGTCTTAGCAAACAAACGATTTAACTCTTGCCATCCAATCACTTTGATCAAATTAGCCACTTTAGCTAGAAATTCTAGATTTTAAAAAAACATAGTCTGGATGATTAATAAATGCCCTCTTCACCCGAGCTTGTGGATGCAAGAGCCGGGATGAAGCGGTCCAGCTACTATGACTCTACCTGCTAGAAAAGCGGCTTTACCTGACTTCGGCGATCGGATCAAAAGAAAAGTTCCCAAGTGGTCGCCAAGTGGGCCAAGTGGTCAGCCTGATCTGCACCTTGCAAAATCCCCAATAAAAGCAGGCCTCCGGCGAAGCTCTTTCCTGTTCCTTTCATAGAACCTTCGAAACCGTGAAGCAGCAAAGCGATCGCTATCTCTTGCTTTAACAACAACTTAAGTACCACCCACCCAAATCCCAAAATCGTCAAATTTTGCAAAATTCCGCGTGGGACAGGTCGAGCATTTTTTTCTCCATCACCCAGCCATCAACCCAAAATACTGCCAGCCAGAGGATGAAGTCTTGCCATTGCGTGACGACAACCACCTGCTGCGCCTCAACCGATTCCCAAACGATCCCCGCAAGCTAGACTGAGGACGTGCCGCCCTTTGAGCGCATTACCGTCGATCCCGAAATCCTGGCCGGAAAACCTGTCATCCGCGGAACTCGCCGCCGGCCAGTCTGAGCAGGAACTCCTCGCGAGCTACCCTGGCCTCACCCGGGAAGACATCCTCGCCTGTCTGTCCTACCCGAGCGAACTGGCACACGAACACAAAGCCTTTCCGATCCCTGCTTAAATGCGCTTGCCAGTTGTACGCTGAAGGCTCATGCTAAATATCGGAAGGGCCTGATCTGCGGGCCTCTGAGCCAATCCACTTCCACAACCTCGAAAATCAACTCCCCCTCAGGCAAGCAGTCTGCGATCCAGCCCCTCAGCGCGCCTCACTCGGATCCTTACTTCAACTCGACTCCCAAGCCGGTTCAGCATCCCCATCAAACGATCTACCGTAAACCTGGCCAAGTCCGCATTTCGCACGCGCGAAAAATCCGCTGCGGCAAACCCCGTCTTCTCCTGCGCCGCCCTGGTCGTCAACTTCATCCGATCCAGCGTCTTGATAATCTCCGCTGCGAGAATTGCCTTCAACTGGTCTACGTCTGCCTCGGGCCGCCCCAGATCGGCAAACACATTCCCACTTCCTCGAACCAATTCCAGCTTCTCGGTTTTCATCACAACATCTCCTTCAATCGTTTCAAGCGGTCCCGGATCAAGTCGATTTCGCGCTGGGGTGTTTTTATCCCTTGCTTCGATTTCTTCTGAAAGGCATGCACTACCCAAATTTCATCGCTCAATTGCAGAGCATAAACAACACGAAAGGCGTTTCCGTCATAAGGAAGCGCAATCTCAAAGATCCCACTCCCTAACCCAGCCATTGGCTTTGCTACTCAGACTTCCCACCTTCAGCCGCAACGGTCAAAGCTGCAAGGCAAATCATCTGAGCCTGATCTGGAAATCGCCGAAACTCTTTGAGCGCCGGCTGAATCCACGAAACAGGCCGAGTTCTTCTGGTCATCGCCAGACCGCATTCTTGGCTGGAAAATTACCCAAGTGCGATGATGTCATATTTGACAACAGCCGTCAACGCCTCCGGCCTGCAACTTGCCAAGTGGTCAGCCGGAGTAACAACAGAACAGCGCTCCCCCAAGATCTCAAAAAATGGCAAATTTCTCGAATTTCCCCCTGGGACAGGTCGACCACTTCAACTGCCGCTAAGCAGCGCGCCGCCCCTCCGCTCGCCGGATCCACTTGGCAATCTCATTCGTCGTCGCCCCCATACTCAACACGGACCGCATCGTCAGATCCAGAGATACCGACCGATCGCCAGCCTCCATTTTCGCCACCCGCGACTGGCTCGACCCAAGCTTCTCAGCCAGCGCCATCTGCGTTAGCCCCAGCCGTTCCCGCAGTTCTTTCACTCCATGAGCCAGCGACAACTTCAATTCCACAAACCGCCGTTCTTCCTCACTCAACCCAAGAAAATCACCCGCATCCCCCACCGCCCAGCCTTTACTCTCTAACAACTTGGCTTTCGCTAAATTCATATTTACTCCTCATTTCCTTCAATCTTTCGATACAGCGACAACCGCTTCCGGCAAGTTTCGAGAGTCTGCGCAGGCGTTGCCTCAGTCTTCTTGCACAACACATCCAGAATCACCACAGCCTCCATGCCCAGGTAATAGAAAATACGCCATGTCTGGTCGCGATCCTGAATCCGCAGTTCGTGGCACTGGCCGCCAATGGTAGGCATCGGTCGCGAATGAGGCAAGCTCAAACTTTGCCCCTGCTGCAGCCGTCTCAGCAGCAAGCCCGCTTCAATCCTCGCTCGTTCTCCAAAAGGGGGCGTCTTTACTTCCCCTTTCAGCCAGACAATCGCTTTGTCAGCACTTTGAGCCATTGATGGTCTATGTCCAATATGACATAAATCAGGTTCTTCTGCAGCCCTGCAAATTCGTTGATCCCATAACTCTGAGACAGGCGGCCCGATCAAGGTAACCAAATCCCGAAGAAAATCACTTCGCAGCAGATCGCGTCTCAATCGACCTTTTCAACTGGTGCCTGAGCCATCTGGAAACTCCCCGTAGTCAACATGAGGGGCATTGTTCCGAAACGAACTATACTCTCAACTTCGCGAGAAGCGTAAACTAGCGCTACGCTTGGGTCGAATCTCTATCTTTTCAACGAAACGCGACAAACGCCCGCTCCAACTTCTCCGCCGCAGCCGCTATCCCCTCCCGCCGCGCCGCAACCCAGGCCTCCAATTCCGCCAACCTCTCCCGGTGCCCCGCCAGTTGCCGCCGCATCTCCTCCGGTTGCGGCCCACCGATCCCCTTACGCCGCCGGATAAACTCCTCCGGGCTCATCGCCTGCCGGAACTGTCCCGCGCTGATGGGCGCTTCTCCCCCGGTCGCTTTCCGGTAAACCTCCTGAAATTCCTCAAACGTAAAATCGAGCGGCCGTTTCCCCTTCTCCCGCCCATACTTTGCCAGCCCCGCCGCCACTTCATGACCCACCCGGAAGGGTACTTTCGCTTCCCGCAACAGCGTATCCGCCAACTCCGTCATCACCGAATAATCATTGGCCACCAGTTCCCGCGTCCGCTCCGGATTCACCCGCCACGTCCCGACGAAAGTGCCTAGCTTCTCCAGCATCATCCGCGACTCGCGCGAAACTCTCTCCACGCGCTCCAGCAGTTCAAAACGAATATCCTTATGCTCACCACCTGGCGTATTGTGCGCCATCATCGTCACCCCATGCGCATCCGCCACGATCGAACTGCACAAGACCCGAATCCGCTCCCCATCACTCGGATTCCGCTTCTGCGGCATGATGCTCGAATGCCCCACCGTGCCATCCGCCAGCGTTATGCCAGGACGCGAATCGCTGTACTGAATCAGAAACTGCTGCATCAGCCGCCCAATGTTCAGCGCATTGAGCGAAAGCGCCGCCGCAAATTCAACCTTGCTATCCACTGTCGCCACCATAACTGCGTCATACCCATTCCCCACCATCCCGGACATCCCCATCAGTTCCCGCAATCGCTCGCGATTCAACCCAAAGCCTGACGTAGTAAAAGCGCCCACCCCCAGCGGGCTCGAATCAATTCGCGCAAACGCCTCGCGGATGCGTTGCTCGTCCCGCTCCATCGCTGCCAGAAACGCCGCAAGCTGGTGAGCCAGCGTCGTCGGCTGCGCCTGCACCATGTGCGTATAACCGGGGATGATCGTCTCGACATTCTGCTCTGCCACTTGCAGCAGCGTACGGCGAGCCCGTGCCAACCGCTCCAGAATGTCCAGCGCGTCATCCCGCATAAAGAGCCGCTCGGAAGTAGCGCCCAGATCATTGTTGCTGCGGCCCATATGCAGCTTGGAAGCATCCGGGCCCACCTTGGCCACCAGCCGCCGCTCAAATCCGGCATAGTCTTCCCGCAGCGGTACAACCTCGGCCCGGGTTTCCCGGTCCACTTCCTCAATTGCCCGGCTCAGCTTTCGCGCCAACTCGGCATCGATGAGCTTTTCCTCGCCCAGCATGACTACTTGCGCTTTGTGCTGCTGCACCTGATAGGTGTACAGCCGCGCTTCATCGGCTTTGTCCTGGGCCAGCAGCGTCAACAGGAGAAGAGCGTTCACAGCACGAATATATCGCGCCAAAACCTACCAGGTTGTGTTGAAGGTCAGGTTCTTGCCATTGGTCAGGTGGAAGTTGGTGATCTCGATGCTGAGCTCTCCTTTTGCCGGAATATCCACCCGGGTTTCGGCTTCGGCATGCACGGTGAAGAGATCCAGCGGGGCGCCCTGAGCCGGACGGATCTGCACGTGCAATGGGATAGCGCTGCGATTCGTCACAAAGACCGTATTGCCGACGCGGCGGGTCGTAATGCAGGCCTGCAGAAGCTGGCTGAGCAAAGTCTGGCTGCCCCACAGATCGTCATTGCGCCAGGCAAGCGTGCGGCGATCGTCGAGCGCACGGCGGATGCCCGCCAGGTCGCGGGTGGGTGCAAATACCAGCGTGATACTTTCGCGGTGCTTGCCAGTGGGGATCTCCACCAGTTCGTGTATGTCGGTGTTGGAAAGTATCGTCAGGTTCTTCTCTTCAATCCAGGGCAGCGTCTGTTCTTCGAGCTTGCCAAAATTCACCACCTCAACTCCGTGTATCAATCCTGCCCGATGGGCGGTGTCAATCTCGGGATACCAATCCTTGCGGCCTTTCCAGCCGGGATGATTCCAGAAAAGAAAAGCGCCCTGGCTCTTGGCCTCGGAAAGGGAAGGCAGCAGGCCCTTGCCCGCCGTGGCGTTAAAGTCCTTGATGAAGAGGGCATTCACATGCAGGTCGCCCTTGGTGATCTCAATGGCGGGAATCAGCAGCAATCCAAGCTTTTCAGCCAGCGGAGCCGCAATCGCATGCGGCTTGCTCAAATCCACACTGACCGTTTCCTTGTGCGGATGGTAGTCATCGTGATCCGTGATCGCCAGACAATCCAGCCCGTCGCGCCAGGCTTCGGCGACACGAGTCTCCGGCCAAACCACCCCATCAGAAAACACCGTGTGCATATGGAAGTCGCATTTGAGCGTCTGGTAGCCGGGAATATTCGGGACAGGCAACCGATTGCGCCGGTCGCTCTGGGCGGCCAAGGGAACAAGAAAGAGGAGCGAAAGTACAAGCGGCTTCATAAAAGGAAACCTTATCACCTGACTTTGAATACTTCATGAACGGCGCTATGCTTAGCGCCATGAGCAGCCTTGCTTCCATCTGGTCAATGCTTGTTCTTCTCCAGGCACCTGCCCCGATTGAGTTTTCTTCGGTCTATGTCGCTCACGGGCAAGTGGTCGTGGAGAACTACGGGCCGGCGGTGCGGGCCCACGTGAGCAGTTGTGGCGGCGATGGGTGGACAGACTCATCGGGCAAATTTTCGGTGTCAGGCCGGGTGAAGGCCGGCGGCTACAACCAGTGCGCGGTACAGATCGATCTGCCGGGAACCCAGGGGGTCAGCGTACCCATCACCGCCCCGGCCGGCTCCATTGACTTGGGCCTCATCACGCTCAAGCCAAATATCCAGGGAGTGACCACGGGCACGGTGAGCTTTCTGTCCTTACAGGCCCCACAGGAGGCCGGCAAACTCAAGCAACAAGCGCTCAAGCAAATGCAGAAGCAAGACTGGAAGTCCGCTCAAAAAGGCCTCGAAAAAGCTCTTGAGCGATACGCTGACGATCCGGAAGCCTGGACGGGCCTGGGCATCGCATTGCAACGACAGGGCGACGCCGCCAAAGCCCGCGAAGCGTGGGAAAAAGCCTCGCAATTGGACGCCCGCTTCGTTCCCCCCATCTTGCAACTCGGCTTGGCTGCCTTACAGACCAAGGACTGGAATCGGGCAATGGATCTTTACCGCAAAGCTCTGTCAGTAAACCCTGCCGGGCTGCCGGAAGCACGCGTCTACCTTGCCACCGCGATGCTCAATACCGGCGATTTCGCTGCCGCGGAGAAAGAAGCAAGAATTGCCGCCGAGGCAGGGACCGTCGCCAAAGCCCACCACATCCTCGGAGTGGCCCTGGTCAAGCTGGACCGCAAACAGGAAGGGCTTGCCGAAATGCGAACCTTCGTGCGCCTTTCAGGATCTTCACCCGAAGCAAAGGTGGTGGAAGGCCAGATCAGGATGCTGGAAGAACAGTAGTCTCATCCGGCCAGGTAACGTAGAGCAACACCGTCGTCCGGGAAGGCTCAATCGTGGCATTGCGCAACACCCGCCACGCTTCCCCCTTGGCATAAGGCTCCCCGGCAATCTTGCCACGGCCTTCGAGGATAATCGCTACTGTGCGTGGGCCGCTGACGGAGAGAGCCGCATCCAGCCGCAGCCGCTCCGTCCGAAAATACGGGCACTCCACCACGCCCGATCGCAAGCCGTTATAGGGGCCCGTATGGCTTACCGCCAAGCCCCGCTCCAGATGTAACTCCCGCGGTCGGCCATAGTCATAAAGCCGGTAAGTGACATCAGAGTACTGCTGGATCTCGCAAAGTGCCACATTTGCACCGATCGCATGCACCTCCCCGGCCGGGACGAAATAAGTCTCTCCCGCCTGCACCGGACGCCAGTCGATCAACTCTTCAATGCCGCCAGACAAGGCAGCCGCCCGAACCTCTTCCGCCGTATGCTGCTGCTTGAATCCCAAACCGATTTCTGCACCTTCTCCGGCTCGCAGAATGTGCCACATCTCTGTCTTGCCAGCAGAGTTTTCATGCTCCCGGGCGTATTGATCCTCGGGGTGCACCTGGATTGAGAGCCGCTCTGAAGTAAACAGGAACTTGAAGAGAAGCGGCAAAGGCTCTTCATCCTCAAACCAGACTTCGCCAACTTTAATTTCCGCAGCCGCATAGACCGGGGACAGATCGGTTGTCCCCCACACCTTCTCGTGGCGCGTGGCTTTCAGACGGCGCGCGCCCGGGCCGATTGTCATGCGAGCTTCTTGACGAAGTCTTCAATGCGGTCAAGACCCTTGCGCAAGTCATCCATGGAAGCCGCATAGGAGATGCGAACGTGCTCATTGGTACCGAAAGCCTCACCCGGCACAACGGTGACAAGCGCTTCAGCCAGCAGGCGCGACGCAAATTCCATCGGGGTATTGATCCCCCCCTTACCGAAGACGCCACTGATATTGGGATAGGCGTAAAAGGCGCCCTGCGGCGTTTGCGCCGTAAAGCCGGGTATGGCCCGCAGACGCTCCAGCGTGTAATCGCGTCGCTTGCGGAACTCGGCCAGCATCTCTGTAATCGAATCCTGCGGCCCGGCAACCGCCTCAATGGCCGCCTTCTGGGCAATCGAGTTGGGGTTGGAAGTGGAGTGCGTCAGCAGCTTGCCGCACGCGTCAATCACATACTTGGGCCCCAGCAGGAAGCCAATACGCCACCCCGTCATCGCATAGGTCTTGGAAAGCGACCCCATCACGATCACGTTCTCTTTGCCGCCCTCAAGCGAAGCCATCGAGAAGGGCTCGCTGTCGTAGAGAAAGCGGCAGTAGCACTCGTCGGCCAGAATCCAGATACCGCGCTCTCGGGCCAGGTTGAAGATCCTGACCAACTCCGGAGTCGGGATCACGCCGCCGGAAGGATTGGATGGCGAGTTGACAATGATCGCCTTCGTCTTGGGGGTAATGTGAGCGGCAATGGCCTCAGCCGTAACGGCAAAGCCGCTTTCTTCCGTTGAAGGGACAAAAACCGATTTGCCGCCAGCAAAATTCACAATGTCAGCAAAGCTAACCCAGTAAGGAATCGGGATGATGACCTCGTCACCTTCCTCAACCAATGCCTGCACCACGGCAAAGATGCCGTACTTGCCACCTACGGTAACCGCACACTCGGCTGGAGAATAATCCGTGCCGTAATCCGTCTTGTGACGGGCAACGATAGCGGCCTTCAGATCGGCCGTGCCAGCCGCGGGTGTGTACTTGGTGAAGTTCTTGTTGATCGCATCGATGGCCGCCTGCTTGATGTTTTCCGGTGTCGGGAAATCGGGCTCACCGACGCTGAAGTCGACGACATCATGGCCTTCGCGGCGCAAACGGTCGGCATCGGCCGCAACCTTCATGGTGGCGCTGACGGAGATACGGGATATCCGGGCAGCTAGTTCAGTTGACGGGGCAACAGGCATGGGAATTAGTTAGGAACTCCTTTGAAATCGAGCCCGCAGGCGGGCTTCCACAGTGGGCGGCACCATGCCGCCAATATCGCCGCCAAGGCGGGCAACTTCTTTGATGATCCGCGAGCTGACAAACGAATATTGCTCACTGGCCATCAGAAATACGGTTTCGAGGTTGGGCTTGAGCCGGCGATTCATGAGTGCCATTTGCAACTCGAACTCATAGTCCGAGATCGCCCGGATGCCGCGAACGATTATCTGCGCGCGCTCCCGCTCTGCGAACTCAACCAGCAGACCGTCAAAATGAGTGACTTCTATGTTGGGGTAATCCCGAACAGCTTCACGAGCCAGTTCCACTCGCTCCTCGATGGGAAAGAGTGGGTTCTTGTTCGAATTGAGCAGCACGCCAACAATCAGGCGGTCGGCGAGGCGGGAGGCCCGGCCGATCACGTCGAGGTGACCATTGGTGATGGGGTCAAAGGACCCGGGATAGATGGCAGTAAGCACGAAGCGGGTAAGCTTCCATTGTAGCCATTGAGCCGCGAGCTTTAGAGATTGAAACTCTTCAAAACCTTGGCCCAGGGTTCGCGATAGGGCCGCTCCAGCATCGCATTCGCCTCGCGGTCCCCTACAATCTCTTCTTTCACCGGATCCCATTTGAGAGCCCGGCCGAGGCGCAGTGAGATGTTGCCGAGGTGGCAGGATATGGCCGTGTAATGACCGTCCTCAACGTCGGCAACGGTGCGTTGCCGGGTCTTGATGCAATCGAGAAAGTTGCGTACGTGCAGGTCGAACTGTTCCGGGCTAGAGCCTTTTTCGGAGCGATTCTCCACCCAGCGTTCCGTCGGGAGTTCACGCCGGACCGCTCCGCCAGAGGGGTGGCCCTGGAAGACGGGGATGGCATTCTCGGGTGGGCGCTTGATGTCGCCCGTGATCGTGTAGCCGGCTCGGTTGACATTGAGGCTGCCTTTGGTTCCGTAGAATTCGAGGCCTGCGCCGGCACCTGACCCCTGACTGCCTTCGCGATGCGACCAGATGGATGTCAATTGATTCGGGTAGGAGTAGACGGCATCCTGGGTGTCTGGCGTCTCGCCGTCATCCTCGACGACAAAACGGCCGCCGGTGGAATAAACCGATTGTGGGCCCTTATGGCCGAGGTACCACTGCAAGATGTCGATCGAGTGCGCGCCGAGATTCGTCATCTGGCCGCCGGAGTAATCCCAGAACCAGCGGAAATGGTAGAGGCCCCGGTGAGGGCTGTAGGGACGCTTGGGGGCCGGACCGAGCCACATGTCGTAGTCGAATTCAGAGGGAGCGGCATCCCCCGGGGGGCGTCCAAAGCCCGGCATGATATTCCGGAAGCTCGCCATGCGCACGCTATGCACTTTGCCGATGGCACCATCGGCGATCAACTGTTTGGCGGCGTGGTAGTGGCGGCCGGAGCGCTGTTGCGTGCCAACCTGCACGACGCGCTTGTACTTGCGAGCGGCATTGATCATCCAGCGCCCTTCCCGCACAAACAGCGTCATCGGCTTTTCGACATACACGTCCTTGCCCGCGGCACAGGCCATGATGGTCATCATCGCGTGCCAGTGGTCGGGCGTAGAGACAACTACGGCCTGCAAGTCCTTATCGTCGAGCAGACGGCGAAAATCCTTATAGGGCTTGGCCTTACCGCCGCAAGCCTGGATGCCTTCCTCCATGCGGGGCTGGTAGGTTTCGCTCATCGCAGCCATGTCCACGTCGCGCTGATTCTTGAAGTCGAAGACGTGTTGCGCCCCAATCAGGCCATAGCCAATAAAGCCAACCTGGACGCGGTCATTGGCGCCAAGAATGCGGGAGTACATCGCCGCCGACAGAGAGGTAGCAAAGGTGCGTCGACTGAGTGCCATGGCCGAAATCCTATCAGCTTTTCATGTCACTCGCGATAGGATGACGAGTTATGGCGATTGAAGAGTCCTTACGGAAATTGTTGGAAGCGGCAGACCCTGATGTGCTGAACGTGCGCTCAAAAGCGAAGGGGCCCGAGGGCATACTGCCCCTCACTGCGGAGATGCTGCGCGAGCGGCCCAGCGGAGACATATTCGGCTGGACGCAGAATGCCGGTATGGGCCTGGACCCCCGGCTGCTCGGCGGCAAAGAGATCTTGCTTCTTTCAACTCACGGCGGCATCCGCGCCGAGGACGGCAAGCCCATTGCGCTGGGCTACCACTCCGGCCACTGGGAAGTGAACCTGCTCGTTGGCGCCGCTGCGGCGGAGCTACAAGCAGCCCGGGCGGTTCCCTTCGCGGGTTTCGTCACCGACCCCTGCGACGGGCGATCCCAAGGCACGCCCGGGATGTACGATTCGCTCCCCTACCGCAACGACGCCGCGATAGTCTTGCGGCGGCTCATTCGCAGCTTGCCGACACGCCAGGGCGTTGTGGGCGTGGCAACCTGCGACAAGGGCTTGCCAGCGATGATGATGGCTCTGGCCGGCACCCACACCCTGCCCACCATTCTGATCCCCGGTGGGGTGATGCTGGCGAGCGAAGACGCAGAAGACACGGGCAAGGTGCAGACGCTCGGCACGCGTTTTGCCCATGGCGACATTACGCTTGAGTACGCCGCAGACATGGGCTGCCGCAGTTGCGCCTCACCCGGCGGCGGCTGCCAGTTTCTCGGCACCGCAGCGACAGCTCAGGTAATCGGCGAAGCCCTGGGGATGTCGTTGACCCATTCAGCCCTCGCTCCGTCAGGCGAGCCAATCTGGCTGGATATGGCAAGGCGGTCGGCCCGCGCACTACTCGTTCAGACTCAGCGCAAAATGACCACCAAAGATGTCCTTACCTCAGCAGCGCTCGACAATGCGATGGTCGTCTTTGCTGCCTTTGGCGGCTCAACAAATGTGATCATGCACCTGGCAGCCGTGGCCTACCACGCCGGCCTCAGGCAGCCTGTACCAGAGGACTGGACACGCGTACACCGTACAATCCCGCGCATGGTGGATGCTCTGCCCAATGGCCCGCGCAATCACCCGACGGTGCA
Organism: uncultured Bryobacter sp.; assembly: GCA_964510335.1. Lineage (GTDB taxonomy): Bacteria > Acidobacteriota > Terriglobia > Bryobacterales > Bryobacteraceae > Bryobacter. The sequence continues at coordinate 10,361 of CAZECF010000077.1, read as the reverse complement.
GGTCTTCCTGGCCGGTGGCGTTCCGGAAGTGATGCTGCACCTGAAAAAGGCTGGCTTGCTGGACCTCAAGGCAATCACGTGTACCGGCCACTCGCTGGGCGAATGCCTCGACTGGTGGGAGGAAAGCGAGCGCCGTCACTCCCTGCGCAAGCAATTGAAGGAGCGCGACGGAATTGATCCCGACGATGTGATCCTGTCCCCCAATTCCGCCCGGCAGCGCGGCATGACCGCTACCGTCAGTTTTCCCCATGGCAATCTGGCGCCGGGTGGAGCGGTGATCAAGAGCACCTCCATTGACCCGAGTGTGGTTGACAGTGACAACGTCTATCGCAAGCGCGGCCGGGCCAAGGTCTTTCACAGCGAGTCGAAGGCAATCCAGGCGATCAAGACCGGTGGCATTGTCGCGGGCGACATCCTCGTATTGAACTGCCGCGGCCCCATGGGCAGCGGCATGGAGGAGACCTACCAGTTGACGAGCTCGCTGAAGTTCCTGGACTTCGGCAAGCAGGTAGCGGTCATCACCGACGCCCGCTTCAGCGGCGTCTCGACCGGCGCCTGCATCGGGCACGTCACCCCGGAAGCATTGGCTGGCGGCCCCATTGGAAGGGTGCGCGACGGGGACTCGATCGAGATCACGATTGACCGCAATGACCTGACTGGCACGGTCAATTTGGTGACTGAAGAAGAAGGCGTGGAGGGCGGCAACAAGTTGATCGCCCGGCGCGATTTGACGCCGGACATGGGACCAGACCCATTGCTCCCCGATGACACCCGGCTCTGGGCGGCGTTGCAGGACGTCAGCGGTGGCACCTGGGCCGGCGCGGTATATGACGTAGACAAGATCTTGAAGGTGATCGCGGCAGGCAAGAAAGCGCTTAGCTGACCGGCTTGACGTCTACTCGTTTGTAGACTTCCTTGGTTTGCTCCAGGGTGGCAAAGGTGATACCCGGGAGCATGGCGGAGGCTGTGCCCGCCGCAACGCCCCAGCGCAGCGCGTCATAAAAGGCCTTGCCCTTGCTGAGCGCCCAGGTAAGGGCGGCCGCGAGGGCATCGCCAGCACCGATCGGACAGACCGCTTCAACGCGCGGCGGGATCGCTTCAAAGACCCGGTCTGCCGAGCATCCAACAGCGCCGCGTGCTCCCAGCGACAACACTACGTTTTCGGCACCCATGTCGCGGATGCGCTCGGCAGCCTCGATATAGTGGCTCCGTGTGAGCAGGGCACGGCCAAGGATTCTTTCTGCTTCCTGCTGGTTCGGAGTGACGACGGTAGGACCCGCTTCGATGCTGAGGGCGAGCGGGTCAGAGTCGGTATCCAGCAGCGTATGCACGCCATGTTCCTGGGCAGCGAGGACGAGCCGGGAATAGAAATTGGCAGGCACCCCGGGAGGCAAGCTTCCGCACAGCATGAGCCACTTGGCCTTCGGGAGGCGGCGGATAATCGCTTCTTCAATAACGGCGACCTCTGCATCGGTGAGCATGGGCCCGCGTTCGTTCAGCTTGACGCTCAGGCCATGGCGATCCGTAATCGACAGATTCCGGCGGACCGAACTCTGGACAGGAACTATCTCCCACGGAAACCCGTGCTCAGCCAGCAATGCCTCAAACTCAGCGCCATCGGCGCCTCCGGCAGCTGTAATGGCCAGCGTCTTGCCCCCGAACTTGTGGATGACCTCGGAAGCATTGATTCCCCGGCCGCCGGCACTTTCGTGGCTGGAGAGGATGTAGGCGCGGTCTTCAAAGACGAGTTGATCAGCGGCAATATTCTGATCAATCGCCGGGTTGAGTGTAACGGTAATGATCAAGCCTCGATTGTACTTGCTACCCTGAGGGCTTGTCTCGCGAGACTTATCCGAAAGCAGCCTGGTGGAGCCTTGCGGCGGTCTGCTTTTTTTGGGGCACTACCTATCTGGGTATCCGGATTGCGCTCGAAGGAGTTCCGCCGATGGTACTCGTCGCAATCCGCTTTCTCCTTTCCGGCCTGCTGATCTTTGCCTTTGCACTCGCGCGAGGTTGGGAGATGCCCAGAGGCAAGGCCCTCTGGTGGCCTATCGGGACTGGAATGCTGACCCTCGGAGTTGGCAACTACTGCCTCACTCTTGCCGAAACGCATATCCCCAGTGGACTGGCTGCGCTCTTCATCACCGTTGCGCCCTTCTGGATGGTGGGCACCGAAATGGCGATTCCGGGCGGCGATAAAGTACGCCCGAGGGCATTTCTCGGTATGCTGCTTGGGTTTGCGGGCGCCGTCTGGCTGGTTGGGCCGGATGCGCTGAGATCCGGGATGGAAGGCGAAACAGTAAAGGGCTTCCTGATCCTCCAGGTAAGCTGCTTTGCGTGGTCGCTTGGCTCTATTTTGCAGAAGCGGCGCCGCGAGGGGACCCATCCAGTGATGGTGGGAGCAGTACAACAGTTGTCCGTAGGAATCCTTGCGGGGGTCCTGTGCCTGGTACAAGGGTCGTGGGAGCTTCAACTTAGCCCACGAGTTCTGGGGGCGATAGTCTATTTGGCTATTTTTGGGTCCATCGTCGCCTACAGCGCCTATCTCTATTCTTTGCAACATTTACCGATGACGCTGGTATCGGTTTACACCTACATCAACCCGGTAGTGGCCGTTTCCCTAGGCTGGTTGTTCTACCGGGAGGCCTTTGGCTGGAATGAACTCGGGGCAATGCTAGTGATCTTCTCAGGTGTTTGGCTGGTCAAAAAGCTCAGTGCTTCCACTTAGCTTGTCTAAGGCAAAATTCTTTTATTTTCAATGCCTTAGAACAAACGAAAGTATTCGATAATTCGGTAGGTCCACTGGAGGGCTTCAGTACTAGGGCATTCGGTTTCATATTGGCGAGGAAATTCCCGATATGGAACAGAAAGCCCAGAATGGTTCCCGGTTTGGATGTGTGGAAAAGTCCGGATTTGGAACCGACCTTGAGGTGATTGCTGAGCTTAACTGCGAAGTGATTTATTTTGAGACAGATAGAGCTTTGGCGAGGGAGCCGTTATGGGTATAGCTTTAAGTCAAATTCGGTCTAAAGTTTCCGGGATGGAACGGCACGCTTCGTGCACTTCTAAAGACGTCGCCGACGGGAAACCGGTTCGGCGGAGCGGCAAGAGAAGTGAAGCAGTCCGCAAGCCCCCGGCTAAAGAATGGATCGGCACTAAGACCGAAGAAGTTGAGGGTGAGTTGGAAGCATTTCGTTTCTCCGGCCGGGAAGAAGATTCCTTGAGCTATCTGGAGATACCCGTCATGAACGCAGCGCAGAGCGCTACCCGAGTTTCGTTTCAAGCCCTGACCCAAACGATTGAGGTCAACGATGCACTTGCAGAGGTGCACCCCGACCAAAGCAAGTATGCCCACAGAGACCGCGTGGTGCTGGAGCACCTGCCCCTCGTGCGGGCGATTGCAGTGAGGGTGCATGACAACTTGCCGGTGCATGTTGAGTTGGACGACCTGATCCATGCCGGCATCATGGGCCTGTTTGATGCGGCAACGAAGTTCGACATGGACAAGAATGTAGCCTTCTCGTCGTATGCCAAGCACCGGATCAAGGGCGCCATTCTTGACAGCCTGCGGCAACTGGACTGGGCCTCGCGCGATCTTCGCCGGCGTCACAAGCAGGTGGAGGCCATAACGCGGGATCTGGCGTCGGAGTTGCAGCGCAACCCGACCGAAGACGAGATTGCGGGCAAGATGGGCGTCGAGGTGGACCGCTGGCGGCAGATGATGATCGATCTGCGCAACGTCGGGCTGGTATCGGCCTCTACGCGGACGCACGAGAACGATGACCTACCGGCACCGGACTTCCCGACGAGCCCGGACCATCACCCGGATTCGATCTGTGCCCGAGAAGAGCTGAAGAGCATGCTGAAGACGGCTCTTAGCACCTTGCCGGAGCGCTACCAGAAAGTGGTGCTGCTCTATTATTCGAACGAACTGACGATGAAAGAGATCGGCGGCATGCTCGGCATCAATGAGAGCCGGGTATCGCAGATCCACAAGGCAGCCCTTGAAAAGATGGCCAATGCCCTGGGCCAGGTTGGCATCAGCTCCGCGGCGGCCTTCTAAGACTACTTGATTTCCAGGGTGTAAGGCATCCAGCGGAGCATTCCGCCCTGCTGGAGAGCGGGGCGAAGGGCACGCCGGATTTCGTCAACGTAGGCGGGCGTTGCTACAGGGAAGTAGGCGGTCAGGGCGGCGGAGATGCTGCGGTCGTCACGGAACCACTTGTCGAAGGCGCTCTCGACAGGGGGGTAAGGGATCAGGGTGGTGCGCTCGCTGGCGGGGATTTTGGCCTTCTCCTTGAGGCCAGAGAGGGCGGCGTCAATCCCTCCCAGATGGTCTACGAGGCGGCGGGCGGCGGGGTCTGAGGCGACCCAGGCGCGGCCTTGGGCGAGAGCTTCAATTTCTTCCACTTTGGCATTGCGACCGTTGGCAACGCGGCTGACAAAGGTGGTATAGCTCTGATCAATGCCTTCGCGGATCTTGCGGCGGGCGGTGTCGGAGAGGGGCTTGTACTCGGAGTCAATATCGGCATTCTTGCCGCGCTGGATGCCATCATGCGAGAGGCCGATTTTGTCGTAGAGGCCCTTGAGATTGGGCCGGCCATAGACGACACCGTTCGAGCCGGTAATGGTGCCGGGGTGAGCGTAAATGGGGTCTCCGGTAACGGCCATGTAATAACCACCACTTGCGGCGACGTCGGAGAACGAGATCACGGTGGGCTTGGCCTTGCTGAGTTGCTTGACGGCGGCGAGAAGCTCGTCCGAGGCGACTGCATCGCCGCCGGGAGAGTCGATGCGAAGCAGAACTGCCTTGAAGGAATCGTCTGCCTTGAGGGCGTTGACGTGGCGGATAAAGTCGCGGGAAGCGATGACGCCGTCGCCGAGGCCGTCGCCGCGGACGATGTCCCCTTCGGCGACGAAGAAGGCAATGCGGTTGTTGCCGTCGCGGTCCCAGCGGATGCGGATTTGCTTGCGGTAGTCGCGGGCGGACATGGCCGCGCTGGTAGTGGTGTTGGCCTGTTTGGCGAGCTGGGCGCGGGCTTCGTTGTCGTATTCGAGTGCATCGACCAGTTTTTCTTTGAGGGCCGCCTGAGCCAGGTAGGGGCCATCGTCCATCAGGCGTTCAATTTCAGCGGGGGTGCGCTTGCGGCCTTCGGCGATTCCCTGGACCAGGATGGCGTAAATGCCGTTGAGGATGGCGCCGAGGGATTCGCGGGACTCGGGGGTCATGGTAGTGCGGGTGAAGCTGTCGCCAAAATCCTTAAACTTGCCGGCGTGCAGGATATCAACTTGAATCCCCAGCTTGTCGAGGGTGTTCTTGAAGTAGGTGCGCTCGGCGCGGAGTCCTTTCAAGTCGAGGATATCTTCCTCGACCATCGAAACGCGGGAAGCAGCGGTGGCAATGAAGTAATCCTTGGCATCTGGACGTCGCAAAAAGGCGTGAACGGGTTTTCCGGACCTGGCAAAACTGGTCAGCGAGGAGCGGATTTCCTGAGCTTTGGCCCAACCGAGGGAAGCGCCGCCGGTTTCGAGCAGGATGCCTTTGACCTTGTTGTCGGTGGCGGCGCGTTCGAGGACCTGTTTGATTTCGAGGACGGTCCAGGGCGTTTGGGCTTCGAGCCAGGGGATGGGAATTTCCCCGGCTGGCTGCTCGGCGATCTCTCCTTCGAGCCGCAGGATGAGATAAGCCTCATTGGGTGTTTCGGGGACAGATTTGCCGGCCATGCGGGCGATGGCGAAGCCGACGATGATCAGTGCGACGCCGGCGAAGACAAAGCCGCAGAGGGTGCCGAGCAGAAACTTTTTCATACACCTTCCAGGATGCGGTCAAAGCGGGTGCTGACTTCTTTTAGGTAGGCAGCATCGCCGCCACGCAGCTCAACGGTGGCAAGGCCGGTGTAGCCGATTTCGGCGAAGGCGGCGTGAACGGCTTTCCAGTCGATTTCGCCATCGTGGAGGTCGACGAACTCGGCCATACGGTTCTTGAAGCGGAAATCCTTGATATGAACCTTGGCGATACGATCCTTGCCGAGGGTGCGGACCCAATCCTGCGGGTAGCCGAAGAGGACCATGTTGCCGACGTCGAGGTAGGCCTTGAGCCAGGGGGACTTGAAGGAGTCAACGTATTGGGCCATTTCGCGGGGCGACAGGAGGAATTTGTTCCAGACGTTTTCGACGGCGATGATGACCTTGGCCTTTTCGGCTTCGGGCAGCAGGGTGCGAATCCGTTCGGAGCTGAGCTTCCAGGCGGCTTCGTAGGAATCCTTGGGGCCGACGACGGCGGGAACGAGCAGGACGGTGGAAGCGCCCCAGGCTTTGGCGTTGCGGATGCTGTTGCGCATGCCCTGCATGGCGGTGGCGACGGTAGCCGGATCTGTGGAGTTGAGCGGGTACTTCCAGTGGGCCATGTTCATGACGCCGTGAATCTTGAGCCCGGTGTCAGAGGCGGCTTTGGCAATGGCGGCTTCTTCTTTGGGATCGTCGGCGGTACCCATTTCGAGGTGGGTAAAACCGACGGACTTGGCAACTTCAAACTTGGACTTCCAATCGGGGAGTTCCTTGGGCAGCATGCCCCCGAGAACTGCCTTCTGGATGGGCAGGCGGGCGGCGCGGGCCTGAGGGGCCAGCATGGCAGCGGCGGCGGTGGCGGTGAGCAAGTCTCTACGATTCATGGAATTCTCCTTAAGCGAGCGGGTAATTCATTTCCGCGGCTATCTTCTTAATGTAATCAAAACCTTCCTTGTACTCGTCGGCCGTCTTGAGATGTTCGAGCATCAGGGGCACGGGGGAAGGCAGGGAACGGAGTCCGCGGAGGTAGGCGCGGTAGTCGATTTCGCCACGGCCGGGGATGACTTCGAGGAAGTGAACGTTGAGTTCGACGACCCATTCGAGGTCTTTGGCATGGCAGCTCTTGATGTAGGGGCCGAGGGTGCGGAAGCACTCGTCGATGAGGGCGGCGTTGTTGTAGAACTTTTCGGGCGAATTGACGGCATTGCAGACGTCGAGGTGGACGGCGAATTGTTTGCGGTCAATGGCCTTGAGCAGGCGGAGGTAGTTGGCCGGGGAATCGGGGTAAGCCCAGCCCATGACTTCGAGGGTGAAGAAGCTGCGTTTGGGCTTGACGGAGTCGAGGATGTGGCGGCAGTTCTCGACGGTGGCGTCGAAAGCTTCCCTGGTGAAGTTTTTGGGGTGGGGCCCGTACCAGATTTTGGGGTGGTAGCTGCCGGCGATATCGACGCAGCAGCGGGCACCGACTTCGTCGGCGATGGCCATGCGTTCGATGACGTAATCCATGTTGGCGCGGCGTTCGACGGGGTCTGCGGCGAGGAGATTCTTCCAGGCGCCGACTTCGGCGATGACGACGCGCTCTTTGGCGTAAGCGGACTCGATGGCGCGGAGCTTTTCCTTTTCGGTGATGCGGACGGGCGGGCAGTAGGCGGCGCTGAAGCCAAGGCGGCGGTGTTCGCTGGCGAGGGCGGCCGGGTCATCGGATTTGAGGAAGACGGGGGCGCCAATGAGCAAAGCCCCCGCGGAGGCAGATGCGGGGGCGAGGCTGGAAGCGAGGGCAAGGCTGGTGGCGGATCGAAAACAGTCGCGGCGGGTCACGCTTGCGATTGTATAAGGATCGGCCAGAATGTTAAACCAGGTTGGGGATCTTGATGATCTTCTTCTGGATGGCGTATTGGACGAGCTGCGCCTTGTTGTGGATATCGAGCTTGCGCATGAGGTTGAACTTGTGGGCTTCGACCGTTTTGACGCTGAGGTTGAGATCGCAGGCGATTTCCTTGACGCTTTGGCCTTCGGCGAGCATTTTGAGGACTTCGCGCTCCCGGGTGGTGAGGGTGGCGAAGCGGGGCAGGCGGTTGGCGCTCTTGATGCGGCTGCGGAAATCGTCGACCAACTGGCTGAGCATACGAGGGCTCAGGTAGCTCCCGCCGCGGCAGATGTCGCGAATGGCGCTGACGAGCTGGCCGGAGGGGCTGTCCTTGAGAACATAGCCGCTGGCGCCGACCTCCATGCCTTCGACGAGGTAATCTTCGTCGTCATACATGGTGAGGAAGAGGATCTTGGTTTCCGGACGGTTCTTTTTGATCTGGCGGGTGGCCTCAAAGCTGCTGAGGCCGGGCATGCCAATATCCATGAGAACCAGGTCAGGGCGGACTTCGGCGGCACGGTCGACCGCATCGCCGCCGTTGGGTGCCTCGGAGACGACTTCCATATCGGCTTCAGCATTGATGAGAGTCTTGATGCCTTGCCGGAAGAGGGTATGATCGTCCGCCAAAAGAATTCGAATTTTTGCCATAAATACTTACCTCGCCCAAAAACTTGGGTTAATGGTTCACTTCGCGCAGCAGCGGCAACTCGATGTGGATCCGAGTGCCTTTCCGGAAACGGCCCTTGAACTTCATGCCTCCGCGGGCCTGCGCCTCACCGAGCCGTGACACTTGCGTGCCGGACTTGGCAGCGCCCGATTTCCCGTTTGCCTGGGGGTGACTTTCGACATAGAACTTTCCCCCGAGCAACGCTACACGTTCGCGTAACCCGGCCAGACCGTAGGAATCCCGGCGTGAGAGGGCTTCTTCAACTTCAAAGCCGACGCCGTCGTCCTCCACGGTTAGCCTTAAGAATCCATCGGCACTCTCGAGGGAAATGTTTACATGAGATGCCTGAGAATGTTTTCCCACATTGTTCATACATTCCTGTACCAGGCGGTAGACGATGACCTCGGTCTTTTTGGGGACCTTCCCCATTCGGGATAGGGCCAATTTGACGCGGGCGGGGTGGATGCGGCTGAAGCGGCTGACGAGTTGGCGGAGGGCAGCGCCGAGGCCGAGCTGTTCGAGAACGGCGGGGCTGAGGGCGGCGATGAGGCGGCGGATTTCGAGGATGGTGCGCTCGGTGAGGTCGCGGGTTTCCTGGAGTTTGCCTTTGAGTTCGAGGGTACCGGGGCCGAGATTGCCTTCGATCATTTCGAGCTGGAGGCGGATGCAGAGCATGGACTGGCCGGCTTCATCGTGGAGTTCACGGCTGATGCGGCGGCGCTCCATTTCCTCAACCTGGAGCATGCGTTCGGCGAGGCGGCGGACCTGTTCTTCGCGGGCGGCGAGATCTTCCATGAGGCGGGCTTTGGCGGCGCCCATGAGGCAGCGTTCGGCGGCGACTTCGAGGAGTTCCTGTTCGCGGGGGAGCCATTCATAGGACTTGCGGAAGCGAAACTGCATGACGCCACGGAGGCGGGGGCCGTCGAGAAGGGGGACGCTCCAGCAGGTGGCGTAGCGGTCCCGGGAACGTTTGTCGAGGATGAGGTGGGGCTCGGCGGTGGCTTCTTCGACGCAGAAAGGTTTGAGGAGGACGCCGGCCAGCTCGGGAGTATTGGGGACGAGATGGGGAGGAGTCTTGGTGCCTTCGCCGACGTAGGCCATGGGGACGAGGACCTGGTCATTCTTGTCGAAGAAGAAGAGGCAGGCGCTGTCGGCGTGGTGGAGCGAGGCGAGGGTGGTCATGAAGCGGCGGAGGAGTTCATTGAGGCCGCGGCTTTCGAGCTCGATGCGGAAGAGTTCGCTGTAGGCGTGGGTTTCGTTCTCGCGCACCTGGTAGTAGGCGTTATTGAGGGTGAGCAGGAGGCTGAAGTGAAGTTGTTCATTGGCCCAGCGGAACTGGGAGGCGCGGTCTGGCGAGAGGCGTTCGACGAGGGGGAGGAGGATGCGGTCGAATTCCTGGAGGGCTTGCTGGATGCCGCCGGGGGGGAGATTGAGTTTGGCGAGGCGGCGGCCGTTGTATTCGACCTGCTCGAGGAAGGTGAGCATGGACTTGCGGCTGCCTTTGGCGGGGCCGAGGAGGCGGGCGGCGGAACCGGTGGTGATGGCGACGAGGGCCTGGATCTGGCGCGGCTCGAAGTGCAGGGATTTGAGCCGGGTGATGAACTGTTTTTCGAGGCGGTCCGCGAGGGGGGCGAGCCATTGGGTGAGGCTGGCGAGGGGGCGTCGGACGGGGTCGCGGAGAATGTGGGCGGCGTTGGCGAGGACGGTGGAGACTTCGACTTTTTGGACGGCGGTGGCCATTATTGCTCAGTTCATGGATCGAACGGGGAAGGGGGGAGCTTTAGGGTAATTTTTGGGCGGCTGGCAAAATTGTCTGCAAGTGGTTGGGAGGATGAGACTTAGGTCGAAATTGGGTTTGATCCTTATTTTTTGTGTTCGAGGGTTTTTGCAGGGGGCCTTTGCTGGAGAGGGAGGGCATTTGGGAAGAGTGTCTGTAAGTGATTGTGAGGATGAGGGTTAGGTCGAAATTGGCTTTGATCCTTATTTTTGTGTTCGAGGGTTTTTGCAGGGGCCTTTGCGGGAGAGGGAGGGCATTTGGGA
>CAZECF010000076.1:0-22006 GCA_964510335.1 uncultured Bryobacter sp. | reverse complement strand
GTCGGGGGGATTGAGACGTGGTGGGGTGGCGAGGTGAAGAAGAGTCAGGCGGTGCGGGAGGGCTAGGACTTACCTGGGGGGTAGATCAAATTGCGAATTTGATCCCAGCCGCCGTGGATCTGCAAGCCTTTGCCTTTGGTGGTGAGGGTTTGCAAGCGGAAAGGCTGAGGGGCGGGAGGCTGAGTGGCTGGCTGGTGGGGAATGGGTTTGGTAGTCATGCCATTCCTATTTTGCCGTAATTGGGGTATCGCGAAAGCTGACAGAATTGGGGGGATGGGGAAGTGGAGCGTCATCGTACCGACGTATCGCCGGGGGGAGGCTTTGCGGCGGTGCCTTGCGAGCTTGCGGGCCGAGGCGGCGGGGGCGGAAATCGTGGTGGTGGAAGATGGGAGCCCGGTGCGACAGCAGGGGATGGTGGAGGAGTTTGGGGGGCGGTATGTGTGGCAGGAGAATGCGGGTCCGGCGGCGGCGCGGAACCGGGGGGCGGAACTGGCACAGGGGGAGTGGCTGGCCTTTGTGGATGATGATTGCCGGGTGGGGGCGGGGTGGCTCACCGCGTATGAAGCGGCGGCGCGGGAGACGCCTGGGGATTTGCTGGGGGGGCGGGTGGTGAACGGGTTGCCGGAGAACTGGTGTGCGGAGGCGGCGCAGAGCCTGATTGATGAGATTGCCGCGTATACCCGGGAGAAGGAGCGGGGGGCGGAGGCGGCGCTGGCACCGTTTTTTACGTCGAATAATGTGGCGGTGCGGCGGGATCTGTTTTGGGAAGTGGGGGGCTTTGATACGCGGTTGCCGCTGGCGGCGGCCGAGGACCGGGAGTTTTGCCGGGCGTGGTTGCGGCGGGGCGGCAGGCTGCGGCGGGTGGCCGGGGCCGTGGTGCAGCATGAACATGATTTGACACCGGGCAAGCTGCTGCGGCAGCAGTGGAATTATGGGCGGGGGGCGGTGCAGGCGCGGCGGTTGCGGGCCGAGGCAGGGTTGCAGGTGGAGGGATGGGAGTTGTACTGGCGGATGCTGAGTCATCCGTGGCGACGGGAGGGCGTGGGGAAGGCGGCGGTGATGAGCCTCATGATTGGGGCGGGGCAGGTGTCGATGGTGGCGGGGGCGGTGCGGGAGAAGTGGGGTGGGCCCCGGTGAGGAGCCCACGTTGCTGGTTGTGAATCGCGCTTAAAACATGAATTTCAGGGCGAACTGGACCCGGCGGGGTTGGCGGGCGGAACTGACGAGGCCGAAGAGGGCGGGTGCGCCGACGTTGCCGTTGGGGTTGCCGAACTGGGCGTGGTTGAAGGCGTTGAAGAGTTCGGCGCGGAACTGGAGGGACTTTTGCTCGTGGATGGCAAAGTTCTTGTGGATGCCGATGTCGTAATTATGGATGCCGGGACCGTGGAGGGGAGCCCGGGAAGAATTGCCGAAGAAGGCGGTGGCGGGGGCGGCAAAGCAGGAAGTGTCAAAGAAGCGGCCGCCGTTGTTGCGGAGATCGCCGGAGAGGCTGGAGGAAGCGCCGGAGCAGGTCCGGTTGGCGCGGTGGGTTACGAGGGGTGAGCCGGTGGTGTTGGGCGAGGTGATGTCGAAGGGGATACCGGTCTGGAAGGAGGCGATGGCGGTAGCCGTCCAGCCGCCGGCGATGGCGTCGAGGGCGACAGGAATCGCGGAGCCATTGCGGCGGCCACGGCCGTAGGGGAGTTCATAGACGGCGCTGAGGACAGCGCGGTGGCGGACATCGAAGGAGGCATCGTTCTTGTCGCAGGCGCGGCAAGTAGTGATTTGCGAATTGGTGGCGCCGGAACCTTCCCAGGTGTCGGTGATGGCGCGGGCCCAGGTGTATTCAAAGTTGAAATTGAGACCGTTGCGCATGCGCTGCTGGTATTTGGTGAGGAAGGCGTTGTAGGAGGAGTTGCCGTTGAAGTCTGCCCGGAGGAGGCTGGTGTAGAAGGGGAGGTAGGGGCGGGTGGAGAGATCGCAGCGGAGGTTGGCATCGGGGCGACACTGGTTGAAATCGTAGCGATTCTGGAGGGCGTGGCTGGAGGAGCCGAGGTAGACAAATTCGAGGAGGCCGCCGCTGGTGAGGCTGTGCTGGATGGAGAGATTCCACTGTTGCATGTAGGGATCGCGGCCCTTGGGGTTGACGAGGAAGGGGGCGGAGTTGCGGAGGTTGGCGGCGTAGTTCTGATCGAGGGGAACGCTGGGCTGGCGGGGGAAGATGTTCTGGCCCATCTGCCAGACGGGGACGGGGTTATTGAGGCTGGTGACGAGATCGACACTGTCATTGAAGGGGGGGCCGACCATGGCGAACTGGAGTTCGATGAGGCGCGTGTCGGCATAGTAGTAACCACCGCCGGCGCGGATGACGGTGCGGGGGAGGAAGTCCGGCTGCCAGGCGAAACCGAAGCGGGGGGTGAAGTTATTCCGGTCGCGGGAGACGATGCGGGGATCGACTTCACCGAGGGCAGCGAACTTGAGCAGGCCGGTGGATTCATCGAAGCCGTGCGGGATTTCGCGGGCGGCGCCCTGGGGGTCGGGAACCTGGGCAAAGAAGTAGGAGATGCCGTAGTTGAGGGTGAGATTGCGGGTGATCTTCCAGGTGTCCTGGAAGTAGGGCATGGCCTGGGCGAAGCGGTAAGGCAGCATGGGCAGGCCGCGGTAGGAGCCGGTGGTGGGCATGCCGAGGAGGAAGTCGGCGAAGGAATTGCCGCTATTGGCGCGGAGGGGGGTGGGGCGGCCCTGGGCATCGCGGCCGATCTGGGTGGTGAAGGTGCGCTGGAAGCCGAGGGAGCCGACGGCGCCGGCATTGGCGTTCTGCTGCCAGGTGCGGCGGTAACGGAGGGAGGCACCGAACTGGAAGTTGTGTTTGCCCTTGATGAGGTTCAAGCCTTCGTCGAGCTGGTAGCTGTTATCGAGATTGCCGAGGTCGCCATTGGCGCGGCCGAAACCGCCGTATTCCTGGAAGCTCATGCCGGGAATGCCGCGGGGGTCAAGGGCATTGACGATGCCGAGTTGGGGGGCGATGGCGCCGAGTTCGCGGCCTTCATTGGAGAAGAGGGCGACGTTGCGGACGGCACCGAAGCGGAGGGTATTGACGAGGGAGGGGCTGAGGGTCCAGGTGTGCTGGAGCATGCCGTATTGGGTTTCATTGGGGTAGGCAGCGCCGGCGAAGGGCTGGAGGGAGCGCTGGAAGGCGGGGGTGTCCTGGTAGAGCCACTGGCCGTAGAGCTGCTGGGTATCGGAGATGGCGTAATCGACGCGGAAGCCCCACTGGTCGTCATTAAGAGTGTTGCGGGGGCTACCGAAGAGATTCTGGGGTCGCTGGGTGAGGCTGGAACCGGGGAGGTAAAACTCCTTGAGGCGGTTGGCGACGGGGTTGATGCGGTTGGTGGGGATGGTCTGGTTGGGGAAAGCGGTACGGGTGTTGGTAGCGGGGTTGTAGGTGAGCGGATCGTAGATGATTTCGGGGACTTCGGCGAAGTTGCCGTTGAACATCTGGGAGGTGGGAGTGAAGGCACCGGCACTGAAGGCATTGATTTCGCGGAGGCCTTCGTAGTGGGCGTAGAACCAGAGTTTGTCCTTCTTGATGGGGCCGCCGACGGCGCCACCGTACTGGTTGCGTTTGAGGTCTTCGGGGACCTGGGCGAAGTAGTTGCGGGCGTCGAATTTGCGGTTGCGGACGAACCAGAAGGCCTGGCCGTGGATGTTGTTGGCGCCGCCCTTGGTGGTGACGTTGATGAGGCCGGGGTTGGGGCCCTGGTCGGGCATGAAGAAGCTTTGCTGGATCTTGAACTGGTCGATGGAGGCGATGGAGAGATTCATGGCAAGTTCACCGAGGCGGCCCCCGCGGACGGCGATGCCATTGATGAGGTAGCCGGTAGCGCCGCCGAGGTTGCCGGCGATGATGACGGTTCGGCCCCCGCGGCCGACCTGATCGGCATTGTTGGAGCGACCGGTGGCTTCATTGGCGCCGGCGGAGAGGAGGGCGAGTTGGAGGAAGTTGCGGCCGTTGAGGGGGAGGGCGTCGACGCGTTGGGAGTCCACGACGGTGCCGACGGTATTGGATTCCGTTTCGAGGACGATCTGGCGGTCGCCGGTGATGGTGATCACGTCGCTCACCTGGCCGAGCTTGAGGGTGGCGGTGAGGGTGGCGAACTGGCCGACCTCGATCTGGAAGCTGGTTTGTTCGAAGGTGGAGAAGCCGTCCTTGGTAACACGGATGGTGTAGGAAGCGGCGGGGATGGTGGGGAAGACAAAGCGGCCGGCTTCGTTCGATTCCGTGGTACGAGTCTGGCCACGGGAGGGGTCGATGAGGCTGATGCGGGCAGCGGGGATGAGAGCACCGGAGTCATCGGTAACGGTACCGCTGAGGGCGGCGGAGCCAAGGGTGGTTTGGGCGAAAGCAGGGAGCGAGAGGGAGAGCCCGAGAGCGAGCAGGGCGAGGGCGGGCAACTTTTTCCGTCTGATCATCATGCGGGCATACTAACAGAGCGAAGAGAGAGGAGCAAAGTGTAAAACTGACGTTGTCGATTGCGACTTGTGTCGAGCTGGGTTTTTCAGTGTGCGCAAAACAATGAAAAACAAAGTGGAGATTGCAGTGAGGGAAAGAGCCGCATAGACTAAAGCCACTATGGAAGATTTGACCCGGAGAGCAGCGATGGCGAGTGCGGCGGGAGCCCTGGCGGTGCCATTTGGACTGGCGGGGGCGGCGGGTGCGCCACGGCCGAACATCATCATCGTGCTGGCGGATGATATGGGGTTTTCCGATGCAGGGTGTTATGGGGGGGAGATTCCGACGCCGACGCTGGACGGGCTGGCGCGGGGCGGGATCCGGCAGACGCAGATGTATTCGACGTCGCGGTGCTGGCCGTCGCGGAGTTGTCTGATGACGGGGTATTATCCGCAGCAGGTGGGACGAGACCCGGGGAATGGGATCTTTCCGAAGTGGGCGCGGTTTACGCCGCAGTTGCTGCAGCTTGGGGGCTACCGGACCTATCATTCCGGGAAGTGGCATGTCCAGGGCAAGAAGCCGGTGGGGGACGCGAAGTTTCACCACTCCTATTTCCTGCAGGACCAGCACCGGTTCTTCAGCACGCAGGAGCATTATCTTGAGGATGAGCGGCTGCCGGAGCCGGGCCGGGGGAGTGGTTATTATGCGACGCGGGTGATTGCGGACCGGGCGGTGGACTGGCTCGAAGAGCATGGGCGGCGGCATGCGAATTCGCCGTATTTTCTGTATCTGGCGTTTACGTCGCCGCACTTTCCGTTGCATGCGCTGCCGGATGATATTGCGGCGCAGCGGGGCCGGTATGACAAGGGTTGGGATGTGATCCGGGCGGAACGTTATGCCCGGCTGAGGAAGATGGGCATGGTAAATTCGCCGCTGCCGCCGCATGACACAAAGTATGTGCCGGCCTGGAATCTGACGCAGGAAGAGATGAAAGAGAAGATTGGTCCGGGGGAAGTAAGCCGTGCCCTGCCCTGGGATCAATTGACAGGGGTAGAGAAGGAATTTCAGGCGCGGAAGATGGAGATCCATGCGGCGATGATTGCGCGGATGGATACGGAGTTGGCCCGCGTGCTGGAGCAGGCCAGGCAAGCGGGAGACTGGGAGAACACGCTGGTGGTTTTCCTGAGCGATAACGGTGCGACGGCGGAGATCATGATTCGCGGGGATCTGCACGATCAGGATGCGGCGCCGGGTTCGGCGGGTAGCCATTTGTGTCTGGGGCCGGGGTGGTCGACGGCGGCGAATACGCCATTCAGACTGCACAAGCACTGGAATCACGAGGGGGGCGTGAGCTCGCCGGCAATCTGGCACTGGCCAAAGGGAATCAAGGCGCGGGGTGAGTTGCGGCGGAACCAGTCGCATTTTGTGGACATGGTGCCGACGCTGCTGGAGTTGGCGGGAGTGGAGGCACCGAAGGAGCACAATGGGGTGGCGCGGCCGGAGTTCCCCGGGTCGAGTCTGGTGCCGGTGTTCAGCAAAGACGGAACGGTCGCGAAGAAGTATATTTACTTCCGGCATGAGGGAAACCGTGGCTTGCGGCAGGGCAACTGGAAGATTGTGAGAGCGGGGGAGAAGGGGGAATGGGAGCTTTACGATTTGAGTGAGGACCGGGGCGAGATGAAGAATCTGGCGGGGAGCATGCCGGAGCGGGTAAAGGAGCTGGTGGGTGAGTGGGAGCGGCTGGACCAGCAGTGGGTGAGCGATAACGTCCGCGGCCGGTAGGGCTTAGCTACGGGCGATGACCCAGGTGGTCATGGAGCGCTGCTGGTGGACGAGGGTGGTTTTGATGGGGTCGAGGAGGGTGGCGTTGAGGTGGAGGGTGTAGTGCTCCAGTAGCGGGGCGTCGACGAGGAAGCGCTCGGAGCCGTCGGGGAGGAGAAAGCGGCGGTGGCCGAGGGGCTGGATCTGGTCTTCGATGCCGATGGAGGAGGCGAGGCGGGTGAAGAGGATGCCGCCGGGTTTGAGGGTGCGCCAGAGCTGGGTGAGCATGGCGTCGAAGTGGGCTTCGTCGCGGGCGAAATGGAGGACGGCGTTGGCGATGATGAAGTGGAAATGGTGGTTGGGGAAGGACAGAGCTTCGATGGGTTCGCAACGGAAGTTGACGGCATTCGTTTGGGCGGCGGGGTCCTGATCGACGGCGAAGACCTCGTATCCATTGGCGAGGAAGTAAGGGAGGTTGCGTCCGCCGCCGCAGCCGGCGTCGAGGATGCGCATGCCGGGCTGGAGGCGGCCGCGCAGGAGTTGATCGATGAGATAGATGTCGGTGGCGGCGAGGAGATGGAGAGTAGGGGAGAGCACCAGTACTTAGTGTTCCAGCTTTTGATGACATAGAATAAACCGCATGACAAACCGGCGAAATTTTTTGACGACAACAGCGGCGGCCAGTGCACTGGCCGGAGCACCCCTGGCGGCAGCCCAGGCGGGCGGAGGATCTCATCCGATCAAGTTAGGGGTGGCGAGTTATTCGTTGCGGCAGTTCAGCCGGAACCTGGCGATCAAGTCGATCAAGAGCTTTGGCGTGGAGTATGTGAATATCAAGGAATTTCATTTGCCCTATGTGGCGAGTCCGGAGAACATTGAACGGGGCCGCAAGGAGTTTGAGAGCAACGGGTTGAAGATTCTGGGTGGGGGTACGGTGACCTTTTCCAAGGAAGATGATGCGGATATCCGGGCCTACTTTGAATATGCCAAGCGGGCGGGAATGCCGCTGATGGTGGCCGCGCCGACGCACAAGACGCTGCCGATGCTGGAGAAGTTTGTGAAGGAATACGACATCAAGATTGCCGTGCATAACCACGGGCCGGAGGACAAGTGGTTTCCGAGCAGCCGGGATGCGCTGGCGATGATGAAGAACATGGACCCGCGGATGGGGGTTTGCTGCGACATCGGGCATGAGTCGCGGGCGGGCAAGGACATCCTGGAGACGCTGGAGATTGCCGGGCCGCGTTTGCTCGATATGCACGTGAAGGACCTGAAAAACGCCTTGGGGAAGGACAGCCAATGTGATGTTGGCGAAGGCATTCTTCCCATCGTGGCGATTTTCAAGTATTTGAAGAAGACGAAGTACACGGGCGGTGTGATGCTCGAGTACGAGATCAATGGTGACAATCCGGTAATGGGGATGGCCAAGAGCTTTGCGTATATGCGCGGCGTGCTGGCGGGTCTGGCCTAGAAGGGCAGGATACCCAGGACCGCGAAGTTGATCCAGTAGCCGGCGGCTGTGACGCCGTGTGTTCCTCCCATCGGGTATGCCGAAGTGACCCATTGCGGGCGATTGACCGCCCGCTTGCGATAGGCATTTTTGGACAAAAATCAGGCGGACGCGCCGGACATCCTGATATTGCCATTCATGCCGGACGGAAAAAAGCCTCCGCCCATGGCATTGGACTTTAGGCCGTAAGCCAGGAAAAGGACTTGGGCGGGAGTGCGCACCGCCGCCAGAGCGTTGTCCACGGTAGCAAAATATTTCATGCCTGAAGGAGGCGGAAGCACATCAACGCCATCAACCTTAGTGGTGTTGTAGCGATTCTGGGCAACGATTAAGCGAATGGCTCCTGAATGGAAAGCCTCGACGGCAAGGATTCGCGCGGCGACGCCGAGAATGTCCCTGTTGTTGATGAGAGGCGCGGCCCCGGCATAGGCGGTGACGCCAAGGTCTTCGAGAATCCGGGCCAGAACAATGAAGTCGAGCTGTCCACCAAAGCCAAAGCCGAGGCCGGCGAGATTAATGGCGGGCTTGGCCACAGGCGTGACTCCGGCGGCGGTGAGCGCCGTGCGCAGGAGCGTGACGTGGGCGCGTTCGTCGGAAGCCAGTTCTTGCATGATGTTGCCCAACGCAATGTCGTTGTTGTTGAAAATCACCTGGCTGCCCCCGGTGGTTGCGCCCGCGGTACCGCTGCCGGTGATCCCCACGCCGAAGGCGTCGATGGTACGACCGCTCACAGCGACGGTGTAGAACTCCGCTTCGAGGTATTCCAGATTCAGAGCGAATTGCAGGATGTCGGCATCGGTGATTTCTGTGGTCTGAGCTCTGGCGGCCCGGGCGGCAACGAGAATCGCTGAAGCGGCGCCGAGTTTACCGAAGAACCGGCGTCGATTGGGCGCGGCTTCGGCGACTTGATTGATGAGGCGTGTTGTATCCATGGTGGTGATGGACCTCCAAATTCCAGAGGGAAGCGCTCATCGGTTTGTTTCCTGGGGGGTTGGACTTTTTGCCCGGAGTCGGTTGGAGACAAGCATGAGAGTCCGGCTGGGCCCGAACAGTTTTCGGTCTACCAGGAAGCGCACTTGCGCTACTGGAAGTTTCTGGGGGCGGCCGAGACCTTTGAGCAGGTGATGGCGGTGCATGCCCGTAGTAAGGGAAAGGACAAGCTTTCCTATTGGAGTGCGGCTTTGAAGCTAGGGAATTTGCGGCTGGAGCAGGGTAAGGCGTGGGGAGTCGGCGACTTCGCTCTCCAATTTTGCGATCCTGCAGCAGACGATCGGGCAGTACCCAGGAAGAGTCCCAAGCGCTGGATGCGATCCTACATCGACGCGGCCAGGGCGGGGGCATTACTGGCGCGAGGAAGGCGCGAAGAAGGACGGCAATTGCTGGAGCCGCTGTACCGGGATTTGGAGAAGGTGCCGGCGGGGGGAAGTTGGCGAGCTGACTGGATGCGCAGATTGTGGAGGCGGCATCAGCTTTAATGCAAACCAGGCAAGTGGCTGAGCTTAGCCCTTCAACCCCCCCATGACGCCGCCGTTTGTCTGGATTTCAAGCTTCTTTTTCGGCTGCCGAGCATCGGCCCAAAGTTTAGATTGGACCATAGCTTTTCTTACAAAACCCACCCCAAGATCCTGCAGATTGCGGTCGCCTTCGAGTAGCACGGAGAGTGGACCATTGAGACCAGCGCGCCCACCGATTGTGAATTCGATTGCGGCTATGGTGTTTGCGCTGATGCTCACGATGTCGGTAACGTATAGCGGCGTACCGGCAATTGCTCGAAAACGGTGAGTCTGCCGCTGGACCCAGCACTCTGGCCCAGCGAGATGATTTTGCTTAGCCTTCATGTTGATGATGCGTGCCACAGGTGCTTCTTTTGTCATTTCGAACCTCTGTCCTATATGGCGAAGCGGCACAGAAAAGGCCTTCAAGCTTGAGTTGAGATTTTGATCATAGGGGCTGCCCGCATAAGATCGACATCGATTGATGCCGGCTTCCTCAGGTAGTTCTTCCAGACGGTTTAACGTCCCCTAAGAAGCCGCGAACAAGGGTAAACGGCAAAAACCTTGCTGCACGTTCGCCGACGGTCTGCGGATAGCCCCTACATTGAACGCCGCTTGCCTTCCTGTCGCCGTTCTCCTTTGGTTGGCAATTCGTGGTGGGAAACTACAAAACACCACTGCGGCAATGGAGATCAGTGCATTTCAGGGGCCACACAGGGAGATCACGTCGAAGCTGTGCGGGTACCTGAGTCTTAGGGGGACCAAAAGCATCATATACTTAAGGGTCCAGAATGCAATCCACGACCAAGACCTCGCTACGACACCACTACTGGGAGCAGCACCGCTTCGCCCGGCTGCGAGCTGTTTTTCTCGGGCTGCTCACGTTGTTCATATGCGTTTTCCTGCACGAGAGCGGTCATGCAGTGGCTACACTCGCCTCCGGAGGGCGGATCGTCGACTTCGAGATCTTTAGCACACAGCCTCATGTCCAGATTGTGGATGAGGCCAGCAGCCCCAACTGGTTGACAACGGCAATTCGGGCGGTTTCCGGATCCGGCTTCACCTTGCTGATATTGGGGACCCTGCTGGTTTTGTCCGCCCGGAACTTGCCCCGGATCGTAGCAGAGACAATGGCTTTGTTCGCGGGCGTCGAACTGCTTGGTTGGAATCTGTCGGCATTGTTGCATCCCTGGTGGCCACAACCCAACGATGCGGGACTCTTTCTGAGCCTGTTCGGTGCCGAAGCTGGCTGGGCTATGCTGGGCACGCTACTTGTCACTTGCGGCGGAGCCTGGATTTTGATGGTCTCCCGGCGGCATGCATTCTCTAGGCGTTAGTTTGGCCAACAAAGTGCTTCTACATGTTCAGGAGCAGTAATGCATATGAAACGATTTTTCAGCCTGATCTCAACAGGCGTAATATTAGCCGGTCTGGCAGTGGCACAGACAGGAACGGGAACGTACGGATCAGCCACGCCAGGAATGGGTGGTTCCAGTTCAATGGATACAATGAGGCGGGATGCTGACCGTAACAGCAACTTCAATCTGGGCTGGCTCGGTTTATTGGGCCTGGCGGGACTGATTCCGCTCTTTACGCGAAGGTCTGACATTGTTGTAGATCCCCGGGACAACCAATCTCCCGGCCCGCACCGGCCTGTATAAAACAAAAGAACTCTCAAACGAAAAGCCCATGCCTGGCCGGCATGGGCTTTTTGACGCTACAAGCACTAGACCGGCAAGTGACCAATTGAGGGCGATTGACCGCCTGCGTGCTGAAAAAGGCTGCCGGAGCCCAGGCTTGTTCAGCCCATCTCGAATGCAGTCGGCGACAATGGTTTTGCCATGGCATTTGACACGATTGATGGAGCGATTGCAGATTTTCGGGCAGGGAAACTGGTTGTGATCGTTGATGACGAGGATCGCGAGAATGAGGGGGATCTGGCGCTTGCGGCCGATGCTGTCACGCCTGATCTCATAAATTTCATGGCCGTTCACGGGAGAGGGCTAATTTGTCTGGCCTTGGCACCAGACATTTGCGACCGCTTGAACCTGCCGCTCATGTCCAGAATCAATACCTCCAATTTTGGAACTGCATTCACCGAGTCCATTGACGCTCGTCAGGGCGTAACGACCGGGATCAGCGCCGCCGACCGGGCCCATACGATTCAAGTTTGTATGGATGAAGCGACAAGACCAGAGGATCTAGCTCGTCCCGGACATGTGTTCCCGTTGCGAGCACAGAGTGGTGGCGTGCTGGTCAGAGCGGGCCAAACCGAAGCAGCAGTGGACCTGGCTCGTCTGGCGGGCCGCAAGCCAGGCGGAATCATTTGCGAAATCATGAACGAAGACGGGAGCATGGCTCGCGTACCGGAACTACGGGAATACTGCAGCCGCTATGGATTCAAACTCATTTCCGTTGCTGATTTGATTCGCTATCGATTGGGCAATGAATGTTACGTAAACAAATATAGCTGCGCCGAGCTGGATACGCCGCACGGGCCAATGAAGATGATCGTTTACGAGAACGCGCTGGATCATGAGATGCATACAGCGCTTGTTTGTGGCGATATCACTGGCGATGACCCGATTCTGGTCCGGATGCATTCCCATTGTCCTTTCGGCGACCTCTTCGGTAGCCAAGCCTGCGATTGCCGGAGCCTGTTGGACCAATCCCTCAAAATGATTTCCGGTGCAGGACGCGGCGTGGTCGTTTACCTTCATCATGACGGATCCAGTCGCCTGCGAAGCGCGAGATCCGGGAGTGCGGACTTGAATATTCATACCCGGCATTCCACAAAATCACCGAGCGAACCCAAACTTCAGCATCAAGTAGGAATCGGAGCGCAGATCTTGAGGGATCTGGGTTTGAAGAGAATCGAGCTGTTGACGAATTCAGATCTGAAGGCGGTTGGGCTGGAAGGATTCGGGATAGAGATAGTCGGTAGACGGCAGCTACCGATTTAGGGGCAGGACGACTGGAGTGGCGGAGAAGGAGGGATTCGAACCCTCGGTACAGTTTCCTGTACACACGCTTTCCAAGCGTGCGCCTTAAACCGCTCGGCCACCTCTCCTAACCTTCCATAGTGTAACAAATCAACCTTGTCTATTGGCTCCTGCTGGCGTTTTGGCGGAGATGTTTCCAATCGGAGTGCTTTTCGCGCAAAGAGGCAAAGTCCAGGCAAGTGCCGGAATCTTGAAACCAGTTGCGCAGCAGAATCTGCTCCAGACGTGAACCGCTCTTTGGACAAGGATTCGATTGAGCTTGGCTGGGAGGAAGCAGTCGGACCTCAAGCGGGTGTCGAATCCAGAAGTTTTTGAGGTCGGACTGAGAAAGCCACACCGCAATTTCGAGTTTCACGCGGCCTTGGGCCGTAGAGGCAGGAGCTTGCGCATCGAGCAGGAAAACTGCGCAAGATTGGGACTCAGCGGTTCGAGCCAAAGTGGGTAGTGCCACTTCCGGCGGATCGAGGCCGGGCAAGAATCGATAGGCTTTGAGGGAAATGGAAGCCTGCGGGCTCTGGTCGGTGCGGAAGAGCAAGGGGCTCCCTGCGGCGTGATGGATGACCACAACCAATGTCAGGTTGCCGCCAGCTCGCAGAACGGGAGAGAGCGTCTCTCTGCTTCTGCCTAGCGCTACAAAAGCAGCACAGTCCAGGCGGGACAGGCCAGGCTGACTGAGCAACTCCATCTCTGAAAAGACAAAGAGCTCCTGCGCGGAGCTCCTTGCCAGTTCAAATCCGAACAAAATCAGGATTCGCCACATTTAGGCCAGATCAAACTTCTCCTGGTGAATCAAACCATCGGAGACTACCATGACGGGACGTCCGATGATCTCCTCCAGCTCTTCGAGATATTGGTTGTCTGAAGACTTGAAGAGTTTGGCGACCTCCGGATTGACACGAAGCAAAACATCTTTGGAATCTTCCAGTGCAGCCGCAAGTTTCTTGGCTTCATTCAGAATTTCACCCACTATGGTTTGAACACTCTTTACGTAAGCAGAGCCTTCACAGTAAGGACAGGGCGAACAGAGTGTCCGCTCAAGGGACTGCTTGACCCGTTTGCGAGTGATCGCGACCAAGCCGAAATCATTGAACTGGAGAATCTTGTAGGGAGCACGATCGGCACGCATAGCCTCTTCGAGGGCCTGCATAACGCGCATTCGATTCTTCCGCTCATCCATATCGATAAAGTCGATAACGATGATGCCGCCGAGGTCACGGAGCCGGATTTGGCGGACGATTTCGCGGATTGCCTCGATGTTGGTCTTGACGATCGTATCTTCGAGCCGATTTGACTTACCAACAAACTTGCCGGTGTTGATATCGATCGCAACCAGCGCCTCAGTCTGGTTGATGACAATGTAGCCACCTGACTTCAACCACACCTTCGGGCGCAGTGCCTTTTCCAGTTCCTGCGTGATTCCAAAGTTATCGAAAATCGAAACCTGGCGGGTGTACATTCGTACGCGGGACACCATCATGGGCTGGAAGCGCTGCAAGAAGCTCAGAATGTTCTCGTAAACTTCCTCGCTATCCACCCAGATGGACTTGAATTCCGGCCCGAGTTGGTCGCGCAGGACACGTTCGACAATTTCGAGGTCGTGATAAATCAGTGAGGGGGCGGGCTTAGACTCGGCCTTCTTGCGAATGTCGATCCAAAGGTTATGGAGGAAGTCGATATCAGCGAGAATTTCCTGCTCCGTCCGACCTTCACCCGCAGTCCGAAGAATGAAGCCGCCGGGGATGGACTCGCTACGGCTTTGCAGGATCTTTTTCAGCCGCAAGCGCTCTTCGTCTGAGGCAATCTTGCGGGAAACTCCCGTATGATCGACCGTCGGCATGTAGACGCAATAACGGCCCGGCAGAGCAATATGGGAAGTAATGCGAGCTCCCTTTTGCCCAAGAGGTTCCTTCGCAATTTGAACTAAAATTTCCTGCCCTTCCTTCAACAACTCTGTGATGGAGGTTTGAGGACGACGTTCCCGGTCTGGCCGGTCTGATCGTTCCGGCCTGTCTGATCGTTCCGTTTTTTCCGGGCGATCACCGCGATCCCGGCCCCGGCCGCTGCGCCGGTTTTCTTCCCTGGGCCGATCCTCCCGCTCGACAATCTGAGCGGATGATTCGAGGGAGGCAACCGGAGCCTCAGCCTGCTCCTCAGCAGCAGCAGGATTCGGTGCGGGGGAAGCATCGGAAGCGCGATCGCGACCGCGACCACCCCGCCGCCGGCGTCTGCCGCTTCTTTCTCGCTCTTCATCCGTTGCTGGGCTTCGATGCTGAAGAAAGCGTTGTTCATTGGGCCGAAGATGTGCCGAGTAGCCCATCGCAGGAAGGGTTCCGGGCTCCTCCTGCTGTTCTGTGGCAGCTTCAGATTCAGCAGCCGCTTCCTGTTCCTCGTCACCAGCCGCTAATTCGAGATCTGCCTCATCTTCCTGATCCGCATCTTCCTGATCAGCATCTTCCTGATCAGCCGTCAGGTCGCCGCCGTCAAGCTCGAAGTCTTCTGACTCGGGTTCATCAGCAGACTCATCCGCAGCATTGGCATCCATTCGAGCAGCGTCTTCAAAGTCACGCTCTTCTTCTTTTTCCTTGGCAATCTCAGCCAGGTGTTCTTTTACTTCTTCGAGTACGGCCGCTTCTTTGCGTTCAGCGATTGCTTCAGGGGTAATCGCCTTGACAGGAGTAATGCGGGAAGTATGGGCTTCCCCGCTTTCAGTCCGATCCAGGTCTTCAGAATCTTCGTCAGAGTCTGCTTCCAATTCGAGGGCAAATTCCGCCTCTTCTACCAGTTCAGGTTCTTCCGCATCTTCTGCTTCTTCTGCTTCTTCTGGCTGAGCAAGAGGCCGCGAAGCATATTTGGAAAGCGACTCGCCAGGGAGCAGGAGCGGCAATTCCGGTGACTCGGGATCCTGAAGCTCGTCGATGACAGCTTCAATGGCATCGGTAGACAGGTCTACAGCAGCATTGGAAGTCTCTTCTTCGGCCTCACTGGAAAACTTGGATTCCGGGAAATTTCCTCCTGCCGGGCTGCGGCCCCGGCGACGGCGGCGATTGCCGCGGCGCAAGTCTGTTTCTGCCTGTGGAGCAGCTTCTGCCGCAACCTCACTCACCGGCTCTGAGACTTGCCGGGGTTCTATCTCTACGACTTCGGCTGCTGCTCCCAGTGCAGGCTGTGGCTCGCGCCGGTCCCTGCTTCTGCCCGAATCCCGCCCGCGGCCTCTTCCGCCATCACGATCCCGGCCCCGGCCCGCGTTTCGGTCTCCACGTTCAGCCGTCTTCTCGCGCCCTTCCGGGAGACGCTCAAATTCATCGTTCTCTTCAAAAAAGTCGGAGACGTAGAGAAAGGTGTCCCGTTCGAGTCCGAGGTCCACGAAAGCGGACTGCATGCCTGGGAGCACGCGAGTGACTCTTCCTTTGTGGATCGAGCCAGCAAGGGAGTATTCATTGGCTCGTTGAAAATAGATTTCAACGAGTTGGTCATCTTCGAGAATGGCGACGCGGGTTTCGTGCCGGCCGCAGGAAATAACAAGTTCTTTTGCCATCAGGCATCTCCTTAGGAAATCCAGGGAAGCTTCTGGCTTGGGCAACAACTTTGGAAATCAACTCGACTCGAAACAAGACGCAGTTTGCACGAAGTGCAGAAAGATAGCGTTGTAAGGCTGAAAGCGGACGCGAGGAAAGAGTATGTGCGGCGGCATAGCCACAGTAAGCGTTCTTTGTTTGGCGGCGCTGTACAGCAAGGGCGTCCCGGCAATATGGTTTCATTCAGTTGTCAGCGCAAGCGTGCATTAGTCTGGCCTGGCCTCAAATCACTGTAAAAATCGGCGGAGGCGTACGTTATTCACGAGCCCCAGCATGAGAAAAAACGAGAGAATGCTAGAGCCGCCATAGCTCATCAGCGGCAGAGGAATTCCGGCAACCGGCATGAGCCCGGCAACCATCCCCACATTCTCCAAAACGTGAAAAGTCAGCAACGCGCCGACGCCCATACAAATGGCGGTACCTGCCCGGTCAGGAGCGGTTTGCGCGTTCTGTAAAATTTGCATCAATAACAGGAAATATAACCCAAGAACGGTGACGACGCCTACAAACCCATGCTCTTCGGCGAAAGCCGCAAAGATAAAGTCCGTGTGCGCAAAGGGCAGGAACCGCAATTGTATCTGCATCCCACGCGTAACTCCAAGCCCCCACATGCCGCCCGAACCCACTGCAATCCGGGATTGAATCACCTGGTAGCCAGACCCTTGCGGATCAGATGCCGGATCGAGGAAGCTGGTGATGCGGGCCTTCTGGTAGTCCTTGAGCAAAAACCAACCGGACGGAATCACCAGTGCGGCGAGTAAAACGATGGCGAAGGCTTGCTGCTTCGTTAGTCCCGCCAACAGAATCCCGACTCCCAAAATCGGAAGATAACAAAGTGCCGTTCCGAGGTCGGGCTGGAGTGCCACCAAGGCAAAGGGGCCAAGTACCAAAGCACACAGCTTGACGAGTTCGCGGAGATTCAGTGATTCAGACTTTAGCTCTGAAATGTAGCGGGCAACAAAGAGAATCAGAACGAGCTTCATGAATTCGCTCGGTTGCAGCTTGAATCCGGCGCCGAGACCAATCCATCTTTTGGCACCTAACACTACCCGGCTCAAAATCAAAAGGAAGGCCAGCACCACACCGAAGACAATGTAAAGCATTGGCGACTGCCCGACCAGCGTGTGGTAATCAATTTGGCTGATCAGGTAGAAGGCAACGAGTCCAAGTCCGATGTACATCGCCTGCTTCCACCAGCGGTCAGCCTCAACCGTGCCTTGTGTAGCGGAATAAATCTGCAAGACTCCGAGACCGCAAAGAATCAAAGTCAAAATCAGCAGTGTCCAATCCACATCACGAAGAGAGCGAAAAGTGATCATCAGTTTCGATCCCCCACGGGCGAAGACCCGAGACTCGCCGTAACGCTCCGAGTTTCGCTGCGCGGCATCTCACGTCGACTCTTCTTGTCGAAGTAGGCCTTCACGATGTCACGAGTAATCACTCCGGCAAGACTGCCGTGATCCCCCTCCTCAAATAAAACAGCCACGGCAATCTCAGGATTGACGCGCGGTGCAAAGGCTACAAACCAGGCATTGTCCTTGAGTCGAATGTTCCGCGCCCGCTGGTACTCGTTGGAGGCAATCTGAGCGGTGCCGGTTTTCCCGCACATTTCAACCCCCGGGATGCGCGAGGCGGTCGCAGTGCCAGCCCCGTTAACTACTTCGCACATTCCATCCACAACCAGCCGGACGTTTTCGAGGTTCAGATCAGCCTGGCGGGCTGGTTTGGATGGAACCTCGCCTTTACGGACATGCGGAGTATGCCAAATCCCACCGATGGCAAGGCCCCCAATGGCGTGAGCCAACTGGATTGGGGTTGAAGTCAGATATCCTTGCCCAATTGCGACGGAGATCGTATCACCCCCATACCATTTTTCCCGGAGGGAACGAATTTTCCAGCGGCTGGAGGGGAGAGTTCCTTCTGCCTCAGCGGGCAGATCAATGCCAGTGCGTGCACCGAAACCCGCAAGTTCAGCGTACTTGGCAATCTGGTCGATCCCGATCTTGTTCCCTACGTTGTAAAAGTAGACATCACAGCTTTGAGCGAGAGCACGTTTCAGCGAAGTGGCACCATGCCCATGCTTGTTGTGGCAATGGAAAAATCGTCCAAAGAAGTTCAAGCCGCCACCGCAATTAAAATTGGTGTCGTTCGTCACTTCCCCGCCCTCCAGTGCAGCAAGGGCAACAATTGGTTTGAAGGTGGAGCCGGGCGCCAGTTGCGCCTGAATGGCCCGGTTCAAGAGAGGCTTCTCCGGGTTGGCAAAGATGTCCCGCCACTGGCGCGACCTTTCGCGTGAGGAAAGCCGGACAAGATCATAGGTCGGTCTTGAAACCATGGCCAGCACTTCTCCATTGCGCGGGTCGAGTGCGATTGCGCCACCACGCCGGCCATCCATCGCCAACTCCATCACGGCCTGCACATCCAGATCAATCGTCAGATCGATGGCTTCGCCCGGCACGGCCGGCTTCAATCCGAGGATTCTCCGTTCGTTGCCCTTGTTGTCGACAAGAACCTGACGCTGGCCATCTACGCCAGTGAGGATGTCATTGTACTGCCGCTCAATCCCGGTCTTGCCGACAATGTCGCCTTGCTGGAAGTTGGCAAAATCAGCCTGATTCAACTCTACTTCCGACACTTCCCCTACGTATCCGATCAAATGGGCGGCGAAGCCCAGGGCGGGGTAAACTCTTCGTTCGGTGTGGATCAATTCCAGTTCCGGGTAAGTGTCAGGATCCCGATGCGACTCGACAAAGGCGATTTCCGCAGGAGTCAGTTCCTGCTTGATGATGATGGCCTGGTATTTGGGGCGTGCGCGATGCCGATTCAAAAGAGCAACTAATTCCTCGTAATCGAGGTCAAGCCCGTCCGCTATGGGCTTCAGGTGTTCTTCCTTCAACGTTTCGCGGGAGAGCAACACGGAAAAACTGGAATGGTTGTCGACGATCACGCGCTTGTCGCGATCCAGTATCTTGCCCCTGGGAGCCGGAATGGGGAGCGACTTGATCCGGTTGCGCTCCGCCTTCAAGGAATACATTTCCTCATTGCGAATCTGCAAGTTCCAATAGCCGATGATGAGGAAGAGGAAGATTGCCACGGCGAGATACTGAAGCACGGCAATCTTTCCCTGCGCATACTTGGATTCGTCGCGCAGGTACTTCATGCGGTCCTGAAAGTCGTCTCGAACGGTGCGGCGGGGAAGGTGAAACACAGATACCGTTTCTGGAGGGAGCCTAGCTCCCGTCCTCCCTCAGTTTATCCAAGAGCATGAACAGAGGTAGCGCCACGGCGGAATTCAGCACCGCTCGCACCACTTCATCCAACCCGTTAATGTTCGGCACTTGCCCGAGCAGGGCCCGGACCATCACCCAATAAAAAAACTGGTGAAAGATAAAGAAGAACACGCAAAGCAAAAATCGCAGTGCCGGATTGTTGACATCAAAGCGGAGACTGACGGAGGCGGCAAAGTATCCCACCAAGGTCTTCACGATGCCAAAAATTCCGAGCGGTTGCTGCGAGAGCGAATCCTGCATAAGTCCGATGGTTGCCCCAATTGCTATACCGGCGATCGGTTGCCGCTTCATCAGGGAAAAATAAATGGTGATGAGGAGGGGAAATTCCAGCGTCCGGGCAGACTCAATAAATCGCGGCAAGAAGATATCGAGCAGAACGGAGAATAACGGCACCAGGAAAAAAACGATGGGCCGGAAGGAAGATGAGGATGACTTCCGCCGGCGCCCTTCAATAAATTTGGCTTCGCTGTAATCGGGAGAGGCCATGGCTAGAAGGGCGGACTTTCTGGGGTTGGGGCAGGAGCAGGAGCAACTTCGACTGGAGGCTGAGGCTGCTGGGGGACCGAGCCTGGCTTTGGCTGCACTGGAGCGTTGAAATTTGGGACACGCCCTCCGGAACCAAAATTGATGCCTTGCTGAACTCCGAGAGTCCGATAGCGATCAATCACCCGATCAGCATCCGTTAACACCTTCTGATCGGGGGACTGCGGGGTAGAGTCAACAGGCAAAGCCTTCGTCATGGCCGGTGGTGGTGGCAGCGGAGTTGCTTCCTGCTCGCCCGCACTTTGGCTGAGATCAGGGATCTGCTGGTGAATCCCTTCCAGCACCACCAGTACTTCTTCCAAGCCACGATCAAAGGCCCCGGGTGAAATGTAGATTTCCTTGAACAGCTTCCCCGTCCGGGCAACCTTGACTTGACCTACGGGAAGGCCCTTCGGAAAAATCCGGTCATCGCCTGAGGTAAAAAACACCTCGCCCACTTCAACCGGCTGCTCGTTCTGGATATAGTCAACCAGAAGCTGGTTGTTGCCCTGTCCTCTGGCAGTCCCATGGATGCGGGACCGATTGGAAACGACGCCACAGGCAAAAGTGGGGTCTGTAATCAACATCACCTGAGAACCCGTGGGATAAGAGGCCGATACTTTACCGACGATGCCATCGGGAGTGATCACAGCCATGCCTTTCAGCACACCAGAAGTGGACCCACGATCAATGAAGACCACTTTGGAATTCATCCCCGCGCCGGCGCCAATGATGCGGGCGCCAATTGTCTTGTTCGGATTTCTTTGAACAAAGGCAGCCATGGCTTCAACCCGCTTGGCCGTGGCCAGCTCTTCTTTGAGGTAATGATTCTCCAGCTTCAGCCGGTCGAGGTCGGCCTTCATCTCCTGGTTGCGGCTGCGAACTTCCAGCAGTTGCCAGTAATCTTTGGCCAGGCCGAAGGTATTGGCCCGGATCCCTTCCAGAACTTGCGCTAGAGGCGTAATCGCGGTTACGGCCCAGACACGGATCAACCGTACATCCTGATTGTTCTTGACTTGAACGGCGAGCAGCACAATCTGCGCCATGATGACAATCACCAGGACGGACAAGTTGCGGTATCTGCCAAGAAAGCCATCCATAGCAGGCTGGTTGCCTCCTTATTCGATTGCGATGCGACGCAGCAACTTGAAGTCCGACAGCATCTTGCCAATACCCAGCGCGACGCAAGCCAGTGGATCTTCCGCAATCGAAACGGGGAGCCCGGTTTCCTGGCGAATTCTCTTGTCGAGATTTTTAATCAACCCGCCCCCGCCAGTGAGTACAATCCCGCGGTCCGAGATGTCTGCGGACAACTCGGGGGGAGTTCGTTCGAGGGCAACGCGAATTGCGTTCATGATGGTGGAAATTCCTTCGGCCAGAGCTTCTCGAATCTCGGCGTCCCCGATCGTCAAGGTGCGCGGAACGCCTTCAATCAAATTTCGACCCTTGATCTCCATTGTCAGCGGCTTGTCCAGCTCTGCTGCGGAACCAAGCTGCATCTTGATTTGCTCGGCCGTTCTTTCGCCCACCAGCAGGTTGTACTTGCGTTTCAAATATTGGATGATCGCCTCATCCAGTTCATTGCCCGCCACCCGGACGGAGCGCGAGTAAACAATGCCAGCCAGCGAGATAACGGCTACGTCCGTGGTTCCGCCCCCGATATCAACCACCATATTGCCACCGGGTTCTGTAATCGGCAGGCCAGCCCCAATTGCAGCAACCATAGCCTGCTCAACAAGATGGACCTCGCTCGCCTTGGCGCGATAGGCCGAATCGATAACGGCACGTTTCTCTACCTGGGTAATTTCGGATGGGACGCCAATCACGATTCGTGGATGCACCAGCATTTTGCGGCCGTGGGACTTCTGGATGAAATAGTTCAACATCCGCTCGGTCACTTTGAAGTCGGCGATGACTCCGTCTTTCATTGGGCGGATTGCAACAATGTTGCCGGGCGTGCGGCCCAACATCTCTTTTGCCTCCTTGCCTACGGCTTCAACTTCACCATTGTTCTTGTTGATCGCAACGATGGAAGGCTCATTCACGACGATGCCTTTACCTTTGGCGTAGACGAGCGTATTGGCCGTGCCGAGGTCTATAGCAAGGTCGGAAGAGAAGAGGCTAAACAGCGAACGGATATTCATGAATGCGGGGAAATGCTTCTCTATCTTAGGGTTTCGAAGTTGCCACCCTGTTTCAATGAAAATCAGGGCCTGCAATTTGAGCGTAGCAACACGATGGTGCTTTTGCACCTCTTTCCGTACCCGCATGAGAAGAAAAACCGAATTGCAATCCCCTCAAGTAGGGGTATTGGGGTTGGGTAGTCCCACCCGCAAAGAAGACTGAGAATCTCCCCGCATGGCGACTATGCCCAGAAAATCAGGCAGGGTACAACTGTATTTCGACTTAGGAATTCATAGC
>CAZECF010000075.1:0-22027 GCA_964510335.1 uncultured Bryobacter sp. | reverse complement strand
GCCAGCGGTAACGGCACCTTCCGGGGCCTTGAACTGAAGTCGTGACCCGGCGGACTCTCCTTCTGGCTTCGGCGGCTTTGCCAGCGGCTCCCAGCTCACTGCTGGACCGCGCCATCACCCATGACAGCGAGAATTTCGACTTGCTGCGGTCCTACGTCTTCGAAATCTACGACCGCTCCCAACCAACGCGGCTACTTCTTGAGACTCAGACCTACGAAGTGAATCTGGTCGGGCCTGGCATGTACTTTCGCCGCACGGCCCACAATGACCGGCCACTTTCCGAACAAGAACAGGCTACCGAATCCGCCCGCCTTACGGCTCACCTCGCTCAACCCCGTGAACCGGTGGAAAGTCCGCCCTGGTTGCGCGAACGCGCCTTGCTCGAAACCTGGCTGACCACCCACAAGTTTCAAGCCAAAGGCGAAAAGCTGATCGACCGGCGGCCCGCGCAGGTCTACGATTCCAGGCCACCGGCAAAGAATCCACCAGAGATCGCCTGGCTGACGAACGCGGAGTGCCGGATCGCTTTCGATTGCGAAACCGGCCACTGGATCGAAGCGAATTGCCAGATCACTCGCCCCACTCGCTTCGAACTCTTTCAACTCTTGTTTGGCAGGCTCACCCTGCCCTACTCGCCCGGCCTGGTGAATCGCGGCGACTTCCCCGCAGAGACCCAGCTAAACTTCCGGTTGCAGCGGCTGCCCGGCGGCGTCTGGGCTCCCAAACACTACCGCATCAGCCGACGAGGCTATCTGTCCGAGTTGACTTTCTCAAAATTCCGCAAGTTCACGTCCGAGTCGCAATTGCTGACGGATCTTCCATGACCCGCCGCGCCGCCCTGCTCCTGCTCTCCCAGGCCCTGCCGGTGGACCCGAAGGTCATTCTCGACCAGTCCGTCACGCTCGACATCTCCAACTATCAGAAGCTTCGTGGCTACGTCTGGAATTCAGAAGAACAATCCTTCGTCAACGGCAAGCTGAGCCGCCAGCAGAGCTACGAGATCAATCTGGTTTCGGGTGCGATGTATTGGCGCAAGCTGGCCGACAATGGGGAGCCCCTCACCGGCAAAGAGGCGGCGGCCGAAAGCGAGCGCTTGCAAAGGCACCTTCGTAGTCCGGTGACCAACCTCAACTGGCGCGTGGAGCGTGACCATCTGGAACTGCTACCACACTCGCACCGCGTCAAATACCTGGGCGAAGATCAAATCAACGGGCGGCCCAACCATCTCATTGAGACGCAACCCCTCCCGGGCCGGCACGCGCCCTTGCTGGCAGCATTCCGTTACAAGCTCTGGATCGATAAAGCCGAACTCCACTGGACGCGTGCCGAGATCACGGTAATTCGCAAAGTGGAATGGCTCCTGCACCAGCTCGCCGTGGGGCGCATCAGCTACCCCTACTCCAACAACATCGTCAACACGGGGCAACTGAAGCCCGGAGCGTCGAGGACCATGGAAACCGAGCGCCTCGCTGACGGGGTCTGGACGCTGTCCACCGTGGAGACGCACTCCGGCAACTTCGTCAACCGGCTTCGCTACTTCAACTACCGGCGCTTCAGCTCTGAATCGCAACTGCTGCCTTAGGGCTTTTTGGGTTCGGCAGCTTCGCTGTGAGTGGAGTACTGCTTCTGCGGCGGAGACAACTTCACCTGGATGGTCCGCTCTTCTTCCGTCACATCAAAGGTTTCCCCGAAGGTCTGGTAGTTCCGGGCGATTACCTGAATCAGAATCTCACCTTGCGGGATCGGCGGAATTTTCACCCAGCCGTCGCTGTTGGTGCGCATCTCCCAGCTCTTGATGATCTTCTTGCCAAGCTTGGCCGCACTCCGGCCCTTGATGAACTTCACCACAACGCCGGCCCGGTCCACGGGCTTCCCAATGTCATTGGTGACCTCAACCCGGATGCTGGTCATCGGGGTATCGGCAAATACTGGGAGGGCGAGCGACGAGCCAACAAGGAGGGCAACACGGCGAGTCATCATAGTTTCATTTTAGGCCACATCCGGGAGAAGGAAGGAAGCAGGCCGGCCAAGTGCCTCCGCGGCGGCTTCCGCAGCCAGATATCCGCTGCGCACCGCACCCTCCATGGTGGCGGGCCAACCACTGCGGGTCCAGTCTCCGGCAAGAAAGAAATTGGGAATGCTGGTGCGGGCAGTCGGGCGCTTTGCTGCAAGGCCCGGCTTGGCCTTAAAGGTCGCCCGCACTTCCTTGACGACATGCGCCCGCAGCAGCTTTGCGCCGGCAATGAGCGGCAGGAACTCCGCCAACTCCCGCAAGGCAAGGCTCAGAATCTGCTCCCGGGGCATCCGCAGCATGGATTCGGACGCTGAGACAACCAGCGACAAGTGCTTCCCCTCGGCCTTGTTGTAGAACCACTGAATCGAGCGGTCCAGCAATGTCCCGTGCGGCAATTCCGTCACCGGACGGTCAAACCACAGGTGGATGCCCGTGATGGGCGAAGCCTCAAAGGCTGCAAATTCAATAGGCAATTGCGGCACCAGAGCCGCCAGCTTGTCGGCGGGCAGAGCACTGATATACGTGCGCGCCTGCCGCCATTCCCCATTCACCTCGACACCCCGCTTCGGGTCAAAACTCGTAACCAGGGAACGGTCAACCCCACGAAAGCGATCCAGTGACGAACGATAAAGCTGCGCCAGCGGGACTCGCGAGACCCCCATTTCATAAGTATCCGCCGCTGCCAGAAAACCGAGCCAGATCACCTGAAAGCCATGCGAGGCCGCCATATCCTTGAGCTCGACGTTGATCGCGCTCACGAGCACCTGCCGCCAGAAGCGCTCGATCAATCTCGGGGGCTGGCCCTTCTCCTTGAGCCACGCGAGCATCGTGATCTCATCCAGATCCTGGCGTCGCGTGCGTTCCCACCGCAGCGCCAGCAAGGCCCTGCCCAGCGCCAGCTTGTCGCTCAGTGAAAGATAAGTCGCGCGAAGAAAGCTCTCGGTGAAATGCAGTGGCGCCGGCAGCATGCCTCGCTTCAAAGAAGAAACCCGCCCGCCGGGCTCAATAAAGTAGAACTCCTTATGGAATTCGATGGAGTCCAGCACTCCCAGGCGCCGGTAGAAGTCGATCAGGTTGGTGCAGCACTTGAGCAGAATGTGCTGGCAGTTGTCGATCTCCGTGGTCTCACCGCCCACCGCGATCTCGTAAGAGGTGGCCCGGCCCCCAAAGAAAGGCTTGGCCTCAAAAAGTTCAACCTGGCAGCCGGTTGAGGCCAAAGCGGTTGCAGCCGAGAGCCCCGCCACACCACCACCAATGACGATGGTGTCTGTCATGAGCGCATCAGGCAGCAGCAGAGACGCGACGCCGCTTGCCGCCCCCACCGGAATCGTTCAGCAGGACGTAAGCAATCCACCCGCACAACGCATAAAACAGAATGTCCTGCAGAAGAGTTTCCATTAGCTTCAATTATTGCGTGGCCAATCAAAGTGAGCAAGATGCACTAGCTCCAGTACCCATGATAAAGGCCGAGCAGCAGCATCTGAATCACTGCCAAAATGGGAAAGGCCAGTGCCGCCCAAAGCCACTTGCCCCTCCAGATCAGGTAGCCCTGGGCGACGAGTATCATAGCGAGCAACGCAAGATACTCGGGAGTGGGAAGCAGACACACGGGGCAGTGTTTCACCCCCTTTTGATGAATATTGCAATGCGTCGCTGCCGTTGTCCACAGCCAGCCACAGCCGCACTGGAACACAAGCTGGCAAAGGTTGATGTAGAAGACGTAGGTGATGGCAGCCAGCGCCGAAAAACCAGCCCACTTACGCATGCAGCGCAGGACGGCGGGCCAGTTGGCGAATAGCATTCTCAATCAGCCGCAAGCCAGCTTTCCCCTCCAGCGTCAACATGCTTTCCGGATGAAACTGCACCGCCTCAATGGGCAACTCGCGATGGCGGACTCCCATAATAATGCCGTCTTCCGTTTCCGCTGTGATTTCGAGTACATCCGGCAAAGCAGCCCGCCGGGCATAGAGCGAATGATAACGGCCCACGGCTACCGGATTCGGCAATCCTGCAAAAACACCCTCGCTGCGATGATTCACCTGAGACTGCTTGCCGTGCACCGGATAATCGAGAACGTCCAGAATCCCGCCGAAGGCCTCAACGATCCCCTGCAGGCCCAAACAGACGCCAAAAACCGGGATTCCACGTTGGGCGCAATACTGCACCGTGGCCGGCACGCCAAAATCAGCGGGTCGGCCCGGCCCCGGACTCATCAGCACGAGCGACGGATTCACCGAGTCAATCAGGCTCAGATCAAAGCCGCTGCGGTAGGTGACCACTTCGGCACCGGCCTGCCGCGCATAGTTGGCCAGGGTATGAATGAAGCAATCGTCGTTATCCACCAGCAAGAGCTTTACGGGTTCCGCCACCGGACTAGCCGCCGACGCAACGGCCACAGGCTTGGGCTTCGGTTCCAGTGCCCGGAAGAAACTCGTGGCCTTCAACCGGGTTTCGTTCTCTTCCGCCGCAGGCTCGGAATCGTAAAGCAGCGTCGCACCAGCCGGGTACTTCGCCCAGCCGTCCCGCAAATGCACCGTGCGGATCAGGATTCCCGTATTGATGTCGCCACTCGACAGGCTGATCAGCCCGATAGCGCCACCGTACCAGCCGCGGGCATCCTTTTCGAGATCTTCAATCGCCTGGGCGGCGGCCTTCTTGGGTGCGCCAATCACTGTGACAGCCCACATGTGAGTCAGGAAGGCGTCAAGCGAATCAAAGTTCGGGTCGAGCTTGCCAATCACGTGATCGACGGTATGGAAGACACCCGCATAGCTCTCAATCAGGCGGCGTCCAATCACTTCCACCGTGCCTGGCAAGCAAACTCGCGATTTGTCATTCCGGTCCACGTCGGTGCACATCGTCAATTCGGATTCTTCCTTCGCCGAATTGAGAAGTTGCTTGATATTCTCAGCGTCCACCAGTGGGTCGCCCGTACGGCGGGCCGTTCCGGATATGGGGCAGGTCTCTACCCGGTCTCCGTCCACCCGGACAAACATTTCCGGGGAGGCACCAATTAACTGTTCTTCGCCAAACTGAATCAGAAATTCATAAGGGCTCGGGCTGGCAATCTGGATCCGCTCAAACAACTCCGAAGGCTTGCCGCTATACGGCGCGGCAAAGGTCTGCCGTAGAACGACTTCGTAGTAATCACCAGCCTTAAAGCCCTTGCGGCAGGTCTCTACCTTGGCCATGTACTCAGCCGGTTCGTGATCGGCCCGTATCCGGCCAGCCTTGCGCTTCACCGGCTTGGCCACGCGATCCGCTTCGCGGGCGAGCCCCTTGGTCGTGGACCCATCCCTGGTGAATTCAAAGCTGACGCGCTCGATCACTTCCTTCTTGCGGTCCATCAGGTAGATTTCGTCGCAGAGGAAGAGGTGCAGGTCCTTGACGCCATCGCGAGGAAGCTTCAGTTCAATGGGGTCGAACTGAAAAAGCAGGTCATAACCAAAGGCGCCGATCAGGAAAAGATCGTGTACTTCCGGGCTCGCGAATTCCTGCATGAGCGCCCGCAGGATCGTGAAGGCGGAGGGCTGACGCGAACGCTCTTCTTCACTGAAGAGTTGCGGCAACGGTTGCAATAAGCCGCGCAGGACCGTGGAGTCCACGCTAAAGGCAGCCCAGTGTGGGTGTGGAGCCAGAATATCGGCCAGCAGGGCGAGCAAAACCTTGCCGCGCTCATTGAGCGCATGGAATTCCATGTCGCGGCCGCGCGCAATGATCTCCAAGGGAGGAGCTACGCTGGCAAAATCCCAACGGGAATACCGTCCCGGATACTCATATCCGGAAGACAAAAAAACGCCGCGCTTCTTGTCCAGTTCGCGTAGCCACTTCACCAGCCCCTTGGAGTAGGGCAGCTTGGAAGTGGATCGCGAAACGGCAATGCCGCTGCGGCTTTGGTATTCAATTTGGGCCATCGGTATATCTTGATGATACGCTGCCGCCCAATCTGGCCTAGCGTCCGCCGAGTTGTTGCGCCATGGCGGAGTCCTGTTGAGAACCCGCCGCATCCCCCAACTTCGCCCGGGCAGCAGACCGGTTGCTATACGCATTGGCATAGCGTGGATTGAACTTGATGGCCTGGGTGAAATCCGCTTCCGCCAGCTTCCATTCGCCAATTCGCATGTAAGAGTAGCCGCGGCCATTGTAAGCAATCGAAAAGTCAGGTTTGGCTGCAATGGCCTGCGAGAACATCTCTATCGCCTTACGGAAGTCGCCACTTTGATTCAATTCCCGGGCGAGAAAGTTGAGATTGGCAGGCGTCAGTTTCTGGGCGGATTCGTCGGGGGCAGGCTGCGCAGTCTGCACAGGCGGCACAGTCTGCACAGGCGGCTCGGCTTGTGCAACTGTTTCTACCCTGGGTGCCACTTGGGGTGCGGCTTGGGGTGCGGCTGCTGGCGCGGCCTCAACCTCCTTGATTTCAGCCAGCGTTTGAACGGCGGAGAGCGAAGATTCCCGTATCGGTTGTGGGTCTTGAGCTGTTTCAGGCTGATTGATCGTCTGGAGCTTTTCTTTGGTCCGCGAGAGAACATCGCGGGCTTCCTGCATAGCCGGATTCAATTCCAAGGCCTTTTCCAGATCCGTCTTGGCCTTGTCGTAATGCTCCAGCAGGAAGTGTGCACTGCCGCGGGCCAGCCAGGCCTCGGCCAGTTTCGGATTCAGCTCAATCGCCTT
The DNA here is from genome assembly GCA_964510335.1 of uncultured Bryobacter sp. GTDB lineage: Bacteria > Acidobacteriota > Terriglobia > Bryobacterales > Bryobacteraceae > Bryobacter. Next base: position 15,342 of record CAZECF010000075.1, on the reverse strand, counting down.
GTCGCGGTCGGCAAACCCCTTGTCATGATTGCCCATCAGATGGTGCGTGCCGCCCCGGGCGATATAAGCCTCGGCGGAATTGGGCGCCAGTTCCACGGCCCGCTGCCGGTCGCCCAGGCTGGCCTCAAACTGCTGCATCTCCGCATAGGCCGCACCCCTCGCCAACAACACGCTCACCGAGTTCGGCTGGCGTTTGAGTGCTTCAGAATAATCAATCACAGCAGCCTGCGGTTGATCCATCTGCTGGTAAGCGGCAGCCCGGAGCGTATAGGCCTTGGCGTTGTCAGGCTGCGTTTTGAGCACCATCGTAAAGTCGGGGATGGCCCGGTCAAACTGCCCCAATTGCCCATACACATAACCTCTTTCCAGATAAGCCTCCGCATAGGCAGGATTGAGGGTAAGCGCCCGGTTGTAGTCTTCAATGGCATCCTGAAAACGGCCCAACAGGGTATAGGTAACGCCACGGTCCTTGTAGGGATTCGGATTGTCCAGCCGCAGCTTGATGGCGTGCGTAAAGTCTTCTATCGCGGGAGCATACTTCCGCAACCGGACTTGCGCCACAGCGCGGCTGTTGTAAAGATGTGCCGTATTGTGGCCCATGCTCACGGCCTTGTCGTAATCCCGCATGGCGTCATCCAGCTTGCCGGCGGAGCTGAGAATATCGCCACGCAAAACCCAGGAATCCACATCATTCGGGTCAAGCGCCAGCGCCCGGTTCAGATCGGCTGCGCCAAACTCTGTTTCGCCCAGGTTCCAGCGGATTTTGCCGCGTTCGCGCCAGGCCGGCGCAAAATCCGCGTCCGCATCCAGCGCTTCCGTGCAGGCCTTGAAGGCCTCTTCCATCTTTCCGCTCTCCTGCAATTGCAGCGCGCGGTCAAAGGCTTTCCTGGCCTTGCCGGAGTCTCCTTTGGGGGACTGTGCCGTCAGACTACAAACAAGAAGGAAAGCGAGAAGGAAGCGCATTAGGACACCTGCCGAAGAAGTTTACCGTCACGAGTGAGCTTAAGCGCGCCGTCGCGCCAGATAACCGTGGATCCGCAAAGACCAGCGATCCAGACAAGGAACGCCCAAAGATCCCAAACGGGGGCCAGCCAAAAGCCGCGCACAGCAATTGGCGACTTCAGTACCAGTACGCCAGCCACAAACGCAGTCATCATTCTTATTATCGTCAGTACTGCCGCCAGACTCCATGCCCCGGCAATTGCCGCCAGCAAAATCCAAATGCCCGTATGGGTAATGGGCAGGCCCAGGAAGCCGCCACCCCGGCAGACCCGGATCGTGCGCGCCCACCTCACCTGATGCCGCCAAACCCCTGCCCAAGTGCTGTCCCCGACCTCAGTTTCAACGACAATCTCCGAAATCACTGCCTGCTTGCCCAACCGAGTAATGTGGCGTGCCAGCTGGTAGTCATCGGCCAGATAGTCGGCAATGGCGGCAAAACCACCCATCGCCTCCAGATCCGCGCCACGAAAAACCAGTGTTGCCCCCAGCCCAAATTCGCGAATCCCAACCAGTGGCGCAACCAGCACGCTGGGGGCGAAATCAACCGCGATGCCCAGCGCTTCCCACTGCCCGGGCCAGGAATCGGCTGCCGCCCGGTATAGCGTGGTGACAATGCCCACCGCTGCGTCATCCAGTGGTGCTGTCACGCGTCGCAAGTAGCCATTCGGCACCTGGATGTCGCTGTCGCTGACCAGTAGCAGCGGATAGCGCGCCTCACGCGCAAGGTCGATCAGTACCCCAACCTTGGGGTTGGCCGCTGGTGTCGTCGAATGGATAACTCGAATCGCCACGCCCGGAAACTCACCCTGCAGGCGGGCAATCTCGGGCAAGCTCGGGTCGGCTGGGTCCGCCGCACCAAAGAGGATCTCAAACGGGGCAGGGTAATCTTGCGCCGCATGGGAACGGATTGCGGCGTAAAAGTTGGGGTCCAATCCCCGCACGGGTTTCAACAGGGAAAGCGGCTGCGCATTCCGCAATACGCTCGCCGGCCGCCACAACTGACGCAAACAGGCAATCAGTGCGGTGAGCTGGTAAGCTGCCGCGACGAAAGCGATCGCTAGCAAGAGGTAGATCACAATTCAAGGAACAGGACGCCAGTGGCCACCAGAACTGCGCCAGCCCAGCGCCGCCAATTCACAGTTTCTCGCAAAACATAACGAGCCATAAACGTTTCCGCCGGAATGGTCAATGCCGTGGCCGGTACCGCAAAGCTCAGGTCGGCAACAGCCAGCAGTTGCGTAAAGCAAAAGAAGCTCAAAGCCATGAACACAATGGATAGCGCCAAGCGCCATTGTCCAAAGAGCCCGGCCAGTACAGACGCCGAATGCACCTCGCCATGCGCCTTCATCGCACTGGACTGCAAATAGTCACACACGATCGTAGAGGCAACAATGCCAAAGACAAGCGCCCACTTCATTGGCTTTGCCCCACAGCCTTCGGTGGTGTAGCTGCCGTCAGAATCGTGCCAGACAGGATCAATGCCGTTCCGATCCAGCGCGGCCAGGAAATCATCTCCCCCAGCAAGAAATATCCTGCCAGCGCATTCAGAACATAACCGATGCTGGTAACCGGCAGCACAAAGCTGAGATCAGCCCAGGAAAGCAGCGTCACACGCGCCAGCGTCCAGACGGCAAGCAACAGAATTCCCAGCAGGACCCAGGGGCTCAGCAAGGAATCGACCGGCGCAATACCAATGGGAGTCCATCCCAGAGGATGTTTCATTCCCCACGACAGCGAGAAGTTTCCCGCGACGTTGGCCAGCACCACAAAGCCGGTCAGCAGATAGACAGAGCTTCGGTGGGGCGGCATCAGTCGCCAGTGGCGGCGTAGCTGGATTTCTTGGCAAGGTCCTTCTGATCCGCCACAAATTTCTTACGCTTGGAGCGCAGGGCAAGGAATTCGCGGGCTTCCTTCACCAGCCGCCGCCGCTCTTCATTGTTGAAGATCGCCTTCTTCACCACGCGCCAGGCTGCTTTCGGACGGAAATAGTAATCCCCGTAGAATCGCTCCACGGAATCGACAAGTTCCGCGCGGTCCAGCCCCGGATACACCACGGTCGGCAACTGGTGCCCCATCTCGTCGGTCATCGACGCATCCAACTGAATCAGATTGTTCTTCTGGGCGTAGTCGTAAAACTCGGTTCCCGGATAAGGATGCGCAATGGAAACCTGAATCGTTTCACAATCCAGCTTCTTGGCGAAGTTCATGGTTTGCTGAATCGTTTGGCGCGTCTCACCGGGCAGACCAACAATAAAGTCCGCGTGGATCTTCAAACCCAGCTCGTGCGCATTCCGTGTATAGCGTTCAGCCATTTCTACGGTCGCGCCCTTCTTGATGTTCTTCAAGATCTCCGGCGCACCGGATTCATAGCCGACGATCATCAACCGGCAGCCCGCGTCCTTCATTGCCGCCAGCGTCTCGCGATCCGTCGTCACCCGGCTCGTGCAGGACCAGGTGAAGTTCAGCTTCTTCAATTCCTTGCACAGCTCAATTGTCCGTTCCTTCTTGTAATTGAAGGTGTCGTCATCAAAGAAGATCTCTTTCAGGCCATTGAAATTCTCAAGCGACCAGCGGACTTCATTGACGATGTCGTTCACCGATCGCAAGCGCCAGCGATGACCGGAGTGGGTCTGTGGCCAGAGGCAAAACGTGCACATGGCCGGGCAGCCGCGAGAAGTATAAAAGCTGATGAAAGGATTTAGCAGGAAGGGCACGTTGTAGCGCCGAAAATCCAGGTCTCGTTGATAAACCTTTGACACCCAGGGCAACTCATCGAGATTCTCGATATACCCACCCTCCGGATTGTGCATGATGCCGCCATCCTTGCGATAGCTCACTCCCGGCAACTCCGCCAACGGCGTGCCCTTGGCGTAGTTGACCACCTGATAGTCAAATTCCCGCCGGACAATAAAGTCGATGGCCTTGGACGCCCGCAAAGTCTTCTCCGGCTCGACCGTAACCGGTGGACCCACAAAGCAAACCTGCAACTTCGGGTTGGAGTCCTTCATCATCTCGGCGATCTTCACGTCTACGTGAAATCCGGGTGTGGAAGTGAACAGAACCAGCAGCTCAAAATCCTTCGCCATGGCCACGGTAGCTTCGATGGAAATCTTGTGTGGGGGCGCATCGACAACTTTGGAATCAGCAAGCAGGCCAGCCGGGTAGCAGAGCCAGACCGGATACCAGTAGCTCTCGATCTCCCGCGTTGCGGGCCAGCGCGAACTTGCTCCCCCATCAAAGCCTTCAAATGAAGGGGGATTCAGAAATAGTGTGCGCATAAATCGAATTACTCTAAGCTTTCAGTTTAACAAGGCTATTCACTAGAACCGAATTCCAATCAGAAATTCGGTCTGTTGGGGCCGCGGCGAAAAGCTCTCGCGAATCCAGCGGGTGTAGCGAAATTCCGGCTCAATTTTGAGGAGCAGCAAATTGAAGCTCAGCCCCCCGGCAACAGTCAGCCCCGCGTGACTCCGGTCAAAGCGTGGAATCCGCCGGTAGGTCATACCGCCGGAAAGGAATGGCTGCACTGCCACGCTACTCATCCGCTTTTTGAGCAATACCGGCACCTGATAAACGGTTGCGCTCACCGGGCCCGCCTCAAAGCGCTCCAGCATCAGGCCACTCTCAATTCGCGGCAAAAAGGGCAACTTCAGTTCAACGAATGGCCCGCCCTTGAGCGGGAAGATTTCGGAACCGGGTGCTGAGTTCCTTACGATGCCACCTTTCAAGCCAAAACTTAAAGGTCCTTGGGCAAACAGGCCGGCCGAAACGAAGAGCAGCAGAATTCTCATCAACTATCTGGACTGGCTCGGCGGCGTCTGTGTTTCATCAACAGGCTTTGGTGGCTCGTACTGCATCTTCATCGAGATCTTTCCCACCACGCGTGTCTCGGCCTGGTAGTCCACCGCCGACAAATAGGTACTGCCGTCCTGAATTGCATAATCACGCACCAAATCCGCAGTCTTGAATATCACCGACGGATTTTTTACCAGCCGTCCACTCTGGCGCAATTCGAGGCCCGTGTTCTCCTCGAGCCACAACTCTCCCTTGAACAAACCAATCATCTTGCGGATGGGGGTGAGTTCAAAAATCATGGCCATGCGGTCTCCCAAGCTGTCCTTGCGCTTGAACTTGAAGCGGTAGTTTTGGGCATTGATGGCCGGGGGCAGGTTTTCAGAGGCCTCTTGCTCCGCGCTCAGATAGAGGCCAATCACCTTGGTCTTGATGATGTTGTCACCCTTGAAGGACTTCATCTCGTAAGTAATGTGGCCATTGGTGGCGGTGGTCTTTTCAGCTTCCATCACACCCTGCTTGTTCATTCCCAGCAAGGCTGCTTCAATCCGTACTTTTGAAACCATGGCCCGGCTACGTTCTACGGGTTGCGCATTGCGATCCAGATATTGCTTAAGGGTTGTACCAGGCGGGCCCAGCGACAAAGGGTCAAAAAAGATTGGCCTCTGTGAGGTCCGGCAAGAGGCCATCAGGAAGAGCGCCAGGGCCAGGCTCGAGAGGGAGACTATTTTCATGCGATTTTTGTTGGATTGAGATCAAGCAGATAACCCCGCTTGCCGAGATTGACGCCCAGTGTTTCGCCGGCTGGCCCCAGTTTGGCTTGAACGCCTTCGGCTTCGTGAATGTGTCCGCAAAAAAAGTAGCGCGGCAAAGACTGGTTTATAAAGCTCGCAATGGCAGTTGACCCAAAATGACGGCCACCGTGGCCTTGATCCAGCTCACTATTCCAGGGGGGGCAGTGGCAAACCAGAATTAGCGGTTCGAGCGAGGCAAAGGGTTCAAGCCGCTTCGCGATTTCCTGCTCGGAATACTCGCCAGGAGTATCGAAAGGGGTCGGATTGGAATAACCCAGCGCGGCCAAGTGGAAGTCTCCTAGTTGCAAAGTGCGACCGTGCAGGTCTTCAAATCCGTAGGTCTTACAAAACTTTTGGATGTCAGCAGTGCTTTCGTGGTTGCCAGGGATCACAAATACTTTCCCGGCGCGTTGCTTCAGGATTTCTCCCGCGCGGTCCAACCCGCGAGACCACGAGACTAGATCACCCGCGCAAAAATAGTAATCCGCATCCGTCTCAACCAGACGCTCCAACGCCTTCCAGTCAGCATGAATATCGGAGAAAAGCAGAATTTTCAATTGCGCCCCGCACCCTCTAGCTCAGTAGGCCTTCTTGAGGAAGATCCCGTTCGTCGCGTCAACAAATACGGAGTACGGCGAACTGGCCACGCTCGTTCCCCAAATCACCCGCCATGCCGCAACCGGATTCCGGTCAGTAAATTCCAGCAACATCGTGATCGGAACGTCAGGATTCTTCACCGCGTAGTCTTTGGAATTCTCAAGGGCAACCCGATAGATTTCGTCGGTATCCTTTTTCGCCGCCTGCACAACAAAGGGCTGCGCCTGCTTGGTCGGGCCGTTCCAGGCTTCATCATTCGGATTGTATACACCTTCATACAATCCGTCTTCCTTCACCACGGAATAGGTGCAATACTTCAGACGCTTCTTGGACGGCGAAACAAAAGTGACTTGCCAGGCATAGGCCTTCCCCGGAACCGCAGGACGCGAGGGAACCAGTATGCTTTGGGCTCGCAAAACCAGAAGATCTTGCGCCCATTGCCTTGAAGGTCCATAGCAACGATAGATTCCTGTCAACCCCGTGACGGGTTCAACCGCTGCCTCTTCCTTCTTCTCAGCCTGCTTGCTGGCCGTGGGACCGGAACAGGAACTGGCAAGCAGAACTGCCAATAGGGGAATAACGGAAACCTGTTTCACTTATGAAATAATACCGCCAGAGCAATCCTGATTTCTCACAAGGGGGCAATATGACTTTCCGCCAGCTCTTCTGTTCCGCAGCCTTTTCAGCAACCCTCGCCTTTGGGCAGGCCACTGCACCACCACCCGCAGCAGGCGAAGGAGCTAATACCCCGCCGTCAGGAGGCCCCGGTGGCGCTCCCGGCGGCAACGTCGGTTTGCCTGGCGGCAATAACCGCACCCCGAGCCCATTCCCGCAGGAACGTCAGCAGATGCCCGAGTTTGACCGCCTGCAGGATCGGCCGATTTTCCTGTCCGGCAAAGTGCGCCTCGACGATGGTTCCGTACCCCCCGAAACTGTCACAATCGAACGTGTTTGCATGGGACGCGGCAATCCGGTTCCAGAAGGATATACCGACTCCAAGGGCAACTTCAGCTTTCAGGTCGGTCAGCGCCTGGGCATGATGCCCGACGCCAGTGTGAGCGATAGCGACGTAGGCTTCGGCGGACGGCAAAACAGCCCCTTTGGCGGAAATGCCGGACGTGGAAACGGCGGGATCTCCGAGCGTGAACTCTCTACTTGCGAATTGCGCGCCTCGCTCCCCGGCTACCGGAGTTCTGTGGTCAACCTCGCTGGCCGCCGCATGATGGACTCGCCCGACGTCGGCACCATCATCCTGCGCCGGCTCGGTGACGTCCAGGGCTTCACTACCAGCGCGACTTCACTGATGGCACCCAAAGACGCTCGCAAGGCTCTCGACAAGGCTCGCAACGCCCTCAAGAAGAACAAGGTGCCCGACGCTCAAAAGGAGCTTGAATCTGCCGTCAGTCTGCACCCCAAATACGCTGAGGCCTGGTACGAAATCGGCCGTATCCAAATGGTTCAGAATAACGGTGAGGCGGCCAGGGCAAGCTTCCAGAAATCCATTGAAGCGGACGATAAATACATTCGGCCCTACCTGGGGCTCGCGCAGATGGAAGCCCAGGCTCAACGCTGGCCGGAAGTCAAAACAATTACCGATAAGGTAATCAAGCTCAATCGCTACGATTTCCCTGCTGCTTATTTCTATGGCGCAGTGGCGAACTACAATCTACGCGATGCCGATACCGCAGAAAAACTCTGCCGGGCTGGTATTGAAATCGACAACTACCATTCCCTGCCCAAAATGTCCCACCTGCTCGGTATGATTCTGGCCGACAAACAGGATTACACCGGTGCCAGTGAGCATCTGAACTCCTACCTGAAATTTGCCCCCAAGGCCAATGACATCGATTTAGTGAAGAAGCAGCTTGCGGAAATTGATGGCCGCGTGGCAGCCGCTCCTAAGAAACCCTAGTTCCGGATACCCCCATCTGCGGGCAAATAAACCCACCTCCACCCGGTGAGGAATCACCGCAAAGCCGTCGATTGGCCCAATAGTACTGAACTCCAGCCGCAAAAAGTACCTTGAGTTGCTGCTGGGGGAACAGCCAGACTGTTGAGTGGAGTCATGTCTATGGAGCGAGCCGAGTTCGAACAGTGGAAGCCGAAAGAAGTTGCACGGCTGCTCGCGCTCGTTGAGACGGAACGCCGCTACTATCAGGAAATTGTCGCCTCGCTGCCGGTCAGCCTGGTGATTGTCGGCAACGGGCTGACTGTCCTTTCCGCCAACCGTCAATTTCGGGCCCGTACGGGTCGTAAAAATGACGAACTGCTCGGCAAGCCGCTGCTGGAAGTTTTGCCACTTCCGGAGTTGCAGGCCATGGCGACTCTTGCGATTGAGACCAATCAACCTTCCCCGAAGCAGGACTTGTTGTGGGACGGCAAAACGGTTTCCGTCTCTGCATTGCCCCTGCGCGGCTGGGAAGAAGACTCTGACTCCGAGGCACTCCTCGTGGTCGAAGACCGCAGCGCCACGATTCCTAAAAGTGGGGTCGAAGATCGACTCGGTGCGATTGTCTGGGAATTCGATGCGGTTTCAGAAAAGCTGCTGACTGTCACCGGGGGGCTCGACCCAGACCAGTGGCTGAATCGTGCGGACCCGTCCGATAGCGACCGCCTCAGCCGCTTCTTTCGACAGGTGATCGAGGGCGAAGGCGACTTGCATTCCATCGAGTATCTTGGCATCGTCGGAGATCAGCCCACGCCCGTGCGGGAAACCATCCGCGTGGAGCGCGATTCCGAACGCAAAGCCCTGCGCTTGTCCGGCTTTACGACACCCATTGGCCAACGGCTTGAGCTGGAAAAGCAGCGCATTGCCGCTGCACGTTCCGCGTCCTTACAACGAGTAAGCGCAAAGCTGGCCCATGATCTGAATAACCTGCTCATGATCGTCTCCGGCTACGGCGAAGAGATGAAAAGCTCCCTGCCGGCCGAGCATCCCTTACACCGGGACATGCGCGAGATTCTTAACGCCGCAGGACGCCTGGCCGGCCTCAGCGGGCAGTTTCAGCAATATTCTCGCCGGCCCGTTCTCGCGCTGACTCCCCTGCGCCTGGAAAAGATTGTTGACGCTGCGCAGCATCTCATCAGCGAAGCGCTCGGCCCAGGCCGGACACTGCGCCTGGACCTGCCCGAGGTCTCAATCCCTGTGCGGGCCGATGCTGCACAACTCACAGAAGCCTTGCATTCACTCGCTCGACTGGCGGCACACTCCCTGGGCGACGGCGGCGAGCTTGTCCTCAGCTCTGCATATTCCCAATCCCACGAGGACGGTCTGCCGCAAGACGGGCTGGTGCAACTGCGCTTTGAAATTTCCCAGGGTGCATTTCCTGCTCTTTGGCTGGAGCCATGGCTGGCCGCCGATGAGGCTTCCCACGAGGTAGAACAAAGCGCATCCGCCGCCTACCAGATTCTCCGGCAAAGTGGCGGGGATCTCCAAATCGAAGACCGCCACATTCAGGTCCTGCTGCCGGCCGCCAGGCTGGAAGAACTTCCCGTTGAGGCACCCGTTCCTCCTCCCGCCACTCCCGCGCCTCTAGTCCCGGAAGCAGAGCCGACGCTTGAAACCATTCTGGTCGTTGAGGACGAAGGGGGAATCCGGGCTTTAGTCCGCAAGATTCTCCGCCGGCAAGGCTACCAGGTGCTGGAAGCCTCTGGCGGCCAGGAGGCTCTTGCCACGCTTGCCGCCTCCACCAGCCGCGTGGATCTGCTCCTCACCGATGTCATGATGCCCGGGATGAATGGCGTCGAATTGAGCCGTCAGGCGCTAGCCAGTCACCCCGATCTGCGTGTCCTCTTTGTCTCGGGCTATACCGATGAAAGCGTCCTCGAAGCGGGACAATTCCCTGCTGGAACTGCATTTCTCCAGAAGCCCTTCACCCTTGGTGGCTTGCTGGGTAAAGTACGCGAAGTTCTGGATAGCGGTGCCGCCCGCCACGCAGCAAGCTAGCGATAATGGGTTCTAGCTCTGATGCGGAACCCGCTGCTCTTGCATGCCATCGAACTCGCTGTTGAAAACGTCCGGCTCCGGCGCGGCGGCCCTTTTGGTGCCGTCGTTGCGCGTAACGGCGAGATCCTGGGACAAGGGGTGAATCTGGTCACAAAGTCTTGTGATCCTACTGCCCATGCTGAAATCATGGCCATCCGCATGGCCTGTCAAACCTTGAACACCCATGAATTGAAAGGTTGCCAGATCTACACAAGCTGTGAACCCTGCCCGATGTGTCTTGCAGCAATTTACTGGGCCCGTTTGGAGCACATCCACTTCGCTGCCGGTCAGGATGACGCCGCTGCCGCTGGCTTTGATGATGCTTTTCTCTATCGGGAGTTGACCTTGCCCCTTGCGCAGCGCCAGATACCAACTGTTCAGGATTGCCGCGAGGAAGCGCTCACTGCTTTTGCCGCCTGGCGGGAGGACCATGCAAAGATTCCTTATTGATCCAGCCCAGCCCCGGCTCGTGGCTCATGTCCTTTACGGCGGTGCTCACCTCTTCAAGGCCGGTGTTATTGCCAAGATGGGCGAGCGCGCACTGGCCAGCCCCGAGGCTGCCTTCGTGAGTGAACAGGTTCGGGAAAAGTTGCGCCGTGAACCGGTAGAAGATTTCCGGATTGATTTTGAAGATGGTTTCGGTCTCCGCTCCTCAGAGGAAGAAGATGACGCAGCCACGCGCGCCGGGATGGAATTTGCCCGCATGTCCCGCGATGGTCTCCTGCCGCCGCGCATCGGAATCCGGCCCCGCGGCGAACACCGTCGGGCCTGGCGAACCCTGGAAATCTTCCTGAAGTACGCTACCGGAGCTGCGCTTCCCGCAAGACTTGTCGTGACCCAGCCCAAAGTCCAACGGGCCGAGGAAGCCAAACTTTGGCGCGAAATGCTCGAAAAAGCCGAATCGCACTTTCATCTCCCGCCGCTTACTTTGCGCCATGAAGTCCTGATCGAACACCCTTCCGCGGTTCGCCACCTGGCTGAAATTGCCCGCGCTTGTGAAAACCGTCTCGACGCTGCTCACTTCGGCTGCTATGACTACTTGAGTGCGATGCAGGTGCCCGCGCCGGCCCAGTCTTTGGAGCACCCCTATGCCACCTTTGCCCGTTGGGAAATCCAGCAGGTGATGATTCCGCTCGGAGTCCCCGTGAGCGATGGCGCTTATACCAACCTGCCCACAAGTGATGATCCCGCAGCGCGCCGCTTGGCCTTTGAAGGCCACCAGCGGCAAGTCCGTCGTGCCCTCGAACAGGGGCTTTACTGTGGTTGGGATCTACACCCCGGCCAACTTCTCAGCCGCTACTCAGCACTTTACGAGTTTTTCAACGAAAACCTGCCCAGCGTCAAACGCCGCTACCAGGCCTTCTTCGCCGCTGAGACTCGCGCCACCCGCGACGGTGCGCAATTTGACGATGCCGCTACAGTGGAGGGACTGGTTGTTTTCTTGCGCCGTGGCCTGGCCTGTGGTGCATTTACTGAAAAGGATTTGCTATGAAATTTGTTCTGATCGCGATGCTCGCCGCCGCAACTTTAGTTGCTCAAAAGAAGCAGGAAGTGAAAATGGTTGTCGTCACCATGTTTGAGCGTGGTGAGGATACCGGCGATGCGCCTGGGGAATTCCAGCTCTGGGTGGAGCGTGAGAATCTGAACAAAAAGCTGCCCTTCCCGCAAGGCAATCGCGACCTGCGTACTGATGGCAAGGGTTTGATTGCGATGGTCACCGGGGTGGGTACAGCCAAGGCTGCTGCAAGTGTAATGGCCCTGGGCATGGACCCTCGCTTTGACCTCCGCAAAGCCTACTGGCTCGTAGCGGGCATTGCCGGCGTTGACCCCGCCGATGCAACCCTTGGGAGCGCGGCTTGGGCCACCTATGTTGTCGATGGAGATTTAGCTCACGAAATTGATGCCCGCGAAATTCCAGCCGATTGGAAGACTGGCTTCGTTCCGCTCCGCAAGGCTATCCCCTACGAACAGCCTCTGCGCGAGCCGAACGAAGGCGAAATGTACAAGCTGAACGAACCCCTCGTCGATTGGGCCTATCGCCTCACCAAAGACATTGATCTCGGAGATACGCCGGCGCTCCAGGAAAAGCGGGCCTTGATGACTGGCTTGCCGAACGCCCAGCGTCCCCCCTTTGTGCTCAAGGGCGACACCCTCCAGTCCTCCACCTTCTGGCATGGCAAATTGCTCAATCAGTGGGCCAACGACTGGGTTTCCTATCACACCAAAGGCGCGGCCAATTATGTCACCACCGCCATGGAAGACACCGGAACTCTTCAATCCCTCCACTTCCTCGCCAAGGCCGGCAAAGTGGATGTCAACCGTGTCTTGATCCTCCGCACGGCCAGCAACTTCGATAGCCAACGGCCTCAGATCACCGCCGCCGAAAGCCTCGCCGAAAACAAAGCTGGCGGTTACGCAGGTTTCGTTCCCTCGGTGGAAAGTGCCTGGAAGGTAGGTTCTCGCGTGGTTCACGAGATCCTCACAAACTGGAAGACCTACCGGAACCAAATGCCGCAATAAGGCGCCGGAGGCCAGAAACCGGCACCGGCTTCGTATTGGATGCCCTCCAACCATTTCTCACTTCCGGCTAGGCAAAGACCAGACGCCTGCCAATGGGCTCCGGGATCGGATCGCCAAACTCCTGGGCGGTCTCAATCCACAAGCTGATGGCCTCTTTTTGCGAGTTACCGTGAGCGGCGCATCCGGCAAGCTGAGGAAGCTCACCAATAAAGGTCAAGATAGCCTGATTTAACAACACGCCGCCTTGGGATCGACGATTGGGCGACTCTACGCTATCCCGTCAGGGTGGATCTATGCTTGTGCTACCGGCAGGTAAGACAATCACAGGAATGGCTTCTGTCCGTGAAGCCGCTGGGAAGCGGACGCGCTATTTCAGCGCTTCGTTGATTTCAATATCGCGCTTCAGAACGTCGGTGAGAAGCTGCGAGAGGCCAACACCCTTGCGTTCGGCCCTGTCTGAAAAATACTCCCATACGCTCCTCTCGATCAAAGCCGGCAAGTAGACCGCGGCCTCCGCTGGAATATGATGATGGCCGCGTGTAGCTTTGCTGAAGTCGATTTCCCCAGGCATTTCTTCATCGATAGGTTCGTTTGTCATTGGTTTTCGTTGTAGTAAGAAATCTCGCTGACAGTCGCCTGGCGGGCGGTTATCAGTCGAATCTTGACGAGTCCGTCGCCAGTTTCGGTCCAAAGGTAGGCTATCGACATCGGTACTCCATTGCTCGCCAATCCAATCGAGAACCAGCGTTCTTCAGACTCGCTGTGCGTCGTGTCGGCGAGTGTGAGAATTCGAGGGTCACCAAAAATCGATGATGCCAACTCGAAGGAGACGCCATGTTTGCGAAGATTCGAAGCAGCCTTCGCCTCATCCCACTCGAATTGGAACTGGTGTTCATCCAAGCAATTTCTCCTCTACCATGCTATCCCCCTGGCACTCGTGGTGGTGAAAGCATCACCGCCGGACGTGTCGTCGGTGTGTATCTTCAGGAGCGGGATTCCCTCACGTAACCTGTCGCCCTTCCCGATTCGCCTTGGCCGAACGATCTTCAAACGAGTGCCATGCAGCCTCGAAGAAGCGGTGTTCAACAACTGGATGGTCGGCGACGGCGAAGTGATCGTTGCGGCGTTCCTGCTGAGTCAATCTCGACCCACCATTTGCACACCTTGACGCAGGACCCTTCGAAATCGGGATTCGCCGCTGGGATGATCGATCGCAGGCAACGCTCAACGAAGCGGAATACCAATCGTGGCTTGGCCCGGGGTCTAGTTCCCAGAGTTGTCTCGATAACGTCCACGGCACCCATTTCCCTATACGGCGCCGGTAGTCGCTGGCTGAGCTTCAGATCGGGCCCGATCAGTCGCGCAGGGTAGAGTGATCCGTCACCAGGGAGCCCGAAGCCACTGAAACGCCTGTTCTGGCTGGAGGACGCGCCATTTGAAAGTTGAGACCCTTTGCCGCCAGCTTCCGGATCGTCGTCGGCTCGCCCGGAACCTCGAGCAGCGGCCAGGGCACATGTCGGAGGCGTTGGCACGCCCTGCCAAGCTGGAGTCCAGGCCTTGCAGGTTACCCGTTGACACTCCCCGATGCCCTCTTTACGATCTGTGTATGGACTCCGCCTCGCAGAGTTACCGCTACATCGTCCGTACCGTCGGCGTTCGCAGCGGCAACGCCGCAGTCGAAACATCGGGCCGGCTCAGTTGATTCAGATCGAGTTGACCTCCCCAGGCCTTAACTGGTCCCAAAGAGCTGCGCAATCCGCACAGGCAGTGCCTCGCAGCAAGGAACGCGGCACAGACGTGTCGAGGTCAGGGCATGAAGCGCGGCATCGCCCGGAACTCGGCCGCACCGCTGGCGACGGCGCTACAATGAGTGAGCCGGGCGAAACGGAAACCGCACTGCGGAGACGCAACCATCTCGCTTTCTCGCTCCGATTCAGGCTCAACCAGCACAAGACAACTATGTTCAAGCGCCGCACATTCCTCGCGACTTCGCTGGCCGGGTTGACTGCTTGCCAGTCCACCCCACGACTTCGCCTGGGCTCGAAGGAAAGCGTGGAGAGCCGACTGATATCTGAGATTGCAGGACAGTTGCTCGAGAAAAAACTGAACGCCCGGCTGGAGCGCAATGTCGGCATCGTTGGCTCAACTATTCCCTACCAAACCCTGCAAGGCGGCGGCATTGACCTCTATCCGGAGTACACCCGGATTGCCTACAAAGTCCTGCTCAAAGCCGTTGAGCAAGCCGATACCGGTTTGATGCTGGACGTATTGAATCGGGAATTCGACATCAACGCCCAAGCTGCCTGCCTTCCCTTTCTCGGCTTCCAAAATACTTACACCGCAGTTGTCATGGCTGACAACCCCATGTTCTTTTCAATCAACACACTGACTGATGCTGCACAGCGAAGTGTCGGCTGGCGACTGGGCTGTACCAGCGATTTTGCGCAGAGCCCGGAAGGCTACAACGAACTGAAGCAGCGATACGGCCTCAGCGAAAGTAGCGGAACACGCCTCGAATCGATCAACCAGCTTTATTTTGGCTTACGCGACAAGCGCATCGACATGCTCATCACTGGTTCAACCGACCCCAGGCTCAAAGATGCCCGCTACAAAGAGATCGCCGACGATCAAGCTGTCTTCAGCCCCAATTAC
>CAZECF010000074.1:21890-22355 GCA_964510335.1 uncultured Bryobacter sp. | reverse complement strand
GCGATGGCCGCCGGGGACATGGTTTTCGGGGTGCGTTGGTTGTCTAGCATGGAGGGAAGGTAGCAGAGGGAGGAAGCAGCGCAGCGCCGTGAGATGGAGATTTCGTTTCAGAATCAAGCAGTTACAAGCCTCAAAAAACTTGCGAACGGGTTTGGGGGTGGCGGTTCAGGGCAGGATGTTGAGGTGGGTGCAGCAAGAATTTTTCGCATTCAAAAACAGTTGCTGTAGAGTATATATACCCTACAGCAACTGGTAATTGATTCACTGCGCCACCAACCTGATGATAAGAATAGACTTGTGTAATAATTAAGCTTGGATCAGTTGGTATATATACCAACTGTACATAGAACATTTATGCCTAGAGGAAGGCCCGCGAAAATTCAGGCAGCGGCTCCTGCCATTCTTCGCTTCTTCAGCGAATCGAAGAAGCGTGTTTTTCATTTGCAGGACTTATCCAAGATTCTC
>CAZECF010000074.1:14867-21880 GCA_964510335.1 uncultured Bryobacter sp. | reverse complement strand
CGCTGAGAACCGTGAAGTCTGGAAGGTGGCTGCGAGCACGACTCCGGACAAGTTGGTTGAAGTTCTTTCGACTCAAGGAGAACTGCGTGAGATTCGAATCACGCCCGGCGACGCCTACCCAAAGGCTAGAAGTTTTACGCGCTACAGGTGGGGTGTCTGTTCTCCGTACAGCATTGCGTTGTCCATGCGAAAGGGCTCTTATCTCTCGCATGGCACGGCTGTGTTCCTCCGTGGCCTCAATGAGCAGCTTCCGCGAAGGGTGATCTACGTGAACCAGGAACAAAGCCCCAAACCGCAGCCGGACCCGAGCTCGTTAACGCAGCAATCGATTGCCAAAGCGTTCAGTCGAAAGCAGCGGCAGTCCACCTTCCTCTATCGATGCGAAGACTCTGATTTTCTCATTCTGAGTGGCAAGAACACGGGCGAACTCGAAGTAGGAACCGTGCAGGTGGGGGAAGAAGCGGTTGCTGTAACCAAGATCGAGAGAACCCTGATCGATATCACCGTTCGGCCCGCTTACGCCGGTGGTGTGTATCAGGTTCTCGAAGCGTACCGCGGTGCGCTGGGAAAGGTGTCCGTGGCGACGCTGCTGGCGACCTTGAAGCGTCTGAATTATCTCTATCCGTATCATCAGGCGATTGGATTTTACATGCAGCAGGCTGGCTACCCGGCGAAGCAATACGAGCGGCTGAAGGAGTTGGGGCTGAACTTCGATTTCTACCTGGGGCATGACATTCGTGACCCTGATTACAGCGCAGAATGGCGCCTATTCTACCCACAGGGCATGTAGTGGTTGGACCTGGCTGATGACGAAGTCGAAGTAAAAATCAAAGTCTTCCAGGGAGCCGGTGGTGGAAGCAATTACCGCTTGCCAGTCTGGCCGGTGAGTTTCTCGATAGTCCTGTATGCGCTTCAGGAATTGAAGCGGAACCTTTTTGGCCGCGAAGATCCGGCGGATCAGTTGGAGGTTCTGAGCGCTGGACAGGTCGATTCCAAGGACGCTGACGACCCGATGAATATCGTAGAAATCCCGCGCCCGCGCAGAGGCCCGGCCGCGGTGTGGATAGTCTGGAAACTGTTGGCATATGGCCCGAAGTTTTTCGGCGACAATCATCTCCGGGGTGTAGACGTAGATTTTGTAGTCATAAAATTCCAGCTCCGCCTTGTCGGCGGTGTATTCGCATTTGCTGAGATCGACTTTGAATGTGCGGTCTTGGGCGGGGCTGGTGACGGTGGCGTTAAATCGAAGCTTTTCGATCCGCTGCTGCTCTCCCGTGTGCCTTGCGTGTAAGGTCTCATACTTTGCCCGTTCAATGAGCTTGAAGCGAAGCTCGTATCCACCCCACCAGGGCTTTATGTCCTCCGTATCGAGCCGGGGTTTCGGCTCCAATACTTCGTCGAAGACTACATAGCCGATGGCGTCGAAGCGGTCTTTGACCGAGAAAAAGAGTCTCCTTCGCGCATCCTCGATGTCCAGGAAATCCGCATCCATGGAAAAATCGAGATCGAGGGAAGTCCGCTCGGTGAGTCCATAGACCAAGCTCAACGCGTTTCCGCCTTTCAGCACCAGATGCTCGAAGAGGACTTCATCGGAAAAGAGCGCGGTGATGGTCACTTTTCGTATTTCGTCAAAGTCCATAGGCACGTTGCTCCTGAGGATAGTTCCGCGAGTCTTTCCTCGACGTCATTATTTTGCACCAGTGCTGGAGATTTGCCAAGGCTTCAGGCTGGCGGCGGCGTGAATGGCCGGGATGGTGCTGAGGAAAATGAAGGGGCGGGTTTCGGACTATTCGGGTTTGTGCAGCTCCCATTGCCAAAGGTGTGATCGATGGCCTGAACTGTACCTTTAATGGTACAGTTCAATGCGGCTGGCAGCAGGCCGGTAAAGGAGTGGCTGAAAGGTCTGGCGGAGCCGGAGCGCCAAGAGATTGGAAGAGACCTGCTCCGGGCGCAATGGAGGCGGCCAGTAAGGAGATGGAGAAATGAGCAAGAAGCATATGGGTTCCAGCATCGACGACTTCCTCAAGGAGGAGAATCTTTGAAGAGGCGCAGGTACAGGCGGTGAAGGAAGTGGTTGCGTGGCAGCTTGCCGAGGCCATGAAGAAAAAGAAGATTTCCAAGAACAAGATGGCCATTCTGCTGAAGACGAGCCGTAGCCAGGTTGACCGTATCCTCGATCCCAAGAACGACATCAGACTCGGGAGCCTGCAACGCGCTGCGGCAATCGTTGGACGGCGTTTGACGATTTCGCTAGCTTGACAGGTAAACAACGGTTCGTTGCAGGAGTAAATATCGGAACTGCTCCTGGTTTTTGGCACGGCATGGCGCATCATTTTGTACCGAGTTGAGGGCGTTGAAGTTCTGACATACCACGCCATGCGTGGCAGCAGGGACATTGAGGGAATTAGCTCCTGAGCAATTAATTTAATGAGAGACTCAGGGCATGCCGGATGCAATTGTCGAATAGATTCGCAGCGCGCGTCACAAACACGCAGCCAAATTTAACTAAGACATAGACGCGATCTTCGCCGACCTGAAAGGACTGGAATCAGAACGCGCTAACCGCACGTTAACTTTAATCCTCGGTTGATCGTAAAAACTTTGCCTGACCAGCCATCGCTCTTAACAGAGATCACGTAAGGCCGGGCCATCCACCAAACACCAGAAGAGTATGTTGTTGGGTCGATAGACAAACTTCGCTGAATTCTCTTGTCCGCTGCTGATAGCGGAGGAAGCTGCGTCACCACCGCAACCCACATGGGAGGAATTACCAGCTTTAGTCACGAACAACAACTCAGCATAAACTCGCATGACAGCTGCACAAATCGCAACCGGAATCACGTTCGAGGGCGAATGCGCAATCTTTCTTGAACTTCCTCGTAAACTCTGAGTGGAGTATCGCTTTCGATGCTCACCGCGATTGCGTATGGAATGGGAGTTGGGTTTGTAACACTTGCATCTTCTTTACACCACACGCGCAAGGCCAAGTGTCCATCGTCGATGAAGGGCACTGCTGCATTCCCATAAAAGTGTTCATGAAAAACACTTCCACGTTTGACAGTCGGATCAGAGGGCTGGCTCTTCCTTCGTTTCACGCCTAGCACTTGAATCGGTGGACTAAGGGGTGCGGCCTCGAATCGAATACAGCGGTAGTTTTGGTGTCCGGTCTTGACCGGGGAAAACCATGCAATCGATACAACCAATGAGCGAGGATCAGTGACTCTCTCCAAGCAGCGAGGTAATGGTAGACGATAGCTCTTGGCATTGCTGGGATTCAATGATCCGTAACCGACGAGCGTTGCTCGATTGGCGGTACATTCTAGCGCCCTCGTAGGGTCTGGAATCCCGAACCCCAAGAAACGCGCCGCATTTTCGGCGCGTTCGACGTGGCGCCTGGTATCGGCGGGACCGCAGACCTCCTTCAGCAATTCATGATTGCCGTTCCACCTCGATCCGTGCACCAGCAAGGCCTTCACCACAACAGCATAGAAAGCAGGGTCGATGTCAGCAAGGAGCGATCCATTTTCAAAATCCATCAAGCCGTCGAATATGAGATGGGCGGCTCGAGTTGCGAGCGCCGTCGCAGAACTAGTCCCGTCCGTGAGGGTAAACTGATCTAGCCTGCCCTGTCCGGACGGATCGGGAGCGGCAGCACGAACGCCATATAGACGTTGAGGGGCACCCACCGCAACCTCTAGGTTGCCATTCCCAGAGGCTTTCATTCGAATATGTTCTCGGCCACCTGGGAAGTAGAGGTCTGGCTTGATCATTCTGCGATGGCCCAGGCCCAGAGCTGAACTTACATTTGGAAGCGTTGAATCAACGAAAGGATCTAATGCCGTGGGGGCTGTCGGCCGTGGCGCAACATTGTCGTGGTGATGAGCGCCTACGGTAATGGAATTCAATGATTCCGCTGGCGCGAGAATAGACCGCTCATACCTCGCGGCGGCGAGCGCCTTGAGCACTGCCTTCTCTCTGTCCGTTGGATTGGCATTTTCGAACTGGGTCCAATTGGGATAGTCGGGAATCTGAAGCGGCGTCCGGATATTCCCAGCACTAACCAAGAAAAGCACGCTGTAGCGGTGAGAAAGGAAGTCAAGTAGCCGGGCAAGCGGACTGATTATTCCCGCAAACGGCCGACTGGAATCACCAAGGGATAAGTTAACTAGGAAAACCGAAGGGGCAGTGGCCGGCTGGCCTTCGCTGCCCTTCATTCGCACGATCGCTCGATACAAGGTGTCTACAAGCAGCCGATTTGTTTCACTTCGCTCAGGGCCCTCCTCGCTCGTGACAAGCAGTGGCCGAACATATAGCGGTCGACTAAGGGGCCGCTGTTGAGTATTTTTATCACCATGAATGATCAGCGAGGCCATGGCCGTTCCATGAATGCGACGCGCTACTAGCGCACGAGCCTGCAAGTCGTCGGGATCGTCAAGCCTAAGGCGACCGGCCAGCATCGAGTGTGCCTGCACGGGCACGCCATCTAGAAGAGCGGCTATTGGCTGCTGGTCGAGATCGATGTCGTACTCACCTGCTTCGTCCCCACGGTCAGTTTCGACTTCTGGAGTTCCCTCAAGAACACTTTGCGGACGCAAGAACATAATCTCGTCGGCAAGCGCGAGTCTGACATTGCGATTCTGAAGTAACGATTGGATCTGCTCTGCGGGAATTTCAGCGAGCAGGGCATGGTAGGAAATCTCAGGAATGCTTGACTCGTGCAGTATCTGGCCACCGGCCTGCACAATGAGTTCACGAACTTGTTCCGAAGCACGATTGCGGAGAGTTATGCTGTCTCTATGCCAGAGTTCGATTTCCGTCCTTAAGGGTGCACCGGGAAAGAGTTCGCACTGTTCCCTCCAAAATGCCTCTGCCTCTGGAGGAATACGATCCTTCGGCCCCCATGGCCTTATCGAGTGAAGTTGCGCAAATAGATGCTTGAACGGAGACAGCCCTTGCAGGCTTTCCCCACGCTCCCATCGGTGCCATAGACTAAGGAGTTCCTCCATCGCGCGAATGTCAGGCATGGCAAGGTAGAAACGCCCTGGTATGGGCTGGTCCGTGCGATTTTGGCCTTCCCTACCTCTGCGAGTATCAGGGACTGAAAAGTCGGCATCGGGCTCGATGTCTGCCTCGTACTCAGCCATAAACTCCAAGCCCTCTATGCGGGAAAGCGCCTGCAAGAAATTTTGTATAGTGCCTGCGACCTCGAATACGATCACTCGTTCTGGGGCCAACGATGTTGGGTCCTCCCTGAGTAGGAGTGCACCGTCTGGCCTGGCCATAGCCGCTCGCAGGCGGTTGAATGAGGCGCCAAACTTTTCTTGTTGTCGAGCCTGAGAAGGGAAGCGAATAGATGGGATAGGCCTCTGCGGTGGAGGCATGTCTGCGGGACTAGGATTCGGAAGGGGAAGCAGCGGGCGTGCTGGCATCTTTCTCTCTCCTAATCAACGATTCCTGTACTCGATACTTTGAACTCCAAAGGGCGACCTGCTCATGAATAATGTCCTTGAGCGTAGATTGGCCCATGGCAAGCACCTGCCGTCTCCGAACGTCTAAGCAGAACTGCTCCGCTTCCGCATAACTGATGTTTCCCAGCCTTTTAGCGATAGAGGCCGAGGACTGGCGTTGGTCGTCGTCAAATCGCAAAAGCAGCGATTCAATAAAGGCGGCTAACTGCTGCCTTGTCGGCATTGGCAAATTCACTCGCACTTGAAATCTGCGCCAAGCAGCGCGGTCAAGCAGTTCCGGATGGTTTGTTGCTGCCACCACCATGGTGTAGCTCGGAAGCTCGTCGATTTGCATAAGGAGGGAGCTGACTACACGCTTGATTTCACCTGTCTCATGAATATCCCCCCTCTCTTTCCCGATGGCATCAAATTCGTCAAAGAAGAGGACGCAAGGTGTTGTCCTTGCGTAATCGAAAACGCGCTTAAGGCGGGTGGCGGTCTCTCCCAAATAGCTGCCGATGATGGCTTCGTAGCGCACAACAAAAAGTGAAACGGCCAGCGCATCCGCCAATCCCTCGGCAAGAGTTGTCTTGCCCGTACCGGGTGGACCGACCAGGAGGACACGATTTCTTGGCTCAAGTCCATGTGCGCGCAACAAATCCGCGCGTTGTTGCTCTTCAATCAATTGGAGGAGGCATTGTCGTGCATCAGCCGGAAGCACAAGATCCTCAATGCTGCGTCTAGGTCTGACCTCTGTAACAAGCTCACGACTGCGGCTATGAGGTTCGTAGGCGGCGGTTGCCCCGTTCATTGGCGCACCGTTGGAGCGGATGACCTCGGTGAGGCGATCCGCGAGTACATCGTGTCGCTTCGCGCGCTCTTCCGCGATAATCGCCTCAGCTGTTGTGCGAAAAGTGCCCTTGTCACCAGTTGATCCAGCCTTTACGAGGGCTACTAGAAGGTCACTTCGCGCCATTCTGTGCTCCCCTCTCTTGCCTACGAAGCTTCTCCAATGCGGCTTCGAGCAACCAGTTGTTGCGCGACTGTGGGATCTCTCTCGCGTCGAGATCGAGGTCGATCTGCTTCACGATCGCTTCAGGTAATCGTATGGTGATTGGTACTCGCGATGGCGCGATGCGCCTCTTGGGATTGCCATTAGCGGTGCCCCGACTCATAGTGACATCATAGTGCATCCATGATGATGCGCGGCGTGACCGACAACGCCCTTTTGCCAGACCTGATCAAGCGTCTACTCGCTAGACCCGCTTTTCGGCACGGGCGAGCCCCGGTAGTCCGATCAAATGCGTTACGAATTGGTTTACCCCACCTGAAAGAGGTCTCGTTTAGATGCTCCTGCCGTCAGCCGGTGACGCTCCGCGAGTTCAATCGTTTCCCCCCAAGCGCGCAGATTTGTCTCCGGGTCCACTTCAATAGCAAGCATCGAAAGATCGATCCAAGTTTCATCGCGGAATTGAGCATCCTGCCGGCCCCCAAGTACCCATGCCCCCTCGATCACTACATGATCCAGCACCAGCACAACAGACGGAATTCGTTCCTCTAGATCAA
>CAZECF010000074.1:5473-14857 GCA_964510335.1 uncultured Bryobacter sp. | reverse complement strand
CCATCACTAGTCCCAAGCACCGCTCAACAGAAGGATTAGTTCCTTGAGATCAATCCAGGCCAGAGTTGCGGAAGTATCCGACTCAAGGCCGGTCCTGATCGCGTTCTGCCTTTAAGGCTGCCCAATCCATGCCGCGGCCGAGCGATTTGGCGCGGTTGCGGATCCGCTCGGCCGCCATTTGCGCCGAGGTTTGGTCCGGGATGGCTGTGTTGGAATCAGGCTCGGCACAGCTTTTTCCTGCCGCCGTTCCCTGCTGCCTTTCCCTGCTGAGTGATGACGATGCTGCCTGCTCCAGGCGATCTAGCTTCCGTTGGTGAATGTACATTCGCCGCGCCTTCTGCCGAGATTATACCGGGTAATCGCCGCATGGAGGAGTTTGCATATCGTCAGCCGGCAACGCTCTGTTGCCACCGGGGCGGAAGTGCCCCGGTG
This sequence comes from uncultured Bryobacter sp., assembly GCA_964510335.1. GTDB lineage: Bacteria > Acidobacteriota > Terriglobia > Bryobacterales > Bryobacteraceae > Bryobacter. Next base: position 14,425 of record CAZECF010000074.1, on the reverse strand, counting down.
GCGCTCCAATAGAAGCTACTGAACCGTGACCAGGACCGGCTTGCTGGGTACTCCGCCCACGGCCAGCACCATTGGATAGGTGCCTGCCGGGAGGGGGGGGATGACCAGATTCACCTGGAGCAAGCCGACGAAGCCGGGGGAAAGCCCGGCAAAGATGGGTTGCACGGTGGTGCCGCCGATGATGACCCTTACCTCGGCGGTGGGCCGGGAAAGCGGGTTGCCGGAGGCCGGCGCGATATTGCCGGATGGCACCGCGTTGTCGAGGGGGCCTTGCCCGGTGCCGTAGACTACGATGGCGCTGCCGACCGGAGCAGGATTGTTGGAGTTGTTGATGGAACCGTTCTGGTTGACGGCTACCGCCCGGTTTTCTCCGAACTGCAGGATGCCGGGGGCGGTGGCCGAGACAGTGAATGGGACGGGAGGAAGGGCCATTCCGCCGACTGTCACGGTGGCGGTTGCCGGCCCTGGCGCCGCTTCAAAGGGAACCTGGAAGTTGATCTGGCCGGGGCTGACAAAGAAGAGGGGAGCCGCCACGCCATTGATGGCAACGCTGGTGCTGCCGAGTTGGGTGGCCAGCGGGATTTGGGAGTTTTGCACGAGTGCGCCGGCCAGTCTGTTGCCGAAGATGGAGGCGAAGGAACCTGCGGCCACGTCGCCGGCGATAAAGCTGGCGCCATTGGTGATCCCGCAGGCGGGAACGTAGGCGGTGTTCGTATCGAGTTCGCCATTGAGGCTGACGGTGACATAGCGCCGGGCGATTCCTGCATCGATCCGGAAGACATTGCTGCCGAGGGTGGAGCCCAGTTTCGCCTGTACGGCAAAGACGCCGGGGTATTCCGGGTCACCTCCCGAAACGGAGGTGACTTCCCCGCCGCAGACGGGAGTAACGGTGATGGGAAGATCGAGGGCAATTCCGGATCTGTCGAGCACGCGAACGCCAAAAGTGGGAGTTCCGCCCGGATCGCCGCTGGTTGGCTTTTCGAGAATCGAAATGCTGACCGGCTCAGCGGAGGCAACGGCATACCAGTAAGGGATGAACCCAAGGATTGGACTGTTGGAGGCGCGGACGGTGATCATGCCCTGATATTCGCCGGCCGGAAGGTTCTGGCCCCGCATTTGTACGCGTACGACCCCGGTGCCGCCTCCGGCCAGGGTGAGCCGGCTTGCGGACAATACCGGCTGGCCGGCCGGGCCCGGAAATGCGACCACCTCCAGCTCAAAGGTGGCTGACGTGGAGCTGACATTGGTGAGCGTCACTTCTCTGGTGAGGTCTACGCTGGTGCCACCCGTGCCGAATTGGAGGGAGGTTGGGGCGGCGGCGACGGTGGCCAGCAGCGCGGCATCCATATTGAGGCGACCTGCGCCGGCAAAGCGGATGGGGGCGGGTTGCCCGGAAGAGTAAAGCAGGGGGCTGGCTGAATTGACGAGTAGGGAACGGTACAGTGTGGGAGTCAATCCGGGGCGTGCGGCCTTCAAAACCGCGGCAGCCCCGGCGATTACGGGGGCGGCGAAACTGGTGCCTTCGGTACTGGTAATCTGCTGTGCGCCGGGCTTGAGGGAGCTGTCGGCGGTAACGAAATTGTCACCCACGGCAAGGATGTCCGGCTTCAATCCCTGCCCGAGGTTGGGTCCACGGCTGGAGAATTCTGACACGCGATTGGGATCGAGCGGAGTGTTGTCGGAGGATTTCCGGTCATTGGAAGAAGAACCGACGGTGATTCCGGAGGGGGCGGTGCCGGGGCTGTTGATGGTGTTTTCATCGGGGCCGGCATTGCCCGCGGCGATGACGACAATGGCTCCCGCCTGCACGGCGACCTCAACGGCCTTGACCTGGAGGTCAATTTCGGGGTCGGAGGTGATGTCTGACCCCAGGCTGAGGTTGATGACGTCCATTCCGTCTTTGACGGCGTCATCGATCGCCTTGATGATGACATCGTTGCTACCGCCGCCATTGGCACCGAGGGCCTTGTAATTGCCCAGATAGGCAGCGGGGGCGGTACCGGCCAGCTCTCCGCCCGGGAGTTGCAGCCGGATGCCGGCGGCGGCAAAGGCGGCATTGGTTCCGTGGCCGTTGACGTCACCCGCGTCCCGCTCAAAGCTGGCGCCGCCGAGGTCTTCATAACTGCGGGCGACGATCACCTTGCCCTTGATGAAGGCGCGGTTGGCCTCGGAGCTGACTTTGGGAAAACCGGCCGGCATGGGAAGCGCTTCGTCAAAGCCGATGTGCGTCTGGTCAATCCCGGTGTCCACGATGCCGATTTTCATTCCCCTACCGGCCGATCCGCTGCCGCCAATGCGGGCCCAGGCTTCTCCTACCTTGTGTATCTCCAAGGTCCGGTTGAGCAGTGCTCGCACTCGATAAACGCGGTGCACGCGCAGCACTCCGGGGAGTTGGCGCAACCGATTCACGCTAGTGGCCGGTACTTCGATAAACATTGCGTTGGCAACTGTGTCCGTCCCGCCCAGCACGCGGCCGCCGGACTGCAGCACGGCGGTGCGCAAGCGTTGCTGTTCGATGGCGATTGCTTGGCGCCGCAACTGTGCCGCCTGTTGCCTGTTCGATTGCCGCATGGAGTAGGGCGCAGCGGGTTCCCCCGTGAGCTCCAAGATATAGCGGCCTGGAATGATCTGGGCTTGGAGGGCGAAAACGGAGAGGGTGAGAGAGAGGACGAAGCACAGGGCAGGACGAGTCATCATTATCATCTTTCTTTTGTGTGAGATAGCTGGAATCTCTCGAAGGAGATCAGCTTTACATTCCGTTAATGTAACATTTTCCCAGTGGAGGTTGTCGTAATTCAATCGGCTATCTCAGCCGTCAGGCTGGACGCGTGGTGGTGAGGCGGAGGGCGATGAGGCCGCCGAGGCCGCCGAGGCCGGAGGCGATGAGGATGGCGAGCTTGGCGGTGTTGAGGAGGGTGGCGTCGAAGGCGAGTTCGGCAATGAAAATTGCCATGGTGAAGCCGACGCCGGTGAGGAGGCCTCCGGCGGCGAGTACGGGCCAGGTGAGAGTTGTGGGGAGGGTGGCGATGCCGAGGCGGACGGCGAGGTAGCTGAAGAGGAATACGCCGAGGGGTTTGCCGACAACAAAGCCCAGCAGGACGGCGATGCCGACTGGCCAATTGAACTCAGCGGGCACGATGGGTACTCCGGCATTGGCGAGGGCGAAGATGGGCAGGATGAGAAAAGCGACCCAGGGGTGGAGGCCGGTTTCGAGGCGCTCGACCGGGGAGAAGGTTTCGCGGGCGGCGATGCGGGCTTGTTTGAGGTCCTTTTTGCTCGCCAGCTGGCTGTCGAGCGTGCGTTGGAGGATGGCATCGAGGCGAGTGCGGCTGATCCAACCGGCAGCGGGCGTCAACAAGCCCAGAACGACACCGGCCAGGGTGGGGTGGACGCCGGAAGAATTGACAGCGACCCAGATGAGAAAGCCCATTCCGAAATAGACGGGAATGCTGCGGACGCCGAGGCGCGACATCAGGAGGATTCCGAGGAGGCCGACGGCGGCGATGGCGAGGGAGGGCCAATGGGTTTGGGTGCCGTAGCCGAAGGCGACAACGAGGATGGCGCCGATGTCATCGAAGATGGCGAGCGAGAGAAGGAATAGTCTGAGACTTAAGGGGATGCGGGAGCCGAGGAGGGCAAGTGCGCCGACGACAAAGGCAGCATCGGTGGCCATGACGGTTCCCCAGCCGCGGGCGGCAGCGCTGGAATCGGCAACGAGCAGATAGAGGGCGGCGGGCATGGCCATGCCGCCGAGGGCGCCGGCGAGGGAGAGGGCGGCAGCGCGCGGATCACGGAGTTCGCCGATGGCGAGTTCGCGCTTGAGTTCGAGCGAGATGACGAAGAAAAAGAGAGTCATCAGGCCGTCGTTGATCCAGTGGCGGAGGGAGTGGCTGACGGCAAAATTGCCAAATTGGAGGCCGAAGGGAGTTTCCCAGAAGGCGAGGTAGGTTTCGGCCCATTGGGAATTGGCGAGGGTGAGGGCGATCAAAGACGCCACGAGCAGAACGCCACCGGAGGCAGTCTGGAGGTGGAAGAAATCTTCAAAGAGGCGGTTGACGCGGTCTACGGGTACGCGCGGGAGCTGGCTGGAAGGATTTGATTTGATGCAGTCCTAACAAGCAAAAGAGGGGCCAAACGGAAAGGGGGGGCTGGCGGGTGGCATTGCGGGTGACCGCAATTGGTCATTTGACCGAATGTGGTCTAGCGGAGGTTGGCGAGAAAGTTATCAATCTGGGAGAGGATCTCGGCTTTTTGGGCGGGGGCGGCGGTGTCGCACATGTCGTTATGGGGAGTGCTGGTGGGAGTTACTTTGATGCGGAAGCGGAGCTGGTCTGGCCGTTCGGGGATGGCGCCGGGGTCGGCGGATTGGTCGGAAGAGCGGAGAGTGAGCACGCGGGGCGTGCTGGTGAGGGGGAGGGGCATGCGGCGATGGTCGAGTGTGATGAGGGCGTGGAGGCGTTGGGGGTATTCGCGAGCGAAGAGGACGCTGGTGTCGCCGCCGTGGGAATGGCCGATGAGGAGGAGCCGGGGGAAGTCGAGGCCGGGTTGGGTGACGCGGAGTTGTTCGATGACGGCGAGAATGCTCTGGACGCCGTACTGCCAACTGGACATGCGGAGTTGGTAGAGGTCGCCGGTGGTGGGGAGGGGAGCGTCGCCGGGGATTTCATGCTGGAGGCTGACGACGTAATAGCCCTGGGAGGCGAGGTGGCTGGCGAGGAAGGAGTAGTCTGTGTTTTTGAGACCGTAGCCGTGGCTGAGGATGGCAGGGCGGAGCTTGCGGCCGGGTACGGGAGTGGGCTCGTAGATGGCGATGGGGATGGGGCGGTTGCGGGAGAGGTCGATGAGGGTGGTGGTGTTGGGGTCGGCGGCGAGGAGGAGGGCGGCAGTGAGGAGAGAGATCATGAAGCTTCCTTTCAGTATGAAGGGAGAGGGCGGGTGGTGGGGAGTTGGATCAGATTGCGGAGAGGCGGACTGGCTGGCCGAGTCTGGATGGGCGAGCCATTGCCGCAGGCATTCGAAATTCGCGAATCGCGAATGGAATTCAAATTATCCGGTGGGAGTGCCGGTGCCGAGGAGCCAGTCGAGGGTGAGGGGGGTGAAGGCGATGGACTCGGTGTATTGCTTTGTGCCGCATTCGTAGAGGACGGCGATTGCGCCACTGGAGAGTTGGAGGACGGTGGAGTAAGCGGCGGGGCCGGCGTGGATGGTTTTGGGTGGGGACCAGGTGAGGCCGTTATCGCGGCTGAAGCGGATGGAGAGGTTTTCGCGGCGGGTGCTGGCGGCGTTGGTGAAGAGCAGCAGGTTGTGACGCGCGTCGCGGTAGCGGGCGAAGCCGGCGTTGGCGGAGGCGTCGAGGAGAAGGGGATTGGACTGGAAGGGGGAGAAGGTGATGCCGCCGTCTGTCGAGCGGGCGAGGAGGCGGGATTTGCCCGCGCTGCGCATGTTTTGGAGGATGATGCCACCGGGGACTTCCAGAGCCTTGCTTTCATCGCTGCCGGGTGCAATGGGCGGGGAGACGCGCCAGGTGATGCCGCGGTCGTCGGAGTGGGCGTTGCGGGCGGTGACCTGCTGGTCTTTGTCGCGGACGACCAGGGGGAGGATGTAGCGGCCGTTGGAGGTGACGAAGTGGGTGCCGGAAGAGACGAAGAAGGCGTGCCAGGAGGGGTCGCGGAGTTGGGGGGTGAGGTCGGTGGGTGGGGACCAGGTGTGGCCATTGTCCTCGCTGGAGATGGCGTGGAGTTGGAGGACCTCGGGACCGGTGAGGGGGCCGGGTTTGGCGGTACGGAAGCCGATGCCGGGGGGGCCGTAGGCGAAGAAGCACCAGATGCGGCCGGAGGGGTCGAGGAGGAGGGCGGGGTCGCCGACGCCCCCTTCGGGGACGGAGTGGAGAGTCTGGATGGGGGACCAGGTGCGGCCCTGATCAGTGCTGCGGCGGAGGACGAGGGAGATTTTGCCGGGGAGGTCGTCTGCGCTCTCGTGGCGGGCGTCGGCGACGGCGAGCAGGGTGTGGTTGCGGGCCTCAAGGAGGGCGGGGATGCGGTAGGTATGGACGCCGTTCTGGCCGCGGGTGAAGAGGGGCTGGGGAGTGGGCTGGGGAGTGGGCTGGGGAGTGGGTGCGAGGGCGAGGAGGGCGGCGCGGCGAGTCAGCATAGATCCATGTTGATCACAATTTTGCCTCGAGCGTGGCCGGATTCGATGTGCTGGATGGCCTGTGAAGTCTCCTTGAGGGCATAAATGCGGGAGATGGCAGGGCGGAGGGTGCCGGAGGCGAGCCAGTTCTGAATGGTTTGGAGGTCCTGCGGGTTCGGCTCAGAGAGGTAGCGGCGGAGATGCTGGCGAGTGAAGGGATTCAGCAGGAGTGGCTGGACGAGGCGGAAGAAAAAGCGGTGGCCGGAAGCGCCGGTGCCACTATTGAGGATCAGGATACCGGTTGGGGAAAGGACGCGGCGGCAATCGGAAAGAGTCCGGTTTTCGACGTTGTCGAGAATGACATCGTAACGGACTGCGGACCGGGTGAAGTCCTGTTGGGTGTAGTCGATCGCGTGATCGGCGCCGAGGGAGCGGATGAAGTCGAGGTTGGCGGGGCTGCAGACGCCGGTGACGTGGGCTCCGATGCGGCGAGCGATCTGGATGGCAAAGGTACCGATGCCGCCGGCGGCGCCATTGATGAGGATGCGCTGACCGGGCTTGAGTTGGGCGGCGTCGCGGAGGGCATGAAGGGCAGCGAGAGCGGAAGTTGGTGTGGCGGCGGCTTGTTGCCAGGATACTTGCGCGGGTTTGTGAGTGAGGGAGTTTTCGCTGGCCGTGGTTTGTTCGGCGCAAGTGCCGCGGCCGATGCCGAAGACCGGGTCGCCGGGCTGGAAGCGCCGCACGGCGGAACCAACGGAGAGTACTTCACCGGCGAAGTCGCTGCCGGGGACTCCGAATTTGGGGCGCAAGAGGCCGGTGAAGAAGCGCACGGGCAGGGGGGCACCCCGCACCGCGAAGCTGGTGCTGATGTCGAGGCTGGCCGCGTGCACCTTGACCACGATTTCGTCGGGACGCTGGAGCGGGGCCGGGAGATCGTAAAGCTGAAGCCGGGCTGGAGGAGCGTAGGCAGAAGAGAAAACCGCTTGCATAAAAATAAGCTTACGCTGTAAGCTTCAGTTTGGCAAGAGCCTGAGTAAGAATGAAAGACGAAATATGGCGAAGAAGAGCAAGCGGGAACCATTGAGCCGGGAGCGGGTACTGGAGGCAGCGCTGGCCTATGCGGATGAGTTTGGGATTGATACCTTGTCGATGCGGAAGCTGGGAGAAGTGCTGGGAGTGGAGGCGATGTCGCTGTACAAGCACGTGGCGAACAAGGATGAGATTCTGGACGGGATTGTAGACCGGGTGGCTGAGGAGTTAGCGGTACCGGAGGTGGGCGGGAACTGGAAGGCAGCGATGCGGATGCGGGCGCTGACCGCGCATTCGGTACTGATGCGGCATCCGTGGGCAACGATGTTGATCGTATCGCGGGCCAATGTGGGACCGGCGATGTTGCGATATGTGGATGCGACGATTGGATGTCTGAGGGAGGCGGGATTTTCTTATCCGTTGGCCGATCATGCGTGGAATGCGTTGGACAGCTATGTGTACGGGTTTACGCTACAGAAGCTGAACTTTCCATTTCAGCCGGAAGAATATGCAAGTGCCGCGGAGAGTTTCATGCCGCAGATTCCAGCCGACGTCTATCCCTATCTGTACGGGCTGTCGCAGGAGTTGATTGCGGGAGCACATGATGGCGTGAATGAGATCGAGTTTGGGTTGGACCTGATTCTGGATGGGTTGGAGCGGATGAAGCGGCAGCGCTAGGGAGGGGAAAGCTTGCGGACTTGCCGGCGGAAGTTATTGCGAAGTATGCTTTGGCGGCTGAAGGCATTGGCAAAGAAGAAGGCCTTGATCGATGTGGTGGATTGAATGGAAAAGGTGGTGATTGGGGATTTGGTGGTGGGGTCGAGGAGCAGGAGGTCGAGGGCGAAGTGGCCCGTATCGTTGATGATTCCGCCGCCGATGGAGCCCACGATGTTGTGAAGGAGGCTGGCCTCCCGGAATTCGCGAAGGTGGATTTGCAGATGGGCGGGGCGAGAGTTCTTTGCCTGAAAAGCCAAGGCGGCCTGCTCGCTTGCATAAGTGAGAAATCGCTGCATGCGGCGTGCTTTGGCTCCGGTGAGATGCAGAGATGTCGTGGGTGGCAGGACCGAAACGGGGTGCTGCGCGAGAAGCATCAGAGTGAGAGTGGTGAGGATCATAAGGGGCTTTTAGTGGAAGGTGGCTCCGAAGCCGAAGCGGACGCTGTGGAACGTTTGGCCGTAGCGGGCGAGCGGGGCGTAGTCGATCTGGAGGAGGCGAAGGTCGACGCGGAGAGAGAGCTTAAGGTCAAGGCCGCCGCCGATCATGTTGACCGCGGACCAGCGCCGGGAGTGGAACCTAGCTGGACAGGAAGGGAGGCCCAATGCCGCGGCACAGGCCGAAGGATTGGTGCTGGCGGCAAAGCGTGCGGCGCCGCCCATGAGATGGAGAAAGGGTTTGAGGCGGGAGGAGGAGCGGTTGTCCTTAATCTGCGTCCCAAAGAGGAGCCAGAGGGGTTGGTGGCGGTAGGTGAAGCCGGAATGGGTGTGGTGGTCCACCATGGAGGAAGCTTCAAGCTTGAGGCCACTGAAGCGCGAGAGATTGGACACGTAGGAGAGAGAAGCGCCGTGATGGGGGCGCCGGGAGGGGAGGCCGGAATTGATCTGGCCGTGGAGGTAGGAAATCTGGAACTCATGGCGAGGGAAGTCCTGGGCGATGGAGAGGAGGAGAAGGACGGTAATAACGAGCATTGCTTACAGTGTAAGCTTACGCTGTAAACCCATCGGTTGGCAAGTGAAATCGCTTGCAGATTTAAGGGTTTGATTGCAGGAAGGAGGAAAGAGGGATTGGCTGGGAGAC
>CAZECF010000074.1:0-5463 GCA_964510335.1 uncultured Bryobacter sp. | reverse complement strand
GACAGGGATTCGAACCCCGATAAGCAGAGTCAGAGTCTGCTGTCCTACCGTTAGACGATCTCCCAGCGGTGGGTCATCCGTAATTTTAGCAAAGCTAGCGGCGGGGAGGGAAGTTTTGGTAGAGAGTCTTGCGGGCCGAGTCGGGGACTTTGTTGGTGGTCAGGTTTTCGAACCAGTATTGGCCGGACTTGGCGGCGGTGATGATGTCGAGGTCGCCGTCGTTGTCGAGGTCGCGGACGATGAGGTGCATGCCGGGACTGGCGGGGGAATTCATGGCCAGAGCATGACGGCTGAACTGGACGCCGGGGCCGGGAGTGAACTTGTAGTAATAGAAGGCGAGGGGGTCGAAGGCGCCGGGGTCTTTGTCGTTGTGAGCCCGGTAGCGCTTGCCGGCGAGGAGTTCGGGTTGGCCATCGCCATCGAGGTCGGCGAGGGCGACGGTGTGGACCTGGGAGAAAGATTCGTCGATGGTGTGGCGACGCCATTTTCCATCAGCGAGTTGTTCGAGCCAGTAGAGGCCGTAGTCGTGCCCGCGTCCGTAGATGAGGTCGGTGCGACCGTCGCGGTTGACGTCGAGGACGAGGATTTCAATTGAGGCGTCGTGCAGGTTGAAATCGGGATGGTATTCCCATTGGTCCTGGAGGGCGTTGAGCTGGCGGAACCAGCCGCGCTCGGTGACGATGTCGCCTTTGCCGTCGCCGTCGATATCGCCAAAGCCGATGCCGTGGCCGTTGCCCTGGCCGGTGGGGTCGATGGGGTGGACTTCAAAGGGTTGGCCGGGAACGACGCGGATCCAGAAGAAGGGCTGGCGGGAGTAGTTGGAGATGAGAAGGTCTTTGTGGCCATCGCCATCGACGTCGGCCATCATGAGACCTTCGGTGTCTTTGGAGGGGGCGATCTTCTTTTTGGGCCAGAGCTTGCCGGTGACGCGGGGGTTCTCGTAGTAGAAGATACCGTCTTCCTGCCAGCCGGCGGAGAGGATGTCTTCGTAGCCATCGCCGTTGATATCGACGGCGAATTCCCCGCAGTTGATGACGTATTCATTGACGAAGCCGACTTCGCGAAACTTGTGGGGTTGCCAGTTGGGGGCTTCATACCAGAAGGCGCCGGAGACGATGTCGAGCTTGCCGTCGCGATTGACATCGAAGACGCTGACGCCTTCGCTGAGATCGCGGGCGACCTCGTGGAGGAGGAAGCGGGGCTCGGATTGGGCGAGGGCGAGCAGGAGGAGGAAGTGCATGGTCAGGCTCTCTGGACGATGAGGTTCTTGCCGTAGACGGTGCGGAAGGTGTGGGCGGCGCGTTCGACGGCCCATTCTTCGAGGGCGGTGGCGCGGTCGGCTTCGGCAGAAAGTGACAAGACGACTTCGGCACCGCGGATTTCGCAGCGGGCGAGGCGGACGTGCTGGTCGCGGCTGCGGTCGAGGGCGTCGGCGACGCGGACGAAGGGAACCAGGAGTTCGAGAGCATGGCGGCGGGCGGTGGGCAGGGCGGCGACGTCCGGATAGCGAATGGCGGGAAGTGCTTTGCGGTGGAAGCGGCAGAGGAGGGCGATGAATTGCTTTTCGTCTTCGGTGAAGCCGGGCAGGTCGGCGTGGCGGACGAGGTAATAAGAGTGCTTGTGGTGGCCGGTATCGCTGACAAAGTGGCCGACGTCGAGGAGGTGGCAGGCAGCTTCGAGAAGGCGGGCGTAGGAGATATCGAGCTGGTGGAGGGGAGCGAGGCGCTCGAAGAGTTCGACGGCGAAGGACGCAGTGATTTTGGCGTGAGCGAGAGAGATGCCGTAGCGGTTGGCGAAGGATTCGACCGTGCGGCGCTGCTCGGGGCTGAGGGCGAGAGGATAAGCAGTGTCATCGCGGGAGTCGAGGTCGGCGATGATGCCTTCGCGGACGCCGGCATTGGAGTAATGCAGAGTGGAGATATCGAAACGCTCCATGGAGCGTTGCAGGACGGCGAGGCCGGCGATGATGATTTCGGCGCGGCGGGGGCCGATGCCGGGGATCTTGCGGCGCTGGTCGACTGTCATGGCGATGAGATCGCGGTAGAGGCGGCGGACCTGTTCGAGTGAAGCCGAGCGCTGGTTGGCCGTGGTGCGCTTGGCGCGTGGGATTTCATTGACAGCGCAGACAATGGCGGCGGCGCTGGCTGAGGTGGCAATGGCGCGAACGAAGGGATGGCGGCCGAGGCGGCGGACGACGACTTCGAGCTTTTCGTCGATGAAGTGTTGGAGGCGGAGGAGGCCATCGCGGCGGGGGGGATCTTTGTCGAGAAAAACTTCCTTGAGGCGGACGGCGCCGAGAGGGCGGGAGTAGCCTTCCACCATGAGGCCGGATTGCATGAGGACGAATTCAGCGCTGCCGCCGCCGATGTCGATGATGAGGACGGGGTGATTTTCCTGGGGCCAGACGGAATTGACGCCGAGGCCGATGAGGCGGGCTTCTTCGACGCCGCTGATGATTTCAATGGGGCCGCCGAGGGCGTTGGTGGCGCGAGTGAGGAAGTCTTCGCGATTGCTGGCGTCGCGGGTGGCGCTGGTGGCGACGGCGCGAGTGGCCGTGACGCGGTGTTCGGCGATGGTCTTGCGAAAGCGGCCGAGGACTTCTTCGGCGAGTTTGATGGCGTCTTCACTGAGGGTGCCACTGGTGAAGACGCTTTCGCCGAGACGGGTGACCTGGCGATCTTCGGCGAGGTGAGTGACCTCGCCCGAGGGACTGGTTTCGGCGACCAGCAAGCGCATGGAGTTGCTGCCAATATCGACAGCGGCGTAACGGGACATTCTCCCGTTAGTATCCGGCGGCTTTGTCTACCACGGCGAGCATCGGTTCCCCGATGGTGTAGCGGCGGATATTTTCGGCGAAGTGGCCGACGAGGCGAACCTGGCGTTCAACGCCCCAACCGGAGGTGTGGGGGGTCATGACGACGTTGTCACATTCGAAGATGGGGTGGTTGGAGGGGATGGGTTCGGTGGGGAAAACGTCGAGGCCGGCCCCGCGGAGGTGGCCTTCCTTGAGGACCTTGACGAGGGCCATGTCATCAAAGAGGGGGCCGCGGGACATGGCGATGAAGATGGAGCCCTTTTTCATGGAGCGGAAGATGGCTTCATTGAACATGCGCTCGGTTTTGGGAGTTTGGGGAGCGGCGCTGACGAGGACGTCGACCTGCTTGGCCATTTCGGGGAACCAGGCGGGTTCGCGGAGGATTTCGACGCAATCGGGCTTGGGCATGGGTTTGGCGTCGGTGGCGACGACGCGCATGCCGAAGCCGTAGTGGGCGCGTTTGGCGATTTCATAGCCGATGCCGCCCATGCCGACGATGCCCATGGTGCGGCCGGCGAGTTCGATGTGGTCGGGCGTTCTGGCGGTGCCGACGGGCTTCCATTCCTTGCGGTAGAAGCGGGGCATGTAATAGGTGCTGATGCCGCGGGAGATGCACAGGAGGAGGCCCATGGCGGTTTCGGCGATGCCGGGGGCGAAGACGCGGGCCATGTTGGTGATGAGGATGGGGGAGGCCATGACTTTCTTGTCGTAGCTTTCCATGCCGGCGCTACCGGCCTGAATCCACTTGAGCTTGGGGGCGTAATCGAGGTCGGCGGCGGTGAGGGAGCCGAAGAAGACTTCGGCTTCGCGCAGCTTTTCCCGGAGGTCCGCGCGGGTTGCGGTGACGATTTCGACGGGACGGCCGACGGCGGCCTTCTTGAAGGTTTCGAGTTCAGCGGGGTCAAAAGACTGCATGACCACGATCCGCAGCGGGTTATTGTTCTGGGCGAGCAGGGCGGGCGAGGCGGCGAGGGCGAGCCAGTTGCGCCGGGTGAGTTGCGTGGACATGGGATGAGAATATCACCATGAATTCAGAACGGAAAGGAGATTTGAGACCCAAATTGTACATAGGTCAGAGGTCAAGATGGGGTTGCTTCGAAACTTAGGATTGGCTAGCCTCGTGAAATGAAAAAAATGATTCTGGTTTCAGCTCTTGCTTGGACTTGCCTCGCGCAAGAAACCGATCCGAATCTTGTTCAGATTAGCGAGGGCGTGCGGCAAGTTCAGGTGGCTGGTTCCGTTGGACGCATATTGTCGATTGAAGGCGATTGGACACCGGTAATCCGCTGGTCAACGCCAAGCTCGCGAGGTAACTACCTGTCTGAGCTTCTCTCAGTTCGCGAGTTCGGCAGGGGACGGGTAGCCGCTGCCAGCAGCGAAGGAGTACTAGGTATCCGGGATGGCACTGAAAATGCCCGATTCGTTTCCAATTTGCTGACTTGGCTCGGACGTAGCACCCTCCGTCGGGTTGTAATTCTGAGTGGACGAACCGTAATCTTGCCGTTTGCACAGCTTGGCCCGCTGCGGGCCGCATTATCTCAAGGCGGGTTCAGTGTAGAGGAATTGTCAGGACCCGTCTCGCAAGCAGCAATCTCGAATTCCATCTTCCTGATACCGAATTGCCTCTCTGATTTCTCCCGCCAAGAGCTTGACGCGATTGAGCAGGCCGTCCAAGCGGGCTCTGGACTTTTCATGGTTGGATTGGGTTGGTCTTTCGAGCCATATAAAAAGCCACAGAAGCTTTCCGAATATCCGATGAATCTCTTGGGGGCGCGATTTGGAATCGCCTGGGTGGATGGTATTATCGGCGCACCTGACTCGTTCTGGCCTACGAGCACGCTTCGCGTACCGTATGTTCCGACTCTTCTCAACGCCGCTGAGCAATTGACACAAATACACACGGCTTATCCTTCGAACCTGCCGAGCAGGCTCTCCTCCGATGCAGAGCTTGCCGCCCGTTTCGGTGCTGTACACCAAACCGTGGCGTACGCCGCAAGAACCGAGCAGTTTGAAAGCTACCGAACAAGGATCTATTCATCCTTACTTGCCCTGTTCCAAGGCCCCGGAAACTCGTTCTATCGCAGAACCAGTAGTTTTGATCCGGCGACACAAGCGTTTGCGGGTGTCTATCGGGAGCGTTTCTGGCGGTCGCTGATTGATGCGGGAGGAGACCAGTCCCGAACCGACATAGCGGATGCGGCTGGTATGCGCGGTGCACGACGCGCGATTTTCGAGAACTTTGGAGTGCTGTTGATGGACAACCAGCGCTTCAATTCCGGGCAATTGGATATGCTGCTGAAGCTTCTGGAATCAGTGCCACCGCAGCTTCATGATCTCCGGGCTATCAGCGCTTTCGACCTTATCTATTCTTCCGCGCAATACAACGGGCCAGAAGGAACTGACTTGCTGCTTGGCCGCGGCGCATACGTCAACCTCTTTGGCTCGACTTTTGGCACAGTGGCGCAAAATCAATTTCCCGATGACGTACCTCCTCACGAAACCGACTTCTTTGGCATCGTCGCAGTCCATGAACTCAATCACGCAGTGGAAGCGTTCACAATTCTGACCAACCCGTCCCTTTCGGCAAGACAGTCGGCGCTTATTGCCCGGGCAGGTCAAAACCCACAGAGCTACCTTCGAAGCATGTT
>CAZECF010000073.1:14592-23084 GCA_964510335.1 uncultured Bryobacter sp. | reverse complement strand
GATGCCTTGATCGCCACCGGCTTCCTCCGCGCCGGTCCGCGGCACGTCGTTGGCGGCAACCAGGATGAAGAGCAGAACCGGCAGGAAGATCTGATCGAGATGACCCATGCCATCTCCGCCACCTTCATGGGCCTGACGATGAATTGTGCCCGCTGCCACAATCACAAATTCGATCCGATTCTGCAAACCGACTACTACCGGCTCCAAGCCATACTGGCCTCAACCGAGTTCCGTGAAGTACAGATCGCTTCTGGCGAAGAAGCCCTCAAGGCCGATGAAGCCCGCCTCGCTCACGATGCCAAACTGAAGCCCATTCTCGACGAAATCAAGGAGATCGAAAAGCCCTTCCGGGCTCAGTTCCGGCGTGACAAACTTCCTACTCTTGAAAAGGAATTCCGCGAAGTCCTGGAAATTTCTCTCGATAAGCTCACCGACGAGCAGAAGCGGATGCGCAAGGAAGCGGAAAGGCAGCTCTCTCCCACCTGGGATGAAGTGGTTGCCCTGATTCCGCCCGATCTCAAAGCCAGACGCGCCGCACTGCGCCAGCGCATGCACGTGATTGACCTCGATGAGCCCGATCCTGCACCGCATGCCTACTCGGTCTTTACCGTCAACAAGGCACTGCCCACGCATGTACTCAAGGTTGGCGACCCGAAGATGAAGCAGCAGCCAGTAGAAGCCGGGCTGCCTCTCGTGCTGGCCCCCGACTTGGGGAATTTCCCCGACGACCCGCGCGGCCGCCGCGCAACTCTCGCAAACTGGCTGGCTGACCCGGCCCACCCGCTTACGGCGCGAGTAATGGTGAACCGCATTTGGCAATTCCGCATGGGGAAGGGAATTGTCACGACGATGAACGATTACGGCACCCTCGGTGCCCGTCCTTCCAACCCCAAACTTCTCGACTGGCTCGCAACGGAATTCGTCGCCAGCGGCTGGAATATCCGCCACATTGACCGTTTGATCCTCACCAGCCAGGCCTATCGCCAGCAGGCTGACCAGCGGCGTCGCATGGATTCCGACATGCTGCGGGATTCCATTTTGGCTGTCAGCGGCATGCTGAACCCCAAGAGCTTCGGCAAGCCTGTGCGCACTCCGATTGAGCCGGAAATCTACGACATCATCTTTACCGAGGGCGAACCGGACAACTTGTGGCCGCTCCCCAAGGACAAAACGGAAATGTACCGGCGCACGATCTATGTGCTCAATCGCCGCACAATCCGCCTGCCCTTGCTTGCCAATTTCGATCAGCCCGACACCATGTCGAGCTGCCCGGAACGGTCCAACTCAATTCACGCGCTGCAAGGCCTGACCATGCTCAACAGCGACTTCATGCAGGAGCAGGCCAAAGCATTCGCCGCCCGCTTCAAGGGTTCGGTTGACACTGCCTACCAGTTGGCGCTGGGCCGGCAACCCAGCTCTGTGGAACGGCAACAGGCTCAGAAATTCTTTGATCAGGGAGGTACGGCGGAGGAGTTTGCTCTCGCCATGTTCAATCGCAATGACTTCATTTATCTCCCGTAGAAACGTACTCAAAACGGCAGCCAATGGCTTTGGCGCGCTAGCAGCCGAGTGGCTGCTGAATCGTGATTTGCAAGCGGCCACCGGGCCTCATTTCGCGCCCAAGGCCAAGAGCGTCATCTTTCTCTTCATGGTGGGCGCTCCGTCCAGCATGGACATTTTTGACCCGAAGCCGGCGCTGAACAAATACGCCGGGCAACCCTTGCCCGAAAGCTATGGCAAGGTCGGCGGACAATTTTCGGTCGGCTCAATCCCCTTGCTTGCCTCGCCCTGGGAATTCAAGCGCTACGGCCAGAGCGGCATGCCCGTGTCGAGCCTGATGCCTCATACGGCCGAGTGCGTGGATGACATTTGCTTTGTCCGCAGCTTCTATACCGAGAGCGTGGTCCATGCGCCGGCGATGTATCAGGTCCATACCGGCCGCATCCTGATGGGCTGGCCCAGTATGGGGAGCTGGGTAACTTATGGCTTGGGCAGCGCGGCGGATAACTTGCCCGCTTATGTGGTGATGCCGCAGCCAGAGGGGACACCAGAAGGCGGTACGCCTTGTTGGGGCTCGGCCTTCCTGCCGGCAGTCCACCAGGGAACTTTGTTGCGGCCAGGTCCCAGCCCCATTCTGCATTTGAAACCGCCTCCGGGTGTAACGCCGGAGCGCCAGCGCCGCACTCTCGACTTGATTCAGGACATGAACCGGCTCGACTCGCTACCCGAAGACAACGAAATGGCGGCACGGATCGCCAGCTATGAGCTGGCCTTCAAGATGCAAAGCAGCGCGCCCGAGGCAGTCGATTTGTCCCAGGAGCCCGCGCACATCCGGCAGATGTACGGCCTCGACGAAAAGCGCACCCAGGATTTTGGCACCCGCTGTCTGCTGGCCCGCCGCATGGTGGAGCGGGGTGTGCGCTTCGTTCAGATTTATTCCGGCGGCGGCCCGGTTAGCATCCAGTGGGACGCCCACAGCCATCTGAAAGCCAACCACGAGAAGATGTGCGGCTTGACGGACCAACCCGTCGCGGCCTTGCTCAAGGATTTGAAGCAACGCGGCTTGCTCGATACCACCCTGGTCATTTGGGGCAGCGAGTTTGGCCGGCTACCCACTTCAGAAAGCGGCAATGGCCGCGACCACAATCCGCACGGTTACACCATGTGGTTTGCGGGCGGCGGCGTCAAGGGCGGCCAGATCATCGGCGAGACGGACGAATTTGGTTTGCGCGGTGTCGGCGAGCGCTATCACATGCGTGATTTCCACGCCACCATCCTGCACCTTCTGGGCCTCGATCAGAACAAGCTCTGGTATCTCCACAACGGCCGGCACGAAAAACTGACCGACTTCGGAGGCACGCCAATCGCCAAGGTCTACAGCTAGATGTTGGCCTTCCTGCTTTTGCTATCGCTGACAGACTCCATGTGGGAGTCTGCCAAACCCATCTACCAAAAGACAATCGACCATCCATTTCTTCGTGAGCTATCGGCCGGCACTCTTGCACCTGAGAAGTTTGAGCGCTATCTGGTCGAAGACATTGCCTATTTGCGGGTCTACGGAGAGGTGCTGACGGAATTGGCTGAGAAGGCGCCAAAGAAGGACTGGCGGAAATTTCTGCTCGAAGGCGCGGCGGGTTGCGAGAAGGAAGTGGAGCATATCCACGCAAGTTATCTGGGCGGACGAGGTACAGAGAAGGAACCTTCAGCGGCAAATGCCGCCTATCTCAAGTTCTTGCGTGAGACGGTGCGCGATGGCAGTTTTGCCGAAGGCATGGCCGCGGTGCTGCCCTGCTATTGGGTCTATTGGGAAGTGGGCAAAACGCTCAAGGCGCGCGGGAGCAAGAAGCCAAATTACCAGCGCTGGATTGATTTCTACTCCGACCCCGGTTACGGCGCAACGGTACGCAAGGCCCTACGCATCATGGATGAGGCAGGCAAGCGAGAAGATAGAAACAAGCTCATTGAGATCTTCCGCACCGGCGCGGAGCACGAATATCAGTTCTGGCATTCGGCCTATCACTTGATGCGATAGAGGCGGTCTTCTCGCCATTCAAACTCGGCATTGGCTTCCCCCGGTTGGTTGACCCGAATGCTGGTGTCCCGATAAAGCAGGCGCGGAATGAAGGTGCTGGCCCAGGGGTATTCTTCGCCAAAGGGTTCGTTGTGAAATTTTAAGTGAGATCCACGGGGCAGGGAACCAAGCTCAGCCTCCAGACTTTGACGAAACCTGCGAATCTCCACAAAATCCTTGTCCCAGCCCGGAGTTTTGGGCTGTGCCGGGAGCAGGAGCAGCAGCGGCAATCCGAATGCCGCTCGCGGCCAGCGGGCGACCACGGCCGCAGCGGCGAGACCGAGCGAAGCGCAGGCAATGTAGACGCCCTCAAGTCCGCGGGTCAGAACGAAGGCCAGCGGCAGGATGCCAATCGGGAAAACCAGGACAGCAAAAACCGCCAGTCGGTTGCGCGCCACCAGCGGAAGCAGAAGAACGATGGCGGGCAAGCCAACCATGAAACCGAAGTAGCTTTGAAAACTCGTCAGGTAGGCAGCGAAGCTGTAGGTGGGCTGGTAGTCCCCGATTCTGGCGATTCCGCCTTCACCCAGTACGCGCCCGAAGATGAACGCGAGCGATACGGCGGTGGCGAGTCCGCAGAAGAGCCAGGGAATGCGGCGATGCCAGATCAATCCATAGAGCAGTACCAGCACCGGCAGGACAATGGCACTCTCCTTCGAGTTCAGACCCAGAATCAGGATCAGCGTTGTGAGCCAGGGCTGGGAGAATTCCAGGTGAACAAGCAGACCAAGAAAGACAAAGCTGAATGCGAGCAGTTCAAAGATGGTGCCGGTATTGAGATAAAGGTGCGTCCAGCCGGGATGGTAGGCGGCAACTGCCGTGGCTGCAAGGCCAGCCATTGGGCTGTTGCTGAGCCGCTGGGCCAGTTGGCCGAGCAGCACGGCATTGGCCACCAGCACTGCGCCCGAGGCCAAACGCCAGGGCAACGGTTCAAAACCGAAGAGGGGCCAGAAGAGCTTGTAGAAGGCTTCCCCCAGTGGACGGAAGAGCTGAGTCGGCTGCCAGAAGCACACGATATCGCGCAGGATGCTGCTCCACGGAGTGTCGAGGATCCGGTAGCAATTCATGAGGTCGTCGTGCGACCATTCAGCCTGCCAAAGCAGGGGGGCCTTGAGGGCCAGAATCAGGATGGGGACAAGCAGCCTAGCGGCTAAGATGGCGTTCAAAGAATTCGACCATCGCTTCATTCAAGTGGTTGCGGGCCGGGCCGGTAACGCCGTGCGACTTTTGCGGGTAGATGCTGAGTTCAAAGTGCTTGCCGGCCCGCTGGAGAGCGTCCGTCATTTGCAGCATGTTCTGGAAGAGAACGTTGTCGTCAGCGAAGTTGTGCACAAGCATCAATTTGCCTTCCAGGTTCTTGGCCTTGTGAACCGGGGATGAGTCCAGATAGGCCTTTTCATTGTCCTGCGGCAAGCCCATGTAACGTTCAGTGTAGATCGTGTCGTAAAGCAGCCAGTTGGTAACCGGCGCGCCACTGATGCCGGCGCGGATAAGCTTGGGCTCGGTCAGCATCGTCTGGAGGGTCATGTAGCCGCCATAGCTCCAGCCGGACATGCCGACGCGGGCGGGGTCAACGAAACCGAGAGAGACGAGATGGGCGATGCCGGCCTTCTGATCGGCAACTTCGATCGAACCAAATTTGCGGTAAAGCTTCGATTCCCAATTGTGACCGCGACCACCAGAGCCACGGTTATCGACCTGCCAGATCACGAAGCCGCGGTGCGCAAAGACTTGATCCAGATTGATGCCGCCATTCCAGGCATTGCGGATTTGCTGCGAGTGCGGTCCGCCGTAAACCATCACGATGGCCGGATATTTGCGAGCGGGGTCGAAGCCTTTGGGCTTGATCAAGCGGGCGTGCAGGAGTTCTCCATCAGGCGCGCGGAAGCTGAGGAACTCGGTGGGCAGGACATCGTGCTTGTCGAGGATCGTGCGGTCGGAAGCCTTCAGTTCAGCCAGTTTTGTGCCGTCAGCGGAGTGCAGCGTTTGCTGGGTGGGGTGGTTGATCGCCGAATAAGTATCGATGTAGAACTCCGCTGTGGGGCTCATGGAGATGGTGTGAGTGCCGGCCTCCCGGGTGAGCTGGCGGCGGCGCTTGCCTTCGAAGTCGACCACATAGAGGTGGCGTTCGAGGGGGCTGGTAGCGGTGGAAGTGTAGTAAACCAGACCGCGCTTGAAATCCACTCCGGCGACGTCGCTCACCTCCCATTCGCCACGAGTGAGTGCGCCAGTGTCTTTGCCGTCATAGCCAAGCAGGTGGAGGTGGCGGAAGCCAGAGCGCTCGCTGGCCCACAGAATGCGTTGTCCGGCCGGATCGAGGCGCGTCAGCGAATGTACATTGAGCCAGTAAGGATCGGTCTCGGTGAAAACTTTGCGGACCTCGCGGGTTTGCCAATTGGCGGCAAGGAAATCAAGCCGGTCCTGGATGCGAGTCATGCGCTGCACGGCCACTTCGTTGGCATTGAGCCAATCGACACGGGCGAGCAGATAGCCACGGGTTTCGCCGAAATCCATCCAGCGGGTAGCCGCTGAGGCGATGTCCACCACACCCAGGCGGACGTCGGCGTTGGTGGTGCCGGCTTGCGGATAGCGCTCGGGTTCAGCAAGGGCGGGCAGCTTGAGCAGGTCGGCATGAGGGTAAATCATCTCCTGCGAGATGTCGAATTGAAGATACGCGATGCGCGCGGAATCAGGGCTCCACCAATAGGCGGTCTTCAGGTCAAGCTCTTCCGGGTAAACCCAGTTAAGACGGCCATTGAGCAGGGTCTCTGATCCGTCACGGGTCAGGCGCGTAACTTTGCCCGAAGCGATGTCCTGCCAGCAGAGATCATTGCCGATGCGATAGGCCACGCGCTTGCCATCGGGGCTGAGTTTGGGGTCCGCCTCGCGGGCTTCGGTACGGGTGAGTTGGCGGGGTTCTTTGCCGTCGGCCGTTACCCAGAAGAGATCTCCTCCTTCCGCGACAAGCAAGGCTTCGCCGGAGGCGGCCCACTGGATCCGCTGTTCGGCAACACGGCGGTTCTGCCAGTTGAAGGCCGCGTCCGGGCGGGAGTCCTGGATCGCTTTCTCGGCCAGGCTGGAGAGCTTGGGGAAGAGAAGACGCGAGTTGCGGCTGCGGGCGTCGTAGAGGTAAAGGTCACCGGATTTCAGGTAAGCAAAGCGGCCGCCATCGGGAGACCAGATGGGAGAGATAGCTGGTTCGGCCGTGCTGCGCTGGCGCAGGGTGTCGAGAGTGACCGGTTGCTTTTGGGCCAGCAACAGGCTGGCCAGAAAGATTGTAAGCAGAAGGGTGCGTTCAAGGAGCATCGATACTATATAGTTTGGCATTAGCTATGGACATTCAATTCTGGGGCGCGACTAAGACGGTTACGGGTTCGATGCACGAAGTGCGGCAGGGGGGAAGACGCATTTTGCTCGACTGCGGACTCTTCCAGGGCCGGCGCGCAGAGGCGCGCGACCGCAACTGCTGCTTTTCCTTTGATCCGGCCGAAGTGGACAAAGTCATCCTGAGCCACGCGCATATTGATCACTCGGGGAACCTTCCGAATCTGGTCAAGCAGGGTTTCCGTGGGGCAATTCACGCGACAGCGGCAACGCAGGATCTGTGCCGGGCGATGCTGATGGATAGCGCGTATTTGCAGGAGCGGGATGCGGAGTTTCTGAACAAGCGGCGGTCCCGGCGGCGGCGCCTCGTAGAGGATTATGACGAGGCAGCCGTGGAGCCGCTCTATACGCAGGAGGACGCAAAGGCTAGCTTCCCCTTGTTCAAGGAAATGCCGATGCACGGGCAGCTTGAGCTGGGTGAAGGCCTGACGCTGGAAACCGTGGAAGCCGGGCACATGCTCGGCAGCGTTTCGATGGTGCTCGATGATGGCACGACGCGGCTTGGCTTCAGCGGTGACATCGGGCGCAAGAACCTGCCGATTATTCGCGACCCTCATGAGCTGCCGGCTTGCGACTACCTGATCATGGAGTCGACTTACGGGGACCGGCTGCATCAGGACGAGGGCGCCGTGATCGACAAACTGGCCGACATTGTCAACCGGACGGCGGCACGCGGCGGGCGCATTGTGGCACCGGCCTTTGCGGTGGGGCGGACCCAGCAATTGGTCTTGCTATTGAACCAGTTGGTGCTCGCCAGGCGGATTCCGAATATCCCGATCTTCGTGGATTCCCCGCTGGCGGTCAATGTGACGGAGACCTTCCGGAAGTACAGCAACCTCTTTGATGCTGAGACGGCGAAGCTCTTGACGGAGGAAGGAGATGTTTTCGGCTTCCAGCGCTTGCGCTACATCCGCGAACTGGAAGACTCCAAGGCGCTGAACAGCCTGCGCGGTCCGATGCTCATCATTTCAGCCAGCGGAATGTGTGAAGCGGGCAGGATTCTGCATCATCTGAAGACCGCAGTCGGCGACCCGCGGAATACGATCCTGATTACGGGCTTTCAAGCAGAGCATACGCTCGGGCGGAAGATTCTCGATAAGTGGCCGGAAGTTCCGATCTTCGGTGAGCCTTACCGGCTAAGGGCGGAAGTAGCAAAGCTGAATGAACTGAGCGGACACGCCGATCAGCGCGAGTTGCTTGCGTGGCTGAGGCCGATAGCCAAAGGGTTGAAGAAAATCTTCCTGGTGCACGGGGAAGCTCGCCAGCAGGTGGCGCTACAAACAGCGATTCAGGAGGCCTACGGGGTCGAAGTGGTCATTCCAGACCGCGGAGATCACTTCCAGTTGGCTTAGGGGATTTCGATCATCCGCGGGCTGATCTTCTCACGCTGGTAGACCGGGCTGATGATGAGTTCTTTGAGCTTGTCTTCTTTGGGGGCCGGCGGCGGCTCCGGGTTGAGCACCTGCGAGCGGGTTTCAGTGATGACACCACCAACACCGCCGATCCAAACGCCACGCCGTCCAATGCCTCGACCACG
>CAZECF010000073.1:0-14492 GCA_964510335.1 uncultured Bryobacter sp. | reverse complement strand
TCAACGTGCGGCCCCGCGCAACCCATCGAACTCATCCTTCGCTAAACCTGCCGCACCATCCCCCGCAGCCGCTCCGCCGCCGCCAACCCGCTCAACACCGCCCCTTCCACCCGCGCCTCCCCAAACGCATCCCCCGCCAGCACCAGCGGCACCTCCCCCGACACCGCCAGACACCGCTCCGGATGCAGCACGCTCGGCTTGGCAAACTTCCACCGGTGCAACTTCCAGGCCGCCGCCCGATACCCCACCAGCAACCGCTCCGCCACTTCCTCAGCCGGTCTCTCCCAGTTCTCCAAACTAAATTGCGGCCCTGCATGAATCGTCACGCTATTGGAAAACGGCGATACCCCCTTGCGCCGGTTGTCCGCAATCCAACTAATCGGCTCCCCACCCGCAATCTGCCGCGCCCCCGGCTCCGGCAAGTCCGCCGGCTCTTCCAGGATCGCCATCAATGCCAGGCACCGCTCATACTCAATCCGCTCCAGCGCCGCCCGGTCCTCCCCCGCCATCTCGCAATCCAGCAACGCCAGCGTCTGCGGCACCGGCGTCGTCACAATCAGCGCATCCGCCAGCAGCACTTCATCAAAATCCGTTTCCAGCGTCCAATGCTTCCCCGACTTGAAAATCCGGCTCACCTTCACCCCGCACCGCACCTCAACGCCCTGCGCCAGATGCGCCGCAATCGAATTCATCCCCGCCGGCGCAATATACCTCGGATGCCCGTCCTGCTCCGCACCGAATCCCCGGCACCACACCCGCACCAGTCCCTTCGCTTCCCACGCCCGCTGCAAGCTGGCAAACTTCTCGCTCCGCACCGTAAAAAACTGCGCCCCGTAATCAAAAATCGCCCCTTCAAACGGCCGCGTCGCCATCCTGCCGCCCGCCCGGTTCCCTTTGTCCAGCACGGTCACCGCGACGCCAGCCTGTCGCAAACTCTGCGCCGCTACCAGCCCGCTCAGTCCCGCTCCAACAATTACAACTTGCTTTTGCACAATCTCCCATTTTCCCTTCAAAATGTTACAGGAGGATCACTCAACGTGTATATGGTTCGCATTCCCGGTGTTTTGGACGATTTTGGCGATTGGCCCATCGACGGTGCCGAAGAACGCCCCCACGAAACCTGGGTCTATTTCTCCAGCCAGATCGTCGCCCGCGGCTTCGCCAAATCCACCGGCGGCAAGCTCGAACGCGCCCGCTGGGAAGTCAACCTCGACTACCAGCAGTCCTGGCAGCCCAAGCCCGTCGGCCAACACTTCTACCTCGCGCCCCCCTGGGACGACTCCCCCACTCCCCCTCACCGCCACCGCCTCACCATGCAGCCCGGCCTGGTCTTCGGCGCGGGCGATCACGACACCACCTGCGGCGCACTCGCCCTGCTCGAACAGCTTCCTGTCCAACACAAAACCATCTTCGACCTCGGCACTGGCACCGGCATCCTCTCCCTCGCCGCCCTCGCCCTCGGCGCACAATCCGTCATCGCCTGCGATACCGATGCCGACGCCGCCCGCCTCGCTCACTCCCTCGGCATCCCCACCTTCCACGGCCCTTCCTCCGCCGCCCCCGATGCCGCCTTCGACATCCTCCTCGTCAACATCCCTGGCTACGTCCATCTCGACCTCGCCCCCGAATACACCCGCCTCTTAAAGCCTGCGGGCCATCTCCTTCTAAGCGGCTATTACGAATGGCAAGCCGAGCGCATCGAAGCCGCTCTCCCGGCCTTCACCCGCCTCCATCAAACCATCAGCGCCGACTCCTGGGTCGCCTCGATCTTCTCGCACGCCCGCGCCACCGCGTCCTCCGCCTGAATCAGCATCCCCACCCGCTGCGCCCGGTCCTCGCACGCCGCCGCGCCCCGCAGCGCTTCCCGCAACGCATCCGCCCGGAAGCGATTCCGTCCCACGCTCGTCCCCACCCCCAACTTCACACACCGCCGCGCATTGTCCGGTTGGTCATGCGAATACGGAACCACCACCATCGGCTTACCTGCGCGCAACGCCTGCGCCGTTGTCCCGATGCCCCCCTGATGCACGTTCACCGCCGCCCGCGGCATCAGCTTCGAATGCGGCGCATACTCGCACACATAAATGTCGTTGCTTCCAAACGCATTACGGTACTTCTCAAAATTCGCCCGCCCCACCAGAAACACCGCCCTCCGGCCCATCTTCCGCACCGCCAGCGCCGCCTCGTCATAAAACACCCCCGGGTCCAACACCGCCGATGTCCCCAACGTAAACACAAACGGATCTCCGCCGTCTCGCAGAAAGCCCTCCAGGTCCCCGTCCAGCCCTTTATTCTTGGCGTCCAGCTTGTCGTAAAACGGAAAGCCGCACATCGTCAACGGCCGTGGAAAGTCCGCCTGCACTGGCATGAAATAGCGCGAAAACAGCACCAGATTCCCGTGCTTCGATTCCTGCCGGAACAAGCCCGGCACCGCCTCCCGTGGCAACCCTTCCTTGCGCGCCAGATCATAGGCCTGCTTCAAGAGAAACCCGTTCGCTTTCTCCAACCCCTTCAACACCCACCCCACCAAGCTCTCCGGCAAACTCGGCAAAAACGGCATCTGCGGCACCAGTGGCGGATCATACACCGACAACATCGCCGCCGGCTGCAAGGCCGTCGTCAAATAAGGTTTCCCCAGCTTCGCCGCCGCCAGCGGCAACCCCAGCGCAAACGTCGACCCGATCATCACATCCGCCCGCTCACCCTCCTCAAGCAATATCCGGTACTGCTCCTCGATCGGCGGCAAAAACAATTCCTGCACCACATACCGCGTCCCGTCAAAGGTCGACATCGCCCGCCGCCGGATTTCCGGACTGTGCTCAATATCGGCTAGATCCGGCGGAATCGCCACAAAACGGATCCCCTCTCCCTCCACCTTTTCCCGGTACATTTCGCTCGACGCCAGCGTCACCTGATGCCCACGGTGCCGCAACCCGATCGCAATTGCGATAAACGGGTGCAGATCCCCAAACGAACCCACCGTCGCAATCAGGACTCGCTTTGCCATTCGACTACTTTCCCCTCCTCTTTCAGGACCCGCCGCACTTCTTCGCTCACGGCCCCTCTTATATATGCGACATCAAAATAAGAATCGCGCCACGGAATCTCATCTTTTGTTCCAAAAACGAACAAACAGTTAGTCCGCCCCAGTCTCTCGGCCTCTTCCCGCGCCTCATCCACCGCATCCACATCCTCGCCAATACCCACCAATTGGCCCGCCTCGATCTCTTCCCAGCCCTTGAGAATCGGCAACATCAATACTTTCCCCTTTGGCTCCACTCTACTATTCTGGGATGATATTGAGAATGCGGTCGATTTATTTGCTCGCCTTCGTCCTCGCGGGCTTCGCCCAATCCCTCCCGCTCTCGGAATTCGCCGAGCGCCGCACCAAACTCCGCGCCAATCTCCCCGATAGCGTCATCGTCCTCTGGGCCTTCACTCCCTCCACCGAACTCCACGACCGCAACGGCTACTTCCAGGAACCCAACTTCTACTACCTCACCGGCCTCCAGCAACCCGGTGCCGCCCTCCTGCTCTGCTCCTCCTGCAAAGACGGCGAACAGGAAATCCTCTTCCTCCCCAAACGCAATGCCCGCCGCGAAATCTATGACGGCCCCGTCCTTGGCCCATCTGATACGGACGCCTCCGCCCGCTCCGGCTTCGCCAAAGTCGCCCCCCTCGAAACCCTCGAACAACACCTCGCCGCTTCTCTCTCTCAAGCCGCCAATCTCTACACCCTCCTCGACGGCCACCAACACTCCCTCGCCCAGCTTGCTCCCCTCCGCGCTGTCAAGGACGCAAAACCCGCCCTCACCCAGCTCCGCCTCGTCAAATCTTCTGCCGAGCTGACCATCATGCAAAAGGCCATCGACGCCTCCATGGCCGCCCACTTCGCCTCCTGGGACGCCACCCGCCCCGGCCTCCATGAATACGAAATCGCCGCCCGCATGCAGCAAACCTATTTCGCCCTCGGCTGCGAACGCAACGCTTACGCTCCCATCGTCGGCAGCGGACCCAACAGCGTCATCCTCCACTACAGCCAGAACCGCCGCAAGATGGATTCCGGCGACATCCTCCTCATGGACGTCGGCGGGGAATACTCCATGTACGCCGCCGACATCACCCGCTCCATCCCCGTCAACGGCAAGTTCACCCCCCGCCAGAAACAGATCTACCAGCTCGTCCTCGGCGCTCAACAAGCCGTTATCGCCGCCGCCAAACCCGGCGTCTTCCTCACTGATCTCACCAGGGCCGCCCGCGAATACTTCAACTCCCAAGGCAAAGGCCCCGACGACAAGCCCTGGGGTGACTATCTTCTCCACGGCGTCTCCCACCACATCGGCCTCGACGTCCACGATCCTTACGACCCCACGCAACCCCTCGCCGAAGGCAACGTCATCACCGCCGAACCCGGCCTCTACCTCGCCGCCGAAAACCTCGGCATCCGCATCGAAGACATGATCCTCATCACCAAAGACGGCGCCAAAAACCTCACCAGCGCCCTCCCTCGCGACACCAGCGAAATTGAGCGGAGGATGCGCCGCTGACCCGTCGCACGCGCCATCATGCCACCCTTGGCGGCCTCCTCGCCGTCTGCTTCCTGCTCGCTCTCCTCTTCGGCTGGTCTCGCCCCGCCGCCCAGCTCGACGGCCAGGCCTATGATTGGCTCTTCTCCTCCCAGCCCAACTCCGCTCTCGCCCCCCGCTCCGCCCTTCTCGCCATCGACGAGCCCAGCCTCATCCAGATGGGCGGCGCACGCAATCTCCGCAAGTCCCTCGCTGACCTTCTCCCCAAAATCTGCGCCGCCAAGCCCCTCGCCCTCGCTGTCGATTTGATGCTCTCCACCGCCGAAGATCCCGCTACCGACCAGGCCCTCGCCGCCGCCCTCGCCCAATGCCCCAGCGTCGTCCTCGGTGCCGACATCATCCGCCAGCAATCCATCTGGGAAGAACCCATCGACCTCTTCCGCAAATCCTCCGCCGCCCTCGGCCACGTCCACGCGGACCCCGACCCCGTCAGCCGCCGCATCCCGCTTGAAAAAGCCGTCAACGGCAAACGCTACTGGGCTCTGGCTCTCGAAGCCTTCCGCCTCTCCAAACAAGCCGGCCCCATCCTCGAATCCCCCGACGACCTCGAAGTCGGCCTCACTCGCGTCCCTGCTCCCCGCGCCACTGCCCGCTCCCTCTACATCAACTATCTCTCCACCCCCATTCCCCAGCTCAGCCTCAAGCAGCTCAGTGACAACCCGGAATCCGCCCTCCAATTCTCCGGTCAGGTCGTCTTCGTCGGCTATACCGACCAGAGCGCCGCCCGCGACCGCCTCATGACGCCCATGGGCTCCCTCATGACCGGCGTCGAAATCCACGCCAATCTCTTCGAGACCCTCAATCACGAAGCCTTCCTTACCGACGCGCCCGTTTCCTTTCCGGTCCTCTTCACCTTGGCCGCCATCACCGGCATCGGCGCAATCTTTCTCTATCTCAGCGGCTCCACGGCCTGGATCGCCGCCGGCGGCTGGCTGATCCTCATCCACATCCTGCCCCGCTCGCTCTTCCTCAACCAGATCTTCCTCCCGCCCTCCATGCTCCTCTTCGGTGCCTGGCTCTCCACCATCGTCGCCGCCAGCTTCCATTACTTCGTCATCCGCCGCCAGTGGCAGCGCAGCGAGGCCGACAAAACCCGCTACCAGCAAGCCATCCACTTCGTCACCCACGAAATGAAAACCCCCCTCACCGCCATCCAGGGCTCCAGTGAGATCATGGCCCGCTACAAGCTCAACGAGGAGAAGCAGAAACACTTCGCCCAGATGATCAACGCCGAGTCCCGCCGTCTCGCTTCCATGATCCAGACCTTCCTCGATGTCGAACGCCTCGCCGAAGGCGAAATGGAACTCAAGCGCGATCTCTTCCCCGTCACCGGCGCACTCCTGCCCGCCCTCGACCGCGCCCGCACTCTCGCCGAACGCAAGCAGATGTCCCTTGATGTCGGCCCTATCCCCCCGGGCCACTTCCGTGGCGACCGCGAGTTACTCGAATACGCGATCTACAACTTGCTCAACAACGCCGTCAAATACTCGCCCGATAACACCACCATCGAATGCCACTGCACCGCCGGTGAAAATGAAATCCGCATCGCCATCCGCGACCACGGCATGGGCATGGATTCCGCCGACCTCAAGCGCATCTTCGACCGTTTTTACCGCTCCCGCCGCGCCGAAGAAAGCGGCATCTCTGGCACCGGCATCGGCTTGAGCATCGTCAACGAAATCATCCGGCAGCACCAGGGCCGCATCGACGTCACCAGCGAAGTCGGCGTCGGCAGTGTTTTTACGGTAATTTTGCCGCTTCTGCCCGCCCCTTCGCTAGACTCGGAAATAGGCAATGCCCCTCAGCGAACCACTACTGCTGGTTGAAGACGACCCCAGCGTCCGCTCCACGCTCTCCACTTTCCTCGACCTCGAAGGCTATCAGGTCGAGGCGGTCTCGAACACCCGCGCCGCCCTCGAAAAGCTGGCCTTGCGGTCCTACCCCATCGTCATCAGCGACATCTATCTCGATGAACGCACCGGCCTCGACGTCCTGCGCGCTGCCAAAGAAACCAACCCCGATTGCCACGTCATCTTGATGAGCGCCCGCGGCAGCATGGAGACGGTCATGGCCGCCACGCGCGGTGGTGCTTTTGAATACCTCGCCAAGCCCTTTGAGCTCGACGAACTCCTCCACTCCATTCAGAAGGCCGAAACCGAAATTCTCGGTGCCGCTTTCACAGACCGCAACACCGACATCGACGATCTGCCGGAAACCGAAATGATCGGTTCCTCCACGCGTATGATCGAGATCTACAAGACCCTGAGTCAGGTTGCCCCCACCGATGCCACCGTCCTGATCACCGGCGAAACCGGCACCGGCAAGGAACTCATCGCCCGTCTGATCCACAACAATTCCAAACGCCTCATCGGCCCCTTCGTGCCGGTCGATTGCGGCGCCATCGCGCCCTCGCTGCTCGAAGCCGAACTCTTTGGCGCCCTCAAAGGCAGCTACACGGGAGCAGACCGCGACCGAACCGGCGTCTTTGAATCCGCCCATCGCGGCACAGTGTTTCTTGATGAAATCGGCGAGATTGACGGCGGCTTCCAACTCAAGCTGCTGCGTTTTCTGCAGGAGCGCGAAATCCGTCCCGTCGGCGCCAGCCGCGGGAAATCGGTCGACGTCCGCGTCGTCGCCGCCACCAACAAAGACCTGCAAAAGCTGGTCGAAGAAGGCAAGTTCCGCGAGGATCTCTGGTTCCGCTTGAACGTTGTCCGCCTCCAGCTCCCAGCCCTGCGCGACCGCCGTTCCGACATCCCCCTGCTCGCGCATTTTTTCCTGCGCAAATACAACGAGCGCTACGATCTGGCAGCGGTCCTCACCGCCAGCGGCCAGCAATTGCTGGAAGAGCAAACCTGGCCCGGCAACGTCCGCCAGCTCCAGCATTTGATGGAGCGCCTGGTGATCCTCGCCCCCGGCGGCCGCATCGACGCATCTGCCGTACGCGAAGCGCTGGAGGAATCCTCCGGCGAAGACCCGCTGGTCGCGGAAAGCCTCCGCGACACCGAGCGCGACCAGATCCTGAAGGTCCTCGAAGCCACCGGCCACAACAAATCCCGCGCCGCCAAAATCCTCGGCATCGAACGCAAAACTCTCTACCGCAAACTCGAACGCATGGGCCTCGCTTAGCTCCCTCAAGCAAGCTTAAGAAGCGAGAATGCTAAAGACTACATTGAGATGCATTCTCCTGAACACCTTGATTGCAGCGCTGGTTGTCTTCGTGCAATCGATCTTTCGGACATTCAATCTCGATGACTTCTTGGTGCGTTTTCTGCGGGTTTTCTTCTGGGCCTGCTGTATTGAAGTTTTTTACTTCATTTACTACTACAAGAAGCAGGGTTCTTGAGGCATTGAAGTTGTCAACGATCCGCCTTCAATTTCCGCAAAGCTGCCGCAAATTTGACTTTCCCCCGCGCAGCCCGCAATTGCTCAAAGGCTTCTGCCTCCTTCGGCGTCACTTTCTTGCTCTCTGGGTCGAGTGCCAACTGATCAGCCGCAGCCAAATGCTCGTCTTGCGCCATAACCTCCCATCCTACCCCCACCAAACCTCCCCCGGCGCCAAATGCGCCCGCACCACATCCGGATTCAGCTCAATCCCCAGCCCCGGCTTCTCCGTCACCCGGATATACCCGCCCTCGATATACGGCCCGTCGAGCACTAAGACTTTGTCCATCCAGTCCCCCTTGCCTGTAACTGTCTCCGTCGCAATATAGTCGCGAATCGACGCCGCCCAACTAATATTCGCATAAGTATGAACCTGGCTGCCTGTATTATGCGTCCCGATCGGAATCCCGAACGGCGACGCCAAATCCGCGATCCTCTTTGTCTCCAGAAACCCTCCCGAATTCCGCAAGTCCGGGTGAATGATGTCGCAGCCCTGATTCAGCAGGAAGGGCAGAAATCCCTCCCGCCGCGCCAGATTCTCGCCCATGCAAATCGGCACCTCCGACGCCGCCGTCAGCCGCGTCCAGGAAGGGGAATACTCCACCGGCATCGGATCCTCCAGCCAGACAGGCTGAATGTCTTCCACCGCTTCGGCAATCTGAATCGCCGTCCGCACATCGTATTCCCAGTGGCAGTGCACCATCAGGTCGTGCTCCCACCCGATCGCCTCCCGGCAATTCTCAAAGCCCTGCCGGATCTGCCGCAACTCCTTGGTGGTCAGCACCCGGTTGCTGCTATCCTTTGCCGCATCCATCGTGGGCACGGTCCGTGGAAAACCAAATTTGTGACACGTAAAGCCCGCCGGATTCGCCTTCACCTTCTCGGCCCATTCCAGGCACGATTGCTTGTCAAGCATATTGGCCGGTGCCGCGTGATCATAAACCCGCACCTTGTCCCGGAAGCGACCGCCCAGCAAGGTCGAAGTGGGCACGCCCAGAATCTTGCCCGCCAGGTCCCAAAGCGTCATCTCGATGCCACTCGCCGCACGCATCAACCCATGCGCCGACCCATCGGTTCTTGTTCCAGAAAGCCCCTTCGTCTTCGCCCCCAACTGGGTGAAGATGGTATCGATCTCGAGTGGGTCCTTCCCCACCAGCCAGGGCTTCAGCGCCAGCACCTGCTCCTTCACTCCCACTCCGGGGCTCCCATACGCTTCGGCAATGCCGTACATCCCATTGTCGGCAGTGATCTTGATAAGCGTGTAAGTCCGGTCTCCCTGTAACAGCATCACCTGTACATCGCGTATCTTCACCTTGCCAATTTGCGCAGCCGCTACGGGCAAGCTGGCGAGAAAGAATCGACGGGAGATCATGGCCTCACAATCTATCACTTCAATTCCTCCGGTGGAGGAAGCCAATACCCACAAAGTTTTGAATTAGCCAATCGGGTCCGCTCTCTATAAGGCTAGGAGTTTCTTAAGAAACTCACACGCTTGGTCCAACTGAACCGTAGATCTTGGACTTCGGATAAGCGTTTCAATGACGCTGCCATCAAATTGGGCAACTCCGCGCGAGTTGCGGCCACTCCAGTGTTTGAGCAGAATAGTGCCTGAAAGTAAATCAGATTGGAACATTGAAACTAGTGTTGTACTTATGATTTCAGAAGGGTGCACTCCGACAAAGTAAAAAAGAAATACACTCTTTTCCCTAGCCAAAAATTCAAGAATCTTGTCAAGATTGTATGCTTTCGGATTGGACGAAAGCACCATGATTTTTGTTTTTACGTCCGTCTCCGTAAAGTACTCATCGAAGACGCGTTGATAATCGCCAAGGCGATTGGCAGTTTTGAATGAAGGAAGGCCTAAGGCCGTGCGCCGGTTCAGCAATGCATCGACAAGTTCATCACGGATCGTATCGTCCTCGCCGGTCAGTAAGAATTCAATGACTCGACCACGTATGTTCACGTTTTCTATCATTGCCGCGACTAGAATTTCCGTTTTAAAGCGTTCGACACGTTCGTCTAATTCCGCCTTAAGCGTGAGCGCTTGAGGCGAATCCACAAACCTCGCCGCGCGTTTCGGAGCGTCCAAAATTATCTGCTCACTAGGAGTGGTAACGATGAATTTGTGGCCGGTTGCAGTGATATTGTTAGTTGACTCAACCAAACGAGGCAAATTGTCTTCGAAGCCAATCTCCCGGTGAATGGCATAAAGCCTCAGGATATTTGCTGGACAGTTTGAAATTCCTTCAAAGTCGCGCATGATATCTGAGCCGTTAAAGCTACCTCTAATGTTGTCGATGCGAAGTTGTTGACTGCTATGACTGATCTTTCTGAGAAAAGTTGAATTGGCCAATAGAATATGATTCTCCAAGGGCGTAACAACGCAAACCAGAAAAGGTAGGTGATCAACTTTCCTAAGATTTGAGAGTGAAAGGACTGTGTTTGAAAATATTGGACCGCTGCCCGATGAGAACCGTACGGCAAATTCATCACAGTAATAGACAGAACGATCCTTCGTCAGCCCAATCGTCTCAGCAGCCTTCCTTGCAAATTTCGCTTTATCATTGATCCCGGCATGCGTGATGGTTAAATTGAGAAATGCGGCAAGCTTTGTCATCAGAAAAGGCTTAGATTGCCCGCAGCAACCTCTCCTTTCTTGGTTTGAGAATCGCCACTTGTTTGCCGAGAACCCGCAGCAGAAATTGAGCCCTTTACTGTATCCGGTTTTTGGTTAGCCAGTGAATTTCGTTCCCAGAAAACTCCTTCCACATAGCCTTGTATGGAGCAGTCGTCTTTTGCCAACGCAAGCCGCTTCATCGCCCAACAACAAAAGGTTTTGTCTTGCTCTACTCCCAAAAACCTCCGTCCAAGCTTTCTACTCACCACTGCGGTTGTACCGCTACCTAGGAACGGATCAAACACCATATCT
Organism: uncultured Bryobacter sp.; assembly: GCA_964510335.1. GTDB lineage: Bacteria > Acidobacteriota > Terriglobia > Bryobacterales > Bryobacteraceae > Bryobacter. Next base: position 3,593 of record CAZECF010000073.1, on the reverse strand, counting down.
CCTTCTTTCGAACTTGCTAGCACAAGTTTGGCCACTAGTTTTTCAGGCTTCTGAGTCGGATGGTCTGTATTTTCCGGCATGGACCAGAATGGGATGGTGATGTCAGTCCAGATATTTGAAGGGTAAGTTAACCTGAAGTTTCCATCGGTGTTTTCAGCCCAATCTTTTGGATTACCATCGGTATCCCGGTAAGGTGCGATCACCTTGCGTTTAACCTTTACAGCCTCCACATTGAAAACGAAATCGTCGTTGCTCGACTTTGTACAGAACCAAATATCTTCAGTATTGTTTTTCCAATTTTTCTGCGCTCCTCGGCCCTTCTCTCTTTCCCATGTGATCCTGTTCCGGACGCAAAGACGGTCCTCAAGCACAGGGCCAATTTGCATGGATGTTTTCCAGTCCGAGCAAACATAAACTGTGCCTCTGTTCTTGAGCACAGGCAACGCAGCGTCGAGGATCTGATTAAAGTACTGGGCATATTCGTCGTTGCTCTTGCCCTTAAAGATCTGGCCGTTAAAGTTCTTTGAAAGGTTGTAGGGCGGATCAAGGATGAGGAGGTCGGCGAAGTTTCTAGGAAGGAAGGTTGACGCCTCAAAGAAATCTTGGTTGATAATTTTGTCCTCAAGTTCATCGGGACATTTCAATTTTGAGAGCTTCATGAGCGAGTTTGTGTATTGCTCGACTTCCTCTGGTGAACAGGTTAGCGTTCGGTTTTTTGGTGCACGTTCCTTTTCTATAGTTGTGGCCATTTCCCCATAGTATTCACAACCATCGTTTTTTGCTCTAGAAGCCGTGAAAAAAATCTTTGTTTTGGTCGCGTACTATCGGCAGGCAAGGCTTTGAAGCGCAGCCGCTAAATAGCTATCCGTAGCCAACACTGTACTTCAATCCCGCCGGCGATAGATACGCAACCCCTTGCTTTCCTCCACTGCTTCATCTGGACTGAGCCAATCGCGAAGCTCCTCATCCTCACCTATTGCCAGGCTGGGATCCCAGGCGCGGCGGCTAAACATCGCTTCATCTGTCTTCGCCGCCAGCCAGCCGCCTCCCCCGGGCCACTCTCTGGCTTCAGCGGAACGAGGTTACCGGTAGTAAAAGCGCAGGTGCGCTTCTCCATTGAACATAATTAAAACTCCAACGATAATTCTGTGAGAACTGCTTACCAGACCAAAAGACTGCATACAGCACGCCCCCGGCAAAAATTTGATCACCACGCTCTTGATACTTCTTTTCTCCGGTTCGCTGCCAAAGCCAGGCGTAGGCCGGTGCAATGAGGAGGTTGAGATCCGTTCCGGCATCAGTAGGAATTGAGCTGTCAATATAAAACGCGTGGCTTGACGGCATCCACGCCCGGCTCCATAACTCCTCAGCTGCGATTGCAATGGCGGGTGGGATGCGGGAATCGGCCGTAGCCTCGTAATAGTGAATTAAAGCTTCCATTGTCAACCCAACCATGAATGGAACGAGGTTGGAACAAGTCCTGGATACAAACCATTGATCGATGTGTCCCAAAGCGAAATTTACAGACGTGGCAAGGAGCGGGTTTCGCGGCTCCCCAATTGCTTCCGCCGCCAGAAACGCATGGATCATATAGGCCGTTTCCCGGCTGAGGCCGCAGGTTGTGCCGCCTCCGCTCCAGGCATAGGCAGAGTTCTTAGCCAAGCGCTCTACGGCCGTCCTGGATGTAGGGGTGCCAAATTTCTGATAGTCCGCCAGCAGGCCATGCGGAAAAATTCGCCATCCACTCAGCGCGCCAACAGGCCAGCTCGCTCCGTCGGTTATGCCCAGCACCCAGCTTCGATATGCATTGTTGGAATATCCGGCACAGGTGAGCCAGGATGAATCTTTTGTATAAGCGGCGATTTCCGTATACACTTTGCCGCCGTCGTAATACCAGACATTCCCCTCCGTATTCACTCCGCCCGATCCAATCGCTTGATTGATCTCGAATTGATTGCAAAAGCGTGCCCCTTGCAAAGTCATGTTGTTCTCCCAGGTTTGAAGCTGGGGAATCGGCTCCATGGACGCACTCCCGCCACCAAAAAAGATTCCTCCAATGACTGCGCTGGTGCGGAGCGCACCAGTCGCCTTGATCCTGACGTGACCCTTCAGATTCCACACCACATACTGGCCGCCCGAGAAGTTGTTCAGCGAACGGCTTTCCAACACATTGTTATTCCTATCCAGAATCTCGATGGTTTGCCGCCTTGGACGGGAGCTATTCAAGTCCAGGCAGTAAATTGCCACCTGGTGGAAGTTCTGGTCGGTGAAATTCAGATCAATGAAAAAGCCGGGTTGCCCGATCCATGTTGCCGCAATCCTGTCCGTCCCAGTGGCCTTTTGCAATCCACGAATGTCGAATGTGCTGCTGCTCCAGACTTGCGTTGCCCCCGAAACGCCGGGTACCACATAGGCTGGATGCGAGGTCCCGTCTCCCGCGAGGCTGTAGCCGTCCGCCCCGTATTTCCCCTTCCAATTCCCCTGAGTGGCCGAATCCAAACTGATGAAGTTGGCGGTTTGACTGAATGAGGCGCCAGAAAGTACTGCCATAAGCCATATGCGGACGAAGGTTAGTTGCATGCTTGGAATGTAACTCTCTTCAAGTTAAAATGGACTAAGAAAATACCTTAAAATGACGAATATTTTAATTAGGAATAGGAAATTGATCAGCTCGGAAACTAAAAGTTATATAACTTGACGATATGTTGTCGGTTAACCAGAAAAAGATTCTGCTTGAGTGACCATATTCCGTCACATAAGAATTTAGAAAACGTCGCGGCATGATCTAAGATCCGGGACGGTGCCTAGCCTTTACGACAAAAGGCCTCAAAGCCGGCTTAATGGCCCTTCGAATGTATGGATCCATCCTTCGACGTTGCCAAATTTGTGGGTGCCGCTTCCGCGCCAGTGGTCTTAATCATTGCGACCGCTATTTTCCTCTCCAATCTCACTACGAGATGGTTGTCATTGAGCGGAATGTTTCGGCAACTCGCCGGGGAGTACCGGGAAATGGATCGGGATGGCTCCGTCAGGAGCGATAAAGTGAAACGACAAATTGGATACTGCATCCGCCGCCTGCGCTTGTTGCAGCGTGCCACAGCGGTGCTCACTGTGGCGATTCTATTGTTCATCTTGACTGTATTGTTCACCGGCCTGAATGTGCTCGTTCCGGAAAACCCTACCCTCATCATCCTTACGATTTTCTTTAGCGTAACCGGGCTCTTGCTTTTGGGCGCAGCCGTTACGATCGAGATGATTCAGAATGGCATGGTCAACCGCTCTGACAAACTTGAGATCGAAGAGTTCCCCGAACTTTTAGACGCCGAGCATCACACCTCGATCAGTCCTGCGAATTAGTTCTGACTTCAAGCCCATAAACTCCCTGCCATTCCGGTCCATCGCCGTCACAGCTTTTTCAAGCTTTCTTCGCTTTCGAGATCAACGACTTAGCGCACAAGGGTCATGTGGTCCATGCCCCAATATGCTTCCCTATACGCGGGCGAGCATCGCCCGCCAATCACTTTTCCACAAAGGACAACCAACCATGTCAACGCAAGCACAAATCAATGCCAACCGCGCCAACGCGCAAAAGT
>CAZECF010000072.1:0-23288 GCA_964510335.1 uncultured Bryobacter sp. | reverse complement strand
TCCAGATGGGCAATGGCTCTATTTCACCCGCAACGATACTGCGCCTGAAATCTGGCGGAGGCCAGTGAGCGCAAGCCCCAACCTCACCTCTGTCGAGGAAAAACTCGCTGACCGCGTATTCCGCTTTAACTACGCGGTGACCAACAACACCCTCTATTGGGCCGAGCCGACCTCCGGCGGGAATGGCCTTTTGCGCAGCCTCAATCTCAAATCACGCGTCATCCGGAACATCCTCACCGTCACCAAACCCTTCGACCTCGGACTCACTGTTTCCCCAGACGAGAAATACCTGATTTACTCCCAGGCTGACTACGTCAGCAGCGACCTGATGCTGGTCGACAAGTTCCGCTGAGTTTTTCCGGCTTTCCTATACAATCAAGCAAAGCCGCATGAAATTCTTCCTACCCCTACTGGTCCTGGGATCCCTCCTCTCTGGAGCGGAACCCGGCGGTCAGCCCTACCAGCACGAAGTCAAGATTGAGCGCTACAAGTCCGTCCCGATGCGCGACGGCGTCATCCTGCACGGGGATCTATACCGCCCCGCCAGCCCTGGCCGCTACCCCACCCTCATCGTCCGCACTCCCTATGGCGTGCAGCGCGACGGCGTCCACCAGCCCATGACCAAATTCGCGCAACGCGGCTACTCCGTGTTGATGATGGACGGTCGCGGCCGCTATGAAAGCGACGGCAAATGGGACCCCTTCCGCTCTGAAGCCAACGACGGCTACGACATCATCGAATGGGCCGCCAAACAGGATTTCTCAAACGGCAAAGTCGCCACGCAAGGCGGCTCCTATCTCGGCCACGTGCAGTGGGCCGCCGCCAGCCAGCAGCCTCCCAGCCTCGTTGCGATCTTCCCCGCCCTCGCCTCCACCAACATCTATGCCAACTGGATCACCCACGGCGGCGCTTTCCGTCTCAGCTTCAATTACGGCTGGGGCGTCGTCCGCATGCCCAACCGCATCATGCTGCCCCAGTACTGGCACACAGAAGCCTACACTCCAGAGGAGCTCAAATACGACAACATCCTCTGGCACCTGCCCCTGAACACGGGCGATCTCAAGAGCGCCAACTATGAAGTGAAACACTACCGCGACTGGCTCGCCCATCCCAGCTACGACGACTATTGGAAGTCCATCAGCGACGAAGAGCGCATGGACAAAGTGAAAGTTCCCGCAGAGGTGTCCGGCGGCTGGTTTGACATTTTCCTCGCTGGCACCATCAACGGCTACACCCTGATGAAAGCCAAGGGCGCCACAGAAGCTGCCCGCAAGCACACCCGCATGATCATTGGCCCCTGGGGCCACGGCCCCTCCCGCAAATACGGGGACGTCGATTTCGGCGACATCGCCTACAACGACCAGTTCGAGGAAGAACTCCGCTTCTTCGACTTCCACCTGAAGGGCATCAACAACGGCCTCGACCGCAACCTGCCCGTCAAGATCTTCTACATGGGTGCCAACAAATGGCGCTCGGAGGCAGACTGGCCCATCCCCGGCACCAATTACCGCGAGCTCTATCTCGGCGGCAGCCAGCCTGCCAATTCGGTCCGTGGCGGCGGCACTCTCTCTTTCACCAAATCCGCCACCGAAGGCAAGGACCAATATCGCTATGACCCCCAGAACCCCGTCAGAACTCTCGGTGGCAACAATTGCTGCGGTACACCCACTCTCGCCGGCCCGCGTGACCAGCGCCCCATCGAGCAACGCGAAGATGTCCTCGTCTATACCAGCGAATTTCTGAAAGAAAACCTCACCATTGCTGGCCCCGTCAAAATGAAGTTGCATGCCGCAACCGACGGCCCGGATACAGACTGGATGGTCAAGCTCGTCGATGTCTATCCCAACGGCTTCGCCATGCCCATCGCCGAAGGCATCCTGCGGGCGCGCTTCCGCAACGGTCTCGACAAGCCCCAGCTCCTCACGCCCAACACCCCTTACGAATTCACGGTCGATCTCGTCGGCACCGCCAACACTTTCCTGCCCGGCCACCGCATCCGCATCGACATCACCTCATCGAGCTTTCCGCAATTCGACCGCAATCCCAATACGGGCGAGCCACTCGGCACCGCCACCAAGACCCGCGTCGCCTTGCAAACCATTCATCACGGCGGCCCCCGCCCCAGCCACATCATTCTGCCGGTTGTCACCAACCCCTAAAGGAGAACTCCTCAAATGTCCTCACGCCGTAAATTCATGGGTGGCGCCGCTGCCCTCCCGCTCCTGGCCACCAACGCCAGCGCCGCCGCCAAGCTGAAGACCCCCGATTACTTCCGCGATCTTGGCATCAAGCCCTTCATCAATGCCGCCGGCACCTACACCATGCTTACGGCCTCCCTGATGTCGCAGGAAGTGATGGACGCCATGGAGTACGCAAGCAAACACTTTGTGCACCTCACCAAACTTCAGGATGCCGTAGGCGCTCGCATCGCCACGCTGCTCAGCGCGGAAGCCGCCATGGTCAGCTCCGGTGCCGCTGGTGCCATGACAATCGGTACCGCCGCCTGTATCACGGGCAAGGACGCTAAAAAGATCCAGCAACTGCCGGATCTCACTGGCTGCAAGAACGAAGTCATCGTGCAGAAGACCCACCGCTACGGCTACGACCACGCCGTCCGTGCCTGTGGCGTGCGGATGGTGGAGATTGAAACCGAAGAGGACTTCGCCCGTGCCGCCGGCCCCCAGACCGCCATGGCGCTCTTCTTTAATGACAACGACCGGAAGGGCAAGATCGACGCCAAAGGCTGGGTCGCCCTCGGCAAGAAGCACAACGTGCCGACCTTCAACGATGCGTCAGCCGACGCACTCCCGGTCGAGCGTCTGAGCCTCTACAACAAGATGGGCTTCGACCTGGTTACCTTCTCCGGCGGCAAAGGCATCTGCGCCCCCCAATCCACCGGCATCCTGATGGGCCGTAAGGATCTGATCGAGGCCGCCCGCCTGAACACCAGCCCGTATTCCGACACCATTGCCCGTGGCATGAAGGTAAACAAGGAAGAGATGCTCGGCCTCCTGGTGGCGCTCGAAGCCTACCTCAAACGCGACCACGCTGCCGAGGCAAGAGAATGGGACCGCCGCGTAGACGTGATCACCAAGGCTGCGAAGAAAGTCCACCCCAGCGTCAGCTCAAAGGTCGATGTGCCTCTCATCGCCAACCACACCCCCCACCTCAAACTCACTTGGGACCAGTCCAAAATCAAGCTCAACCCGCTCGAAGTCAAGAAGCAATTTCTCGAAGGCGAGCCTTCCATTGAAGTCACTCCCTCCACCAACAAAGAGGAATTGGTCTTCACCGTCTGGATGCTCAAGCCGGGCGAAGCTGAGATCGTTGCCCGCCGCCTGGGTGAGATCCTGAAGTCCGCAACGGCCTGATCACGCCCCCGGTGCGGGTTCTTCTTCTTCAGAGTCCGGATCGAGTCGGGTGATCAAACAGGTCTTTACACTGTGCCCCTGAATCGCTGTTACCTCGACTTGAATACTTTCGTAGGTGACAGTATCGCCTGGCTCCGGCGGCCTTTCGAGCAGGGAGAGGACCAGCCCGCCCACGGTATCCACTAACTCATGCTCAAGATCCAGGTCAAAGCGCTCCCCGATTTCTTCCAGCCGGACCGTGCCAGCCGCACGCAACCGCCCGGCCTCAACGATTTGCAATTCAGAGCGTTCCCCGTCCTCGTGCATTTCCCCCATCACTTCATCCAGTAGATCTTTTTCCGTGATAATTCCTGCGGTGCCTCCGTACTCGTCCATCACAATTGCCATCTGAGCTTGATCTCTTCGCATTGCCGACATGACTGTATCCATTTCGGCGGTATGCGGAACGAAGGGGGCCGGACCAATATCTGCTTCTTCCACCACGGCACCGTTCAGAAGTTTTGGCAGTAGATCCTTTACGTGCACCACCCCGGCGATTTCATCCAGACTTTGCCGGAAGACAGGGAAGCGGGTGAAGGTAGAACCGCGCAGCAAACTAAGCAGGTCCGGCCCGGATGCTCCCAGAGGGATCCCCACCACTTTTACACGCGGAACCATCACCTCGCCTGCCGTCAATTCCGTAAAGCGCAACAGATCCTGCAGGAGCTTGCCTGCTTCAGCCCGCAATGCCCCGCCTTCCTGACTTTCCTCAATCAGGTACTCCAGTTCTTCCGCCGTGTGGCCGGCGTTCTGCGATGCAACCTGACGATGCACGCCAAAGAGCCGGAGCAGCGCGTTGCCAAGTCCATTCAATCCAATGACGAATGGATACAAGCCGGTTTTCACCCACAACACCGGACGAGTGATCCACAAACTGGTCTCCTCTGCATGCTGGAGGGCCAGCGTCTTCGGCACCATCTCCCCCAGCACGATATGAAGATAAGTCAGGATCGCTACGGCGGTAACCGTCGCGGCGATATGCTCCGGAAAGGGCAGCCAGCTATCCAGCATCGAAAAGTATGGCGTGAACCATTGCGCCAGCACGTGCTCGCCATACATGCCCAGGCCGAGGCTGGCGAAGGTAATTCCCAATTGCGCCGTCGCAATGTATTGATCCTGCCGCCGGGGATCGCGCAAAATCGCGGCCACCAGCTTGGCCGTCCGATGTCCTTGAGCGGCCCTGCGCTCGATGCTGGCTCGCGGCGTTCCAATGATGGCAAATTCCGCCGCCACAAAGACTCCGTTCAACACAATCAGCAACGCAATGATCGCGATCGGGATGAGACTATCCATTCTCGGCCTCCTCGCTTGCCGATACCGGCGTCACCAGCAGAGAGGCAATCGTATTGGCTGAAACCGTCTCGATCTCGATTGCGGCTCCGTCGATTTCAAGTCGATCTCCCGCCGCTGGAACTCTGCCCAGAACGTGCATAACGTGCCCGCCTAACGTATCCGCGGGGCTCTCCAACTGGAGGCCGGTCCACGCTTCCAATTCGTCGATTCGCAGCAACCCCGGCAACCGGACCCGGCCGTCAGCCAGCCGCACCGGCTTCGGCTGTCCACCCTTGAACGCCTGGGATGTTTCGCCAAGCAGTTCGCTGATCAAGTCGCCCAGAGTAACCAGCCCCACCAACCCATGCTCATCCACGACAGAAGCCTGGTGCGTCCGGCGTTCCCGGAACATTGCAAACAGGCGGTCTGCCGTCACCGTCTCCGGGATGCTCAACACGGCCCGCATCACTTTACGAACGGAGGGAATCTGGCCATGCTCCACAAGGTAGGCCACTACGTCCTTGGTGTGAATCAGGCCAACGATATTGTCCGACGGACCTTCGTGCACCGGAAAGCGAGTGTAGCGGGATGCCTTCAATCGGGCGGTGAGTTCTTCGGGATTCGCATCCACGCTAATGGAAACAACATGGCTGCGCGGAATCATCAGTTGCCGCACGGGGCGGGAAACCAATCGCAATGCCCGATATAGCCGCTCGTGTTCTTCCGGCTCAAGGAGCCCGCCCTGACGGCTTTCAGCAATCAGTAACTCGATTTCCTCGGGCGAGTGGATGTGCCCGTGCCCAACCTGCGTAAAGCCCATCAGCCTGAGAATCGCCAGTCCGCTTCCATTCAGGATCTTTAGAAACCAGGAATAAGCCGCCACCGACAATTTCATCGGGGGGAGAGTGTACAGCGCCGCTTGTGTGGGGAACTGCAATGCCAGGGACTTCGGAACCACCACCTGGAAGATGGTCATGAGCACAAGCACAACACCCGTTGCCGTGGAACTCGCGGATGACTCACTGAGCCCCCAATCGAGCAAATAGGGAATCAGGCCCGGCGTCAGAAAGGATTGGCTGTAAGCCCCCAGTACCAGGCTGGACCAGGTGATCCCGATCTGACATGCCGCAATGTAGCGGTCCAGCTGAACCGGATCGTCCAGTACAGGAAGCAGGCGCAAGGCAAGCGGCTGGCCGCCTTCGGCAAGTTGTCGAATCTTGCTTCGCCGCACGCTGACGGTACCAAATTCGGCCGTTACATAAAACCCATTCAGCGCGACAAGAATGAGGATGAAGAGCCAAACGGTAAGCATAAAAAGCTCTTCAGCGAGTGGCAGTTGGCAGGGTCAATTTTCGGCAACAGGAGCAGTGCGGTTCCATCAGATAAAAAAATTGGGAATGCTACACGACAAAATTCGAACTTATCACGAATTCCCACCCCGCCCCGCCTAAGGCAGAACTTTGAAGGGAGTGCCTTGAGGCTGCGGCGGCTGCCCAATTCCTGACCAAACCCGGCCAATCGCGATGGAGGACCGGAAGATCGCTCCCACGGGAACCACCCCGCCCAACTTGTGTTTGGCTACCGCTTCAAGGCCCATCGTCGCAATGCAGCCACACTGCGAGCAGTCCGGATTGCCACCGTACTGGCAAGGGACAACCTTGGTCTGCAAGTCGGCAGTCAACACCTGCGTTGTCTGCGCAAATACACAATCTTGCGGGCTCTGGGGCGGCGTGGCAAACTGCCGGATCAGCGACTCCGCCATGTCGATCTTCGGGTATTCTCTGCGCAACTCAATCAACTGTCGCGCCGCTTCCTGACGCTCTGCCGGTGTCAGGATCTCCGGCATGCTGTCGCCCACCTGTGGCGTAAAAAGACTGAACCAGATCTTCCTGATTTCCGGCCGGGGCGTCCAGAAGTCCAAAAATTCCTTCAGGTATCCGGGCTTCTTCATCATCTGCCCCGTGATCGTGCTGTGGATCGTGATCCGCTGACCAACGATGTTTTGCAGGATTCGCTCATAAGTAGCCGGTGCCCGGCGTATATCGTGATCTGCTTGCAGCCCGTCGATCGAAACTACGGCACTGAAGTGCTCGAGGCTCCCCCACGATTCGTGCAGCTTGCGGAAAGCACTGGTGACAACCTGTACATGCACCCCGCGCGCCAGCAGCAACGGCACCATTGCCTCGACTTCCCGGTATCGCACCAGCGGGTCTCCACCCACCAACGAAAGATGCAGCGGCTTGATTCGATCCACCACCTCAAGCACCCCATCAATCAAGTCCTGACCCTTGAAGTCACTCAGACTTCGTAACGTTACTCCCCCGCCCAAATGCCCATCGTCATAGGCATAACAACCGGGGCAGCGCAGCGGACATTCCTTCGTGATTTCAATCGAGAGGGAAGGAGGTTTTCCCTGCAAGATCCTGCCCCATGCTTTTACTACTTCTGATACCTTCATGCAGACTTCCTTTCTCTACTCTCAATAGAGTGGATGCTGTCGAAGTCTCTGCTGACTGCATTACTGCTGAAAAACTTTTGGCTGAAGCGAATGGCTTTCAATCCTGTCTACCACCAAGTTTGATCCAAAGCACTCGTGGTTTATTCAGGCTAACACAGCAATGCGCATTACTAAATTTCTGTAACGCTACTGTGACCGATATTCAAATGTATGCAATCACATCAATCTCAACCAAACTGTTGCCGGGAATACCCCCAGCCGCAGCAATAGTCGTGCGCACCGGCGGGTTTTCCCCAAAGCGGCCAAGAAAAACAGAATTCATGGCTGCATAGTCATTCAGGTCGTTTAAGTACACATTGCACTTGAGCACCTTATCCATCGAGGACCCAGCCGCTGCCAGCTCTGCTTCTACTTCTTTCAGCACGTGATCGGTGTGGGCCTTGATGTCGCCATGAAAGTGAGCGCCCTTGCCAGCAATGAAGAGCAGATTCCCATAGCTCACTGCTCCATTGAAAAGCGGCGTCCGGGCCGGCTTACCGCCTTTGCGGTGCACCTTTTTCTCCCCACCGCTCACCTGCCCCAGCGCCGTCGACGCTGATGCCAGCCACCCGGCCACGACTCCCGCAGCCGCCTGATAGAAACGAGTTCGAGTCATTCCGCCAGTCTTTCACAAATTTTGTTTACTGGCTCTTGCATTCCCGTCGCACCACGATATGCTAGCTGCACGGAGACAAACTCGATGATGCTCGATCGCTACCGTTACGTCGCCCCGGATGAAGATCTCGACGATCTGCTCGAAGATGTCTCAATCGAAAGTGAACTCTCCGAGTACAACTACGACGAAGATGACGAGGATCTGCTCGAAGATTCCGTGCTCGAAATCTCCACCCCTGTTTTCCACTCTGCGCCTCCGCCCCCGCCACCCCTTCCCCGCAAGACCAAAGTGGTGGACACGGACGAAGAGCCACCTCCCGTAAAGAAGGCGGCCTCAAAAAAAGTTGCCCCGTCTAAGAAAGCTCTACCCGCCCAAAAGGCCGTTGCAGCGAAAAAGTCTGCGCCCGCCAAAACAAAGAAAAAGCGTTAGCTTTCCTTTACCGTCTTCCGGCATCGTTGAAACAACTCCAGCAACGCCTCAGCGTGCGATTCCGGTGAATTCGACCCTTTGACGGCGCCGAAGCCCGCTGTGGATCCGCTCGACTTACCGTACCCCGTTTGCACCGCGATGAACTTCATCATCTCCAGGGCAATTTCGTCCTGATTATTCTTTGCGCTATCTTGTGTATTGTTTGTCGATTCAGCCATGACGAATCTACTTTAGCGCACCTCCCATGCCGGTCACTGCCATTTCCTGGTTGCGCCCGTTGCGTGGTGGCTCCCAGACCCATCTCCTCAAGGCCGCCGATGGTCATCACTACGTCGTCAAGCTCTCCTCCAACCCCCAAGGCATCCACACCCTGATCAACGAATGGCTCGCCCAGCGCATTCTCTCCTACCTGAAAATCCCCTGCCCTGCCGTCGAAATCATTGAGCTGAATGCGGACTTTCTCGCCGCTTACCCCCGGCTCGCCATCCAGCGGGGCCAGACTTTCCAGCCCCCCCCACCCGGCTGGCACTTCGGCTCCCGCTTCCCCGGCGATCCCACCCTGCTTACCGTCTTCGACATCCTCCCGGATATCCAGCTCGCCACCTGCCGCAATCTCCACCACTTTCCCGCCGTCCTGGCCTTTGATAAATGGACTGCCAATGCGGACTCCCGCCAATGCGTCTTCTACCGCGGCCGCCTCGGAGAGACCCTCCCCGAAGACCTCGATTCTCCCCTCCCGGACCCGGCCTTTCGTGGCCTGGTCGCCTCCATGATCGATCACGGCTATTGCTTCAATGGCATCTATTGGGACTTCCCCGACGCCCCCGGCTTCGGTCTCTATTACCGCCCCGAGGTCTACCGAAAGGTTCGCGGCTGGGATGATTTCGCGCCCTGGCTCGAACGCATTCGCAACTTCCCTAGCTCGGTCCTCGACCAGGCGCTACATGAAATCCCGCGGGCCTGGCTGGATCAGGCCGCCCCCAATAACGACATCGAAGCCTTGCTTGAGACTCTATATGCTCGCCGCGACCGCGTCTCCCGCCTGATTGAAGACGTCCGCCATCGCTTCCCGAATCACTTCCCCAATTGGCGTTGAATCTCATCAGCCACCCAACGCGCTGTCCACGGCGCCAGCAGAATGCCGTTCCGGTAGTGACCATAAGCCAGCACCACCCGCTCATCCAGCCGCCGCAGCACCGGCACGTCCCCTGCCGCCGCCGGCCGGAAGCCAAACCACACATCGCTCACCGGCAAGCCACCCAATTCCGGCACCAACGCCACGGCACGCTGTCGCAATTCTTCCACTCTTGCAGCATCCACTCCGGCATCAAAGCCAATCCGCTCCTCCGTCGAACCCACAATGATCCGCCCACTCAGCCGCTGCAGGATGTACGTGTGCCCTTCCCGCACAATCCCCCGCAATTGCCCCGGCGGCAGCCCATCCCACGCCAGAATATAGCCCTTCACCGGTTCCACTTCCGGCACTCCGGCCAACCGCGAGGCCCACGCCCCGGCACACACCACCACCTGTTCCCCTTGCAACTCATCGAGCCCCTGAACTTCCCGCTCCTCCACTCTCACTCGCGCCGTCAATTCCCGCAACAAGTCTCGCGGATCCACATGCCCGTCAAAGGCTTCGCCTCCCGCCACAAAGTCGATCTGCCCCCCCAGCCGCTTGACCCATTCCGGATACATGCGCGCGGAAGCCAGCGCCCGGCGCTGCCACTCCTCATCCGGAAAGGTCTCGGCCAGTGCCCCCAGCATCCCCGCACCCGCCCAACTCGCACTTCCCCGTCGTGACTCTTCCCGCTCGTACACCACGACCTCTCTGCCCCGCTCCTGCAATTCCCACGCACAACTCAGGCCGATCAGACCGCCACCCACAATTTCAATCACTCCCTTTAGAATAAAGGTTTCATGCACGATTTCATGCTGGTCAACGAGGAGATTCTGCCCGCCTCCTCCCGCACCATTTCTCCGGGCCAGATCGGTGCGGTCAATGGCTGGGGCGTCTTTTCCACTCTCCGCGTCCACCAAGGGGTTCTCTTTGCCTGGCCCCGTCACTACCAGCGCATGGTCAAAGATGCCGCCCTGCTCCGAGTCCCTTTCCCGGAAGACTCCCAATGGCTGGAAAACCAGCTCCTCCGCTTGATCGAAGCCAACCACGCCCCGGAAGCGACCCTCCGCGTCATCATCCTCCGCAACAAAGGCGGCATGTGGGAAGGACCCGGCATTGACCGTCCTTTCGATCTTTACGCCTTCACCACAGCCCTCAAAGACTGGGGCTCCAGCGTCCGCCTCGGGCTGCTTCCACAGGCCCGGCACGCCGCCAACGAATACGCCGGCACCAAGATGCTCTCCTGGTCCTTCAATCTCTGCATGTATGAGCAGGCCCACGACCAGGGCTACGACGAAGTGGTCCTCCTCAACGAACGCGGTGAGGTCGCTGAGTTAACCTCCGCCAATCTCTTCGCTGTATTCGGAAAAGAAGTTCTCACGCCGCCCCTGAGTTCCGGCTGTCTGCCCGGCATTACCCGCGCCCTGCTGCTCGAAGAAATTCATGTCCCCGGCATTACGATTCGCGAAGCCACTCTCCTGCCAGCCGACCTCGAACGCGCCGACGCCCTCTTTATTACATCCAGCACTCGCGATCTGCTGCCCGTTTCTGCCATCCACTCATTAAATGTTCAGCAGAACGATCAAGTCCGGCAGCAACTGAACCAGGCTTTCCAGTCCAGCCTCCATCAATACTGTCGCAATCGCGCATAGGCCCGTCGTACGTTCCCGGGCACGGCATACTCGTCAAATTCCCGCGGCCAGACCCACCGCAAGTCCTGGCTTTCCTCGCTCACCGCCAAATCTTCGCAGTTGGCCTGAAACCACACCAGTACGTCATGGTGCAGGTGGTAGGGCTCTACTTCCTCTCCCTTCTTCACTTTGGCCGGAATGCCATGCACATCGGCCCCGATCACCGCTCCGCCGGTCACCTCCAGCCCCGTCTCCTCCCTCACCTCACGCGCTGCCGCAGCCGCCACATCCACATCTCCCTCCTCTACATGCCCGCCCGGCAGCAGCCAGCGGCCCAGGCGCCCATGCAAGACCATCGCCACACCCTCTCTGTCCGGGTGCAGTACCAAACCCGTCGCCGTCACGTGGCCCGGCGTAAACTGCCAGCGCGAAAATGGCTTTGCCGTACCCTCTACCAGCCCCATGATCAGTTCGACACTCTTCTCGTCCCCCGTCAGTCCATCTGGAAATTCCAAAATCTTCATCGTTTTCTCACTCTAATGCTCCCGCTCTAAGCTGTCGATCACTTTCTCGAAATGAAAAGTCAGTAGAGCTGCAGTTACCGCCATAGGGTTTTGCCTGCCACAAGCCACTGCAAGGCCGGTTTCGCAGCTTGGAAAGCTTCCCCAGCAGGGATTATCTGCTGGATTAGGTGACTCACCTTAGGCGAAAGCCTCAGGCCCACCTGAGATAGGAATCTTTCGCTACCTACTGACTAGGAAAGGGTTCTAGTCCCGGTTATTCTGTCAGTGGGCATTGAGTACAAATCTATGCGATGTGGCTATTGCAAAGGCAAAATCGGTTTCTGGCGCGGGCTCTCCGACAGGGAGTTCTGTAACGACGAACATCGCCGCCGTGGTCGCGCCCTTAGCGCGAAACATGCCCGCGAAAGTCTGATCTACGGGGACGAAGATCTTTACGAACTCGTCCAGCATGAACGTCTCAAAAAACAGAAGAATTCCAAGCTCCAGGCCCAAATCATTGTTGTCCTGTCCACAATCATGATCGGTGTGCTCGCCTTCTCGGCCGCCACTGGCTCAACGGGTGCACGCACCCTGGGTCCGGCCATTTCCCTCACCGGTGAACTTTCCCGCTCCAATCCCATCCTCAACCAGGCAAATGAACTCTTCCGGACCATCATCCCGCCTGACTCCCCGGTGCGAATCCACGAGGATTTCTCAGCCGGCGTCAAGGGCTGGATGGGCGGCAAAGCTTCCGAATGGGATAGTGACCGCGGCAGCATGCGTCCCGCCAGCCTCAAGATCTGGCGGCCTTCGGTGAAGCTGTCCGACTACAAGATGGAATTTGAAGGTCAGATTGAGCGGAACGCCATGAGTTGGGCCTTCCGTGCTCCGGATCTGCGCAATTACTACGCCACCAAGATCGTCGTCCGCAAGGGCGGCCCCCTGCCGACGGCTGACATCATCCGATATGCCGTCCTCAATGGAACAGAACGCGACCGTCAGCGCCTCCCGCTGCCGATCTCGATCCGTCCGGACACTCTCTATCACGTGGAAATGAATGTTCGCGGCAACAACTTCATCACCCGCGTCAACGGCCAGATCGTCGATACCTGGACCGACAGCCGCCTCAAGCGCGGCGGAGTGGGCTTCTTCTCGGAGAAGGGCGAATCCGCGGCCATCCATTGGGTCGACGTCCGCGAAGAGCGGGAAGGCATCTTCAATCGCCTCTTCGCGATGGGTTTCTTCGTCACCCCCGTTGCCCTATACGATCTCGACTAACAATCAGCTATCCTAAATCTCAGGCGGTCGTGGCGGAACTGGCAGACGCACTGGTTTTAGGTACCAGCGGGGCAACCCATCCGAGTTCGACCCTCGGCGACCGCACCACTTACTCTTCCCTCAAGATCTACTCGTAGCGCAACGCTTCGACCGGATCCAGCCCAGCCGCTTTGTTGGCCGGCCAGATCCCAAAGAACAAACCCACCGCAACACTCACCCCCACGCCCAGACCGGCCGCCCACAGCGGCACCATCATCGGCAAATCAGGAAAAACCAGCCCGCCAATCAGCGGAATCATCCAGCCCACCGCCATCCCCAGCAAGCCCCCCACAAAGGTCAATACCACTGCCTCGGTCATGAACTGCGTCACGATCTCGCTTCTTCTCGCGCCCAGTGCTTTGCGCACCCCGATTTCCCGCGTCCGTTCCGTCACGCTCACCAGCATGATGTTCATCACCCCAATGCCGCCCACCAGCAACCCGATCGACGACATCACCACCATCACCAGCGCCGTTACCGACATGATCTTGCGGAAGTCCTCAATCATCTGCTCGCTCGTTGAGATCGAAAAGCTGTCGGGGTCGCTGTGTTTCACGCGTCGCTCCTGCCGCAACACACCTCGCACTTCGTCCATCGCAGCCGCCAGCTTTCCCTTCTCCGGCTTCACAAAAAGCATATGCTCAACGGCGCCCGGTTGAAACTTGCGCAACGTCCAATACGGCATCACCACGCGATTATCCCGGCTGCCCGGCGGTCCGGTGCCCGAATTCTTCATCACGCCGATCACCTCCATCGGTTGGCCATCCAGTTCCACCCATTTGCCTGACGGGTCCGCACTCGCAAACAAACCCTTGGCAACATCCTCCCCCAACACAAGCACGCGGGAACGGTGCTGGTTATCCACTTCCGTGTAGAATCGTCCGTGAATCAAATCGACCTGCCACACATCGGAGTAGCTGGGGTCCGCTCCCCACAGTTCCACTCCTGCAAAGTCATTTGCCTGATAGCGAACCTTCTGCACTCCATTCCAGGGCAAAATCGCTACTGTTACCCGTTCCACACTGGGGCAGCGCTCCCGCACCGCTTGCGCCTGCTCATAGCTAATTGGTTTGCGCATCCGCTCTTCCGCCGTCCGGTTCCCGAATCGCGGCCCCATGGGGAACTTGAAAACCACCATCGTGTCCGACCCAAGCGTCCGCATCGCATTCGCAAAGGCCCCGTCCATCCCGGTGATGATCGAGCCGACACCAATAATGGTTCCGGTCCCGATAATGACGCCCAGCACCGTCAGAAAAGAACGCATCTTGTAACTGCGCAGCGTGTCAAACGCCATGCCAACACTCGACCAGAAGACCGACCGGAACATACTCACTTACCTTTCCACTCGCAACGCTTCAATCGGGTCTAGCTTCGAAGCCCGCCGCGCCGGATAAATGCCAAAAAACAGGCCCACCGCCATCGACAATCCCACTCCCAGCACCACGCTTCCCAGCGGCATCGCCATCGGCACCGGCGTCAGACTCCTCACCGCAAAGGCAAAGAGCCAGGCAATGCCTACGCCCAGCAAGCCCCCACTACCCGACATCACTGCACTTTCCACCAGAAACTGGTTCAGGATATCGGAGCGCCGCGCCCCCAGGCTCTTGCGAATGCCAATCTCCTGGGTCCGCTCGCTCACCACCGCCAGCATGATGTTCATGATCACCACCCCGCCCACCACCATGAACACGCTCACCACCGCAATCGCCGTAGCCGCGATCGCGCCCGTCATCTGGCTCCACGCGTTCGCCAGCGAATCGGAGCCAAACAACGCAAAGTTGTCTTCCCGGCCCGGCCCCATCTTCCGGAATGACCGGATCAGCACCCTGACTTCATCCTGCGCCTGTAGCAACTTGTCGTGGCTTACCGCCAGGGCCGAGTAACTCAATCCTTTTCGCGCCCCGTAACTCTTGATGTAAGTCTCCACCGGGATCGAAACAAAGCTGTCCTGCGTCTGGCCGAATACGCTGCCCTTCGCCTTGGCCACTCCCACCACCTGATAGGGCCGCCCGTCCACCTGAATCGACTTGCCCACCGCCTCCACATTCGGAAACCAGCGCTCCTTGAAATCATGGCCAATCACCACCACCATCAGCCGCCGCTGGTTGTCAGCTTCCGTCAGGCTCCGGCCACTGGCGATCTGCACGTTTTCGATCAGGGCCAGATTCGGCGTGGCTCCCTCAATCCGCACCAGGTCAACACGATCCCCCTCATACGTTACCGGGCCTTGCCTCGATGCCGACAGTGCCAACTCCTTGACTAAGGTCGCCTTGGATCGGACAAACTCATATTCTTCCTTGCGCAACTCCGGATTCTTGCGCAGCATCTCGAGATACGTCTTCGGATCCCAATTCCCGATAAACGCCATTCGCACCACCCGGAATCCGTCCGCCCCCATCGAACTCACCTTCTCGGCGATATAGAGGTCCATCCCATGAATCAGACTCATCACCGCGATCAGCGTCGTCGTGGCCAGAATAATCCCCAGCAGCGTGAGAAAACTTCGCAGCTTGCTGGCGCGCAAACTCCCAATCGCCACCCGCACTGCTTCGCCAAAGGCACTCGTCCGCCGCTGTTGCATATCAGCGTTAGATACGAGCCAGGTCTAGCGCTTGTTCCCCAAAATCCAGTCCACCGCCACATCTTCGGCCCAGAACCGCGCCCCACGCCGGGCCAGAAAGCCGACATGCCCCCCGTGCCGCGTCATCACCAGACGCAAATTCGGGTTCGCCTCCGGGTTGGCCTCTTCGTATACCCGCTGCGGAATCAGCGGATCATCCGCGGCGTGAATCAACAAACCCGGCACCGCGATTCCGCCCAGAAAATTCCGGCTGGATTGGGTGCCGTAATAATTCGCCGCATCGCCAAACCCGAATGCCTTGGAAGTAAACTTGTCATCAAACTCCAGCACGCTCTGAACCGAGTCCAATCCATCCAGCGGAAAAACCTCCGGAAACTCTGCTGCCCGCCGCCGGTAACGCGCCTTCAGCCGGTCGATAAACTTGCTGGAATAAACAAAATTCCGACGCTCCTGCATGCGCAGGCAACACGCCATCAGGTCGAGCGGCGTCGAAATGCTCACCACTCCCGCAATCCCCAAAGCCGCCGCTCCGGCACCCAGTTCTCCCGCCAGTTTCAACACCACATTGCCACCCAGTGAAAACCCGGCCAGGTAAATCGGCCCCCGCCCCGCCGCCAGCAAGGTCTCGACAATGCTCCGCAAGTCTGTCGTCAGGCCCGCATGATAAAGCGTTGGCGCCAGCGCCTCGGTCCCGCCACAGGTGCGCATGTTCAAACGATGCACTCGCAACCCGCGCACCAACCCCGCCTGCGCCATGCTCTCCATGTAGCCGGAAGCATGAGAACCTTCAAGACCGTGCAAGACAATCAGCTCTCCCACGGCACGCCCCTCTGGTTCATGGCGCACCGCCATCACCTTTACTCCGGGCTCGGTCTGGTAAAAATCCCGCACTCCTGGATATCGGTCTTCATCCAGATTGCGCGGCCAGAAATTGGCGGCGATCGTCGCCAGATCACCTTGGGGAAATAACGCGTCGAAGCTGTTCAAACTCTACTAGGCTAGCTCAGGCTTCAGCAGGCACTTCTTCGTCGTCGTCACTCTTGCGCGACAATTCCTCGGCCAGAATGATGGCCTCTGCCAATTCCTTCATCGGCTTGCGGTGACGGCGGCTCTCATTGCGCAAGCGCAGGTAAGCCTCTTCCTCCGTCAGCTTGTAGCGCGACTGCAGAATGCCCTTGGCCCGCTCCACCAACTTGCGGGTTTCAAGCTGCCGCTTCATTTCTTCCGTTTCGCTCACCAGCCGCTGATTCTCTTCGGTCAGAACCTCTTTCGAGATGGCAATGCCCATCTGCTCCCCGATAAAGGTCAGCAACGAAATTTCTTCGGCAGTATGCGGATGGGGTTCCCGGTGATGCACGTTGATGACTCCAATGATCTCCCCCTGGTTGATCAGCGGAACGGAAAGAAAGGCTTCGTACGTATCTTCAACCAGCGCCTGGAAGCGCTTGAACCGGTGATCCAGCGCGGAATTCGCCGCCAGGGCCACCACCGATTTGTGCTCGGCCACCCAGCCCGTAACACCTTCACCAATCTTCATGCGCAACAGGTTCAGATCCTGCGCGTGCGGCACCTGCGACGCCCGCAACACAATTTCGTTGGCCTCTTTCTCAATCAGATAAACCAGCGCCGCATCACAATCGGTAACCTGAACGGTAAGTCCGATGATTTCGCCCAACATTTCGTCCAGCGATCGCTGCGAGCTGACGATGCTCGAAATCCGGTGTAAAAGTGCTACTTGTGATGTCTGCGGTTCGGTCATGATGCTATGTCCCTGTTTTTCATGCTAGGGAATCTTTCCTTTTCATACAATCCAATCTTTTTATTGGCGCGATGGTTTCTCGCGGCAAGCTGCCTGCTATCCACCTGTGCCGGCCAAACGGCATTCCAGTCAAGCCACTTCCAAATCTACGGTGAAAAACTCAAGCCCAAAGTCGCTACACAAAGCTTGGAACGCCTCGAACAGCTTCGCGCTCTGCTCATTGCTCTTCATGGTTCCAACTGGATAGCGTCATCGCCTTTGCCGGTTTGGATTCCACGCGATGAGGCCGCGTGGCTTCGAGTTGCGGCACAAAATACAGAACAGGGACTCTTCTTATCGGGCAGCCGCCGGGATTGGATTATCATTAATCCGGCTGCACCTGACTTCTTGGAAGTTCTTGGCCACGAGTACATCCACGCGGTACTCCACCGGGCGCTCCCGAATTTGCCAACATGGTTCGAGGAAGGAATCTGCGAGTACTATTCTACTGTATCTCTTCGTAATTCCAACCTCCGGATCGGTCAGCCTCCAGGAAATCGCTTGCGCCAAATCCAGTTCCTCGATGCAATCGACCTCGAAGCCCTCGCCCAAGCTCCCCTCGACGCGCGCACTTATGCCCTCGCTTGGGCCGCAGCCTATCACCTCTTCCCGGGCTACCAGCCCGGCGATAAACTCCCAGCCAGGCTCATGCTCAATGGTTCCTTTCCAATCCGCACGCTCCCCCTGCGAATTACCATTCCCCCAGCCTCCATCACACCCATGCGGCAAACCCAGATTGAAGAATTCCTGGTCGAACTGCACGCTCGCGTCCCGCAAGCCCCCCAGGCTTCCCAATCCACCAACGAGGCGGAAACGCTCTTTCTCGAAGGATTGCGCCTCGCCGACGCAGGCAAAGCCCTGGAAGCGGTTCCAACACTGGAGAAAGCCTGCCAATTGAGACCCTCCAACAGCTCCTGGTGGCACGCCCTCGCCCTCGCCTATCAGGAAGCCCAACGCCCCGCCGATGCCCGCAACGCCGCTCAGCGTGCCCTCGATACCGCCAGCAATACCACGGAAGAATCCGCCGCACGAGCCTTGCTCAACAGCCTCTAAAGCCCCAATTGCGCCAATGCATACAGACCCGCGCCGAATAGCCCCGCTCCCAGAAGAACCGTGGCCGGCAAGGTGAGGATCCAGGCCGTCAACAGCGCCCTCACTGTGCCCATCTGCAAGCCGCTCTTGTTCGCCGCCATCGTGCCCGCTACTCCGCTGGTCAGCACGTGCGTTGTGCTCACCGGTAATCCCAACATGTCCGCCGCACCAATCGTGCACATCGCCACCAACTCCGCACTCGCCCCCTGCGCATAGGTCAGATGATTCTTGCCGATCTTCTCCCCGATCGTGACGACAATCCGCTTCCACCCCACCATCGTTCCAATCCCTAGCGCCAAAGCTACGGCCAACTTCACCCACGCCGGAATGTAGCGTGTGCTGTTCAGCAATTCCTTCCGGTAGCGCCGCACCGATTCCTTTGCCTCCACACTCGGAATCCGCTCCTGCTTCACCATCTTGGCCAGCGTTTCATCCACCAGGTAGAGGTCCGTCCGCAGTTTCGTCCGCTCCGTCCTCTCAATTTCGCTCAGCTTGGTAATTCCAGCCAGCCGGTCCAGCAAGTGACGGTTTACCACCAGCACCGCTTCCCCCGTCCGCTGCGTCGCCGAAACATTCGGCTTCAGATAATTCGACAGCTCCACCTCGGCTACTTCCACTTCCATTGCCCCGCGCTCATACCGCTGCTCCAGTTGCGCCGTCACTTCCGAAGCCGCGTTCATCAGTGCCTTGTAGTCTTGCTGCGATGCCGAATCATTCAGCGCAAAGCTTGCTGGCAGCACGCCAATCAGGATCAGCATCATCAGGCCCATACCCTTTTGGCCATCATTCGATCCATGCGCAAAGCTCACACCCGTGCAAGTGAAAATCAGAATCGACCGCACCCACAATGGCGGCGGCTCCCCATTCTTTGGAGCCTGGTACAGATCCGGATTCTTGATCAAGGCTTTTGCCAGCAGCAACAGCAGCGCCGCCGCCCCAAATCCCACCATCGGCGACACCAGCAGACTCAGGAAAATCTCTTGCGCCTTCCCCCAGTTCACGCCTTGCCCAAACACTTCCGACTTCATCGCCGAATGCCCCAACCCGACGCCCAGAATGGATCCGATCAAGGTATGCGAACTCGACGCTGGCAATCCCAGATACCAGGTACCCAGATTCCAGAGAATCGCCGAGAGCAGGAGCGAAAACACCATCGCCATCCCCGCTGCCGACCCCACATTCAATACCAGTTCCACCGGCAGAAGCGCCACGACGGCAAAGGCAACGGCTCCTGAACTGAATATCACACCCAGAAAATTCCAAAGCCCGGACCACACTACAGCTTGCGTTGGCTTTAACGTGTTCGTGTAGATGACCGTTGCCACGGCATTGGCCGTGTCATGAAATCCGTTGACGAATTCAAAGCCTAAGGCTAAGGCCAACGCGCCCAATAATAGGATCGCCGTTGACAGAGCGACCGGTTCCCCAAATAGTTCCACTGTGAGCTACCTCTAGCAGTTGACCAGATATGGAGGCCCTGTAGCAATCCATTCATCAAGATTTCACACAACGTTTACGCCTCCGCCATTCTCTGCTGACATCCTGAAAAACAGATAACTATGTATCGCTTCATTACAACTCTATTACTGTCAAGCATTTGCGCCTTGGCCCAGTTCGACTCGGCAGCCGTCGTTGGCACCGTCCGCGACGAACGGGGAGGTCCACTTTCTAACGCCAAGCTTGTACTCCGCAACAACGATACAGGCCTCATTTTCAACACAGCTAGCGCGGAAACCGGCGATTTCATCTTCCCGAGCGTCCGCATCGGCAACTATAAACTCACCGCCGAAGCGCCCGGCTTTACCTCCGCCACCGCCGACAACGTCATCTTGACTGTCAACGCCCGTCAGCGCGTAGACCTTACCCTCCGCGTGGGCCAAGTCTCGGAAACGGTCAATGTTGAAGCGACAACTCCGCTGCTGGAGTCCGACAACTCCTCCAAAGGACAGGTGATCGCAGCCAAACAGGTCGTAGAGCTTCCCCTCCAGGGCCGCAGCTACGCCAATCTTGCGCTGCTGGCTCCCGGCGTCCGCCAATCCAGTTCTGGCAACTCCGGCTCTATCGCCTTCCGCCGTGAAGGTTCCTATAACGTCAACGGCCTCCGTAGTGTCTGGAACAACTTCCTGCTCGACGGCATCGACAACAACTTCTACGGCACCACCAACCAGGGTTTTTCTAACCAGTCCATTCAGCCTTCTCCCGATTCCGTTGCGGAATTCCGGCTGATCGTCAATGGCTACTCCGCCGAGTTCGGCCGCTCCGGCGGCGCGGTGATGAACGTCGCCACCAAATCCGGCACCAACAGCTTGCATGGATCGTTGTGGGAATTTCTGCAGAACGAAAAGCTCAACGCCACCGGCTTCTTCAAGCCCACGCTCAACCAGAAACCCATCAACAAGCGCAACCAGTTCGGTGCCGCTGTCGGTGGCCCGATCCGCAAGGACAACACCTTCTTTTTCGCCGACTACGAAGGCTCCCGCTGGTCCATCGCTCCCTTCTCCTTAACAGCTGTCCCTTCTGCCGACATGCGCCGTGGCGTACTTCCGCTCGAGGTTCGTGCGCCCATTACCTTCACGGATTCCACTGGCCGCGTCATCTCCGCTGGCACCGTTTTCCCTGCGGGCACCCAGATCCCCATGACCAGCTTCGCCCGTCGCGTACTCGACGAACTCCCCCAACCCAACCGCGCGGGTGCCGGTGCGCTCGGCGTCACCACCAACTTCGGCGCATTTGATCAAAACCGGCTCACCGACGACAAGGGTGCCATCAAGATTGACCACAAAGTCACCGACAACCTCAACAGCTTTTTCCGCTATGCCCACCGCAAGCAAGTAATCTTTGCCCCTGGTCTCATTACTGGCTTCGCCGGCGGTAACAACCTCGGCAACCTCGATACCTTCAACCAGCAGGGTATTGCTGGGCTGACGTGGTCCAAATCCGCTACGGAAGTTCTGGAGTATCGCTTTGCCGTCACCCGCCTCGGAATGGACCGCCTCCCCGCCCAAGTGGGCGGCCCCTCCATGCGCGAACTCTTCGGCATCACTGGCTTGCCAGAAGGCCCCCGCATCCAGGGCGGCATCACGCCTCAGGACATTCAGGGCTTCCCCCGCTTCGGCCGCCAGTCCACCAACCCTCAGGCCCAGTTCCCCACTACCATCAATTCCCGGCTGAACCTGTCCAAAGTCGCCAACCGGCATAACCTCAAGATGGGCTACGAACTCCTCTTCATGCGCATCCTCGTCGATGACACCAATCCTCTCTACGGCATCGACGGCTACGGAGGCCTCTATTCCCGCCTTCCCGGCCAAAACCTCGGAGCACTGGCTGGCGGTAGCGCCAACACCGTCCACTCCCTCGCTGACTTCTACTTCGGTGCCCGCTCCTCCTACCAGCTCGCCACTCAGGTCGAGGCGCAGGTGCGCCAGCAAGCTCACTGGTTCTACCTGCAAGATGACTTCAAGGTCTCAAACAAGCTCACCCTCAACATGGGTCTCCGCTACGAGATGACCACGCCGGCTTACGACGCCAACAATCGTCTCGCCAACTTCGACCCCGCCCAAAATCGCATTGTCGAAGCTACCGGAGGTTCCATCTCCAACCGGACTCTCCAGCGTCAAACCTGGAACAATTTCGCACCCCGGCTCGGCGCGGCCTATCAACTCGATTCCAAAACGGTCCTCCGCGGCGGCTACGGCTTCGGCTGGAATTACTGGAATCGCATGGCCTCCGCGGAATACCTCAACACGAACGCACCCTACGTCGTCCGCTTCTCGGCGCTGAACAGTCCTGCGCAGCTCAACAACCTCTGTACAGCAAACAACTTCTCCAATTGCTTCCGCAGCCGCGAGCAGGGCTACCCCGTCAACCCGCCCTCAAACGTCATCCTGCACATGGACCGCAACACCCCCTGGGGCTACGTGCAGAACTGGCACTTCACCATCCAGCGCACCCTGTTCAAGAACACGCTCATCGATGTCGCCTACGTCGGCAACCGCGCCGATCACCTCCCGGTCCTCGGTGACCTCAACCAGGCCCGGCCCATTACGCAGGCTGAGCTCGGACAGGGTCTCACCACCATCGGCACCTTGCTCGCCCGGCGGCCCTTCCAGGGCTTCAATAACATCACGGCCGTAGTCCCCAGTGCCTTCTCCAACTACAACGCTTTCCAGTTGAAGTTTGAACACCGCGGGGACTGGATCACATTACTCAACTCCTTCACTTACGGCAAGGCCATCGACACCGTTGGCCAGGTTCTCGAAGGTACCGTCGGCGGCAGCCCCAATCCGCAGGACATTCGCAATGTCGCCAACGATAAAGGTCCTTCCAGTTTTGACCAGCGCTGGAATAACACCACCAGCTTCGTCTTCGACGCACCTCTCGGCAAGAACCGTAAGTTCGGCCGTAATATGAACGCTGGCCTCGATGCCATCGTCGGTGGCTGGCAAGTCTCCGCGATTGTAAATTCGCAATCCGGACTACCGCTCAACATCCGCTATCCGGACGCGTCCGGCATCCTCTCCGACGGCCAGCCGGACTTTCTCGGCAACGTTGCTCTTCGCCCGAACCTCATCGATGGCTCGGCAGGAGTTCGAGCTGCAGGCGACCGGGATTTCCGCAATTACTTTAACCGAGCCAACCTCGCCGTCCCCCCGGTAACTGCGCCCTTCGGTAACCTCGGTCGCAACGTCGCCTTCGGCTTCCCGCTCTATCAGACCGACCTCGTTCTCTCCAAGAGCTTCGCCCTGCGTTTCATCAATGAAGGCGCCCGCCTCCAATTCCGCTCCGAGTTCTATAACTTTTTTAACAAAACGAACTTCGGTGCTCCCGGCGTCAACCTCGCCGCCGCTAACTTTGGCGTCGTAGGTTCCACCTTCGATCCCCGCTTTGTGCAATTCGCATTGAAGTTGCAATTTTAATGTAATCGCCCCTTGTGTACATTGCTGGGCTTTGATATATCTCTCAGTCGAATTCACGAGCCAGATCGTAAGGATCTGGCTCAGTTCGTACAGGGAGCTTTCCGGCAAT
>CAZECF010000071.1:0-23730 GCA_964510335.1 uncultured Bryobacter sp. | reverse complement strand
TTTGGAGTCCCGACGGAAATTGGATTGCTTTTGTTTCCAACCGGAAGGCGAATCGCCAGGTATTCCGGATTGCGGCTGGAGGACTGGGAGAACCGGAGTTGCTGCTGGAAGAGGCGACAGCAGGAATGAGCTGCTCGGACTGGAGTCCGGATGGAAAGACGATTGCGCTCGCTGCGGCTGGCAGCACAAAACTGTTGGATGTGGACAAGAAGCAGGCAAGCCTCCCGGATCTGCTCAGAAACGCAACAAATCTGCGGTTTTCGCCCGACTCGCGCTGGGTTGTTTACAACAAAGCAATCGACAGCAAGCCAGTTGTCTTCGTTGCCAGATATCCGGACTTGCAGGAGCAGTGGCAGGTAACGGCACCAGGAGCGGGCAATCCGGTATGGAGGGGAGATGGCCGGGAACTCTTCTTTGTTAGCGGGGAAGGGGTATACAGCATAAGCACCGACCTGAGTGGCCCAGCCCCTCGTTTCGGCACTCCGCAGAAACTCTTTGAGCGGAACATGGTGAAGCAGCAATACCGGAATTCAATGGACGTCTCCAAGGATGGACAGCGCTTTGCAGTTTTCCAGCCGCGGGAAGGTAGAGAGGGCCCGGTAGTTGAACTGTTGGTGAACTGGGAGCAACTGCTCGATTAGCGCCCGAGCCCACACCGCCTGAATCAGCGTGTGAGCCCGGGCTAGCAGTTAGGGCCTAGAAGCCAAGCCGCAAACCGAAGCGGAACATGCGCTCGTCGATCCCTTCGCGCCCAGTGCCGCGGGTGGAAGTGATCTCCATGAAGCGGCTGTTAGCGACGTCAGCGATGGGGGCGTTGAAGTGAGGCGTATTCGTCAAGTTGAAAGCCTCAGCGCGGAACTGCATCGTGAAGCGTTCCGTGAGACGGAAGGTGCGGAAGATACTGCCGTCCAGGTTGATGATGCCAGGGCTATCGAGAATATTCCAGCCTGCCGTGCCGTAGCGCGCTTCGCGCACCTGACCGAAGGCGGAAGGATCATGCCACTTCTGCCCAGGGCCAGCGCCACCCAGCTTCTCCACGTTCGGCTTGAGGAGGTCAGCACGCTGCCCATTGCCGGGAGCGTTCAGGTCCGTGCCCGGCGCGGTGACGGAGTAAGGCTGTCCGGAAAGCGCCGAGAGCAAGCCATTGATCTGCCAGCCGCCGAAGAACCACGCAGCCGGACCGGAGCTAGCGAACTTCTTGCCCTTGCCAAAGGGAAGCTCATAAATGCCGCTGAACTGGAAGTTATGCGGAATGTTGAGATCGCTCACTGCCCAGTTGAGGCGGTAGTGATCAGGGTGGTGAATGCGAGGGCCACCATCGGAATTGATGTTCCCAGCAATGCCCATGTTCTTTGAGAAGGTGTAAGCGAAGAGAGCCTGGAAGCCGGATGCAAAGCGGCGTTCGAGCTTGGTCTGCAGCGAGTCGTACTTGTAGGTACCCAAGCCCGTAACCTGGATCGTGTTGGCGAAGCGGCCAAACTGCACGGCGAGGGGCCGGCCGGCGTTGCCGCCATTGATGGGCGCAGCATTGCGGTTGAGATTGCCAAGCTGGTTGACGGCACGCGTCGCCACATAGGCAGCTTCACCCACCCAGCCGGACTTGAAACGCTTCTGCAAAGCAACGTTCCAGCTTTGGATGTAACCGCGGGTCCACTGGTTCGGAATCACCGTATTGGCCTCAACGAAGTTGCCGATATCGATGATGCCATTGCCGAGATCCGGCGCGACGATGGTGGGAATTCCCTGATCGAAAATGCTAGCCGGGGTCCAGGAATTCGCTGCCGTCTGGTTGAAGGGAATCAGCAGGGGATGATTCGTCCGGAAGGGGCGGCCCAAGTTATATGGATCGTTCGTGATGCCGTAGCCAGCGCGAACGACAAAATCGTCCGTAACGCGATAGGCCAGGCCGAAACGGGGCGTAAAACGGCGCTTGGACTCATTGACGCCGCAGTTTTTGGGAACTACGCCCACGCCGCAAACCAGCATCTTGTTCTGGCCGAAATCGTATTGCTCCAGGCCACGGTCAGCCCGGGTCGGGAAGGGGAAGTATTCCCAACGCACACCAAGATTGAGGGTGAGTTTGGGACTAACTTGCCATTGGTCGCGGATATAGGCGGAGTAGAGATTCGTGCGGGTCGTGAAGGAGTCCGGCACCATGAGGAGCCGACCGAGGTTGTTCGTGCGGCCAAGCATGAAACTGGCCCAGGAATTGTACTCCGAGGTATTCGGAGCTCCGCCGGTGCCAGGGCGGGCGCGAAAGCTAGTTTGACCAGGAGCGAAACCGAATCCACCCGAAGCGCCCCAGGGAGCACCGACAAACTCAGGTTGCGTCTGGTTGAGTTGCTGCTGGTAGAAGTCGGACCCGAAGCGGATCTGGTGCTTGCCCTTGTTCCAGTTGGCGTTGGCGACGTACTGGAACTGGGGGTCGTTGTTGAGATAGGGCATGAAGTTATTAGGATGCCCGAAATTGGTGAAGCCGCTCACCTGGAATTGCGGCATGCCGCCTTCAAAGAAGCGTGGCCCATTGGTGCCGGGAAGTCCAAGGACATCGCGGCCAACGTTTTCTTCGAGCCGTGGCTGGCGGGAGTCGCCCTGCATTCGCGTCCAGCCGAAGTAGGCGTCGACGATGAAAGTAGGCTTCAGAACATAAGTGGCTGCAAAAGTAGTCGAGTAGCTGCTTCCAGTGGCCCGGCCCACCTGGCCGCCACCCAGCGGCGGACCGCCCAGGCCTTCCCCAAAGAATCCGGGATTGGTCGAGCGGTAGTCCAGAATCGAAATGCGCGCGTAGGTCGTCAGCTTTTCGCTGGCGTTGAAGTTGACTTTCGTATCCAGCGTGTCGCGGTCAAAGTTGAAGCCGCCGCCGGTGAAGAAGTTGTTCACGGTACCAGGCGCGATGGGCGTGGGAAAGAGCGAGGCGAGACGGACCGCAGCCGGGCTGAAGCGGGAGGCAGGAATGATGTTGCCAGGAAACGGACTGCGATCAAAATTGTCCGCCGTGCCCGTTGCCGGATCGAAGATCGGGCGGCCGGCAGCCGCGCCGCTCAGGTCGCCGTTCCGCATGGCAACCGTAGGAATATTTGCAAGACCAGATGCAAAGCGGCGGTCGCGCGTCGCTTCGTAGCTGGCAAAGTAGAAGAGTTTGTTCTTGATGATGGGGCCGCCCACGCTGCCACCATACTGGTTGAAAACGTACTTGGGGTTGCGCTGGCCAGCAGGCAGAAAGAAGGGCTTGGCCTTGGTCGCGTTGGAGTTGTAATACTCGAATGCCGAGCCGTGCAACTCGTTGGTACCGGACTTGATCTGCACGTTGATCGCCGCGCCACCGGCCAGGCCCTGTTCGGCGTCGAAAGAGTTTGTAACGACGTTGACGGTCTCGATCGATTCCAGTGCGGGAACGTAGGCCACGACGTGCGGCAGCCAGACATTGGTGGAAGATGCCCCGTCAATACGGGTGTTGTTCGAACTCGAACTGGTGCCGTTGACGTTAAATTGCAGCGCCCGGGATGGATTGGCTGGCACCGAGTGAGCGTTGCGGGGCGGGGAGAAGCCAGGGATGGTAACAAAAAGATTCTGATAGTTGCGGCCCGCGGGAACGGGGATGTTGAGCAACTCTTTGCTCGTTACTTCAGCGCGAATATCGGCCCGATCCGTCTGCAGTGACGCCACTGCCGCATTGATCGTGATCGAGTCGCTAACCTGGCCCACCTGCAAGTTGACATCCAGGCGGGTCACGTTGTTCACCACAACATTGATGCCCTGCTCGCGCTGCGCACGGAAGCCCTCTTTGGTCATGGTGAGTTCATAAGAGCCGGGCAGCAGCGTAACGAAAGAATAGCTGCCATTGACATCGGTGGCGCCTTCGCGCGTCTGGCCGGTGTCGGAATTTACCAGCACAAGCTTAACGGCTGGCATCGCCGCACCAGTGGAATCGCGCACATTGCCCACCAGCGAGCCGTGCAAAATCTGGCCGTAAGAAGCAGCAGCCGACAAGAATGCTGCCATGGCGAGAATCAAAGTCGAATTACCCCTTAGCATTCGAACTCCTTAAAATTTCAGGTATGAGCCACGAGGGCTTGCCAGACTTTATCATTCATGCACTTAGGCGATCAATCCTATTAGGAATATTTATCTAAGACTTAGAAAACCCTAATACGACCGAATTGGCGGCTTGCCCTTTGTGAACAATTAGCGCTTCAACTTTGATTTACAAGGACTTGCTATAGCAGGCGCGTATAGCAAGCATCCTCCGCTGGCATCACCACGCAGACCTTCCCTGGTGATTCCAAAAAAACTTTAATGAAAATCCACTCCTCCCGCGAAGGATTTGGCCCAAAACATCGCTAACTGAGTACGAGGCAGCACCATGCGACACCCCATTATTCTATTGATCTTCACCTTGAGTCCCCTTTCCGCCCAGCTCGTCAACCCCGCCACCTACCAGCAGGAAGTCCGTCCCCGGCTGGAATCCTTTGCCGGCAATGGCGTCGACACGGCTACGGGTGCCTTCCGCTGGCTGCAAACCACTCTCCCTTTCACCAGCCCTGGAGCCCGCTCTGTTCCGCTTCTCTATGATTCGGCAAACACCCGCACCGGCAACCTCGGTATCGGTTGGAGTCATGGGTATGAATGGTCCATTCAACCCGCTACGGTCAACACTGGCACCGTCGTCACAGTGAGCATGCCCAGCGGCAAGCAAATGCGCTTTCGCGTCAATGCGAGAAATCAGACATGCACGCCCCTTGACCACGCAAACCGCTACGAACGTCTCACCTGGCGAACGAATGGGGGCTTTCAGTTGGAGCGGCCCGACTATTCCGTTATCAACTTCCTGGCCAACGGCTTGCCCGATCTCTACATCGATGCCAGCTCGAAAGAAGCCCGTTCCACCTACCAGCCGGACAGCCGGCTGGCCAGCCTCAACGTCACCGCAGGTCCCAACATTCATTTCGGCTACGGCAGCGTCGCAGGAACCCGCACGCGACTGACCAGCATTGCCGATGCCGCCAGCCGTGCTGTCCGCCTTGTCTACGCTGCCGACGGCAAACTGGATTCGCTCTATGGCCCTTTTCTTATGGACGACGTCCAGGCCTTTCCTTCCGGCAGCGTGAACCTCTCGCCCTCCCTCGCGGCGATCCGCAGTTTGAACGTCACCCGCACTGCACCCACTGGCTTCGTTCGCCTCACCGGCCGGCTCTCCCGCACACAAACTGCCTCTGGAACCCGCCCCTCCGGCCCCCTCACGGTGATTCTCCGCGGCCCCAACGGCGTTCAGTTTCCCGTCCCCGGAACGACCCTCCGAGGTACCAGCGGCAACAGCGAGACCATCACCTTCAATGCCAGTCTCGACCTCTATGACGGCTACCTCAATCGCAGCCCCGCCGGCAATTGGAATGTACTCGCCAGAACCGCTTCCGGTACCGGAAGCTTCACCGCCAACTTCGAGCTTCGTTTCGGTGAGGTGCCGATCCAAACTCGCTTTCAATATGACAACGCCAACCGCCTGACCCGCATCATTGCCCCGGATGGCGACCCGATCTTCACCAATACTTACAACTCCGCCGGTCAAGTCATCGAACAGGACGATGCCAATCCTGCCAATCTGCCGGCCACCTTTACTTACACACCCAATGCCAGCGGCACCACCACTCTTTATTCGGATCGCCTGGGCAATTCGTCCACCTATGAGCACGACAGCAATTTCAATCTCCTTTCCCTCACCAACCCCCTGGGCCATGTAACCCGCTATGAATACGACTCCAACGGCAACCGCACCCGGCTCATCGCCCCCAACGGCAACTACACCGATTTTGACTACGACCCCCTTGGCCGCGTAACGAACGTCTGGCAGTCCGGCCCCGGTGCACCCCGCGTGCGGCGTCTGGGCATCGTTTACTCCGACAACAACCTTTCTCAGCCAGTCCGCTTCACCGATGCTCTCGGCAACTCCACCAATCTCGAGTCCAATTTCGGCGACATGAACTTCACCCGCATCACTGATGCCGAAGGGGCCCAAAGTCAGCGCACCTATGGCGGCGCCGGCAACCTGGTTACCGTCAAGCAGGGTCAGACCAACACTCTCGAATTCACCTACCGCAACGGCATCCTCACCGGTAGCCGTCATCCCCACGAAGCCGGTTCCCGCATCCAGCTTGAATACGATGAAATCGGCCGGCTGGTCTCCTCGGTCGACGCTGACGGCGCCGGCAATGGCTACGAATACAATGCTCGTCTCCAGGTGCTGCGTCAAACCGATCCTGCGGGCACCATCCTCAACCGTTACGACACCCGCGGACGCATCACCACCAGCATAAACCGCGACAACAACGCCACCACTTACTTTTACGACAAAAATGGCAACCAGATCGGCCAACTTACCGAAGCTGGTCGCACCAATTTTACTCACGACGGCGAGGACCGCCTGATTGCCGAAACCGATCCCGCCGGCTTCACCAAACGTTTTTCCTATGACGCGGCTGGCCGTGTCATTGCCGTCACCGAACCGGATGGCTACATCGTGCGTTTTGAATACGACAAGAACGGCAACATTGTTGCGGAACGAGATGGCGAAGGCGCACTACTTTCCCGCATCTCTTATGACTTCCGCGATCTGCCCATTTCCTCAATCGACGCACTCGGCCACGAAACCAGAATGCGTTATGACGCCGCCGGGCGTTTGGTAGAGACAACGGACCCGCTTGGACGTACCGAAACCCGCGTTCTCGACCGCATCGGCCGCACTACCCAGGTCACCGATGCTTTCGGCCGCCGCTTCACCCAACGCTGGAATGACCAGGACCGCATCACGGCCATTTTCGATCCCAATGCCCTCTCCTCCAACACTCCACTTGTCGAGTTCTCCTATGACCGCGCCAACCGCATATCAGCCGTCACCACACCCCAGGGTACAACCCGTTTGACTTACACCGCGGCCGACCAGGTTTCCCGCGAAACCACTGCCGAAGGCCGCGTTCGCAACTACACTTACGACAACAAAGGCAATCTCACCCGCATCACCACCACGGCACCCAACTCGACCGTTGCCCCCAACCCCGAAATCAACAATGACTTTGATGCCTCCGGCAATCTGCTGCGCGTCCGCACCGGAGGACAAAATCCGACAACTCTCAATCGCGCCTATGACTCCACCCGCCGCCTGACCCGTTATACCGATGACGCTGGCAATTCGCTCCGCTACACCTACGACGAATCCGGCAACCTCGCCCGCCTCACTTATCCCGATGGCCAGACCCTCAACTACGAATACGACAAGCGCGGCCGCATCACGCAAATTACCGATTGGGCCAACCGCGTCACTCGCATGGCCTGGGACCCCATCGGCGGAGTCTCCCGCATCGACTTTCCCAATGGTGCCACCCGCCTGATCACCTATGACCGCAGCGGCCGCCCCCTCCGCCGGGTAGATCGCTCCGCCCAGGGAGCAATCATCGTCGACTACCGCTTCTCCATCGATCCCGCCGGACAACTTCGCGCCGAATCCCGCCTCCCCGGCGCTAGCACGCCACTTTCTCTTCAACCTGTCTCCATGACTTACGGCCCCGGCAATGTCCTCGCTACCTTCAACGGAACTACGGTCAGCATGGACCGCGATGGCAATCTCACTCGCGCCGGCACCGCTTACCGCTACGACACCAAGAACAACCTCGTCAACGCTGGCAATGTTTCTTACACTTACGACGCCGAAGACCGCCTCGTCGCCTGGACCCGGAGCAACGCCACTACCCGCTTCGTCGTCAACCCGGGCCCACGCTTATCCCAGGTGCTCGTGCGCCAGGAACCCAGCGGCCGCCAGACCAGGTATGTCTATGCCGTCGGTCTGCTCTATGAGGAATCCGGCGGGGCCATCCGCGTCTACCACTACGATGAGAGCGGCAATACCACCGCCCTGACCAACTCGGCCGGTGATGTCGATGGCCGCATCTCCTATACCCCCTTCGGCTCGATCATCGAGCGCTCCGGCAACACCGATACCCCCTTTCTCTTCAGCGGCCTTTTCGGCGTACTCACCGATCCCAATGGCCTCAACTACATGCGCTATCGCTGGTATTCGCCTTCGCTGCGGCGCTTTCTCAATCAGGACGCCCGCTTCGGTTCCATCACCAGCCCCGGCTCACTGAACCGCTTTGCCTATGCCGGCAATAACCCTGTGCTCCGAGCCGACCCGGAAGGCGAGTTTTGGCATGTTCTCGCTGGAGCCGTGATTGGAGCCGTTGTCGCCGTTACGGTTCAGGTCGTTACGGATGTAGTGAAAGGAAAGTTCAGTGGCTTTGAGCGCTACGGTGCTGTCGCGCTTGGTGGGGCCGTCGGAGGAGCCATTACAGCCGCTTGCGGCGGACTCGCCTGCGCCGGCCTGGCTGGGGCTGCCGCAGCCGTTACGGAAAACCTGGTTCAGGCTGGACTCAGTGGCGAATCCGTGGACGCTGGCCAGCTTGCCAAAGACGCTCTCTCCGGCGGTGCATTTGGTTTCCTTGGTGGAGCCGCAGGCAAAGCTTTCACCAAAGGCCCGGCCAAATGGTCGCTTAAGGAAGCAAATTCGCTCGCTCCCAGGGTCCTCCCACCCGCCTATGCCCGCAAAGTTTTTAACAGGACGGTCAGTCGGGAATTGAAGCAAAAGCTTCTGGCCGGCACTGCCAGCGCACTGGCGTTGCACGTCGGCGGCCAACTCCTGGAAGCACTGACCAGCAACAACCCCGTTGAGGCAGCTCAACATATCAACGAAGGCGCCCGCTATGCCACCGAAGGCAAAGCCCGCCAAGCGGTCAATACCGGCTTCATCGGTATCTTCGGGGAACATGCCCACTGGAAGGAATACGTTGCCGCCCTGCAACTTGCCGGCCGGCCCGCCCTTGCCCTATCTAACAACGTCTTTGTTGCCTTCTAAGGAGCCTGTCATGCGCAATTTACTCATTTCCATCTTCACCCTGGTGCCGCTGCTGGCCCAGACCTACTCTTATGATCAGGCCGGCCGCCTCCTGCGGGTGGCTTACCCCAACGGCGGTGGACTCGAATACACCTACGACGCCTCCGACAACCTGACCAGCGTTCGTTCCCTCAACATTTCCCCCGCCCCTTCCGGCTTACAGCTCACCAGCGACACCAGCGGCGTCCGCCTCATCTGGCAGGCCGTTTCGGGCGCTCAGGCCTACCTCGTTTACCGCACTGTCGGGGACTCGGGAGACTGGCAGGAAATCGGCCGCGTCAATGCCCTTTCCTTCATCGACCCCTCCGCCACGCCGGGCGTCGCTTACTCCTATCGCATCGCCGCCCAAACGCCCTCTGGCCTCACTGCCTATTCCGAACCCGTTACCCTCTCTACGTCAGCTCCCACCGACCCCCGCAGCACTCGCGAACTCAGCCTTGGCTCCGGTGCCGCTGCCTCCATCCGTACCACCGGCACCTCTCAGGAAACCCGGGCCGGCTACGCCACGGTATCGCTCGAATCCGGCGAAGCTCCCTACGGCCTGGCTGTCTTCCAGCTCATCCAGAACGGCGTAGTTGTCGGGGAAACCGGCGTTCCCGCTTCCCCGCCCTCCCGCGGCAATCGCATCTTTGTCGAGAACCGCGACGCCCTCACTTCCCCCGGTGGCCAATTCACGGGAACCCTCAACATCAATACCGGCATCGCTTTCGTCAATCCCAATACCGAAACCGCCAACTACCGCATTACTCTCCGCGACCGCAATGGAAACTCCGTAGCCTCCGGCCAGGCAAGCCTTCCCGCCGGACACCACACCACCCGCCTCCTCACGGACCTCCAACAGATCGTGCCCGACTTCGCCTACCCCTCGGACTTCGCGACCACTAGCCAATTTGGCACTCTCGACATCACCAGCGACCGGCCTCTTTCTGCCATGGCCCTCCGCCTCACCATCAACCAGCGCGGCGAACTCCTGTTTTCCACCACCGCCGTCGTAGACACTCAGCTTGCTGTCCCCACCACGCCCATGCTCTTTGCCCACCTGCCCGAAGGCGGTGGCTTCAATTCCAAAATTGCCCTCATCAACACCACTCCCAGTGAACAAACCGGGCAGCTCCGCATCTTCGATGATTTCGGCGCCGCCTTCCTCGTCCGTACGATGGAAGGCGAAACCGCGTCCGTGTTCTCGTACCGCATCCCCGCCGGTGGGGCTTGGGCCATCGAAACCGATGGTTCGTCCGCCAATGTCCGGGCTGGTTGGGTTGAGGTCAATCCAGACCCCGGCCAGACTACCCCCAGCGGCTCCGGCACCTTCCGCTACGCTCAAAACGGAATCATCACCACCGAATCGGGTATCCCCGCCGCCCTGACTACTACCAGTGCGCGCGTCTTCGTCGACCTCTCCACCGGCTATGGCACCGGCATCGCCATCGCCAATCCGGGCAGCCCCGGTACCATCACCTTCCGCGCCTTTGCCCTTGATGGCGTTAGTCCCGCTGGTTCTCCCGGCGCTCCCGTCAGCTTGCCCGCCAACGGCCACACGGCTGCGGAAGCCAACGCTCTGGTCACCGGCCTGCCCGCCGGCTTCGTCGGCACCATCGAGATGGATTCAGCCACTCCCTTCGTTGCACT
The DNA here is from genome assembly GCA_964510335.1 of uncultured Bryobacter sp. Classification (GTDB taxonomy): domain Bacteria; phylum Acidobacteriota; class Terriglobia; order Bryobacterales; family Bryobacteraceae; genus Bryobacter. Next base: position 13,163 of record CAZECF010000071.1, on the reverse strand, counting down.
CACCGTCCGCTCCCTGTTCAACGCTCGCGGCGAACTGCTTTTCACGACCTTCCCGGTTGCCGACCAGACTCGCCCTGCCCCAAGCCCCGTAATCTTCCCCCACTTGGCCGATGGCGGTGGCTTCCGCACGGAGCTCATCCTCCTCAGCCCGCGCAATTCCTCCCAGTCCACGGTGCGCCTCTTCGATTCGGCCGGATCGCCCTTATTAACCATTTCGCAATGAACTACGAGATAAAGTCATGGAATGTCTGAACGTGAGCCCAAGACACGAGAAATCACCCTGCTGCTCACCCAATGGCGGGACGGTAGCCCGGAAGCTCTCGACCACCTCGTGCCTCTCATCTACGATCACCTCAAGCTCATCGCGCGCCGCTACGTTTCGCTTGAAAGTCAAAACCTCACCCTCAGCGCCACCGGTCTGGTTCATGAATCGTACCTCCGCCTCTTTAGCGCGGAAGTTCCCTGGCAGGACCGCTTTCACTTCTACGCCGTTGCATCTCGCGTTATGCGCCGCTTGCTTGTCGATCACGCCCGCAGCCAGGGCCGCCAGCGGCGGGGCGCAGGCGCGGCCATTCTTCCTCTCGACGACTCCATTGCCGCCAACTCCCCGCTCACGGAGGACATCGTTGTGCTGAATGATCTCCTCGAAAAGCTGGCCCTCGTCGATGCCAACAAGGCGACCGTCATCGATCTCATTTACTTTGGCGGCCTCACCCAGGCTGAAGCCGCCGAAGCGATGGGCATCTCCGAACAAGCCGTCTTTCGGCATCTCCGCCTCGCCCGCGCCTGGCTCCACCAGGCCCTTGGTGAATCCTCATGAGCCCGCAAGACTTCAGCCGCGCCGAAGCGCTCTTTGATGCCGCACTCAATCTCCCACCAGCGGAGCGCGAAGCCTTTCTCGAGGATCAGTGCTCCAATGAGCCTGCCCTTCTGCTCGCTGTCCAGAAGCTGCTCCACTCCCACGTTTCCTCCGGCAGCTTTCTCGAAAATATCGTCGGCGCCGCCGCAAACTCTGCCCTGGCTGCCCCGACCGCCCCGCCGCGCTTCGATGATTGGGAAGTAGAAGCCGAAATCGGACAGGGCGGCATGGGCATCGTCTACAAAGCCCATCGCGACAAAGAAGGCTTCACCCAACAGGCCGCCATCAAAGTCTTACGCCAAAGCCTGAGCACTCCAGACCTCATCGGCCGCTTCCGCGATGAGCGCCGCATTCTCGCCTCCCTCGCCCATCCCAACATCGCCGCCTTGCTTGACGGCGGAAATACCCCCGACGGCCTGCCCTGGTTCGCCATGGAGTTCGTCGATGGCCGCCCCCTCCAGGCTTACTGCAACGAACAAAAGTTGTCGCCGCGTCAAATCGTCGAACTCGTCATCGAAATCAGTCTCGCCGTCCACTTTGCCCATCGCAACCTCGTCATCCATCGCGATCTCAAACCATCCAACATCTTCGTCACCGCAGGGGGAACCCCCAAACTTCTCGACTTCGGCATCGCCAAGCTCATCGGCGAAGCTGCCAATCGCGAAGAAACCCAGATCCGCCTGCTGACTCCCGATTACGCCAGCCCCGAACAAATGCACGGCGGCCCCATCACCACCGCAAGTGATACTTACTCCCTCGCCGTCATCCTCCACCGGCTGCTCACCGGAGCGCTGCCCTCAGCGAAACCCAATCAACTCGACACCGACCTCAATCGCATTCTCAACAAAGCCCTTCGCGAGGAACCAGACCGCCGCTACTCCTCGGCCGAAGCCTTCGCCCTGGACCTGCGCCGCTACCTGGATGGCTTCCCCGTCTCCGCCAGCCCGGAAACCTGGTCTTATTTCCTGCAGAAATTCGTTCTCCGCAACAAGGCCGCTTGCGCCATCGCGACACTTGCCCTGGTCGGCATTTCCACCCTTACTTACATCGCCTTTGAGCAACGCCGCACCGCCATCTCCGAACGCACCCGGGCCGAAACCGCACTGAACTTCCTCATCGGCGTCTTCGCCTCACCCGATCCCAATGAGTCGCTCGGCAAGGACCCCACCGCCGTACAACTCCTCGAAGAAGGCTCGCGCCGGATCGCCACCGAGCTATCCTCCCAACCGGAACTCCGCGCCAGCCTCGAATCGGTTATGGCCTCCGCCTACATGGGCCTGGCCCGCTTTGACGAAGCCGAAAAACTGCTCCGAGCTGCCCTCCAGACTCAAGTTGCAGCCACAGGCCGCCAAAGCACCGCCACGGCAGATATCCTGATCCTGCTCGGCAGCGCCCTCCAACAAAACGGCCGCACGCCCGAGGCCTTCCCCTACTACGAAGAAGCCCTCCAGATCCGCGAGAAGCTTCTCGGCCCCGATCACGCCCTCACCGGCTCAGCCCTCTACGAGATCACCCTGACCCTCGACAACCTCGGCCGTCGCAAAGAAGCCGAATCGAGCGTCCGCCGCTCCATCGCCATCTTTGACAAAGCCCACGGCCACGAGCACGCCAGCACCGCCGACGCCGTCCAGCTCCTCAGCGACGTTCTCCGCCACGAAGGCCGCTTCGCGGAGGCCCTTCCCCACATCCACGAAGCCCTCGCCATTCGCGAAAAGGTCAAGGGCCCACAACATCCCGACACTGCCCATAGTCTCAACGCCCTCGGCCGCTGCCTCATCCAGTCCGGTAAACCCGCCGAAGCCGTCCCCTTCATCGAACGTGCCCTGGCCATCCAGGTCCAGGTCTTCGGCGAATCCCACCCGGAACCCAGCGCCAGCCGCTCCAATCTGGCCGGCGCACTGTCCGCCTCTGGTCAACATGACCGCGCCTTCGCTCTCTACTCAGAAACCTTGCGCCATCTCACAAACCGCTACGGGGAACGTCATCCCTACGTCGCGGGCACCTATTACTCGCTGGCCGCCGTCCAGCTAGTCAAGGGTGACTTAAACGCCGCCGCACCCTGGGTTGAAAAATCCGCCGCCCTCCACCAGAAGCTCCTCCAGCCCGGCAGCCCTGCCCTCATGCGCGCATTGACACAGAAGGGCCATTACCTCAATCGCGCCGGGAAGCACGCCGCAGCCGAACCCTTCCTGCGGGATCTCGAAGCCCAACAATCCAGGAAGCTGAACCCCGGCGATCCGGACCTGGCCCAAACCCGCTTCGCCCTCGGCGTCTGCCTCTCCCAGCTCAAGAAGTACGCTGAGGCCGAAAAGCTGCTACTATCTGCCTACGAAACTTTTCTGGCCAGCCGCGGCCCCTCGCATTCTGCTACCCTGACCGCCGCCCGGAACCTCAGGGATTTGTTTGCAGCTCAGGGGCAATCCGGCGAAGCCACAGCATGGGAGGCCAAATCCCTTGCAAAGTGACCCTTGCCCAAGTCAGCCGACGCTAAACAGAGTGTGCCTCGTACCGCTGGCTATTGTTCGTTATGTAGTACACAATACCCACAGGCAAAGTTGCCCAGGAGTTAGAAAGTGAATCTGCCCATTCGCGCCGTCTCCCTCGCCGCATTCTTTTGCGGACTGGCGCTCCCCCTCAGCGCAGGGGTGGTCGTCGTCCTCGATCAGGACGGCGCTTACAAATTCGTTTCCGGCGAAGCAATCCAGTTTAACGGCAAAGATCGTGTCCGCCTTTGCACGGCCGCCCCCACTTACATCCAGAAGCAGGTCGGCTCCTGCCAGGTGCAGCGTCTCGCCGCACTCCCGCTCATCCGTCGCGACTTTGTCCGCACTGAGCTCATCACCACAGCCGCCGACCCATCCCTGACCGTCCTCCCCGATTCCGTCAAGGCCGACGGCGACAGCAATACCCTGTGGGCCCAAGCCCCCGGCGTAATCGGCAGCGGTCGCAGCAAGCAAGGCGACCCCCTCCCCAACGGCGTCATTATCGCCATCCTCAATGCCGCCGACACGGAAGACGCCCTCCGCGCCTATCTCTCTGACGAAGCCAACTTCACAGATCCCAAGGGCAAAGCCCAAACCCTGGCGCTCCAGGGCCGCCTGATTGCCGCCGCCATCAAGGAATTTCCCCAGGCCGCCAAAATTCGCGCGCTCCGCGAAGATTCCCTTGCCAAACTCAAAGCCGCTGTCGACGAGTTTGAACAGGGTCTGATGGAAGCCAAGGACCTCGGCATAGCCCGCCAGCGCGTCGAATCTTCCACCGCCGTCTTCCCCACCGATGCCGAATTCCAGGCCCAGCGCGACCGCTTCGCCACTCTCGAAAAAAGCCTTGCCAAACGCCGCGCCATCCTCCGCGCCCTCGCCACCGGCAGCCAGTGGGACTCCTACCTCAACCTCTATTCCCAACTCCAGCGCTACGAATTCCTCTTCCCTGAATTCAACGAAATGCAGCGCAAAGCTCTCACCATGAGCCGCGACCATCACAAGACCATGGCCCAGGCCCGCCTCGACGTTAAGGATTGCGGCACCGCGCTGGCGCATCTCCGTCTGGCCCTCAAGCGTGACCCGCAGGATCTCGCCGCCCGCGAACTTTCTGAATCCGCCCGCGTCTGCCTTGTCCGCGCCCCTCGCACCACCCGCACCAGTTCCAAACTCGGCGTCGCTTCCGACAACGCCCCCGCCCTCCGCACCACCGAATTCGTCGATCGCTTCATCGCCGAAGGAAAACTCGAAAGCGCCGAACGCTCCCTGCGCGAAGGCCTGGGCCAATACCCCAACTTCCCTCCCCTGCTGCTCTCCCAGGTGCGCCTCCTCGAAAAACTGGGCAAATTCCGCGAAGCCCTCAGCATCCTCGACCGCTATGACTCCCTCGTTTCCGTCGAAGCCGAATGGGACAAAGGCGACCGCGCCCGCCGCGACATGGAATTCCAGATCCTCAAGGGCCGCGATGAACGAGGCTCCAAGCTCACCACCCTGCTCAAAGAAAACCGCTTCGAAAGCGCCCTGGCCCTGGTCAAGGAAGGTCTCCGGTCTGACCCCGAAGACCACGAACTTCTCTTTCGCGCCGGCATTCTCTCCCTGCTCAAACGCGAGCGCACGGAAGCTCGCGGCTATCTCCTGAAATATCTCGACGCCGCCCAATCCCTCTCCGGCAGCCCCGAACGCCGCAAGCAGGCCTTCACCCTCCTTGGCAAGCTCGACACTGCGCCCCCGCCTGCCCCCACCGGCAAGCCCCACTGGTTCAGCAACGCCCCCATCGCCCCCCACCTCGCCTACGATCCAGCCAGCCTGCAATTCGCCCGCCGCATCGATAAGGTCATCGCCAGCAACAAACAAATCACCGAATTCCGCTGGAGTGGCGAACATCTTGAAGCCATCCAGACCACCGCCGATGAGAAGCCCCCGCGCCTGCTCTCCCGCTTCAAATTTGAATACGACCCCAGCTCCCAGGCTGTCTCACGCGTCTTCGACGCCACTGTCGAAAACACCGCCACCCAGTCTACGGCCGTCGTCGAACAGAAAAAAGCCCGCACGATCTTTGACGATCCCATCTCCAGCACGCCCACTGCCGAAGCAGCCGGCAAATCCGCCCGCCCCGCCGACCTCGTCACCACTCTGGCGGGGCCCGGTCTCCCCGTCCTGCTCGCCAATCACCCCGCCCTCGATATCGTCCTGGTGGAGGAGTTCATGGATACCCGCCTCGGCCACGTCATCGCCGGCAACAAATACTTCCACCCCTTCTCCTGGGATCAGCCCCGCCTCTTCCGTGTCTCTTATGACTCAGCCGGCCGCATCCGTCGCGCCTTCCCCGCCGGGCCGGACGTCAAGGTTCCCGAAGTCTATGATTTCGCCTGGCAGGGCGATCTCCTCCAAAGCATCGCCATCTTCACGCCCCTTCCCAACGGGGAACCCGATCTCACCAAGCCCCTCTACCGCCGCTCCATGCGCTATTCCGACGGCCGCTTGATTGCCGAGACAACCACCCCTCCCACCGGCAAGCCCGCCACGATTGAATACAAATACCAGGGCCAGCAGCTCCTCAGCGCTGAAGCCTCCGAAGACGCAACCCTCGACAACCGCTCCCGCAAGGTGAGCTTCCTCCCTTAAGGCACCCCCATGCAACTCCGAATTCTGATCCCGCTCGCCTGCCTGCTGCCGCTATTGGCCTTTGCGCAGAATGACCCCAACCGGGATCTCAAGGTGGAAGTCGAGCCCACACTCGAAGAGCGCCGCCACGCCCTCATCATCGGCAATGACCAATACCCCTCAGCCGCCCTGCTCAACGCCGGCAACGATGCCCGTTCCATGGAGTTGACCCTCGGCGAGCTCGGCTTTGAAACCCTGCTGGTCGAAAACGCAAAGCTCATTGACCTCGACCGTGCCATCCGCCGCTTCGCCAGCCGCATCCGCCCCAACGATGTAGCGCTCATTTTCTACGCCGGGCATGGCTTCCAGATCGAAGGCGAAAACTACATCGTCCCTGTCGACTTCTCCGGCGAAGACCCCGAAGCCGCCAAATACACCAGTTACTCCGCCAACAAGCTACTCGATACTTTGTCAAGCCGCAACCCCAAGTTGCTCTTGGTGGTCCTCGACGCCTGCCGCAACAATCCCTTCACGGTCACCCGCAGCATGGGCGGCGGTCTGGCCTCGATGGGCGCGTCCGGCAAAGGCACCTTCATCGCCCTCGCCACCGCCCCCGGCAGCACCGCGAGCGACAACCCCAACGGCAATAATGGGCTCTTCACCACTGCGCTGCTCAAGCACATGAGCAAGAAGGGCATGGGCCTGACGGAAACTTTTGATGAGGTCAAGCGTGAAGTCTCGATCCTCAGCGGCGACGCCCAGCGCCCCTGGACCAATTCCGATTTTGCCGGCAAATGGTACTTCGCTCCTCCCGACGATTACCTGCCCGAAGAGATCGACCCCTCCACCAGCCTGCGCCTCCTGGATGAAGCCAGGCGCATGCAGAAGAACCAGTTTCTGACCGAAGCCGCGACTCTCTATGACCGTCTCGCCGCCCGCGAAAAGAACTCGCCACTGGGCGCACTGGCGGCACAGGAAGCCGGCTATTGGCGAGCCCTGCTAGCCAACTGGCCCGCGGTAGGTTCCCAACCCAAGCCCGCCGAAATCGCGCCGAAGCTGAAGGCCGTCTGGCAGCGCATTCCGGCCAGAGCCCACGTCGGGCTCGAGTCCGCGAACAATTTTCTGGTAGAGGGCAACGTAACGGAAGCCGCGGAGATTCTGAGCCAGTTACGAGGCGCCGATCAGGACACCGCTTTCAGGGCAACCGAAATGCTCCAGGAACTAGCCAAGGATTTTCCTGAAGCCGCCAAAGTCTCCGCAGCCCGCTTCGACACGCTCCCCAGCGACCCACTGACATTGAAGCCCCAGAGCCGCTTCGAAGAGCTAGCGGCAAAGTTGAAGGCCGAAAAAGCCGCCAAGCTCAAAGCCGCCGCCGAGCTGCCCCAGGTGCTGGTGCCCTTGTCCGGTTTCAAAACCACCCTCCCACCGCCAACTCAGGAAGGTTGGACAGTACGTCTCGAATCCTTGACGCCACCAGAAGAACCGGCGGCCGAAGCAGAGGGAGCGCCAGCGACAGAGGCAGCAGGACCCGCCCCCACCAAAAAAGCAGCCAACATGATTCTGGTAGACATCCAGTCGAACCCGCCGAAGGCAACAGTGACGATCGACACACCAGAGCCCACGATCTGTGTAACGCCCTGCACGCTAGACCTGCCAGCAGGGATGAAGAATTTCACCTTCAACCTGGCCGGCCACCGGCCATTGAGCAAAGCGGCGGAGGTATCCAAAGCCCAGCCGTTGATTCTGGCAGATCTCGTAGCCGAACTCGGAGATGTCATGATCGCCAGCACCCCGGCGCAAGCGCAGATCGAGTTGAACGGCAAGCCAATGAACTTGAAGACCCCGGCCAAAGTCTCCCTCCCCCCCGGCGACTACGCCCTCAGCTTCTGGGACGGCGACATCCGCATCAAAGCCCCGCAAAAATTCACCGTCGCCGACGCCCAGACGCTGTCGTTACAGATTCAGGCGCAGTAGCCGGAAAGCGTCAATGTGGGATTTAGTTGAAAAGGACCTCGTTAGTCTTTTGATGACGCGAGTCCTCCGCACGCCGAGATTTGACAATCTCTCCTTTTTGCTGGACTGCTACAAGTCTTCGATGTCGTGACAATACAAGTCAATGATGTTGAGAACTGAAGCAGCGGCTTCGGAGAAGGTCAATTGGTGGACAGATGGTAGTCCGCAACAATGGTTCCAAATGGCGCTGACGATCGACGCCTTTCGGCCGTATGCCCCCAGCGCAGAGTTGCCAAGCCGTCCTTGCTATTTATGGCTTAAGATCGTGAGACGCAAAGCTCGCATGCAAAACATGCATGGAGTCTTGACTCTGTCCACTGCAGGCAGGATTACTGAGAATCTTCCCCCGCGACCTCCCTTGAGGCCGATTCAGTAGATTCCACGAAGCTTACCCAATCCTTGACATTGTGTACACATTAAAAATCATCATGCAGACCACCAAAGTCGGAATTCGGGAAATTCGGGAAAACCTGGCAGACTACCTGGAGTCCAAGACGCCCGTTGCGATCACTCGCCACGGCTCGACGATTGGCATTTATGTTCCCACCAAACCCCAGCCCAGCCAGGCAGATTTAGAAGCTCTGCGCTTGGCTGGTGAAAAAATGCAGAAGTTGATCGCAGCGGCGGGCGCTACGGAAGACGAGATCTTGGCCGACTTCAAACAAGCCAGGCGCAAGAGGCAGCCCCGGAAGGGCTAGGGATCATGCTGGTCCTCCACGCGAATATCTTGATTCGCGCGGTGCTTGGGGCTTTCGAATGACGAGCGCCTCTTTCTGGATCAACAATCAAATCAGGGTCCGCCTCGGCTGATGCATACTGAAAATGAACATCGATGAAAAGAACCATCCAGGTAAGGATTAGCCGGGGCGAACGTCAGTTTGTCGCTGAGTGCCTGGACTTGCCCGTCATCACCCAAGCAGCTACTCTCGACGAGTTGACAGAGAATATACGCGAAGCTATCGGCTTGCATCTGGAAGATGAGGATCTGGCGTCACTTGGATTTGCACCCAATCCAACAATCATCGCAACTATGGAGCTCGACGCAGTCGCCTGATGCCCAGGCTGCGCACCCTGTCTGGCGGAGAAGTAATTCAAATACTCCTCGATTTTGGCTTCGAGCAGCATTCTCAACGCGGGAGCCACATCAAGCTGCGCAGTTTGGTTGCCCAGCAAGCCCAGACGCTGACTGTTCCCAATCACAGGGAGTTGGATCGAGGCACTCTGCAGGCAAACTTTCGCCAAGCATCCCGGTTCCTCGCTGAGTCCGAACTTCGAAAGCGCTTCTACACGGACTAGCCAGGTGCCTGCTGCTTGCCCAGAAAGCACCAGTAGATCCCCCGCCAAATCAGAAAAAACCTTAACAATTAAAGCTGCCCCGTGATAGCATGACGGCGTGATCTGCTCAAGCGGGGCCGCCCCTCTCGCGACCCGTCGTAATTCCATACTGCCCTTCTGCCTGCTCCTCTGCCTCCCCTCCCTGGCCGCCGATAACGAAGCCCTCAAGGCCGATGCCGAAGCCTACTTCAAAGGCAGCGTTACGCCATTCATCAAGACCTACTGTTCGCCCTGCCACCAGAGCCGTCGGCCGACCCGGGCGGGCGTCAATTTCGACCCCGCGCTCAAAACCCCCGGTCACGCTGCCTTCACCGAACAGTGGAAGAAATCACTGGCCAGAGTCAGGGTGCACGACATGCCTCCCAAAGAGGCCCCCCAGCCGAGTGAAGCCGATCGCCAGATCCTCGACCATTGGCTCGATAAGCTGAAGTACCTCAGCGAAAAGGATCCCGGCCCCTTTGTCATCCGCCGCTTGACCAAGACCGAGTTCGGCAACACCTTGCGCGACCTCTTCGGCGTCGATCCCTCCCTTGCCGCGGGACTTCCCGATGAAGTCAGCGGCGAGGGCTATCTCAATTCGCTCTCCCCCCTCCAGCTCGAACAGTATATGGCCATCGCCGACAAGGTCTTGCGCCAGATTATTGCGCCCGTTGGTGCACCGCCCACCAGAATCCAGAAGCAGCTCTTCGGCGAAGCTCCCCAGCCAAGCGCCAACCCCCGCGATGCCGCGCGGCAAGTCGCCCGCTCTCTTGCCAAAAAAGCCTACCGCCGGCCACCCACTGAGGCGGAGCTCGATGTCCTGCTCCAGGCCTTCGATCTCGGCAGGAACAATCAGCTCAGCTACCAGCAGGCGCTGCACTTCATGCTCAAGGCCGTCCTTGTTTCCCCCCAATTCCTCTTCATCACTCCGGCCCGGGAAGCCGCCGCGGACACCCGGATCGTTCCCCTTGACGACTATCAACTCGCTTCCCGTTTGTCCTATTTGTTATGGGCCACCATGCCCGACGCCGAGCTGATGGCGCTGGCCGACCGCGGCACTCTGCATGAGCCCGCGGTGCTCAAAGCGCAGACAAAACGCTTGCTCGACGATCGCCGCTCCCGCGCCTTGTTTGACGGTTTCGGCGCACAGTGGCTCGGCGTCGGCACCTTGCAGAAACAAGTCTTCGAACCTTCCCTCTTTCCGCAAATGACCCCGGAATTGCGCCTGGCCATGTACGAGGAAGCCCGCCTCTTTTTCGAAAGCATCGTGCGGGAAGACCAAAGCATCGTCCGTTTTGTCGATGCCGATTACACCTATCTCAACCAAAGTCTGGCTTCCGTATACGGCCTGAAAAAATCCCCCAAAGGACCGGCGATGCGACGCGTCCGGCTCAACGATCCCAACCGGGGTGGACTGCTCGGCATGCCCGCCATCCTGGCCGCAACTTCCTTCTCCAATCGCACCAGCCCGGTCAAGCGTGGCGTGTGGGTCCTCGAACAACTCCTCGGGGAAAAAGTGCCCGCTGCCCCGCCCAACGTCCCGCCGCTCGACCAGCAGGACCAGGCTTCGATTTCCAAGCTCACCATGCGCCAGCGCACCGAGCTCCATCGCACCAATCCCGTTTGCGCCAACTGCCACCAGCTTCTGGACCCGATCGGTTTTGGTCTCGAAAACTTTGATGCCATCGGGCAGTGGCGTGACAAGGAAAGCAATGGCGGGCCGATTGACGCAGCCGGCGAGCTGCCCGGCGCCAAACATTTTTCCAGCCCCAAAGATCTGAAGGCCATCATCGCCGGACGTACCAACGACCTTTCCCGCAATCTGGTGGAGAAATTGCTGGCCTACGCCCTCGGCCGCCGGCTGGAAGGCTATGACGAAATTGTGGTGGACAACCTGATGGAAGACGTCGCCGCCGATGGCTTCCGCATGCGGTCGATCATCAACGGGGTCGTTTTGAGTTATCCATTTACCCACCGTAGAATAGAAGACACGAGGAGACTTCCATGACCAGAAGCACAAGAATCAATCGGCGAGCTTGCTTGAAGGGTTTGGGCGTCTCTCTCGCCCTGCCACTGATGGAGTCCATGGGCTGGGCCGATTCGACCAAGGGCAAGACCTACAAACCGCCCGTGCGGCTTGGCTTCATGTACATGCCCCACGGCGTCATCATGGAACAGTTCTGGCCCACGGACGCAGCAACTTATCTCACGTCCCCGTCGCCAGCGCTTCAGTCTTTGCGTCCCGTGCTGGACCAGTGTCTGATGATGAAGGGCATTTCCGGCGTACCCATCTCTCCCTTTAACGGAGCGCCCCACGCCCTCGAACTCTCCACCTGGCTCACGGCCACCTTGCCCGCCGCCGACAAGCGCAATGAGATCAGCATCGCCATTTCGGCGGATCAGATTGCCGCCAACCACGTGGGCGCATTCACTACCTTGCCGTCGCTTGAACTGGCCACCATGCCCCAGACGTGGAAGGAAAACCAGGAAGGTCTGAACGAAGGCTACTATTCCCACTGCAGCTTCCGCTCTCCCACGCAAGTGGTCCCGGCCGAAGTCAATCCTCGCAACGTGCTCAATCGCCTTTTCCAGAAACAGGACGACAGCGGCGCAGGTCGCGATTCGTCGCCGATGACTGCTCTCGATCGAAGCCTGCTCGACATCGTGCTGGGCGGCGCAAGAAACCTGCGACAAAGCTTGCCCGTATCGGACCAACGGAAGCTCGATGAGTATCTCGACAGCGTCCGCTCAGTCGAACGGCGCATCGCAGCCATCGAGTTTCGCCAGAAGGAAGCAGCCCTGGAGAAGGCCGGCCTCAGCCCCAGCAAACGGCACGCCACGGATTCGGCACCCATTGAGATCAAGATCCCTGAGGGCGATAAACGCAGCGAGTACATGCAGGTGATGTGCGACCTGAATATCCTCGCCTTCCAGACGGACACCACCCGAGTCAGCACCTACATCGGCTCCACACCCAACGGTGCCTCTTATCCGGAACTCGGCTTCAACGACCAGCACCACTCGAATACTCACCACCAGGGCGACAAGGAAAAAATCCGCAAAGTCGCCGCCATCGTGGAGTTCAACGTCGCGCAATTCGCCTACATGGTCAAGAAGATGCACGCCCTCAAGGAAGCCGACGGCACCTTGCTCGACAACTGCATCATGATGTGGGGCTCGGGCCTGGAGGACGGCATGCACCACGAGCGCGAAAACCTGCCCTTCATCATCGCGGGCAAAGGAGGCGGCTCCATCAAGACGGGTCGTTTCCTGCCGGATACCAAGGGCAACCAGGGCGATCTGCTCACCACCCTGCTCGACTGCGCCGGTATTCCCAACGACCGCCCTATCGGCATCGCCACCAAGCAACTCGGCGAAATCAAGGCCTAGTAAAACTGTGTTTCTACTGTCATAACGTTTCTGCGGCGCGCCCTCTCCATCAACGCTAAGCCCACGCGAAAAGCTTCTTGCCGCCGATCTTGAGGGTCTGGCCAAATCGGCGGAACACCGGGACCCGATTGCAGCAGTTGAAACCACTGCATGGGTTTACTGTTATCCGGTGAACGTAAAAGCTTGGAGCACATGGCTGCCCGTCTTGCTCCCGATAACGTCCGATTCCCGAGAAGGGGTTATATTTCGTTGGTTTTGCAACGCAAAACTGTGGCCAAGTCGGCTAGCAGGACAACTGCCCGGTTGCCGTCAGTCTATCGGCAAGTACAAAGCAATACAGCCTACCTGTGGCTTACGATTTGTATTTGCCGAAGACCTAATTTGCGGACAAGAGGAGGCGGAGCAGTGCGCAATTCCCGAAAAGATCGCGTTCCGACCCAAGCCGTTGATCCGGCAGTTGACGGGCACCAGCACCGGATTTTCTGACTTCTCACCCAGAGGAA
>CAZECF010000070.1:0-24442 GCA_964510335.1 uncultured Bryobacter sp. | reverse complement strand
AACCTTAACAAAGGATTGGCCTTATGGCAATCTATGATTTTCCATAAGGCCAAAAAACTTTCAGGCCAGCCCTAACGCGGCTGGGCCCTTTTTCACAATTGCTTCCATTGTTTCAGCAAAAGTGTCAACTTCTTCCAGGGTCGTATACACGTTCGGAGTCACTCTCAGCCCGCTGTACTGCGTTCCCCGGACAATCGGTACAACCATGATCTTGTGCTTTTCCATCAAGTATTCAGCGAGTTTCGGGATATTGAAGCCGGCGAAGCCCACGGTGCCGATCCCGCAGCTCAACTCGGGATCGTCGCTTGTATGGAGGGTGACCCCGGGAAGATTCCGCAAACGATTTGTCCAGCGCTTGCGCAAATAACGCAAGCGAGCGGCCTTGCGCTCTATGCCGATGGACTCGCTGAAAGTCAGCGCTTCGGTGATCGAATTCCGCTGGCTGGCCGGATGCGTGCCAATTTCTTCAAACTTGCGGATGTTGTCGTTCATGGATTCCGGCGCCGCCATCAAGGGCCAAACCTTCTTGATCTTGTCGCGCTTCACATAGAGAAAGCCGGTGCCGACGGGAGCAAGAATCCACTTGTGGAGGCTGGTGCCGTAGTAGTCACAATCCAGATCGGCCTGCTTGAAGGGGTATTGTCCGAAAGCATGGGCACCATCCACAACCACTTCAATACCGCGCTTGCGGGCCATTTGCGAGATCTTCTTGACGGGGAAAATTTGGCCGGTCAGGTTGGTGATCTGGCAAATGTGAATGATCTTGGTGCGCGGAGTGATGTTTTCTTCGATAAGACCGGCGAGGTAATCGAGCGACTTGGCCGGCACTTCAAAGCCAATCTCTTTGAGCACGATGCCGTCGCGGCGGGCCCGTTGCCGCCACGTGGTGAGCATGCGGCCGTAATCCTGATTGGTTGTCAGGACTTCGTCCCCGCGCTGTAAATTCAGGCCAAGCTGGACGATCTCAAGCGCTTCGCTGGCGTTGCGCGTGATGGCGATCTCTTCCGGATCGCAGCCAAAGCCCTGGGCCAGCCGCCGGCGGACACTTTCCACTTCCGGCCCGATCACCTTCCACATGAAATGGGCGGGGCCCATATTGGAAATTTCGAGGTAGCGCTTTTCGCTTTCCATCACGATCTTGGGTGAGGGCGAAACACCGCCGTTGTTGAGGTTGATGATGTTCCGGTCGACGGTGAACATGTGGCGCACCTGAAACCAGAAGTCTTCGTCCACTGCGAGGGAATCGGCGGGCTTGCCGCCTTGTGCTGCTAACGCTGCCTGCAAACGGGGAAGGGCGTCGCTGGAGAATGCAACCGTGGCTGCTGCCGCGGCGCGAAATAAGTCTCTGCGATCCATGACATACAGTAATCGTTTCGAGCAGCCAATTGCAACTGGCAGGAAGATATCCGAGCGGCTGCCGGCCGGTAGCCCCGGTTGGCGTCAGCTTTTCCTGCAGCCGACCAGCCAAATTTCCGGCTCAGCCGGTTGCGGACCTTGGCAAATTCAACGCCGGGCCTTGTGCTGCCAGCAGAAGCGGCTGCCAGGCTCGGCGTTTCGGCTGCATCGCTTGCCGTCCTGCGTATGGCCAGAACAGCGCGCCTTCACGGCCTGTTTCACATTGACCGCGGGCGGTGGTTGATTCGCTTCCGCTTCTTCCACATCCTTGAGCTTCTTTTCCAGCAGCTCAATCTGCATTTGCATCTCAAAGGCCTTGACCTTCATCTCCGCGATCTTCTCGCGTAGCTCTGTCTTGGTTGTGTCCTGAAAAAGCAGCACCAGCAAAAGAAAAAGCCGCATCGGCTTGGAAGTGCCCGATGCGGCGCAATGATCTCAGAATTCCGTAAATCTAAATCAGGCTTTCCATTTGTAGTAGAAGAAAGTCAGCGGTGACTTGCCGGTGTTGCGAATGTCGTGGGGCCGGTTGGCGGCGGAATACATCATGCTGCCGGGGCCAACGGCCTTGTCTACGCCATTCAGGCCGATGATGCCAGTGCCCTCGGTGACCACCATGATCTCTTCTTCTTCATGTTGGTGAGGAGGGTGGGGCGTGGCACCGGGCTTCAGCGTGACGCTTCCGGCGACCATGAGCTTTAGTTGATCCGTAGGGCCTTCAAAATACATCCGGTGCACGCCGAAATCTTCTTTTACTTCTTTGGCTTCCTTGGCCGTGTAGGTGAAGTCCGGGAGCTTCTTGGGGGCGTCCGCCATGAGGCCTAGCGGGGCCAGAAGCCCCGGCAGAAAAGTTCTTCGGGTTGCGTCGCTCATTTCAGTTTTCTCCTTGCCCAACAAATGTAACCCAAAGTGAAGTCCTTGTGGGAATCCAGGCGGTCTACGAGTCCCACGGCAATCGCCAGGGGTGCAATGGGGATGGCGGCCAGCGGCATCAGCCAGCCGGGCAGAAACTGCAAACCATTCATCAGCCGACGGGACAGGAGCCGGAAATATCCGCCACCGGGCTCCAGCACTTCAATTTCCCACCCATTGCCTTCCAGCAAGCGCTGCAAGCCGAAGCGAGTGAATCGCCAATAGTCATGAGGATGCTGATGAACTTCCCAGTCCTGGGGAACCACCAGCAGGAGCCGTGCGTCGGGCCGGGCAACCCGTGCCATTTCCGCAATACACAGGCCGGGCTCGGCTACGTGTTCCAGGGTAACGACACTCACAAAGGCGTCAAAGCAGCGCTCTGCAAAGGGCAAACGCATCAGATCGGCGACGCAATCAAGCGTGCCGTAATTCCAGGCAGCGTCGCCGACTCCGAGGTCGACGCCGATGTATTGCTGGCGGCCAAAGTGGCTCTTGTACTGCCCTTCCCCGGCCCCCGCATCCAGTACTCTCGCTCCGGCGGGCAAGGCATGCGCAAAGTCATTGACAGCCTCGGAAATACGGGTTTCAAAATAGAAGACCTGCCGGCGCAGCCAGGGGGGTACCATTTGGCGCAATGCGGCATAGCTCATGATTTTTTCCGGGCTTCGACCATGACCGTGCTGCCCGCGCGGCACAAGGCCTCAACTGCGCTAAAGGGCAAAGCCAGCAACATCAAACCCAGATGCACGGCGTTTTTGAATAAACGCTGAGAAGGGGTTTCAGCAATCTTCCGAACGCGCCTGGCCATGGGATCCAGACCCGGAGCCAGGCTGATCGAAAAGCCCGCCGGGTTATCCCGCAATGAGAAATGCTTGGTCCGGACTGGCTCAAAACCACACCGGTCGAGCAGGACATACAAGTCACTGAGTTTGAAGTTGTGCAAATGCCGCGGGACATCGATACCGTTCCAGTGTTCTCCAAAGAGCAGTAATTGCCAGCTGGCGGCATTGGGAACCTGGATCACCAGGCGTCCTTCCGGCTTGAGCAGGCGGTGGGCCGCGGCAAGGTATTCCTGCGGTTGGTATAGATGTTCCAGCACATGAAACATGCTGAGCATTCCAATTGAACCATCGGCGAGGGGAGCCTGAGTCAGCGTACCGCAGAAGGCGGGGACGCCGTTCTGGTGCCAGGCGATCGAGGCAGCGTCGAGGGAAAAGTCAGAGCCCAAAACCTGGTGGCCGCGCTCTCGCAGCATCCGCAAGAGCAGGGCGCCACCACAGCCGACGTCCATGGCCAGACCTCCTCCAGCGTGGCGCAACGCCCCTTCAAGAAACCGGATATGGTCGAGGGAAACCAGACGGCGGTAGAACTCCTCCATCGCAGTGATGCTTCCGCCCGCATCGTTGTGCCAGTAGTCAGAGGGATAGTAGGTGGCGAGTTCTTCCGGGCTCGGTTTCGGATAGAGTCGGAGTAGCCGGCAACGCTCGCACTCTACCACCTGAAACATTCTGGAAGTTGTTCCATAAAGCCGATCGCTCGTCTGGAACACAGTCTTGCCTTCGCGCGACCCGCAGGCTACGCACGCATTGATTTCTTCGAGGGAAGTCTGTTGATCTTCCACACTTGTAGTTTCGTTTGCGATCGAAGTCTTCCACTTTCCGGCCTCAGGCCAGCGTACGGCTCAAATCTTTCAAGCTGAGGCGATGTTGCCAGACCAGCCGCAAGACATCCTTGTCTCGGAGCTGACGCTTGCGCCGCCAAACCTGACGTTTCCGCCACATGCGAGGCAAGTGCCGCAAAGCTTCCAGGTCGGCGGCGAGCAATGTCCACGCAAGTTCTATCTTCCCCCGAAATCCTCTCACTTGTCCGGCCTCCCCTTCCCCGCGCAAGCCGGCGAGAAGTCCCGCCCCCAACCGCAAGGAGTAGAAGAAAGGATTCAGCAACAGGAGCCAGAATGGAAAGTGCAGCACGGCCAGCCAGACACGGTTGCGCTCAATCAGGCGGATGCGCTGCATGCTCCACTTTCCCATCGTGGCGCCGCGCTCATGGTGCACTACGGCCGCAGGGGCGAAAAGCGCCGACCAGCCTGCGGTGCGGGCCCTAAGCCCAAGTTCCGCATCGTCAGCATAGGCAAAAAAATCTTCGTCAAAGCCGCCAATTTCCTGAAGCATTTTCAGGCGGTAGAGCGCTGCACAGCCGTCGGGCCAGAGCACTTCCGCGAGGGAATCATACTGGCCGCTATCTACTTCACCGCTGCCACGGCCACGATTCTGTCCATCCCAATAAATGCCGTGGCCGACTTTGTCGATCACCGCTCCCCGACCGGCTACCAGGATTTTGGAGGCAACCATGCCAACGCGATTCTCACCCTGCGCTGCAGAAACCAAAGCGGCCAGCCAGCCAGGATCGGCAACCGCATCGTTATTGAGAAGTGCAACCCATTCGCCGCTGGCGAGGGCAATGCCGCGATTGTTGGCGGCACAGAAACCATGATTCCGGTCAAGCCGGATCAGTTTTGCCGCTGGAAACTCTGCGGCCACCATCGCGGCACTGCCGTCGGTGGACCCGTTGTCAACGACGATCCATTCCGCGCCAGGCAGGCTTTGTCGCTCCAGCGACTGCAAACACTGGCGTAACAGATTCTCGCGATTGAAGTTAACAATGACAACACTCACTCCTGCCAAAATGCCCTCCGGGCTAAACTCATGTATTATAACGATAAGGATTCGTCCAAGTACCCTATGCAAAGCCTGGGATCCAGGCTCCGTAAGGAGCGCGAAAGTCAAAAACTCACGATCCGTGGGATCGCAGATGAGACCAAGATCACTGTGCGATACCTGGAGGCCATCGAGGCCGATGATATGACTGCGTTCCCGGGAGAGTTTTTCTACCGGGCCTTTGTCCGGCAATACTCACGTCATCTTGGCGTCGACGTCGAGGAAATTGAAAAGCAGATCAGTCTTGTCAGCTCCTTGCCAATTGATGATCAGATCCAGACAGCGCCGGCGGCAGCGACTTCCCTCAATCTCACCCAGGATCAGCAGATTGCGGCACTACGAGAATCCTTGAAGACGAAACCCATGCGTCCGCCGCAGGACGATGGCATGTCCAAGGCGTGGCTCGGTTTTGCATTTCTTGTCATTGTGGCCTGCGGGGTCTACTTTACGTGGCGAAACTTTACTCCTCCCGCAGAGGACACGGTGATGGCAGAATCGCGCCCCCCCATCGCTGCAACCAGCCCGCAACCCACTCCCGTGGCCCAGCCGGATGCCCCCCCGCTTCAAGCGCCAACTGTCGCGCCGGTCACAGAACAGGCAACGGTACCGGAATTCGGAAAATTCACACTCACGATCCGCGCCAAGGAAATGACCTGGATTCGGCTCACCGCTGATGGCACGCGAGTGCATGGCGGAACCTTCGATGGTGGGCAGGAGAGAACGATTTCCGCATCCTAAGCTGAATTGCTCGTTGGCAACGCTGGAACGCTCGATGTGATTTACAACGGCAAAGCGCTCAGCTATGGCAGTCGCGGTGAAGTGAAGACGCTCCTGATCTCACCCGATGGCTGGAAGTTGAAGCCAAAACCCGTGGCGGAACCAACCTCAACTTCGGGTGAGAGTGCCGTCAGCCCGGGCCTCACGACGTCGAGAGCGCTCTAAGAGAAGCAACTCACGACGACGACGCCGTTTGACTCCGATGTCAATTTTGCGCCAGAACTGGCGAGCATAGTCGATCGCAGAGACCAGGGTAAAGAGCACGGCGGCCCACATGAGAACGTCTGTCGCCAGCCGCCATTCCGGACGGCGCAAACCCGCCATGGCCACTCCCACAGCCATCACCTGCAAGATCATTTTGGACTTGCCGAGGTCACTGGCTGGAATCAGGTAGCCTTCGCTCATCGCGATACTGCGCAATCCGCTAATGGCGAAGTCCCGGCCAATGATGAGGATCACCATCCAGGCCGGTACGGCGCGCACCTCCACCAGGGCAATCAACGAGGCCGAGATCAATAACTTGTCTGCAATCGGATCGAGCAGCATACCAAGGGTGGTGATCTGGCTCCACTTGCGCGCCAGATACCCGTCGAGCAAATCCGTAAGGGCAGCAACCAGAAATATGACCAGCGCCACCATTTCATTGCCCAACTCAAACGGCAACCCGAAATCGTAAACACGCCGCTCCTGCACCAGGGCCGCCACGACCAATGGCACGAAAAAGATCCGGGCTAATGTCAATAAATTCGGGAGGTTCACGCGAAGCTAGCCCTCAGGATAACAACTCGTATTGGCGCAAGCGCCGCCGGACGCTGGCCGGGGCATCGGCCTCAATTTCACAATACTCATCGAGATCCACTCGGCTGCGCACGCGGGCCTTCTCATGGACAAGATGAAGGGCAGCTCCCTCGGTAACGGGGATCCGGTAACGAATCGATTCCACGGGATCCAGCTCGAGCGCTTCGTCGATCGCGGCCAGCAAGGAATCCATTCCTGCCCCGTCGAGAGCACTGACGGAAATCGCCCGCGTTTCGGCATTGGCATCCTGAAGGATTCTTCTTGCCTGCGCCACCGGGTCGAGCGGGTCCGCAATCAGATCAGCTTTGTTCATCACCAGGATTTGCCGGGTCCCTTCGGCGCCAATTTCCTTCAGGACCTGCGAGACGTGCTCAACATAGGAGCCGGCCTGTTCGCTGGAGGCATCGACGACATGCAGCAGGAGGGCTGCTTCCGTTACCTCTTCGAGCGTAGCGCGGAAGGCCTCGACAAGCGTCGTTGGAAGCTTGCGGATAAATCCGACCGTATCACTCAAGAGCACCTTGCGTTTGGAAGGAAGAACGATGTGGCGAACGGTGGGATCGAGCGTGGCGAACATCTTTGCGTCCGCCAAAACCTCGGCTCGCGTAAGGCGATTGAATAGCGTGCTTTTGCCGGCGTTGGTATAGCCCACCAGCGCAACTGTCGCCAGGGGCACACTTTGGCGCTGCTTGCGCTGGATGCCGCGGCCACTGCGAACCTTGGCAAGCTCACGCTTGATGCCGGTGATGCGGCGGCCAATCTTGCGGCGATCCACTTCAAGCTGAGTTTCCCCGGGGCCGCGGGTACCGATGCCCCCACCCAACCGCGACATCGCGATGCCACGGCCCGCCAGGCGGGGCAGCAGGTAGCTCAACTGCGCCAGTTCCACTTGCAGTTGGCCTTCGCGAGTGCGGGCGCGGGCAGCGAAAATATCCAGAATCAACTGGGTGCGGTCCAGCACCTTGACCTTGAGCTCGCGCTCAAGATTGCGCTGCTGCGTGGGCGTCAAGTCGCAATCAAACAGGACGGTTTCCGACCCCGTTCCCGCCAGCAGACCCGAAAGCTCGGTCAGCTTTCCTGCACCAATCAGGGTCGACTTATCGGCCTGATCCCGAATCTGAATCAATTCCCCGGCCACCGTGGCGCCCGCGCTTTCCGCCAGGACGTGAAGTTCCCTGAGGGAATCTTCTACGGAAAGTTCTGTCAGGAGATTGTGCGGCTCACGTTGCCGCTTGAGATGGACACCGACGAGGATTGCAGATTCGCGCAATTATTTACCGTTGGGTTCAACAGGAATGGGAGGAGGACCGCCAGGTACGACTCCATGCGCTCCGGAGTGTGGAGCTTTCGATACCACGACAGTCGAGATTGCATGCTTGAAAATGAGTTGCTCCTGGTTGTTCGCCTCAAGCACTACTGAATACTTGTCAAAGCTCTTGATCCTGCCGGATAGCTTGACCCCGCTCATGAGATAAATCGTTAGATATGTCTTGTCTTTGCGGGCGTTATTGAGGAAAGCCTCTTGTATATTTTGCTGTTGTGCCAGCTTTTCCATCGCGTCGCCTCTTCTTTTAGTTCGAGCAAAACGAATCGGCGGAACATCCCCGTCTCGCCCTGCCTTCTTTAAGGTGATTGTACAACAGGGCAAATTTGCTCTTGTTTTGACGTACTGAGTCGATACCCGTTCCAGGTATCCGCGCTACTTCTCTCTGGTGGCTGCCTGGACTGACGCCTTGCGCGGCCTCACGGCATCTCGCGGGATCCAGGCCAATTCCCGCCAAGCCGTCAGACAATAGTGAGGATGGATAACTCGCACGTCGCCCGGCTACTGGATGATACAGCCGACCTGATGGAGATTGCCTCAGAAGATGCCTTTCGCATCCGCAGCTACCGCAATGCAGCCAGGACAATCGAGTCACACCCGGAGCCGGTTCTGGCGATCCTCGACGATCCGGCGCGCAAGCTGACCGACATTAGCGGCATCGGGAAAGGCATTGCGGCCATACTGGCCGAGATCAAGACGCGGGGCAGCTTTGAACGCCGCGATGAGATGCTCGAAAAGTATCCACCCACCGCGCTCGAGATGTTAAGGATTCAAGGCCTCGGCCCCAAATCCATTTCAACGTTGATCAACGATTTCCGCATCACAACGATTGATGACCTCGAACGCTTTTGCCGCGAGCAGAAACTGCGCGAGATCCCACGGATGGGAATCAAGCTGGAAGAGAAAATTCTCAAGTCGATTGCGCACTACCGCCGCTCGGCAGGCCGCTTTCTGATTGACTTCGCCACAGATACGGCTGCGGAGTTGTGTGAGCTTTTCTCTGCTTTGCCAGGTGTAACTCGTGTCAGCCCGGCGGGGAGTTTGCGGCGAGGCAAAGAGACCATCGGCGACGTGGACATCCTCGTTGCGGGGCCTGAGGCCGCCGGAGCCCTTGAGGCATTCGCCCGCTGGCCACGCATCGAAGAAATGCTCGCCAAAGGGGAAAACAAAGCTTCGGCGCGAGTGGGGGTAGAGGGCATTCAGGTAGATGTAAGGGCGGTACCGGAAGCCAGTTTTGGGGCCGCGCTGCAATACTTCACGGGGTCCAAAGAACACAACGTAAATTTGCGAACGCGCGCCGTGAAGCGGGGTCTGACGCTCAACGAGTACGCGCTGAGCCGGGAGCCCACGGGTGAAATTGTGGCGGCAGCCACTGAGGAAGAAATCTACGCCGCCTTAGGGCTAGCCTGGATTCCACCGGAACTGCGAGAGAACTCCGGCGAGCTGGAAGCGGCCGAACGGAATGAATTGCCGCAGTTGATCGAGGCGACCGATATCCGGGGCGATTTGCACATGCATACGCGTGAATCCGACGGGCGCGGCACGCTGGAAGAAATGGCGCTGACGGCCAAGTCTCTCGGCTACGAGTACATCGTCATCACGGATCATTCCAAGGCGCTGGCCATGGCCAACGGACTGGATGAGAGGCGGGCGCTGGCTTTTGCAGAACTGGTGCGGGGTATTGGACTCGAAGAGTACGGGCTGAAGGTCTTCTCCGGACTGGAATGCGACATTCTGAAGGACGGACGGATGGATCTTGACGATGAGGCACTGGCGGCGCTCGACTTTGTTGTCGCCAGCGTGCACAGCCATATGCACCTCGATGAGCAGGCCATGACCGACCGGCTGCTGGCTGCCCTGGAGAATCCCTACATCCATACAATCGGCCACCCCACCGGACGCGTGTTACTCCACCGGGATGCCTATGTTTATGCATTCGAACGAATCGCATCGCGGGCCGCGGAGAAAGGCGTCGCCATGGAAATCAACGCGAGTCCCGAGCGGCTGGACCTCCATGCCGCGCTGATCCGCTCTGCGAAATCACGCGGGGTAAAGTTTACGATCTCAACCGATGCCCACCACCCGAAGCACTTTCACAACATGCGCTACGGCGTGAAGATGGCCCGGCGCGGCTGGTTGACGTCCAAGGATGTGTTGAATACCCTGCCGCTGGCCGAATTCTCGGCCTGTATCCGGCAAACGCGCTAGCATAGCGGCATGGGATGGTCCTGGACTGTTGGCAAACTTGCGGGAATTGACTTCAAGATACACACAACTTTTATTTTCATTTTGTTGTGGGTAGGCTACGTACACTACCAGCAAGGGGGAGGCGTCGCCGGGGTGGTGGAAGGCATTGCCTTTATCCTGGCGCTCTTTGCCTGCGTGATACTGCATGAACTGGGCCATGCCCTTGCCGCACGCCGCTACGGCATTGCGACCAAGGACATTACACTCCTGCCCATGGGCGGCGTGGCGCGACTGGAACGAATTCCCGAGGAACCCCGCCAGGAGATGGTGGTAGCCCTGGCCGGCCCCGCAGTCAACGTCGTGATTGCCGCGATCCTCTTTATCGGACTCACGCTTTTGGGGGGCTGGCAGACGGTTGACACTCTCAGCGTCGGCAAGGGTTCGTTTTGGGAACGGCTCATGATTGTCAACATCATTCTGGTGGTCTTCAATCTCTTGCCGGCCTTCCCGATGGATGGCGGCCGCGTATTGCGCGCCTTTCTGGCAACCCGCACCGACTATGCCTCCGCGACCCGAACGGCTGCCAGCGTAGGCCAGGGTATGGCGTTGTTATTTGGACTTCTCGGCCTGCTCTACAACCCCTTCCTGATCTTCATCGCACTCTTTGTCTGGATCGGCGCCGAGCAGGAGGCCAACATGGTGCAGGTGAAATCGGCGCTCGACGGTATCCCCGTGAGCAAGGCCATGCAGACGCATTTCCGCACGATCTCGCCTGGGGACAGTCTCGATACTGCCGTGCAATTGATTTTGACGGGTTCCCAGCAGGACTTCCCGGTTGTCAGCGGCGAGCAGGTGGTGGGCTTGCTCACGCGAGCAGACCTGTTCACAGCATTGGCCAATCAATCGGCCGCCAGCGTGGAGCAAGTGATGCGAAAAGAGTTTCCGGCTGCCACCTCGCTGGATGCACTCGAAGAAAGCTTGCGCAAGATCCAGTCCACCTCTGTCCATACCTTGGCCGTGATTGACAACGGACGGCTTTCCGGCTTGGTAACGGCAGAAAACATTGGCGAATTCCTGATGATTCAGGCGGCCTTGAAGCGTTAGCCGAGGAGCCGCTTCACTTCGCGGGCAATCATCAATTCCTCATTGCCGGGAATCACCCAGACGCCCGTGCTGCCCTGATGAATCGCTCCTTCTCCGCCTTGTTGATTTCGCTCTTCATCAAGGCTGACGCCAAGCCATTCCAGGCCACTACAGACCCTTCGCCGCACCTCGGCTGAGTTCTCGCCAATACCGCCAGTAAATAGTATCGAATCCAGTCCGCCCAACACCGACGCATAGGCGCCAACATATTTCCTGACCCGGTAGCAGAATAAGTCGATTGCAAAGTTACCCTTCTCACCCGTTAAGTGCCGTATGTCATGACTCAGCCCCGATACGCCTTTCAGCCCGGAATCTTCAATGAGCATCTTCTCGACCTGGTCAAGGCTCCAATTTTCGCGGCGAGAGATGTAGCCGATCAGTCCAGGATCGATATCGCCGCTCCGCGTACCCATCATCAAACCTTCCAGCGGCGTCAAGCCCATGGAGGTTTCAATACTCTTTCCGTTGGCAATAGCGCAGGCCGAGCAGCCATTGCCGAGGTGCAGCGAGATCACTCTTGCCTGCGCCCCGGCCAGTTCCGCATGCCGCATTGCGGCGTACTGGTGAGAGATGCCGTGGAAACCAAAGCGCCGGATGCCATGTTTTTCGGCCACTTCAGCATCTAACGCGTAGGTATAGGCGAGCTTCGGAAGCGTTGCATGGTAGGCAGTATCAAAAACTGCAACTTGGGGCAAGCCAAGCCGGGTCAAGTGTTGAATACCGGCATGTGCCAAAGGATTGTGGAGCGGAGCCACTTCGCTCAAGGCTTCGATTTCATCAAGTACGAGCGAATCGATGACAACCGATTCACGAAATTTTGATCCGCCATGCACCACGCGATGCCCGATGGCGTCAATCGGAATTCCCTGCCAGGCACCCTCGATTCCGTCGATGCCTTCGGCCAGGGAATGTAATCCGCCCAGCATACAAATCTCGCCAGGGCCGAAGACTTTGTATTTCAAAGTTGCACTGCCGAAATTGACGACCAGGATGTTCATGACTCACCTCACGATATCAGCCAGTTAACGAAAATGAGTTATCCTTAATGATTCTGGGAGGATTTAAGCGTTGTGAAACCTGATAAGTCCAATCGAAGTGCGGATACGATTCCCTGGCACGCCTTAGCGGAGGCAGACCTCATGAGCCGGCTGGAGGCCACCAAACAAGGCCTCGACGACTCGGAGGCGGCAGAACGTCTGCGCGAGTACGGGCCGAACATCCTTCCCGCGAAGAAACCTCCGACTCTGTTGCAAATCGTTCTGCATCAATTTCTTTCTCCTCTCATTTATGTTCTGATCGCAGCCGGTGTCGCGGCGATTCTGTTAGGGGATGTGACGGATGCTGGCTTCATTTTTGGTGTGGTTCTACTCAATGCAGGTTTTGGCACTTATCAGGAGTGGAAGGCGGAGCAATCCGCCGCGGGACTCCAGAAGTTATTGAAGATCAATGCGCGGGTGCGGCGCAACGGGGAAGTGGTGGAGATGAGTGCGGAAAAACTGGTTCCAGGCGACTGGGTGCTGCTGGAATCTGGTGCAAGCGTTCCAGCCGACTTACGCATTTTGGAAGCAAGACAACTGGCCATCGATGAAGCCTTTCTGACAGGGGAATCCGTTGCAAGCCAGAAAGAAGTGGGCGTCTCCGACGAGGATATGGTTGTCGCCGACCGGCACAACATGGCCTATGCTGGCGCACTGGTCACCACCGGCAGGGGTGCCGGGGTCGTCGTCAGTACGGGTCTGCATACAGAAGTCGGCAAGATTGCCGTTAGCGTTACGGATACGGCCACAACCAAGCCGCCACTGGTGATCCGCATGGAGAAGTTCGCGCACCAGGTGAGCTATGCGGTGCTGATTGCATGCCTGCTGCTGGGGGGCGTGGCCTACGGCAGGGGAATGCCCTGGCTTGATGTGTTCTTCCTCGCCGTCGCGCTAGCCGTCGCGGCGATTCCGGAAGGTCTGCCCATCGCCATGACGGTGGCTCTTTCCATCGCGACCAGCCGGATGGCAAAGCGCAACGTAATTGTCCGGCGCTTGACGGCAGTGGAAGGCCTGGGCTCGTGTACCTATATCGCCAGCGACAAGACAGGCACGCTGACGCTGAACCGGCAAACGGTGCAGCGTGTGTGGATTCCGGAAACCGGCACAGTGGCTTTGTCCGAAGAGTTGCCAGCGGACGTCAAGGAGAAGCTCCGCAACCTGAACCGCCTCAGCATGATTGCCAGCGAAACGCAGGCGCGGCGATTGGATGGAAAATGGAAATTCTCAGGCGACGCCGTTGATGTCGCCTTCTGGGATCTTGCCCTGAAACTGGACATGGACCCGCAGGAAGTTCTTGACTTGGCCCACGCCGGGGAAATTTCATTCGAATCCGAACGAGCTTACTCAGCTGCTTTTTTCGAAGAGGGCAACACGGTACGAGTGGCCGTGAAGGGGGCACCAGAGGTTTTGCTGCAGCGTTGCAACGGCAACCTGGACAAGAATGCCGTTGAAGCGGAACTCTACAGACTTTCAGCAACCGGACACCGGGTGATGGCGATTGCTCAAGGCGAGATCCAATCGCCCCCGCGTGGCCGCGATTATGGGGAAGAAGACTTGCCGCAACTGGAATTTCTGGCTCTTGTCGGCTTGATCGATCCGCCGCGCCTGGAAGTTCGCGGAGCAGTAGAGAGATGCCGCGCCGCCGGAATTGAAGTGGCCATGGTCACGGGCGACCATCCGCTGACGGCGCTGGCCATCGCTCGGGATGTGGGCATCGGCGCGAATGCCGATCAGGTTGTGACCGGCAAGGAACTCGCCGAAATTGGCACGCCCGAAGCCCCGCTCTTTATCGACACGGTGAAGAAGGCTCGCGTCTTTGCGCGGGTGAGTCCGATTCAGAAGCTGCAGATTGTGGAAGCCCTGATCCAGTCGGGCCACTACGTGGCGGTAACAGGCGACGGCGTCAACGATGCTCCGGCGCTGAAGCGCGCCAACATCGGAATCGCCATGGGTTCCGGGACCGACGTAGCAAAGGAAACGGCCTCGATCATTGTCACCGACGACAACTTTGCTTCCATTGAAGCTGGAGTGGAAGAAGGCCGCTTTGCTTACGACAACGTCCGAAAAGTCACTTACCTGCTCATTGCCACCGGATTCGCCGAGGTGTTGCTTTTCGCGCTGACCCTGTTGACGGGCATGCCCTTGCCGCTCTTGCCCGTTCAACTGCTCTGGCTCAACCTGGTGACGAATGGAATTCAGGACGTCTCCCTCGCCTTTGAAGGTGGCGAACCGGGCTCGATGAATCGCCCGCCGCGACGTCCCTCGGAAGGCATCATCAACCGTCTGATGATCCAGCAAACCCTCACGGCTGGCACCATCATGGCAGTCTTTGCTTTTGTCAATTTCCGCATTCTGCTGAACGAAATGGGCATGAGCGAATTCGATGCCCGCAATCGGCTCTTCCTGCTGATGGTGTTGATTCTGAATTACCACGTTCTCAACTGCCGGTCGGAATACGTGTCTGTCTTCCGGGTTCCTTTTAGCCGCAATTACTTTTTGCTTGCAGGTGTTTTTGCTGCGCAGACGATTCACATCAGTGCCATGTTCATGCCCTGGACGCAGGAGATCCTGAAGGTCGCTCCGGTATCGTTAAGTGAGTGGGTCATCCCCTTCGGCATGGCCTCGATCATTCTCATCACGATGGAACTTTTCAAAGTCATTGTGCACGGCCGCTCTGTGGCCTGGGCACCTCAACCCCACTAGGAGTAAATCATGTCTGTTTGGAGACAAGGCTACGGCGTAATTGAACATACGCCAGAAACGGTTTCGCGACTCGAAGAACTGATCCGAAAAAAGCCTCTGCTCCAGCAGCCGGTTGACGGCGTCAACTTTGACGATCTGCTGAAAGCACTTGACCGGCTCACCAGTGCGGCGCTCTGGCTGGTTGTGCACGAAACCTATGCGCGCAATGTTTATCTGGACGGTCGGCCCCTTGAGAAAGACGACTTCAAGGTCAAACCGGAAGGCCATACCGGCGGCGCACTCAATATGGTGCCGGCCTACGCGGGTTACCTTGCGGCCAACGTCGTTTCCGGATTCACCCGCTCCTGGCTGATGGGGCAGGGCCATTGCGTGGCGGCGGTCGATTCTTTGAATCTGCTGGTCGGAAACGTCACGGCGGGCCACTCTCAGCGCTATGCCGTGAGCGATGCAGGCCTGACGCGCTATGTACGGGACTTCTATTCCTATTTGCTCAACCGCGAGGGCAAGCAGGATTCCCCCCTTGGCAGCCATGTGAACGCCCACACCGCGGGCGGCATCTCGGAAGGCGGCTACCTGGGCTTCGCGGAACTACAGTACATCCACATGCCGCTGCCAGGCGAGCGACTGGTGGTCTTTCTGTCTGATGGCGCGTTTGAAGAGCAGCGCGGTTCCGATTGGGCACCCCGGTGGTGGCGCAATGAGGATTCCGGTTGGGCGACGCCGATCATGATCAAGAATGGCCGCCGGATTGATCAGCGCACCACCATGTCCCAACAAGGCGGCACGGACTGGTTTTTGGATCACCTGCAACTGAATGGCTTCGATCCCTTCGTCTTTGATGGCCGCGATCCGCTGGCCTTCCTTTGGGCCATTCTCGAAATGGAGGATCGCCTCGAGACGGCCGTGGGCCAACTGCAGCGTGGCGAAATCGAGTACCCGGTACGACTGCCC
Organism: uncultured Bryobacter sp.; assembly: GCA_964510335.1. Taxonomy (GTDB): domain Bacteria; phylum Acidobacteriota; class Terriglobia; order Bryobacterales; family Bryobacteraceae; genus Bryobacter. The sequence continues at coordinate 8,501 of CAZECF010000070.1, read as the reverse complement.
TACGGTATCGCCACCGCCCCCAAGGGTGCGGGCTTCCCCGGCGAGGGTACGAATCTGGCTCACAATTTGCCGCTGATGACGAATCCCTGGGCCGATCAAGCCACGCGACATCGCTTCAATGAGGCGGCTCAAAAGCTGTGGGTTCCACCAGATGAATTGGAAGCGGCTCTCGCGTTGTTCCAAAAACATGAGAACGCCGGCCGGGTCCGCGAACGGGATCACGCTCTGGTCCACCGGAACCCCACGATCCACGCGCTGCCTCATTTGCCAAATCGCCAGATTGATCGCACCCAGCCAACGCGTTCCTCCCCGATGGAAGCGGTAGACGAAGTTTTTTCGCGGCTCGTCGAAGCCAATCCGCAACTGCGGCCGCGCGTAGGCAACCCGGATGAGATGAAGTCCAACCGGCTCTTGCGCACCCTGGAGATTCTGAAGTTTCGCGTCACCGACCCCGAACCCGGCATTCCGGAATCCGTTCACGGCTCCGTGATCACTGCCCTGAACGAAGAGGCGGTTGTATCGGCAGCCTTGGCCAATAAGGGTGGCATCAATCTCGTGCATACCTATGAAGCCTTCGGGCCCAAGATGCTGGGAGCGGTGCGGCAGGAAGTGATCTTTGCCCAGAACTGCGTCGCAGCCGGCCGCCCGCAGAGCTGGATCTCGTTGCCCGTCATCATGACTTCGCATACCTGGGAGAACGGCAAGAATGAACACTCCCATCAAGACCCCACCTTTGCCGAAGCCATGATGGGTGAAGCCTTTCCGTTTTCACGAGTCGTCTTTCCGCCTGACTTCAACACTGCCGCTGCGGTCACCGCTGCGCTCTATCAGACGCGCGCCCAGATCTGGACGCTGGTTGTGCCCAAAGCAAATACCCTGCCGGATTTGTTTGATCCGCAAGAGGCCGCCGCACTGGTGGACGCTGGCATCCTTCGGCTGGAGTGGGCCGGGCACCGGCAGGCTGAAGCCACCATCTGCCTCGCTGCCGTTGGTGCCTACCAGCTCGAAGCGGTACTGCTGGCTTCCCGGCGGCTGGCCGAGCGGGATCTTCCACACACCGTCCTCTACATCCTCGAACCCAACCGCCTCGATGAGGCGCTTTGGCAAAGCCTGCTTCCCAAAAATTGTCAGGGAACCGTGATTGCGACCCACACCCGTCCGCATGCCCTTCAAGGTTGGCTTACGCCCATCCACAACGGCAGCCCGATGAAGGTGTTGGGTTACCGGAATCAAGGCGGTACACTCGACACCAACGGCATGCTGATGGTCAATCAAAGCACCTGGGCTCATATCGCAGCCGAGGCGGCAGCCCTCGCCAAGCTTGGCGCCGAAGACATCCTGACCACACAGGAGCGGGACGCAATGGCGGGGAAAGTCTCCCCACAAGGCATTCTTTTCCCCTTGCCCTAAACTGAAGCCATGCGCTTGTTTTGTCTGCTGTGCCTGGCCTCGATGCTGTCCGGAAGAGATCTCAAAGACATTGAGTTCGCCCGTCCTGCTGGAATCACGCTGACACTGGACGCCTGGCTGCCAGACCAGCCCGCCCAGCCGCAACCTGTGTTGCTGCTGGTGCATGGTGGTGGCTGGGAGGCGGGCGACAAGCGAACTTACATCCGCCCCTGGTTCGATACCTTGACCCAGGCTGGCCTGCACTGGGTAACGATCAATTACCGGCTGGGCCCGCGCTCCAAACATCCGGCGGCGGTTGAAGACATCGAGACCGCTGTGCGATGGCTTCGCTCGCACGCCCGCGAATACGGAATTGATCCCAAACGCATCACGTTGATGGGTGAGTCGGCGGGCGCTCATCTGGGGGCCCTTGCCGCTTTGCGCGGCAAAGTTCAAGTGGCCGGATTCGTGGGTTTTTACGGCATCTACGATGTACCCAAATGGGTGGAAGGGTACGGCAATATTCCGCAGAACATCGGAGGCTATCTGGCCTCCCATGACCGGGCTTCGCTCGACGAAGCCTCGCCCGTACGCTACCTCAAGACCACTTCACCCCGGCTCTTGCTCATTCATGGCAAGGCGGATACGGGAGTCCCCTTTGCACAATCAGAAGACTTGTGCGCCGCGGCAAAGACAAAACAAATTAATTGTGAAATGTTGTTGATCGAAGGTGCGCCGCACGGGGTGGAGAACTGGGAAGCGGACAGCCGTTTTCATGTCTGGAAGCCGCTTCTGCTTGAGTGGTTGCGCAAGGCAAGATAGAATTCCGGGCACATGCTTAGCCGCAGAACTTTCCTCGGTTCGCTCGCCTTCGCGCAAGCTCCGCCCCGCCGCAATCTTCTCTTCATTGCCGCCGATGACCTGAACAACGCCTTCAGCACCTATGGCCAGACTCTGGTTCGCACGCCCAACCTCGACCGCATCGCCGCCGCCGGTGTGCGCTTTGACCGGGCCTATTGCCAACTGCCCTTCTGCAGCCCTTCGAGAACCTCGATTCTCACCGGCTTGGCCCCCGATGCCACGAAGGTTTACGACCTGGAAACTCATTTCCGCACCACGGTTCCCGACGTTGTCACCCTGCCGCAACTCTTCCAGCGCAACGGCTATTTTGCCGCACGCGTGGGCAAGATTTACCACTACAGCAACCCGGGTGGCATTGGCACAAATGGACTGGATGATGCTCCCTCCTGGAATCAGCGCATCAACCCGCGTGGCATTGATAAAGACGAAGAACCGAAGCTGATCAATCACACACCCCAGCACAAGAGCTTCGGTTCCGCCCTGGCCTACTATGCATCTCCGGCCCGGGATGAAGAACATACCGATGGCATCGTGGCCAGCGAATCCATCGAGATCATTGAGCAGCGCCGGAACGAAGCCTGGTTTCTGGGTGCTGGATTCTACCGGCCGCATTGCCCCTTCATTGCCCCCTCAAAGTACTTTGACCAGATCCCGCTGGAGAAAGTAAAACTGGTTCCTTTTGAAGAATGGGAAATGAAAATTGCTCCGCGCTGGGCCTACTTCACCAACCCGCCGAACTGGGGCATGAACGAAAAGCAGCGCCTTGAGGTGATGCGTGCTTACTATGCGTCGATTCTCTTCCTCGACGCCAACATTGGCCGCCTGCTCGATGCCGTTCAGCGATTGGGACTCGAACAACGAACAACCATCGTGTTCTGGTCTGATCACGGCTATCACCTGGGCGAGCATGGTCAGTGGATGAAGCAGATGCTCTTTGAAGCAGCCACCCGGACTCCGATGCTGATTGCGGGTGCCGGTGTCCAGGCGCGCGGCAAGGTCTGCCGGCGGACCGTCGAGTTTCTCGATCTCTACCCAACACTGGCAGCTCTCGCTGGCTGCCGCGATATTCCCCAATCGTTGCAGGGGCGGGATCTCGGGCCGCTACTCAGCAACCCAGGCCAGCGGTGGGATCATCCGGCTGTGTCGCAAGTCAGGCGGCAAAAGGTGATGGGTTATTCCATTCGCGACGCACGCTTCCGCTACACGATGTGGGATGAGGCTCGTGAAGGGGAGGAACTTTACGATTACGCGCAAGACCCACGTGAGCTTCGCAACCTGGCGCAGCAACCGGGGCAAGCGAGGCGCAAGGCGGCACTACGGAGCCAGCTCGATCAGATCCTCGCCGCCCGCCGAACCTAGCTGGTCACTGATCAACAGCAGTTGCTCCGGAAATTTTCCCGTCTCAAGAAACTCGGCTGCGCCAAAATCGGCTTGCGACTTTAGGTAGGCAAGCCTTGCCGCAGCGCGGACCCTGGGACGGAAGCTGTCCTCGCTCAAGCCGCGCATGGCTTCCACAAAGAGTGCTGTTCCCAGCGCCGCCCCGGCAGACCCCAGATAGATTCGCGCTGCTCCGCGTTCGAGCACTGCCGCCATTCTGGATCCAAATTCCGCCAGCAGTTGAATTGCTTTGGCAGGCGCGCGGTCCAGACTGTCGCGGGCCGCTGCAAGCTTTTTGCCGGCTTTGAAGAACTCACTGATCAAGTTCGCCTCCGCAAAGAGCAAGCCTTCGAGGCGGGCATCGCGAAGGTGGATTGCCGTCAAATCACCGGGCTGGAAGAAGTCCACTCGCCGCTGGGCCCGGGCGATCAGCTCACGATACTTCGACACAGTCTGCGGCTCCCCCAGCACTGCCGCACGCATCGCCAGGTCTGGCCAATTCCAGTGCAGCTTTCCCTTGGGAGCATTGCGGGGAGCGATGGCCGCCCAAGCCAGCAGGATCTGAGCCGAGGTCAAATCCCCATAGCGGGCTGCGTCCTGAAAGTAGCAATCCACCACCAACTGCTTGAGCGCGGCCTGCACGCGGAGCGACATGAATTGATACGCTGCATCGCTCTCCTGAGTGCCGAGCCCCAGCCAGATTTCCCCCAGCCGCTCCGCACCACTCAGTGTGGTCTCAAGCAGGAAAAGCCCATCGAAGGGAACCGGCAGAACGACCGCGCTGCGTGACCGAAAACTGTCAAGATACGCGTTCAGCTTCTTTGCCGAGTAGCGTTCCGGGAAGTAAGTCTGGATCAAAGGTGCAACTTGATGCACCAGGTCTTTATCCGTCATGCGGGGAAGATAGTGCCGCAGAGAATAAGAAAGGGAAAATCGGGGCCGCCCGTGCAAGCGCACATTTGAGCCCGGCCGGGTGGCAAGGCTCAGGGCAAGCGACAGGGTTGAGTGGCGATGGGGACCAGCGTCGGTCTGCCGGGAAGAACACCCATAAACGAGGACGCGGCCATCCACTTCCATTGCCTCACAACTGGCCAAAGCCTCGTTCCATCGTTGGTACTTTTTGGAAGTCCAGGGCAAGGTGACCTCAACATCCAGGCGCCGCTTGAGACCGTGCGTAAGCAGACCCGACCTCAGTTTGATGCCAGGCCGCGGCTGCAAGACCAGCTCATTCACTTCCCCTTCCAACAGCGTTTGGAAGGCTCGCCGGACATCCTCGCGAAAGTCAAACTCTGCGTCGATCATCGCGTGCCGGGACTGGCTACGCGTGTAAACCGCCGCCATCTCAAAGGAATGCTGCCGCTGGAGTGCCCTCTCCGCCTGCCGGTAAATCGCGTCCCGCTTGCGAAGGATCAAAGCCACAGCTTCGCGGCTTTCGCGCCATCCCGCACGCTCCCCGCCAAGATATTCGGCCAACCTCTGCTGCAACAGATCATCCAGCTTGGCAAAGTCGGCGGCATTCGCCATACGCAGCAAAGGCTCCAGGGAAAAGCGGCTGTCGAGAGATTCAAACAGCGCCACCAGACTCGCTTCCATTTCGCCTTCATCCAACAGCTCCAGCGTGGCTTGCGCCAGGCCCCGCACCCGTTCAGCAGGGGCCTCCAGCAGGTTGAGGATGCGGTCTCCCGCCGCTGCGTTGAGCCAGAGTCCGACGGCGCCGCTCCGGTCAGCGGCAAGAATTGCTTCAGCCAGGTCTCCCGCTTTCAGATCGACCAATCCCGTCAGGAAACTGCGCAGTTGTGCGAGCGGCAGGTTATCCCGAATCGCCGCCAGCACTGCCGATTGCAGTTGTTGGGAGAGAACCTGCAAGCGCTGCAGCAATCGGATGAGCCGCCGCTCGATCAAGCCCTGTTGCGCGTCGAGTTCTTCCGGTGCGACGCCCACCAACGCAGCAATCCAACCGCGTGCCGCTTGCATGCCCGATCGGGCAAGAATTTCATTCAGCGGCACAGCCGGGTCTGTCCACTGCTCTAGAACCTTCAAATCCTGAATGAGCTGTGCTCCGTGCACACCCAACACGGCCGAAACGAAGTCATCCGCACTCAGCCTCTGCCCGTCTGAATTCAGTTCCAGCTTTGCGGCTGCATCAAAGGCAATTTGAAGACCTTTGCTGCGGACTCGCTCCACGCGAACTCGCAAAACCGGTGCCTCCGATTCGCGCCCAACCACCACGATCCACCGGCCTGCGGCTCGATAGCCAGCGCTTGCTTTGGTTGCGCTTTCGCAAAGCAAACCCAGGTCTCCGGCAAGACCACCCTTACCTGCTTCCTTTACCCAATTGAATTCAAGGCCCATTTCCACCCCGACGGTGATCCCTAGCGCTGCTTGTGTTTCGACGACAATCCAGGTGCGGGGGGAAACTTCATCAGGCCCACTGATGTCGCCAGGTGTCCGAACTGCATCCGCCAGGCGATCGAGCACCTGCCGGCAGGAGGTGCCGCTGGTGAATCCACAAATGACAAGGAGTGCCCCGCCAGTTGCGACCTCCAGTTCCGGCCGCACCTTGAGCGCGCCAAGGATGGCAGTGGCCTCAATGCCAGCTTCAAAGTCTGCTCCGAGGTGAAGGACAGCAAATGGGCCGGGGCCCCAATCCATCGGCGGACATTGCACTGGCAGTGCTTTGGCCAGCTCCCCGGCTGAATCGTAAACTTCCACTGAGGACTCGGCCCGCAGCGCAAAAATTCCCCGCGGAACCTCCCCGGACAGCAGGGGTTTCTCGCCAAGAGCCAGCGTCCAGGCCGGAAACGAAGTGAATCGACTCCCACTCATGTTTGCCGAGTATAGCCTCAAAATTCCTTCCGGATAACCGATAAAGCAAGGGAAGGAAAGTGCCAAGTTCTCACCATGCTGTCTCCTAACCTGACTCATCCCTCCCGCCGTTCGCTGCTGTTGTCCCTGACCGGGGTCGCAACATTGCAAGCCGCTGACACCAATAGTGCAACCGACCGTTTGCTGGAGCGAATCATTGCCAGTGAGCAGCGGATGCTGCAGACCCTGGCCGAGCGAAGCCCCATCGTTGAAACCTACCTTCAGCAAGACTCGACGTCCGATGCTCAAGCCCGCGACCACTATTTTCTGGGACGAATGAAGCTGATCGACTCCGTGAACTATGTCTCATTCCTCCGCCGGAGTAGCGAAGCGCCGGTGCCCGAGCCCAGGCCCGAGCCAAAATCGAAGCTGAAGCTGCCCTTCGGAAAAAAGGCTAGCGCTCAATCGGAAGCTCCGCAACAAGTTGGATTTTTGCCCCTCGGCTTTGCCCAGATGGCAGTAATCGATGCAAAGCATTTTGATCGCAAGACATACCAGTTTGAATTTGTCCGGCGCGAATTTCTGGGAGAACTGCGGTGTCTGGTTTTTGACATCTCGCCCGTTAACCGTGAGGAGGCAGGCCGCTTCATCGGCCGCATCTGGGTGGAGGATGAGAACGCCTGCATCGTTCGTCTCAACGGGACATATACGCTGCGCAGTAGTACAGGGGTTTACTATCACTTTGACAGTTGGCGCTTGCAACAGTCAGCCGACTTATGGATCCCGGCCCTCATCTACATTGAGGATTCCGTCGACGGGCCGTCGGGCTCCCGCTTCAAGGGCCAGACACGCATCTGGAGCTACGAGTCCCAATCTCGCCGCAAGCTGGAAGAACTGACGAGCTTGCTGGTTGAATCCGAGAATGCAGTCGAAAGCGGCGAGGCCCGGCAGGAACTTTCTCCGCTCGAAAGCCAGCGCCGGTGGGAACGGGAAGCCGAACAAAACGTGTTGGAACGCCTGGAAAAGATCGGCCTGATCGCCCCGGCCGGTGAGGTGGACAAAGTCCTGAACACGGTACTGAACAACCTGATCGTCACCAACGACCTCGATGTCGATGCACAATGCCGTCTGCTGCTGACGACACCCCTTGAGACTTTCACCATCGGTTCCACCGTGGCTATCAGTCGTGGGCTGGTGGATGTTCTCCCCGATGAAGCCAGCCTGGCGTTGGCCCTGGCCATGGAGCTGTCTCACATCGCGCTCGGACACCCCACGCGAACGGAATACGCTTTCAACGATCGCATCATGGTGGAGGATGAAGCCGTACTCGACCGCTTTCGTTTCTCGCGGCCGCCAGAGGAAGTAGCCGCTGCGATGAAAAAAGCCGTCACCCTGATTGCAAAATCACCCTACCAGGCCAAACTCGCCGGGGCCGGGCTCTTTCTCCGGGCGCTGGAACAAAAAAGTCCGAGCCTTCCCCGATTGATTCAAGCCACGCTTGGCAACGACTTGTCTCTCTATTTGAAGACGCCCGAGTTCATGGAATTGCTCGCCAAAGCGCCTTCGATTGAAGACACAAAACTGGAGCAAATTGCAGCATTGCCACTTGGTTCCCGCGTACGGCTGGAGCCATGGGCCAACCAGAGCTACCTGATGAAAACTCGCTCTCTCTCTTTACTCTCCGCCCGCGAGAAAATGCCCTTTGAAGTGGCACCGGTAAACCTCCGGCTCACCCGCTTGCCAAAAGTCACGGTCAGCAAGGCGGCAACACCGTGACCTCAACACTGCTCGGCACGCCCTCGAAAGATACACCACCAAACCTGGCTCGGCGTCTCTCACTGGGCCTGGTCGCCAATTTGATTCTGGTTGCCTTGCTGGTTCTGGCGCCTTTCCCCGCACCCGCCCCACGCATCCCTGTCTCCCAGCGGAGCACGGTGACGCTGATTGCCCCAGCCAGCTTGACCCTGCCCAAACCTTTGCCGGTCCTCGCGCGGTCCCTCCCCCGCCCGGTTCCGGTCAGTCCCCGAGTCGAGATCCCGGTCGGGCCAACTCCCCCCGCCCCGGCAGCC
>CAZECF010000069.1:0-25045 GCA_964510335.1 uncultured Bryobacter sp. | reverse complement strand
CCGATGTTGGGGAAGATGCCGAGTTGTTCGTTGGTGATCTGGCCGTTGGTGCGGCGGTTCCAGGAGTAACCGGCGACGTTGCGGCGGTTGGTGACGTTCTGGGCTCCGAAGAAAAGCAATAGCGGCTTGCCCCAGGCGGTGAGGGTCCGGTCGACGCGGATGTCGAGGCGGAAATAGTCGGGCAGGCGCTCGGCGTTGACCTGGTTGAGGTCAAAGATGGGGCGGCGCTGGCGGGTGCTTTCTGTCGCATCGAAGGGGGTGAAGGGGCGACCGGTCAGATAGGCCATGCGCAGGCTGAGTTCCCACTTGGGATTCAGGCGGTAGCCGCCGACGGTGTTGAAGATGTAGGGGTATTCGAAGCTGGCGGAGCGGCGGATGCCGTCAAGACCAGCCTGACGGGCTTCCTGGCGGGCGAAGTTGGCCTGGCCGAACCACTTTTCGCTGAAGCGCTTTTCGACAAAAACTTCGAAGCCGCGGACGCGGCCACGGCCTGCACTGGTTAGCGGGAAGAGGATGCTAGAGACGTCAAAGGTATCGCCGACATTGGCCAGACTCAGCGTGGGGAACTGGCTCGAGACCGGATAGTCTTTGTATTGTTTCTGATAGTATTCGACGCTCAGGCGGACGGTGGGGCTCAAGGTGTAATTGGCCCCCGCGACATAGTGGTCAGCCCGCCAGGGGATGAGGGCGCGATTCTGGGGAAAGACGGCGAGGAACTGGAAGAAGGGTTGTTGGAAGTAGGTGCCGTAGCTGCCACGGAGGCTGAGGCGATCGCTAAGGCGGTAGCTCAAACCGGCGCGGGGACTGAAGCGGGTGGCACCGAGGTATTGGTAATTGTCGAGGCGGCCACCCCAGGTGAGGTTGAGGCGGCGGCCGAAGTTGCGCGTGTTTTGGAGGTAGGCACCTGTCTGGTAAGCAGGGAAAGAGGTGTTGACGGCGAAGCGGTTGACACCGGGAGTTACCGAGAAGGGCGTGTCTTCCCCGAGCGGGGAAGCCGTGTTGTAGCCGAGGCGGAAGATTTTGAAGCTGCCGCCCAACTGGACTTTTTCCAAGGCAGGAAGGTAGGCCGTGAGGTCGTATTTGATGGTGGATTCGCCTTCGCGGGAAGCTTCGCTGAAGACCAGGGGAGCCGCAGCGATTTGGTCGTCAACAGGAAGGCTGGGATTGGGGAGCCCGAAGCGCAGAAGGTCCTTGACGGAGGCGTTGATGCGGGCCTCGGAGTGGGTGACACCCAGCAAGCCGACGCCGCGTTCGCCAAAGAGGCGCTGCCAGTTGAAGCCGGTGGCGCTGCGCCAGCCGTTGGAGCGGATGTCCAGACTGTTGATTTCCTCGGTCTCGTCCTTATTGCCGTCGGAAAGGCCGAGACGGACACGGTCGTTGCCGCTGATGTTGGCCACCCAGATCCGGTCGCGCGGGGAGAGGTCGTAGACGGCCTTGGCGTTGTAGGTGTAGGCAACGGGCACGCCGCCAAAGCCGATGTCGTCGGTGAAGAGATCGAGGAAACTACGGCGGGCGGAGACGATCCAGCTTCCCTTCCCCTTTTTGATGGGGCCTTCAAGGATGGTGCCGGCTCCGGCGAAGCCGAGGGTAGCGCGGCCGCGGAAGCGCTCGCGGTCGCCTTCGCGCTGGACGATCTGGAGGACGCCGCTGGTGCGGTTGATGAAGGGGGCGGGATAGCCGCCGGTGAGGAAGGTGACGTCCTGGATGAGTGCGGCATCGAGGAGACTGACGGTGCCGCCGGCCGAGGCGAAGTTGGCGAAGGCGTTGATGTTGGGAATTTCGATATTGTCGACGATGAAGAGGTTTTCGAGCGGGGAACCGCCGCGCACGATGATGTCATTGCGGAAATCGTCGCTACCGATGGCGACGCCGGGCAGGGTCTGGATGTAGCGGGAGACGTCCTGCAGGGCCCCGGCGCTTTTGAAGATTTCGCGCTGGCTGACGAGGTAACCGGAGTTCTTGACTTCTTCCGGAGGGAGGAAGACGGCGTCGCTGACGGTTATGGATTGTTCGACTCCGTCGAGCTTGGGCAGGGTGATGACTACGGTTGCTTCAACACCGGCGCGGGCTTCGACAGGTGCGGTTTTGAGTTCCTGATTGCCTGGGAGGGACACAACCAGCACGTATTGGCCGGGACGCAATTCTGCGATCCGGAAGCCGCCGTCGGGGCGGGTGGTGTCACAGCGCTGGAGTTCTGCGGCGCAGACGCGAAAGCCTGCGGCCGGGGTCTGGTCCGCATTGACGACGCGGCCCGCGATGATGGCAACGCCAGTGGTGTCCTGGGCTGCCATCGAAAATGAGACGCAAACCAAAAGTAGAAGAATTCGCACTAATCATTGGGATTGGTGCATCGCTGGCGGTGATTTAATCTTTTGCGTTACCAGAAGATGAACGGATGCGTTCCTGCTGAAGACAAGTGGTGAGGGTTTGTAAAACGGCGCGGGAGGCGGCAACCTGATTGGGGTCAGCGCGATTGAGCAGATGCTCGACGGCGGCCTCGACGGTTCCTTCTTCTTTTTGGACGACGAGAGAACCGGCTTGGGTTAGCTCGAGGACGCGACTGCGGCCATCTTCGGGGTGGGGAAGCCGGCGGAGAAAGCCTTCCGATTCAAGACGTTTGACGATGCCACTGACGGTGCTGGGATGGAGGTGGAGAGTGCGGGCGAGTTCTTGGGCGGAAATCCCGTGCTGGTTGCCGATGAGGCGGAGAACCATGCGCTGGGGACCCGTAACGCCGATGGTGCCGAGCATGTGGCGGGAAAGGCGTTCGAGACCTTCGTCGAGTTGCCAAAGCGTTTTCAGAAAGTTTATGGCTTGGGAGGAGGGGTCGGGCTCAGGCGGTGCTGCGTCGGGGGTTGGAAGTGAGCTTGAAGGTTGCACGATTTTTCAATATGTCATAAACTAGTTTGGATAGCAACTAGTTTGAAATATTAAAGGAGCCTTGAATGATCACTGTCGTAATTCCTGCCTTGAATGAGTCCGCCCGGATTTGCGGGGTCATTGAGTTGGCTCAGAAGAGTCCGCAGGTGACAGAAGTAATCGTGGTGGACGATGGCTCAGTGGATTCGACCCCGGAACTGGCGATTGGAGCGGGGGCGCGCGTGGTGACGAGTTCTCTGTTGGGGAAGGGTGCCTCGATGGAAGATGGTATGCGCGAGGCTTCAAACGAAATTGTGGTGTATCTGGACGGCGACCTGCAGGGGCTCAGCGAGGACCTGATTGAGAGACTGACTGCGCCGCTGTTGCAGGATCGGGCTGACTTTGTGAAGGCACGATTCAGCCGGGCGGCTGGAAGAGTGACGACCTTGACGGCCCGGCCGCTATTGCAGCTTTTCTTTCCGGAGTTGGCGCACTTTGTACAGCCTTTAGGCGGCATTATGGCAGCCCGGAAGTCATTGCTCATGCAGTTAAAGTTTGAAACAGATTACGGGGTGGATCTGGCGTTGCTGATTGACGCGCACATGGTGGGAGCGCGGATCGAGGAAGTGGATATTGGGCACCTGGAGCACGACAGCCAGAGCCTAGAAGCATTGGGCGAAATGTCCAAGCAGGTGGTGAGAGCGCTGCTGCACCGGGCAGACCGTCATGACCGGCTTTCGGTGAATCAGATCCGGGAAGTAGAGGAAGTGGAACGGCATGCCCGGGCTGAGTTTGGGATTGCGACACACGCAGCCAAGCGCGTACACCGGCTGGCAATTTTCGACATGGATGGGACACTGATCCGGAGCCGCTTTGCGGTGGAACTGGCCAGGCATATAGGCAAAGAGGCGGAGTTGGCGAAGTATCTCGATAACCATTCGATTGGGACAGAGGAGCGGAGCACCAGCATTTTGAAGATCTTTGAGGGCGTGCCGAAAGCGGTTTTTGAGCAGGTAGCCCGGTCGGTGGAATTGATGCCCGGGGCGGTGAGAACGATTATCCAACTGCGCAAGTTGGGATTTACGGTTGGCGTCGTTTCTGACAGCTACCGGGTGGCGACGGATATCATTCGCAGGCGTGTGTTTGCTGACTTTAGCCTGGCCAACATTATTCGGTTTGAGGATGGGGTAGCAACAGCTAAACTTTCCCTTTCGCCGCTGCTGGCGCACCCTGACGGATGCAAACTGCACTCGCACTGCAAGTTGAATTCGCTGCTTCATCTTAAAGAGCGGTTTGACATTGACGTGCAGCAGATTCTTGCGGTTGGTGACGGCATGAACGATGCGTGCATGTTGCGGGCGGCAGGCCTGTCCGTGGCGTTTGAACCGAAATCCGCAGCGGTCAGTGAAGCCGCGCAATTTGTTGTGCGGGATGAACTGAGTGAGATTCTCAGGCTGGTGGCAGCGAAGGGATGGGCTAGCCCGGCGACGCTGGCTCAAACCGCAGCAGTCTAGGTTATTGTTGGGAAATGTTTCGCGAAACGCTAAATAGCCTGCTTCGGGTGGAGCAGTCGGCAAAACCTCGTCTCTACAGCCTGCTTTACGAATCAGCGGAATTTTCGTGCGCCAGCTATATCAGCGATCTTGTCTTTTCGGCGGGGATTGCGACCTTGGGACTGGTTTTGAACAGTCCGGCGGTCGTGATCGGGGCGATGTTGATTTCTCCGTTGATGGGGCCGATTCTGGCCGCGGGCCTGGCCTTTGCCGCTTCAGACATTTACCTGGGGGTGAAGTCGTTCACGAGTTTGCTGGGCTCGATTGTTGCCGCAGTTCTGTTTTCAGCGGGGCTGGTGTGGCTCTTGCCCTTTCAATCACCGACCACGGAGATTCTAGGCCGGACGCAGCCAAATTTGCTGGATTTGGGGGTAGCGGTTTGTTCTGGGCTGGCAGGTTCGTTTGTGATGGCCCGGTCACTAAGTGGAGGGGGAGCGGGCGCGTTGCCGGGTGTGGCAATTGCAGTGGCGTTGATGCCGCCGCTTTGCACGGTTGGCTTTGGAGTGGGAAGCGGCTGGAACTGGCAGATTATTTCCGGGGCTGGGCTATTGTTTCTAACCAATTTGGTAGCGATTGCGGCCAGCGCGTTTTTGGTGTTCTACATTCTGGGAATGGACGCGACCGAGGTGCGTTCGGCGGTTTCTGAAGCAGACCGGCGCCATGCGACGGGCAACCGGCTTTACTCTTTCCTGCATGACACGATCCTGGCCAGAATCTTTGGCGAAGTGGGTCAGTTGAGGTGGCGCTTCCTGATGGTGGCCGTGACCTTTGGGATTCTGTTTGTGCCGCTGCGCAGTTCGCTCATGCAATTGCGAGATGAGACTCTGGCGCGAACGGCAGCAAGGGAAGCGGTGCGGGCGCTGGCCACGTCGGACCAGTTGCTAAGCCAGCAGTTGGAATTGCACACCGATCATATGGTGCAGCGGATTGTGACCACCGCGTTTATCGAAAAGCAGAAGATCTCGGAGGCGGAAGCGGAATTGACGCGCCGCACGGGACGGCACGCATCGATTCAAGTGCGGCAGGTGGCGAATGAAGATGAACTGATTTCGCTGCGGGAGCAATTGAGTGCATTACCGGAGCGAGTGGAGGAGCCAACCAAGTTTTTGGAGTTGGTTGGCAAGCTGAAGCCGCTCCTGGAAGACCCGGTATCGAGCATCTGGCCCGCTTCCAGCGCCAAGCTGGTGGGAACGGAGTTTGGCTTTGCGGAGGGAGGAATGTATGTGCGATTGCCGTATCACTCCGCCCGACCGCTGGATGCGGCGACGCAGGAAACCTTGCGGAATGCATTGCGGAAAGCCCTGGAGGTGGAAGACGCAGGGCTGCTGCTTGAATGGAAGGGTCCAGCGAAGCGCTAGAAGGGTGGTTCTTCGCTGACCAGGGCGGGGCTGAGGCCGAGGTAAAGGAAGCTGAGAATAGACAGCGCGGCCTCTTTGCCGCGATCGCCCACCTCGCCAACCGGGCCGACGCAACTGGGGCAACCGACTTCACAGGCACAGGCCTCAATCAATTCGCGGGCTCCTTCGAGCAAGCGCTTGGTTTGCTGGAAGAGCGGCAGGGATTGGCCGATGCCGCCGGGGTAGGTGTCGTAGAGGTAGAGGTTGGGTTCCCAAGCCACGAGACCGCCGGCAATTTCTTCTGTCAGGGAAGCGCCGATATCGCGCGGATCGCACATGACGAGCATCGCTGCGACGGCGCGTAAAGCATTGGCGAGACCGGCGAGGCCGTTGGCGCGCTCCGAGGGAGTAAAGCTTTCCAACTGGTTGAGAAAATCGGCGGGAAAGTGCAGCCACCAGGCGGTGGTGTGCATTTCCTGTTCCGGCATGGACAAGTTGCCGGCACCGACGTTTTCCAGCGTGTAGAACTTTACCTTTTTGAAGCCGACGATCTGGCGGTTGACGCGAACCTCGCCGTGGCAGGCCTGGGCGAGCTGGATGGGGCGCTGGTCGAACTCTTCGAGAATTTTCACCTGGGTATAGTCGATGGCGTCGGTGAAGTAGTCGCAATCGACGCGGCGGACAAAGGCCTTGCGTTGGTCGTAATCGAACTTTTCAACCTGGTATTGTCTGGCTTCGTGAAGATAGATGGCCTTCTCGTGGAGAGTGACAAGGGCGACAGGGAAGGACACCTCGGCGATGATGTTGTTGCCGTCGGTGGTGTCGATGACAACAAAGTTGTCGCTGGTGACGGCGCGTAAGCTGATGGCGTCGGCGGGGTAAGTGTCACTGGTCCAATGCCAGGCTTTGGCGGAATGGTTGAGCAGGCCGAGATCTTTGAGGAAATCGCAGAGCTCCGCGGTGTCGTGTGGCCCGAATTTTTCACCATCGCGGACAGGTAGCTCAAAGGCGGCGCACTTGAGGTGGTTGATCAGAATTTCGGTGTTGTCAGGGTTGACGGTAGCGCGTTCGGGGGGCTGGCCGAAGAAGTAATCCGGGTGCTCGACGATGAACTGATCGAGCGGGGCGGAACTGGCGACGAGGACAGCGAGCGAGGTGTTCTGGCGGCGGCCCGCGCGGCCGGAACGCTGCCAGGTGGAGGCGATCGTGCCGGGATAGCCGGCGAGGATGACCGCATCGAGGGAGCCGATATCGACGCCCAGTTCGAGAGCATTGGTGGCGACCACGCCCCGGATGGCACCAGAGCGGAGTTTGGCTTCAATCTCGCGGCGTTCCTTGGGAAGATAGCCGCCGCGGTAGCCGCGGATGAGGCCCTGGTTGGTGGCGCCTTTTTCCACAGCGTCTTTGAGATAGGTGACGAGAATTTCAGTGGCCAGACGGTTGTTGGCGAAGACGAGAGTTTGCTGGCCGCGCTGGATGGCGTCGAGGGCGATGCGGCGGCTTTCGTGGAGGTAGCTGCGGCGGATGCCCAATTGCCGGTTGACCACCGGAGGGTTGTACATGACGAAGAACTTTTCGCCCGAAGGCGCGCCGTTCTGGTCAATCAGGGAGAAGGGGGCAGCGGTGATGGCTTCGGCGAGTTCTTTGGGATTGGCGATGGTGGCCGAGCAACAGATGAACTGTGGCTTGGAACCGTAGAATTCGCAGAGGCGGCGGAGGCGGCGAAGGATGTTGGCGAGGTGGCTGCCGTAGACACCGCGATAGTAGTGCAGCTCATCGATGATGAAGTACTGGAGGTTCTCGAAAAGCTTGGCCCATTTGGGGTGGTGGGGCAGGATGCCGGAGTGGAGCATGTCGGGGTTGGTGAGCACGACATTGGCCCGTTCGCGGATGGCGCGGCGGGCGTCCTGCGGGGTGTCCCCGTCGTAGGTAAAGCACTTGAGGTCAGAACCCATTTGCTCGATGGCACCGTGGAGTTCGGTCAACTGGTCTTCGGCGAGGGCTTTGGTGGGGAAGAGGTAGAGGGCGCGAGCGCCGGGGTCGGTCAGGAGTCGATTGAGGACGGGAAGGTTGTAGCAGAGAGTCTTGCCGGAGGCGGTGGGAGTGACGATGACGGTGTTGCCGCCGGCCTGGAGCTGGTCAAAAGCGGCGCCCTGGTGGGAATAGAGTTTTTCTATGCCGCGGTTGCGGAGTGCGGCGGCGAGGCGGGGATCGACTGCGTCCGGGATGGGCACGTACTGGCCTTCGCGGGCGGGCAGGTGGCGGATGGAACGAACGGGCGATTCCGGTTTGGTAGAGATCTCCTCAAAGCGCTGGATGGCCTGGATAACGGTTTCGCGCCGCGGGATGGGCAGCGCTTGCCGGGTTGTCTCGTCTTCCGGGAAATCGAATAGGAGATTGCTCACTCTCTAGAGATAACTCTTCAGGTGAACAAAAGGCAAAACTCCGTATTGAATCAGAACTTCGCGGCCATCGTTTTCGAGCGAGAGCCGGGCCGCTTCGGTCACCAGTTCGTTGTAGCTGGAATTGCCGGGAGTGGCGATAATGCCTTGATTTTCAATGGATTGGAGCTGGGAAGGGTCGCCTTCGACGGCTTGGGCAGCTTCAACGAGAGCCTCGATCGAGCGGTAGCCGTAGCCGACCACGCGCTCGCCGGGGCCGAGGTGGTTGGGAACGTACTGCATGTAGTCGGGGCTGGGTTCCGAGTAGGCGCCATCCACGTAACAGTATTCGAGGCCGCGATGCGAATCGATGTGGTTGAGGAAGCCGCCGCTGTCACCCTGACTGGTCCAGAGGGTCATGCCCTGGGTGTTGGAGCCGGGGCCCTGGTCGGGGTAGCCGAGGGCATTCTGGACATTCAGGATGGCGCCGTTAGACCATTTGACGCGGGCGTCGGTCCACATCCAGGCTTCCGTGCCGTTGGGAAATTTTTCGGGCACGCCGGCCACGGATACGCTGACGGGCATCAAGCCGGTGATGAAGTGGACGAGGTCGACATAGTGGCAGCCGATGTAGGTGAAGGCATCGGAGTTTTCCATCGAAAACCAGTTCTGGAAGTTGGAGTGGCGGTAGTACCACTTCTCGAAGAGCCTGGCCGTGCCGAGCCGGAATTCGCCGAAGAGTCCCTGGCGGTAGCGGTCACGGGCCATGAGGGCGCGGTCATCGAAGCGTTTGTGATATTCGATGCCGACGAAGAGATTGCGGGCGAGTGCTGCCGCTTCAATTTCGGTGGCGTGCTGGACCTTCTGGACCAGCGGTTTGACGCAGATTACATGCTGTTGGGCGTTGAGTGCGGCCATAACGGCATCGAAATGGATCTGGTCTGGAAGGGCAATGATGGTGAGGTTGCGCTCGGCGGCGTTGGCGAGGACCTGATCAAAGGGCGCGGTGGTGGGAGTGAAAGTTTCGCCGGGAAAAGCGGCAGCGATGCGTTCATTGGCGGCAAGAGAATCGAGGGTCTCTTTGCGGCGGGCGCAGACGGTGATGTTGCCGATTTGCCCTTTGCGTCGCAACTGGTAAAGGGAGGGGAGAATCTGATCGTGAACGATCATGCCGCCGCCGATGACGGTGACGTGCAGCTTCATTTGGCCACCAGTGCTTCAGCGAAGGATTCGGCCAGCACGGCACAGGATTCTTCCAGCGCTTCTTCGGTGATGCAGAGGGGCGGGCAGATTTTGATGGTGGCACCACCGAAGCCGACGGGCGAGAAAAGGAGCACGCCTTTTTCCATCATGCTGTTGACGATGTGGAAGGCCAGGTCGGCGTCTGGTTCGAGCGTGCCGGGCTTGACGCAGGCGACGCCGGCGACGAGACCTTTGCCATCCACGCAGCCGATGACTTCCGGGTATTTGGCTTGAAGGGCTCGCAGGTGGCTGAGGAGGAGATCGCCCATGCGCGCAGCATTGTCCGAGAGGCCTTCGTTGACGACGATGTCGATTGAGGCGAGGGCGGCAGCGCAACAGACCGGGTTGCCGGTATGGGTGCTGGTCATGCTGCCGGAAGGGAAGAGGTCCATAAGGTCAGGCCGGCCGGCGACGAAGGCGAGCGGGAGAGAGCTGGAAACGCCTTTGCCCCAGGTGGTCAAGTCGGGCACGATTTCATAGTGCTCAAAGCCCCAGAGCTTGCCGGTGCGGCCGAAGCCGGCCTGGACTTCATCGCACGTGAGGATGATGTCGTGCTGGCGAGTCCAATCGTACATGCGCTTCATGTATTCGACCGGGGCGAAACTGGCGCTGCCGCCCTGGTAGGTTTCGAGCATAACGCCGGCAATCTGGCTGGGCTTAACGCCCTGTTGATCGAGGCTGGCGAGGAAGAATTCAAAGCTGGTGTCCGGGGTGCGGAAGCCATCCGGGAAGGGCACCTGCACAAAGCCGGGATCGAGGTTGACGATCCATTCCTTGAGGGCGGGGATCCCCCCGGCCTGTTGCGAGCCCAGGGTGCGGCCGTGGAAGGCTTTTTCATAGCTGACGATGATGTTCTTTTCGCGGCCATGGTGCTTGAGGGCATGGGCGCGGGACAGTTTGATGGCGCATTCGACGGTTTCTGAACCCGTGGTCAAGAGAAAGACCTTCTTGAGTGGGGAGGGAAGAAGGTCGATGAGACGCTGGGTCAACTGGGCCCGGATTTCGCTGGGGAAGCAATAGTTGGTGAGCAGTTTGGACTGCGCCTGGTGCACAATGGCGTCGATGATTTCCTTGCGGCCATGACCGGCGTTGGTGATGAGAACGCCGCTGGACCAGTCGATCCAGCAGTTGCCCCATTTGTCGAAGACCTGGAAGCCTTCGGCATGATCCCACACAACGGGCGGTTGGCCTTGCATAGCAATCGGTTCGTTGCGCCGGAGCTGTTCAATGGTTTCGATCGACCCGGGAGCGGGGATGGGAGTCACGATCTGACGAAGTTTGGTCTGGACGGGAGGAACCGGACGGGGTTCAGAGGAGTATGCGCGAGCCATTCTTTTGAGCGTATCAAGTACGCAAAAGAAATAGCGCAATTCCTGCGCCGGTGGCCGCGAGGCCCGTACCCAGCCAGAGGACACGCAAGAGCCGGTTGACCTCCAATTGGGCCTGAATCTGGAGGGCTTCCATCTCGATGCGCCGTTCTTGCTCGATTGCTTCGCGCTCGGCTTTCCAGGAGCGGAGCGCGAGCTCCAGGGCTTCTTCTGCGCGATCCTGACTCAGTTGGAGCCGGGTGTTGAACTGGGCGAGTTGGTCTTGAATTGCGTTGGCCGGAAGTGGGGGTTGGGCCAAGCGTTCCCGCAGCAGATCGAGCGCGGCGCCAATGGAGGTGAAAAGACTCACCATTTGGGGGTTGCGGGAGGGAGCTTGCTGGGCCTGGTGAAGGGCAAGCAGGGAGAGGCCTACGTCTGCCGAGGATCTTTCCATTTTTTCGACTGGTTTAGCGATGACTTCGGAGCTTTCCAAGATGCTGCTGCCTGCCTGCTTGAGCATATCGGCCCAGACTGGAAGTACTTCAAAGCAAAGCAGAAAAAAATTTGGTGAAAATTCCTGAATCAGTTGTTCCGGCTTGCATTTGGTGTTAGGATTAAAACTGCCTGACGACTGCTACCCTATCCAATTCTTCGTCAGATCCCCTGTTAGCGAGACGCCCCACCGAATGAGTTTTACCGTATTTCTTGGCAATTTGCCCATCTGGGTTACGGCCGACGACATCCAAGCATGGTTGAACGCCGAAGCTCTGGTTGCCGATTCCATTAAAGTAATCCGCAATCCTGAGACCCAGGAATCCAAAGGTTTCGCCTTTATCGAAGCTCCGAATCAGGAAGAGATGCAATCCATCATCCGCCGTTTCGACCGCGCTCCTCTTGAGGACAAGCTACTGCGCGCCAACCCCGCGCAGCCCCCGAAGGGCCGCACCGGAGCCCCCAGCGGTGACCGTCGTCCCGCGATGGGGCGTCGCGATGGCGCTGCTCCCCGCACCGACCGCCCTGCCGGCGATCGCGTCGCAGGTGCAGCAACAGCGGGTACCGCAGGCGCAACCAGTGCCGCAGGTGCGCGCACGAACCAGAAGCGCCGCGGCAAACCGAGCGGCACGAGTGCCTTTGCTGAAGAGCTGGCGAAAGCCCTCTAAGCTCTTTTTGTTTCGCTAACGCAGGAATCCATTTACTTTTTTTGACCCGGTGCTAGAATGAGCACCGGGTTTTGTCATTTACGGAACCGCAGGGGTCCGCAAAGCGCCAGCCCGAAGATCGGACCTACATGATCGACCTCTTACTTGTCCGCGGGCTATTCATCCTTCTCCTGGCCGCTTGCGCCTGGTTCCTTGAACCCTTTTCCCTTGCTGCCCCCCTTGCCGCCGCTCTGGGTTTTGCAATTGGCATCTGCGTTGTTGCCATCGAAGTACGTCTGCATAGGGTAAGCCTGAAGCGTCTCATTGGCGCGGCGATCGGCTCGATCCTTGGCATATTGGGGGCGTTTCTGGTGGCAATGGTACTTAGAAGCTCGATGGCATCCACTTCCAGCACGGGTCCCTTTCTTCAGATCGCCACGTTACTGCTCATGGGCTATGTAGGGCTGATTCTGGGGGCAACAAAGGGAGATCTGCTCAACCTCTCGGCCCTGGGTGGGATCTTTGGCGGCGAGAGCGCCTCAAAGGGGTCTACGTTCAAGATTCTGGACACGAGTGTGATCATTGACGGCCGGATTGGAGATGTTCTCGAAGCCGGCTTTCTGGACGGGGTGATCGTCATTCCGCAATTTGTCTTGCGCGAGTTGCAACTGGTGGCGGATTCGAGCGATAGCTTGAAGCGAAACCGGGGCCGCCGGGGGCTGGACGTTTTGCAGCGCGTGCAGAAGATGTCCAAAATCAACATTCAGATTGTGGAGGACGATTTCCCGCAAGTGAATGAGGTTGATCTGAAGTTGATCGAGTTAGCCAAGATGTATGACTGCAAAATTGTCACGAATGACTTCAACCTGAATAAGGTCGCGCAACTGCATGGGGTGGCTGTACTCAACCTCAATGAACTGGCCAATGCAATGCGGCCGGTGGTTTTGCCGGGTGAAGTGATGCGGGTGTTCATCCTCAAAGAGGGCAAAGAGGCGAATCAGGGCGTGGCTTACCTGGATGACGGAACGATGGTGGTGGTGGACAATGCCCGGCGGATGATTTCCAAGACGATTGACATCGCCGTGACGAGCGTATTGCAGACCACGGCGGGAAAGATGATCTTTGCCCGTTTTGATGATCGGGTGCACGCCGTCCACGATGCCAAGCTGCCGGTGCGGGAAGCCAGCCTGTCCTCATAAGGTCAGTCCGTAACCAATCAGTAATTTTTATTGAGCCCAATTGAAATAGTGGCCATATAAAGTTTGAATTTGCTTAAAGAGATCCTTGGTCTTTAACATGGCGATAGGTCATCCGAGCTGGCTGCAGCAAATTCGGCAGACCCTATTCCAAGACAAGGATCATCCATGACCAACCCGCGCATCGCACGAGCGATTGTGCTGACGCTAGGAGTATTTTGCGTCGGCCTGCAGGCCCAGCAGTCTGCAGCTTCTGGCCCTCCCAAGGCCACCTACAAAGTGGCGATGAACCAGGACAGCTTTTTTGGCTTTTATCCGACCGTTGCCGGCGCTTACCGGCTGAATGACAAAATAGATGCCACAGTTTATGGCATTTTCTGGACCACCCCTTCCTTCGGGACTGGTGGTGGCGGCGGACTCTGGACCGAGGCCGGCGGTGGCGTGAATATTCGCACTTTTGATGGAAAACTAACTTTCATGCCCCAGCTTGGTATCTTGAACGGCAAACTTCTTTCCAATGGTAATTTTCCGATGGCCTTCGAGGGCATCGTGCCGAACATTACAACGAACCTCAACACCAGCCGTACTGAAGGTGAATTCTACATGGGACGCTATACGGCCGTTCGCACGGGCCGCGTTCCTGGCACCGGCGGAACGCTGATTGCGGCAGGAAATCAGAATAACTTCCTGCACTGGTGGATCAACGGTGGCGTGAAGGTCAGTTCGGCCTTCTCGGTGGGTATGCATTATGAATCGCTGGGTTCGAACCCCAGCGGCACGCTGGCGTCTTCGAGCGTATACAAGTGGCTGGGCCCCTACGTTCAGGCCAATATGTCGTCCGGGTTTTCGCTGCGCTTCTCGGCAGGACCGGATATACAGTCCCGGCCGGCAACGGATGGGAATGGTTCGTTTTATAAGCTGACCGCTACATACACCTTCTCGCAGTAGATTTGATTCAATATTCAAAGGCCGGAACTGGTGCGATGAGCGTACCGGTTCCGGCTTTCTGCATTTTTGCTTACTTGGTTGTGGTGTAGCCTACCGCGGTGACGATCATCGGCTTGGGTGATGCTCCGAAATCTGCCACTTCACAGCTCACGCGAAGAACTGGCTGCCTGAGCGCCATGCCTCCGCCTGCTGCATGATAGGCTTGAGGGGACGTGCAGAAATCCCGCATTCCCTTCATTGCCGTCGCGCTTCTGACCATCGCTGTAGCCTTCTGGCTTTCGCGAAAGGTCTCTCGGCCGGACCTCGATCCTTCTGCAATTCTCGTTCAGGTGCAGCAGCTCAACGAACTGGCGACGGTCAAATACACAGTGCAAAAGGTGGTTGGGTTAAGAGAAGAGAAGCGGCCCGTCGGCTCCGAAGCAATTTTGCTGATCATTACAGCGAGCGTTCAAGCGGGAATCGATCTCGGAAGCCTGCGGGAGAATGACGTAACGCTTCGGTCCGACGGAACGGTTGTGCTGAAATTGCCACCGCCCAAAATACTGGGCGTATCCATCGATGAGAAAGAGACCAAGGTGTGGGACCGCTCCATCACGTGGTGGACGCCCTGGGTGCCATACAGTCTCGACTTTGAACAGCGCGCGAGAAGCGCGGGAGTGGAAGCAATCAGCAAGGCCGCATTAGACATGGGCATACTTGGTCAGGCTGAGCGCAACGCGGCAACTTCCATCAAGGGACTGCTCGGATTGATGGGAGTCAAATCCGTGCTGATCGTGCCCTCGCAGTCATCTTGAGCTAGTCCTGCTAACAGGTCCTGGGAAGGCGGGGGCGTGACTGGGCCTGGATTGGTTAAGATTTGCAGTAAGTGAGTCACATTTCTGATAGCTACACCATGGGGCAACTGTGGTGGCGGTTTGGGCTCTGCCTGCTGGGACTGACAGTCGTCCTGCTGTACCAGGCATATCCGATTTTTCTGCTAACGTGGGCTCCAGCGAATACAGCTCTGGGGTTGGCGCTGGCACTTTATCTTGGGTGGAAGCCGATTCAGCTTCTGCTGATAATGGACCGGTGGTGGAGCCTTAGTTTGGCGTTCCTTTTCTTCCCCGTGCTGATGCTTTTCTCACTACTGGTCCTGTTGTCACTGTTCATGATCGGCCGCGAGCAAGTGGAAGATTTTAGCTGGCAGGGCACGCGGGTTGTGGTGCACCGGATCAACGGAGGGGCCACAACGGATTATATGTTGGATCTTCGCCAACAACGGGCCATCGCTCCAGGCTTGTTGCTCGTAAGAAAGCTTGGGAGTTACTACGGTTGCGGTGGTGCGCAGTTGGCGTCAACAAACGAGGGAATACGTCTCAGCAGTCAGGAAGCTCCCAACAGCGATTGCCAAATTGGGCCCGCCGGTGAGGAAATCCGCTTGCGGCGCTTCGTCTATTTCTGATGCTTGCTGTTTGCCGTCCCTCGCCAAGAGTCAGACGCAGGGGGGTGTGAGCCGAAGCTGGATTGGCTAGGCTTCCAGGTGAATGAGCGAATCGGTATCGCTCATGCGCTTGAGCTGTCCGCAGGCGGCGTAGATGTCGAGGCCGCGTGGCCTGCGGATGAAGCAGGGCATGCCGGCGCGGACGATTTGCTGGAAACTGGCGACCCGTTCGGGATCAGGAGTTTCAAAGGGGATGCCGGGGCCGGGGTTGAGCGCGATCAGATTTACTTTGCAGCGCAGATTCGCCAGCAGCTTGCGCACCCGGCGGGCGTCAGCGTCGGTGTCATTCACGCCCCGCAGCAGCACGTATTCAAAGGTGAGCGCTTCCCAAGGCCGGAGCGGGTAGCGGGCGCAGGCATCCAGCAGATCCGCCAGATGCCACTTCCTGGTGATGGGCATGATCTCCACGCGCTGCTCCTGGGTCGATGCATTCAGACTGATCGCAAGCTTGGGCCGGATGGCTGCCTGTCCCAGTTCGTCGATTTTGGGAATCAAACCCGAGGTGGATACCGTTATGCGCCGTTCGGTCATGCCGACGCCGGCGGGATCCACGAGGATTCGAGTCGCCTTGAGCACAGCCTCAAGATTCATCAGCGGTTCGCCCTGCCCCATCATGACGACATTCATCTGCCGGTTGCGCGGGTCGAGCCCCTGCTCGGCGGCGATATGCAGGACCTGGCCAACGATCTCACCGGCGGTGAGATTGCGCTCCAGCCCCATGAGCGCCGTGAGACAGAACTTGCAATCGACAGGACAGCCGACCTGGGAAGAGATGCAGAGCGTATCGCGGCCTTCGTCGGGCATGAAGACAGCTTCGACCGTCTTGCCGTCGCGCATGCCGAGCAGGTAGCGGACGGTTCCGTCAGTGGATTGATAGCGGGAATCGGTAGTGAGCGCGCCCGTAGGAAGTTCCGCGCGTAAGGCGGCAGGCAGAGACTTGGCCGATGCCAGATCCAGCCGCCGCTGGGCGTAGATGGCCTCATAGAGCTGTTTGGCTCGGAACTGCGGGTAGCGGCCACGGATGGCCTGCTCGATGTCGGCAAGTTCCATGCCGATCAGCGGCTGTTGTGGCTCTGTCACAATAACAGTATCCGCCTTCGAGACCAGTTCTTCCAATGAGTTCCAACCCCGCCCGCGAAATTCAAAGCACCACTCTGCCTAACGGCCTGACCATTGTTACCGAGCGCATGCCACATGTGCGCAGCGTAGCGATCGGCACCTGGATTGCATCCGGTTCCCGCATGGAGAAGGGCGCGGAACGTGGAATTGCGCATTTTCTGGAGCACATGCTCTTCAAGGGGACAGCCAAACGGAGTGCGGAAGACATCGCCCGCGCCGTGGACAGCATTGGCGGGAATCTCGACGCCTTTACTTCGAAGGAAATGGTTTCCTACAACACGAAAGTGCTGGATGAACATTTGCCGATTGCCTGGGATATTCTTTCTGACCTGGTGCTCAACCCGACCTTTGACGCCGAGGAACTGGAAAAGGAAAAGGGCGTGATTCTGGAGGAGCTCAAGATGGAGCTCGACAATCCTGAGTACCTCGTGCATGAGCTTTTTGTGAAGCACACCTGGAAGGGGCATGGCCTGGCGCAGCCGATTATCGGGACCAAGCAGACGATACAGGGATTTACGCGCGAGATGCTGGTGGACTATCACCGGCGCGTTTACCATCCGGGCAACATTGTGATCACCGCGACGGGCAATTTGAGACATGAAGAGATCGTGGCGATGGTGGATGCTTCCTTTCACCATGCGCAGGCGGGAAAGCCGCTGCCGAAGCAGGCGGCTCCGAAGTTGCAAGCGCCCTTTCTGCTCAAGCAGAAGCGAACGCAACAGGCGCATATCTATCTGGGATCCCCGGCGCGCCCGATTGCGGATGCATCCCGCTTTGGCTGGTATGTGTTGAACACGATTCTGGGCGGTGGGATGTCTTCCCGGCTCTTCCAGAACATCCGGGAGCGGCAGGGCCTGGCCTATGCCGTGATGTCAGACCTGATGTTGTATCGGGATTCCGGGTGTCTGGCGATTTATGCGGGGACTTCGGCGGAGACAACCGGGAGGGTTTTGGGTTCGGTGATGGATGAGTTCCGCGATCTGAAGTCGAAGCTGGTTCCGGACGAAGAGTTGCGGCGGGCAAAAGAGCATCTGAAGGGTTCGCTCATGCTGGCGCTGGAATCGACCAATTCCCGGATGACGAATCTGGCGCGGCAGCAACTCTTCTTTGGTCATTTTGTTTCGATGGACGAGATGATTGCGAGCATTGAAGCCGTGAGTGCGGAGCAGGTGCTGGAATTGGCCAATGAAAGTTTTGCGCGGGACCGGCTTTCCGTTGCGGTGCTGGGTAAGGTGGACGGGATGGCGGTTGATCGCGCCATCCTGAACTGTTAAAAGGGATTGAACTTGACGCGCCTCCTGCTCAGCTTCGCCGTTGCCTTGACCGCGCCGGCGGCAGACTGGGGAGCGTTGAAGCCAGAAGGCTATGTTTCTGATTTTGCGCGCGTGATGGAAGGGGGGTCGCGCACGGCGATCAACCAGTATCTGGCCGCGGTTGAGAAATCCACGGGCGCCCAAGTGGCAATCGTAACGATTGATTCGCTTGATGGGGAGCCGGTTGAAGACGTGGCTCACAAGCTCTTTGAGAGCTTTGGCGTGGGAAAGAAATCGACCAACGAAGGGGCGCTCTTTTTGTTGGCGATCCGGGACCGGCGGTCCCGGCTGGAGATTGGCTACGGGCTGGAGCCGATTGTTCCGGACGGGGCGGCGGGGGAGATTCTACGCGCCATGCGTCCGGCATTGCGGGCGGGTGAGTATGGGCCTGCGCTGGTGGAGGCGGCGAGATTGCTGGGTGAGCGCATCGCCCGAGGCAAGGGCGTCAGGATCGAGGAGACGCTACCTGCGCAACGCTTCCGGCGGGAGGACACGCGGGGAGTGCAGGACAACATGTGGGTCCGGATTCTCGTGCTGATTTTGTTCCTCTATTTGATGAGCAAGTTCGGGGGTGGCGGCCGGAGACGGTATTACGGCGGAGTGCCCGGAGGCTGGGGAGGCGCTGCACGTGGCGGGGCGAGTTGGGGCGGCTTTGGGGGAGGGCGTTCCGGCGGTGGGGGAGCCTCCAGCAGTTGGTAGGGAATCTTATGGATCTTGAAAAGAAACTCAGAGAATTCACAGACAGGGCTCAACGGGCGCTGGGCCCGGAGCTGGATGCGATTGTGCTTTATGGTTCGGCGGCCAGGCAGGAGTTTGACGAAGGCTTTTCGGGAATTGACCTGGTGGTGCTGGCAACGCGGCTGGACCGGGATGTCTTAAACCGTGCGGCGGCACTTCTCTTGTGGTGGACGGGAGAGGGCAACGCCCAGCCCTTGCTGTTTACGCGGGAAGAGTTCCGATCGGCAACGGATGCCTTTCCGATGGAGATTCTGGATATTCAGGCGGCGCACCGTGTGCTCTATGGAGAAGACCCGATGCCGGGTCTGGTAGTGGACCCCGCCCATCACCGACTGCAGCTTGAACATGAGGCGCGGTCGAGTTTGTTGCGGTTGCGAATGAAGTCGTTGCCTTTGCTGCGGCGTCAGAAGGAATTGCTGCGCTTGCTGGAGGAATCCGTTACGACCTTTCTTCTTTTCGCGCGGCACTGGTTGATCCTCAAAGGATTGGAAGCTCCTTTGGTGCGTCGGGAGCTGCTTGAAGTAGTGGAGCGGGAGAAACTGATTGAGACGCAGGCTTTTGCCCAACTGGTGGATCTGCGGGAGGGCAAAGTGAGCCCACGAGCCGTGGACCCAGTACAATTGTTCGAAGACTACCTGATTCAGATTGAAAGACTGGTTGCGTCGATCGACGCGCACTAAAGGATATTTGTTATGCGTTCGGCACTGATTGTACTTGGCATTTTGCTGCTTGCCGCTCTGGCTTTGGGCGGAAAGCTGGTGGGCAGCCGGAATGATCTGGTGGTCAAGCGGGAAGCCATAGAAGCCAGTTGGGCTCAAGTGGATGTCGCATTGCAGCGCCGGGCGGATCTGATTCCCAACCTGGTCAATACCGTGAAAGGGTATGCCCAGCAGGAGAACGAGATCTTTACCAACATCGCGAATGCGCGTTCTGCGCTGTCAGGGGCTCGTACGCCAGGAGACAAGATCGCGGCCAACGGGCAGCTTGATGGTGCTCTCGCCCGCTTGCTACTGATTGTGGAGAATTATCCGCAGTTGAAGTCGAATGAGAACTTCATGCGGCTTCAGGACGAATTGGCGGGCACCGAGAACCGGATCGCCGTGGAACGGCGCAAGTACAACGAAGTAGTTCAGGATTACAACACCACCCGGGAACTTTTTCCCACCAACATTGCCGCCTCGATCTTTGGTTTTGCGCGCAATGATGCTTACTTCAAAACCGATCCGGGGGCGCGCACGGCCCCCACAGTGGACTTTTCCAAATAAAGGGACGATTCGATGCAGACTTTTGGTAATTACATCAATGGCGAATGGGTAAACAGCGGCGATACTTTTGAGAACCGCAACCCGGCCAACACAGACGAAATTGTTGGCCTCCATGTAAAGGGCAGCGCGGCTGACCTGGAAGCGGCCGCCAATGCAGCCGCGGAAGCTTTCCCGAAGTGGGCCGCTCTGCCGGCCCCGGCCCGCGCCAACTACCTGTTCAAGGCAGCCGAAATTCTGGACAGCCGCTTTGACGCAGTAGCTGCGGACATGACGCGGGAAGAGGGCAAGACCTTTCCCGAAGCCAAGGGCGAAGTACGACGGACGATCAACATCCTGAAGTATTTTGCCGGTGAAGGCTCGCGCATGGGTGGGCACCTGGTGCCGAGCGAGCGCGACCGAGTGCACATGTTTGCGATTCGCAAGCCGATTGGCGTTGTGGGCTTGATCACGCCCTGGAATTTCCCGAGCGCGATCCCGGCCTGGAAGCTGGCACCCGCGTTGATTTGCGGCAATACGGTGGTGATGAAGCCGGCCAGCGCAGCCCCGCTTTCGGCATGGCGCATCATTGAAGCCTTGCATGAGGCGGGCATCCCCAAGGGAGTGGTCAACTTCATTACGGGTTCGGGCGGCGCGCTGGGCAAGGCACTGATCGAAGCCAAGCCGATGAAGGCGATCTCCTTCACGGGCTCTGAGACGATCGGCAAGTGGATCCACACGGAAGCGTCCAAGCGCATGCTGCGGATTCAGTTGGAAATGGGCGGCAAGAACCCGACGATTGTCCTGAAGGATTGCGACTTCAACGCAGCCGTGGAAAACGTCGCCAATGCATCCTTCTTCTCGACGGGCCAGAAGTGCACGGCGACTTCGCGGGCCATCGTTGAAGACGAGATCTACGATAAGTTCGTGGACGCACTGGTGGAGCGGACCAAGAAGCTGAAGGTCGGCAATGGCATGGAAGCTGGCATCGACATTGGGCCCGCAGTGGATGAGGCTGCCTTGCAGACGATTCTCGATTACATCGAGATCGGCAAGAAGGAAGCCGGAGCGCCGCTGGTGGGCGGGAATCGTTTGACGGGTGGCGCTTACGACAAGGGCTATTATGTCGAGCCGACGATCTTCGGCAATGTGACGCAAGACATGCGGATCGCCCAAGAGGAAGTATTTGGGCCGGTACTGGTTGTTATGCGTGCGAGCAACTTTGAAGACGCCATGAAGATTGCGAACGCGAGCCAGTTCGGGCTTTCGGCGAGCGTGCAGACCACGAACGTCTCGCGCGTGTTTGACTTTGTGTATGGCATGGAAGCAGGCCTGTTGACGGTGAATCTGCCTTCTGCCGGGGTTGAGTATCAGTTGCCCTTTGGGGGCACGAAGGACTCTTCCTTTGGTCCGAAAGAGCAGGGCCCCGCGGCGTTTGACTTCTATAGCGACTACAAGACGATTTACCTGAAGTACTAACGAGACCGGTAGGCGACAGCAAGCAGTGTCACCGCTGCTGCTGTCGCCATTACCGTAAGCCAGCCGAGGAGGGCGGCGATACCGATGGTGTCGCGCCAAAGGCCCGCCATGTAGATCATGATCGCGGCGGATACACCGCCAGTCATATTGAGAAGGGCACCGGATAGCCCGCGTGTTTCGATGGGCGTGATGTCGTAAACCGCTGCGAAGACGTTGCCGGTCAACAAGCCGGCGAAGAGCCCGAAGAGCGCGGAATAAAGCCTGGCTTCGCCGATGTCCTGAGATTGAAAAGCGAGCCAGGTAAAGGGAGCGCTGCAGAGCAAACCGATCGCGGAGACATAGAGGCGGGCATCGGTGTAGCGCTTGCGCAACTGGTCGGTCATAACACTGCCGAGGAAGATGCCCAGTACGACGCAGACCTGCACGTAAACCGTGGCGTTGAAGCCGCTGTCGGTCATGGAGAGTTGGAATCGGTCCTGGAGGAAGGTGGGGAACCAGGCCAGCAGCACCCACTGGACGGCATTGAAGAGACAGAAGACGCCGGAGAGTGCCAGGAAGGGGCCGTTGCGCACCAGCAGACGGAGCGAACCCAAAGCGGAGACAGGCTCCTTGACGGGCGATTCGATAGCGCGCACGCGCCACCAGAGCAACGCACTATAGGCAATGCCAATGCCTCCGGCGATGGCGAAGCCGTCACGCCAACCGATATTGTCGGCAGTCCAGCCGCCATACCAGCCACCGAGAATGATGCCGATGTTCATGGCCGACTGGTGGAAGCCCAAGGCCCGGGAGCGCGCCTCGGGCGGGTAGGCTGCTGCGAGCACGGTGAGGGCGGCGGGGAAGTAGAGAGCTTCCGTTAAGCCAATGACCGCGCGCCACCACAAAAAGACGGTTTGTGAAGTGGCCGTGGCGCAACCCCAGGTTGCGGCGGACCACAGCACCAGGCTGATGACCATGAGTCTTCCGGCGCGTCCGCGATCAGCGAGCCGCCCGGCCAGCGGCATCGAGAGCGTATAGACCCACATGAAGACGCTGCCGATCAGGCCGAGCGTGGAACTGGTGAAGCCCAGGTCTCCTTCAAGCGCAGGGAAAATGCTGTAGACCATTTGGCGGTCTACATAGTTGAGAAGGAAGGCGATCCAGAGGTAAGCGACTAAGGGCATGGTCAGGCAGACCGCCTGAAGACGCAGGGAGCGGGCTTGAATTCGAAACCGTCATCGAGAGGATAGAGAGGCCGCCGGGCGGCGCGGTGGCCAAGCGATTTGACATTGGCGCTGGTTGCGCCCGGTGCATCCAGATTGAGAACGTACTCGGCGCCCTCGTTGAAGAAGTGGGGCTGGCAGAGGGGGCTCTTGACTACTGTCATATCGAAATGGAAGGGATGCTGGCCGCCAGCCAGAAAGAGAGTGCGGTCATAGAGATTGACCGGGCGGGAGCTGAGAACGATCGTATAGGGGCCGGATTGAAAGACCGCGCTCAGGCCTGCGTTCCAGGCTTCTCCGTAGGATTCGCTGCGCAACTCCCCATCGAAGAGGACGCGCACGCGGCCCGTGAGTTGGATGATTTGATAGCGCGGGTCGAGGCTGCCACCGAGCGCCAGATTCAATTCCGCGCCGATGCCCGCCTGGAGACACGCAGCTACGGCGGGCGCATCTACCAGCGGCAGCAGTACCGTGCGCGGATTGCCCTGGCGGATGAGTTCGGCCAGCACCGCATTCGAATCTCCCGCTGCACCAGAACTGGTGGCATCCGCGGCGTCTACCAGGACAACTCGGCCGGTAGCGTTGCGAGCCATGGTGATGCCCTCGGAGAGACTTAACAGCGGTTGCTGCATCCGGGCCCGCTCCTGCCAAAATTCCTGCGCGATCCTTTCGGCCAGATCGATTGCCGTTGCCGGGTCGCCGTCTGCGGCGAGATAGACGTTCGAAGCCAGATCCGGGACATCGGTGAAGGGGTTGCCGATGAAGAAGCCGCCGGAGAGGCCGACAGGTGAATTTTCAAAGGCAATGGTTTCGTCAACCCAGCTCTTGAAGATGCCTGAAGTGGTGATCAGTTCCTGGCCGCGCACCAGAGCGGGGATGGGTACACGAAGTTGCACCGGCTTGATCTCGTGATCGATCAGACGCAAGAGCAGACGGGCGGCCCGCTGGCCGGTCTCGTAGAAGTCCGTATGAGGGTTGGTGTGAAAGACGGTCAGGAGATCGCAGTGGGACAGGATCTTGTCAGTCAGGATGCCATGCAGGTCGAGCGAAATCACGATGGGCAGCTCGTCCCCGACGATGGCCCGCGCACGGGCGAGCAGTTCCCCTTCGCAGTCGTCGATATGCTCTGAAGCGAGTGCGCCGTGGAGGGCAAAATAGATGGCATCGGGCGGTGGGCCGTGGTGCAGAGGGGCGAGAAATTCTTCCGCAATGCGGGCAAAGGCTGCGGTCGAGAGAGTGCCGGAAGAAGTGATGCCCCGAGCGGAATAGCCGCCCACAATCTCGTGCCGGCCATCGGCCGCGAAGACATTCAGTGCTCCCCCTACCTCGGCATGAACTCCCCGGTGGTAGTTGAGCATGGCCTCCCCGTGGTCCACCAGAAAATCCTCATAGTGAGCCAGGACGGGGTTGAAGGAAGAGACCTCCTGCTTGCACTCACAGATTAAGATTCGCGCCATCGTGGTAGGCATTTTGTCATGCTTTGTGATCTTATGTAGCGTGATGGGTGGAAGCCAGATTCATAGCCAGATTGATTTTGACGCGGGCGACGGCCGGCAGGCGGGATACCTCGAGATTCCGTATTCGCATAACCTGGGCGGCTGGGCCAAATTGATGGTGCCGGTTTGCCGCTTCCGCAATGGGCCGGGGCCGGCGGTCCTGGCAATGGCGGGCAACCATGGAGATGAGTATCCGGGTCCGGTGGCGCTACTTCACCTGTGGCGGGAATTGCGGCTGGAAGATTTGCGTGGCACGCTCATCCTGATCCCCTGCCTGAATCCGCCGGCAGCACAAGCCGCTGCGCGGCTATCACCGCTCGATGGCCGGAATTTCAATCGCTGCTTTCCGGGTGACCCTGCGGGGACAGTGAGTGAGATGCTGGCGCACTTTCTCAGCACGGAACTCTTTCCGCGCGTCGATACGGTGATTGATCTGCATACGGGAGGGCGGAGCCTGGCGTTTTTGCCTTGCGCCCACATGCACGCCGTGCCGGACCCGGAGCAATACTTACGGATGAAGCGAGCGGCGGAAGCCTTCCTGACGCCAGACACTTTTCTCTATGCGGATGTGGCGGGGGCGGGGCTGCTACCGAGCGAGGCAGAGCGCCAGGGCAAAGTGGTGATCACGACGGAGCTGGGGGGCGGGGAGTTTGTACCGGCGGCGATCCACCGGCTTTGCCAACGCGGACTGCGGAATGTTTTGCGGCATTGTGGCGTGCTTGCCGAGCGGGAGCTGACGCGGGAGGAAGCTGGCTTGCCGCCGGCGCGCTGGCTGGCCGCGCTGAATGCATCCGACTACCGTTTTGCGCCGGAGAGCGGTTTGTATGAGAACTGCGTGGAATTGGGCGAAGAAGTGTTTGCCGGGCAGCGGCTCGGATGGATTCATTCGCTGGAGAATCCGGCACGCGACCCTGTCGCGGTGGTCGCGCCCAAGGAAGGAGTGCTGGTTGCGTGCAGGGCGCCATCGCAGGTGGGCCAAGGGGATTGCGTGGCTTGCGTGGGGCGATAGAGCGGA
>CAZECF010000068.1:0-25297 GCA_964510335.1 uncultured Bryobacter sp. | reverse complement strand
ATTGATGAGCGGAATCCGGAGCGGCAACAGTTGCTTGCTCAGGTTCTGGAGGCGCCGACGCTGAGGGTGCTGGAGCAGCTTGTGGTGAGTCCTGGCGGGCGCGTGCTGGATCTTGGCTGCGGACAAGGCAACACTACGCGCTGCCTTGCGGGCGTGCTCCGGCCTGACGAGTGTGTGGGCGTTGAGTATGATCCTGCGCTGGTTGACTATGCACAGAGCCGGCCGGAGAATCCTTCGAGTGTTCGATTTGAGCAAGGCGATGCTACGCAATTGCCATTCGAGGATGCGTCGTTTGACGTGGTCTTCTGCCGGTATCTGCTCATTCATATCGCTGACCCACTGCGTGTTGTCCGCGAGATGATGCGCGTGATTCGACCCGGCGGCTTTGCTGTCGCCTTTGAGGGTGACTTCACGGGGACAGGGACGAGCTATCCACCTTGTGCGGCGCTTGAAACGATTCACAAGGTCTGGCGGGGGCTGTTTCAGAATCCGCTTGCCGCCCGGAGTCTTATCCATTACTTTCGCGCGGCTGGAGCTGCGGGGATTCGCGCCGGGGCCTGGACGGAACTGGAATTTGAAAGATCGATACTCAAGCGGATTTACCGGCTTTCCGCTGAAGCGACGGGGCCGGCGGCTGTGGCGAAGGGTATTGTTACGCAGAGTGAAGCAGAGGAAATGATCGCGGAGTTGATCCGGCTGGAGGAAGATGAGGCGAGCGTGTTGTTGAAGTTTCCGGATGTTTGGGTGATTGCGCAGAAGTAGGGGTTGAAATCCTGGTCGCAAGTTCCTATGGTTAGGACATGTCCAAGCAAATTCAAGTGAGGAATGTGCCGGAAGACGTGCACGGCATCCTGAAGGCGAGGGCATTGCAGGATGGCATCAGCCTTTCTGAATATGTGAGAAGAGAGTTGCAGCGGTCGGTCGAGCGAGTGCGTCATGTAGAGCCGCTACCAGCAAAGAAGGCTTCCGCGAAGATTATCCGTGAGTTGGGGAGCGCGCGCTGATCGTCTTCAGGTGACCAGTTTGGCGATGATCTCGGCGGTTTCGACGCCACTGAGGGCGGCACCGCCGCAAGTCTGGGTCCAGCGGGGAGCGCAGGCTTCGCCGGCGAAGAAGACACGATCGGCAAGCGGGCGGCGCAGGCCGTTGCGGGCTCCGGCATTGCCGGGAGTGGCCGCGGCATAGGCACCCAAGGCCCAGGGGTCGCCGGCCCATTTGGTGAAAGAGCCTTTGACGAAGTACTTGTCGGCTTCTGATCCGAACATGGAGCGGAGGGAATTCCGGGCGAAGTCTACTGCTTCGGCTTCCCCGGCGGCTGAGAGTTCCCAGGCGAAATCGCCACCGACGAAGCCGATCATCAGATTGAGGTGGAAGGGCCAGCAGAGGAAGTAGATGTCGCGCTTGCCGACGGTTTCCCGCAGGATGTCTTCAAAGGCGTTGTAGCGGAATTCGGGCTTGGAAAACTGTAAGGGGATTTTGGCGAGCAGGCCCATTGGGAGACCGGCGATGGCGTCTTCCTTCCAGGCGGGGAGAGGGGGATCGAAGCGAATCCTTTCGGCGGCGAGGACGCCGGTGGAACTGGTGACGATGCAGGCTTTGGCATTGACGGTGCCGAAGTCCGTATCGACTTGCACGCCTTGACCGGCATAGCGAACGCGCCTGACGGGGGTGTTGAGACTGACCGGGATGTCTTTGCCGAACTGGGCGACGAGGGCGCCATAACCTTCCTTGATCAGGAGGTTGGGGGGCACGTCGGTGCCGATGGCGAGATAGTCTTTGGTTGACATCTCATCGAGATCGACGGCGAGGGACATGGGTCCGCGGAACGTGAATACCGATTCGTCGATTTCGGACTTTTTGCGCGCCGCAAGGGAGGCGGCCACATCCTTCTTATTGCCCAGCTTGGTGATTTTGTGGTCAAGAAGGATTTCGGTATCGGAGGCAAGTTTGCGGGTTTGGGGAGGTACTTCCGTGTTGCGGAGGTAGAGACCTTCGAGCGTGGTGTCGTGCTCCTGTAGCGTGTAGCCCCACTGTTTGGCGAGGGGAGTATAGGGATTGTCGTCGGCCTTGTGGAGCCAGGCGCAGCCAACGTCAAATGGGAAGCCGAAAGTTTGTGTATCGGTGAAGGCACGGCCGCCGATGCGGCCACGGGCTTCGAGAACGACAACCTTTTTTCCCAATTGCTGGAGGCGTTGCGCGGCATGGAGTCCGGCGGAGCCAGCGCCGATGATGACCACGTCGACATCGGATGGAGCGGTTTGCGCACTGGCATAAACTGCGGATCCGAGTGTACCGAGGAAGGATCTTCGGGTGGTGGTCATCTAAGTAGCATAGCCCGAGAAATACTCAGACTTTGGCGGCCTGGAGCGCGGCGAGGACGCGGGCGTCGCGGAAGGGGACGCGGCGGAGGCGGACGCCGGTGGCGTCGAAGACCGCGTTGGCGACGGCGGCGAGGAGGGGCTTGCAGGCCGCTTCTCCCCCGCCGTAGGGCGCGAGGTCGGGACGGTTGGGATTGGGGTCGCCGTTGACGAAAACAATCTCCATTGAGGCCGGAGTATCCGAGTGTTTGAGGGTGGGGTGGGAGACCCAGTCACGACTGAGAACCTTCTCGGTATCGAAGCGGACTTCCTCATGCAAGGCGCGGCTGAGGGAGTGCATGATGCAGCCCTCCGTGACACGCCGGAGGCCTTCCGGATTGACGACCAGACCGCAATCATAGGCGCAGACGATACGGCGAACCCAGATGTGGCCGGTTTGGCGGTTGACTTCGACTTCCGCCACCTGGGCGGCTATGGATTGGCCGCGGAAGGAGTAGGCGATGCCGCGGCCGGTGAGGATGTTGCCGCTGGTGCGGGGCTTGGGAGTAGCACGTTTGTCCCATCCGTATGCCTCGGCGGCGGCCTTGAGGACGGCGAGAGAGCGGGCGCGGCGGAAGCCGGCGTCATCCTTCGTTGATGCAGCGAGGAGGTTCAAGCGGAAGTCGAGGGGGTCGGCCTGGGCGGCGAGGGCCAGTTCGTCAATGAAGGATTCCGAAGCAAAGGTGACCTGGGGGCCATCGGGGTCGCGGAGGTTGCCGGTGCGAATGGGAGTTTCCCAAAGGAGAGGGAGACCGACGACGTCCCCGGTCATGCGGCGGTGGGGGATGGCGTAAACGTCGGAGGGCGTGGAGGCGCGTCCGGGAGCTGGATTGGCAGTGCGGGAGCCCATGAGCTGGGCGATGAGGACGGTGGCGGGATCGTTATAGCCGACGTGGTTGCGGTCGCAGGCGCGGCCGTGGAATTCATAAGCAGTGAGTGCGCCCTGGGCATCGAGTGCGCCGCGCATTTTGACGAGGTAGGCGGGGCCTTTGGTGTCCCAGGCGGTTTCTTCCTCGCGCATCCACTGGACGCGGACGGGGCGGTTGAGTTGTTGGGCGAGCCAGGCGGCTTCACAACCGGCGTCTTCGGCGGCAGTGCGACCGTAGGCCTGGGGGCCTTGCATCCAGATGACGCGGACTTTCTCGGGGGGCAGACCGAGGAAGGTGGCGACGGAGGTGCGGAGCCCGTAGGCCTTCATGTCGTTTGAGTAGAGAGTCATCTGGCCGCCGGACGGGTCGGCGGTGGCGTGTGCGCCGGCAAAGGAGGTGTGGCCCTGGAAGGGGATTTCGTACTCGGCGGTGAGGAGCCTGGCAGGGCTTGAAAAGGCCTGATCGGGATTGCCGTTGATGACGGGCGTGGACTGCGCGGTGGGCGCGGTGGCTCGCATGTAGTCGAAGAGTTGATCGGAGTGAGGAAAGGGGGCGGTGGCTGGCTTTTCCCAAGTGGCCTTGAGCTGGCGAGCGGCACGGATGGCTTGCTCTTCCCGCTCACAGACGACGGCAAGATAGTTGCCCTTGTGGCAGACTTTGACCAGGCCGGGGAGGTCCTTGACGGAAGCTTCATCGACGGCGGTGAGGCGGGCGCCGGCAAAGGGCGGCTTGATATTGCGGGCATGGAGCATGCCGGGAAGTTTGACGTCGACAGCCCACTCCAGGGAGCCATCGACTTTGCCGGGAATGTCGTCACGCTGGAGGGACTGGCCGGTGTAATGGAGTTGCTGCACGCGTTTGAGAGTGGCCTGGCCGGTGACAGCGTTGACGCTCGAACCTTTGAGAGTGATGTTGAACTTGCGGCCGCCGATGAGTTCGCCGTAGGAGACGCGGCGAGCGGGGTTGGCTTTGGAAGAGATGATGCCGTCGCGGACGGTGAGTTGATCGAGGGGAAGACTGAGGCGGGTGGAAGCCATGTCGAGCAGGACGCGGCGGGCTTCGGCTGCGGCGTAGCGCATGGGCCAGGCATCGCGTTCGAGAGCAGTGGAGCCGCCGGAGCCACCCTGGTTGACGGTGGTTTCGGTGTTGCCCATGATGCAGGTGGTCTTGTCGAAGGCGATGTCGAGTTCGTCGGCCATCAACTGGCGGAAGGCGGTGCCGGTGCCCTGGCCGAGGTCGGTCTTGCCGACGTAGAAGGTGGCGGTGCTGTCCTGGTGGATGACGATCCAGGAGTCGAGCTGGCGGAAGTCGGGATCGTTGTAGGGTGGGGCGGCGGCGGCGTTGCGAGTGCTGCTGAAGCTGACCAGGAGGAGGCCGGCACTTTGGAGGAAGCCGCGGCGGTGGGTCTTCAAAATGGATTCGACGGTGTTCATGCGGGGACCTCCTGATTGGTGGCTTTGCGCATTGCCTGGGCGGCGCGTTTGACGGCGGCCTGGACGCGGTAGTAGGTCATGCAGCGGCAGAGGGTGGCGTCGAGAGAAGTGCGGATTTGCGCGTCAGTGGGATTGGGGTTCTTGTCGAGCAGAACCTTGGCGGAGAGGATTTGGCCGTTCTGGCAGAAGCCGCATTGGGGGACTTGTTCGTCGATCCAGGCTTGCTGGAGAGGGTGGAGTTGGCCGTTGGGGGCAAGGCCTTCGAGGGTGGTGACTTCCGTCTTGACGGCGGAGACGGGGAGGACGCAGGAGCGGACGGCAGCGCCGTTGATGAGGACGGTGCAGGCGCCGCACTGGCCGAGTCCGCAGCCGAATTTGGGGCCGTGGAGGTTGAGGTCGTTGCGGAGGATGTAGAGAAGTGGGGTGGTGGGATCGATGTCGAGAGTATGAGATTGGCCGTTGACCTTGAGGGTATGAGTGCTCATGAAGGGGTGCTCCTGAGGACGGGCGTCCTTGGTGCCTAGCTTATCCGATCCGGACAATTAGTGAGTCATGGAATAGAGGATGTAGTTGATACCGAAGCGGTAGGAGAGGCTGGTCATGGCTTCGGGGTATTCGGGCATGTCGGCGTGTTCCCATGCGTCGCCGATGTCCATGTTGAAGTTGATGGCGACGATCATGCGGCCGGCTTCGTCGTAGATGGCGCGCCAGCACGGGGGTATGGCAGTGGGCTGGACGGTGGTGGTGCCGGCGGGACCACGGCGGAGATGGCGGAGGCCG
The DNA here is from genome assembly GCA_964510335.1 of uncultured Bryobacter sp. Taxonomy (GTDB): domain Bacteria; phylum Acidobacteriota; class Terriglobia; order Bryobacterales; family Bryobacteraceae; genus Bryobacter. Next base: position 19,858 of record CAZECF010000068.1, on the reverse strand, counting down.
GGGATGAAGGTGCGCTCGGTGATCTGGAAGACTATGTTCATGACGGGGTCTTGATCGGGGATGTCGACGATGGGGTAGCCGGGGAGGACGCGGGCCATGGAATGGGCAAAGAGGGCCCAGTCGCGGTCGCCGTGGAAGTCGTCAACGACGAGGAAGCCGCCGCGGAGGAGGTATTTTCTGAGGCGGGTGACTTCGGGTTCCGAGAGATCCCACCAGGCGACCTGGGTTGCGTAGATCCAGGGGTAATCGTAGATGCGATCGTCGGTGAGGGGAGTGTGGCGGATTTCGCCGAGGTGGATGCGGGTGAGGCGCTCGATACCGCGGGAGAAATGGATCTCGGCTTCGGGCATGTCCTGCATCCACCAGCCGCGGCCCCAGGGGCGGCGGACGAAGGGAGCATCCTGGTATTCGAGGCGGAGGAAGTAGAATTCGGCTTGTTCGGGGAAGCCACCGAGGCCCGCGAGCAGGGGGAGTGTGGCGAGGAGCAGGAGGGGACGGCGCATCAGCGTCTGCGGCGCTTGTCGAGGCCAAATTTGGGATCGTCCTTCTCGCCGACGATCTGGATGGGGAGGTAGGTGCCGGCGTCGTTTTTGGAGAAGATCGGGTTGAAGGGCTTGAGAGCCCAGCGCTTCCAGCCGTCGAAGGTGTCGCTCATTTGGGAGTCGAGACTGAGGCTGCCGTGGAGGTCGAGCCAGGATTCATGGAGACGGTAGGAACCGTTGAGATCGACGAGGGCGCCGGGGACGGCGAAGGTGACGGGCGCGAAAGTGAGGCGGGCGTTGGCGAGCTGGAATTTGCTGTTGAAGGTGGCGGGGACGCCGGAGATGGCTTCGTCTTTGGGGCGGCCGCGGCCGCGTTTGGAAAGACTGTCGATCTTGTCCTGGATGGTGCCGGAAGTGAATTTTGCCTGACGGACTTCAAAGTTGCCATTGAGACGGATCTTTTCAATGACGTCGCCGGAACCGCGGGGGATGTTGATTTTGGACTTGAGCTGGATGCGGCCGGTGAGGAAGTTGTTGTCGCCTTTGAGGACCAGGCGGAGGAGGTCAGTGAGTTCGCCGCTGGGCATGTTGACGTTGAGATCGATGGCGCGGCCGGGCTGGCCCTGTTGGCCAGTGACGGCTCCGTTAGCAGTAAAAGTGGTCTTGCCGAGGCGGGCGTTGACTTGATTGAGATAGGTATCGCCGTCGGAGCCGTCGACGGTGGCTTTGTAATCAACATTGAGGGGGACGGGGTTGCCGGACATCTCGAGGTGGAAGTTGGGGACCTGGCAGGCGCCTTCGGCATTGATGGCTTCCACGACGCCGGAGAAGTTGCCCTGAGAGGCGAGAGTGCCGCCGATGCCTTTGAAGACGCCGAGATCGGCATTGTCAAAGGTGTAGTCGCCGGAGAGAGGAGTTTGGCGAGGATCGCGGCTGTTCCAGGGGCCGAAGTGGCCTTTGGCCTGAACGAGGCCGGGAGGCTTGGGGATGTTGAGGGTGGTTTCGTAATCGAAGGGGCTGCCGGGGGCTTTGGAAGTGAGGGTGAGCTTGATGAGATCGAAGTCGAGGGGAGCTTTGCCGGGCTTGGAAGGGAGGATGACAAATTTTGCGCCGTCGGCAATGATGGTGCGGATGTGAACGGGGTTCACATCCGGTGGTTTGGGTTCGTTCGAAGCAGAGGCGGTGGGGCGCTGGCCCTTGGGGGGCATCGTAATCTGGAGGCCTTCGAGAGTGACCCGGTCGATGACACGGGGGCCGCCATAGAGGGTGGCGAGGTCGGCTTCAATCCTGATGGCGGAAAAGGCTATGAGGGGTGGGATGTCCGTGCGGCGCTGATAGAGGATTTTGAAGTCGCGGCCGGCGGCTTCGATGCGGGTGCCATCGAGCAGGGTAAAGTCGAGCGCGCCGACTTCTACCTTTGAATCGAAGCGGGCTTCGAGGTATTCAATGAGGCGCTGGCGGGCGAGGGGTTCCCAGTCTTTATCGAGGACCACTTTGCGGGCGAGAAAGAACGCAGCGCCACCGGCCAGGAGGAGGAGGATGCCGATGGCGAGAGCAATCTTTTTCATGAGGTTTTCAGCGGTCCCGTTCGGTGATGATGCTGGCGATGGTGAGGACGGCCTTGCGATAGGGCGAGTCCGGAAACGATTCGATGATATCGCGGGCGCGGGCGGTGAACTGGTTGGCGCGTTCGAGGGCGCGGTCGACGCCGTTGTACTTTTCGATGATCTCGAGGACGCTTGAGAAGGGGACGCGATCGTAGTTGCGGTCCTTGAGAATCGTTTCGATCATGCGGGTTTCTTCGCGCGTGGTTTCGGTGAGGGCGTAGAGGAGAGGCAGCGTGACCTTGCCTTCGGCGAGGTCATTGCCGACGGGCTTGCCGAGGATGTTTTCCTTGGAGGTGAAGTCGAGGATGTCGTCGATCAACTGGAAGGCCATGCCGAGATTCCAGGCGAATTCACCGAGGCGGGCGGACTGGGCGTCGTCAGCGCCACCGGCCATGGCGCCGAGGCGGCAGCAGGCGTTGAAGAGAGAGGCGGTTTTGCGGTCGACGAGTTCCATGTAATCGGCCTCGGATATGTCGATGTGGCCGAGGCGGTCCAACTGGAGGAGTTCGCCTTCGACCATCATCTGGGTGAGACCGATGAGGATGTCGAGGATGGTGAAGTTCCGTTGCCGCATGGCAATCTGGAAGGCCTGCATGTAGAGCCAGTCCCCGGCGAGGACGGACATCTGGTTGCCCCAGAGGGCGTTGGCGGAGGGGCGACCGCGGCGAGTGAAGGCGTCGTCGATGACGTCGTCGTGAACGAGGGTGGAGGTATGAATCAGTTCAACGACGGCGGCGAGCTGGATGGCGTCTTCAGTGGTCTCGGTTTTGGAGGAGACCAAGCGGCTGGAAAGCAGCAGCAGGATGGGCCGGAGGCGTTTGCCGCCAGCGGACTGCATGTGGTGGGAAATGGTGTTGATGGCTGCGACGGAGCCAATAGTTTCAAGGCCGATGGCTTGTTCGACCCGGGCGAGATCATCGCGTACGAGGTCGAGAATCTGCTTCATCGAAACGGCCTGGGTAAGCGATTTCGTCATGCCGGTTGCTCCAGTTTAGCCGAGAAGAGGCGTAGGAAATTTTGAGTGGTGAGCTGGGTTAGCTCTTCGAGCGAGAGACCGCGGAGGGCGGCGAGGCGGCGCGCGGTATGGGTGAGGAAGGCGGATTCATTGCGCTTGCCACGGTGGGGGACGGGGGCGAGGTAGGGGGCGTCGGTTTCGAGCAGGAGCCGATCCATGGGGGCGAAGGACGCGGCGTCGCGGAGGTCTTCAGCGCGGGGGAAAGTGAGAACGCCACCGAGGCCGAGATGGAAGTTGAGGTCGAGGGCCTGGCGGGCTTGCTCGGTATTGCCGGTAAAGCAGTGAAAGATGCCGCCGAGGTTCGCGTCCCAGGATTCGCGCAGGATGGCGAGGGTGTCGTCCCAGGCGTCGCGGGTGTGGATGATGATGGGCAGGCGGAGGGTGCGGGCGATGGAGAGTTGGCGCGCGAAAACGGCGTGCTGCTCGTCGCGCGGGGAGAAGTCGTAGTAATAGTCAAGACCGATTTCGCCAATGGCCACACATTTTGGATGCTCGGCAAGGCAGCTTAGATCTGGATAAGTAATTTCTGTTACGCGGAGGGCGTGGTGGGGGTGGATGCCGACAGTGGCGAGGAAATCGGGGTGTTCGTTGGCGAGTTGGAGTGCGCCGTCGAGGTGGGGCGGGCCTTCACCGGTACCGATGGCGAGGAAGCGCGTGACGCCAGCCTCGCGGGCGCGGGCGATGGCTTCGTTGCGGTCATGGTCATACTGATCGCTGTCGAAGTGACAGTGGCTATCGATCACTTGAGACGGGCTCCGATGGGCACGTCTTCGAGGAAGCCGGCGAGGACGGGGCTGCCGCCTTCGAGGCTGGCGGCGACGATCATGCCCTGGCTTTCGACGCCACGAAGTTTGCGGGGGGCGAGGTTGGCGACGATGACAACTTTGCGGTTGAGGAGTTGCTCGGGCTGATAGGCCTTGGCGATACCGGCGACGATGGAGCGGGGGCCGGTGGGTTCGCCGATGTCAACGGACAGGTGCAGGAGTTTGTCGGCACCTTTGACGGGGGCGGCGGAGAGGACGAGGCCGACGCGGAGATCGACTTTGACGAAGTCGTCGATATTGATGGTTTCCGCGAGAGGCATGAAGGGCGGTTTGGGTTCTTCGGTGGTCTTGCCGAGGAGGGTGTTCTGGCGTTCGAGCTCGGCGGCTTCGAGCTGCTGCATCTGTTCGATGGCGACTTTGGCGTCGAGGCGCGGGAAGACAGGCGAGATTTCGCCGATGGGGTGGCCGGCGGGGGTGTGGCCCCAGGAGAGGGGACCTTCGATGTTGAGCTGCTGGCTGATGCGGGCGGCGGATTCGGGAATGACGGGCGCGGCGAGGGCCGTGATGAGACGCAGGCTTTCAAAGCAACGGTAGAGGACGGCGTCGAGGCGGGCCTGGGATTCGGGAGCGGCATCCTTGGCAAGCTTCCAGGGAGCGTTCTCGACGATGTACTTGTCGAGGTCGCCGATCCAGCGCCAGATGGCTTCGAGGGCCTTGTGGAATTCGAAGTTTTCGTAATGGGCGAGGGCGGTGGGGATGGCTGAGGAGTCCGCTTCAACCGGTGCGGGGACCTGGCCCTGGCGGTATTGCTGGATCATCGAGAGAGTGCGGCTCAGGAGGTTGCCAAGGCCGTTGGCAAGATCGGAGTTGTAGCGGGCGACCAGGGCGTCGTAGCTGAAGCTGCCGTCGGAGCCGAAGGGGATTTCGCGGAGCAGGAAGTAACGGAGGGCGTCGAAGCCCATGACCTGCTGGATGGGAGTGGCGCGGACGATGTTGCCACGGCTCTTGGACATTTTGCTTTCCTCAAAAAGGAGCCAGCCGTGGGAGTAAATGCGTTTGGGCAGAGGCCAGCCGGCGGCCATGAGGAAGGCGGGCCAATAGATGGCGTGGAAGCGGACGATCTCCTTCGACATCAGGTGGAGGTCGGCAGGCCAGAGGTCAGAGCCTTCAACGGCGGACCAATAGGTCATCAAGGCATCGAACCAGACGTAGAAGACGTGGCCAGGATAATTGGGGACAGGGATGCCCCATTCAATGGTGGTGCGGGAGATGGAGAGGTCCTGGAGTTTTTCCGATTTGAGGAAAGAGAGGACTTCATTGCGGCGGGAATCGGGTTGGAGGAATTGGGGATTTTCCTCGTGGAGCTGGATCAGCTTGTCTTGAAAAGCAGAGAGCTTGAAGAAGAGGTTTTCTTCGGTAACCAGTTCGAGGGGCTGGCCGGAATCGGGATCGACGTCACCCTCTTTGGCATCGGCGACGAAGGCTTCGCTGGTGACGGAATAGTAACCCGTGTAACTGCCTTTGTAAATGAAGCCGTTGGTTTCGCAGTCGGCGAAGAGCTTGGATACGGCGGCGGCGTGCTGGGGTGAGGTAGTGCGCTGGAATTTGTCGATGGAAAGGCCGAGTTGCTGCCAGGTGTTTTCGAATTCGGCGGCGATGAGATCGGTGTATTCCTGCGGGGTTTTGCCCACTTTGGCGGCGGCGCGCTGGATCTTCTGGCCGTGTTCATCGGAGCCGGTGACGAGGTAGGCCTCGATACCCTGCATGGCTTTGAGTCGCTTGATGGTGTCGGCGACAAGCGTGGTGTAAGTGTGCCCGATATGGGGGGCGGCATTTACATAGTAAATGGGGGTTGTGAGATAGTATTTACTCATTAGGAACGGGTTTTCAGGTAAGCGAAGTTCGCGGCGGCGAGGACTTCTTTGAGGGGAACTTTCTTCTCGCGGGCGAGATGCTGGCAATCGTCGAATTCGGGAGCGAAGCCATTGCCGGTAACTTTGATGCGGACGGGGCCGAAGGGGGTTTTGACTTCGGTGAACTCGCGGGGGAGCGTGCGACGTTCGGCGCTGGAAATGCGGAGGCCGAGCGTGGTGGTCTCGCGGAGGATCAGGCTGGCGAGGGCGTCCTTGTCTTCCGGCTTGGCGACGACGGTGAGAATATGTCCGGCGCGGTTTTTCTTCATCAGGACCGGGGTAAGGGTGACGTCAAGAGCCCCGGCGAGGAAGAGCTCATCCATGGTGTAGCCGAGGATTTGCGGTGAGGAATCGTCGATGTTGGCTTCAAGCAGAATGACGGTTTGGGCTTCGATGGATTCGAGCTTGTCGCCGATGGTGATGCGGAGGACGTTGGCGCGATTGGGGAAGTCTTTGGTGCCGGCACCGTAGCCGAGGGAGTTGATGCTGAGAGCAGGCATGCCGCCGTAGCCTTTGGACAGCGCGGCGACAATGGCAGCACCGGTGGGGGTGGTGAGCTCGACGGCGGGGCCATCGACATAGACGGGCTTGTTCTTGAGCAGGAGGGCGGTGGCGGGGGCGGGTACGGGCAGGACGCCGTGGGCGGCCTTGACGGTACCGGAGCCAACGTTGATGGGAGAGGAATAGACTTCGTCCACTTTGAGGAGGTGGAGGCCGTAGCAGGCACCGACGATGTCGGCGATGGAATCCACCGCACCGACTTCATGGAAGTGGACCTTGTCGATGGAGATGCCGTGAACCTGGGCTTCGGCTTCACCGAGGACGGTAAAGACGCGGATGGCGGATTCTTTGACGGGGGCGGGGATTTTGGCCTTGTTGATCAGCTCGACGATTTGGGTGTAGCCACGGTGGGAGTGGTCGTGGGTTTGGTCGTGGTGGTGGTCATGGTGGTGGTCATGATCGTGATCGTGATCGTGGTGATGGTGGTCGTGGACGTGGTCGGCGGGTTGGTCGCCGATGAGGACATGGAATTTGGTAGCGGTGATGCCGTAGCGGACGGTCTTTTCGGCTTTGTAGGTTGCGCCGAGGCCGAGGTGTTCGAGGCCGTGGATCAGTTTATGAGCGTCAGCACCGGCGTCGATCAGTGCGCCGACGGTCATGTCTCCGCTTACGCCGGAAAAGGCGTCGAAATAGGCAACTCGCATGGAATGGGGTCTCCCCTACTATTGAAGCAGCTTTGGAAGGATCTGGCCGCCGGGACCGAGCAAAGTGGCATCGGCGAGGGGCGAAAGGGGGGTCTCTTCCAGGTTGATTTCGACGACTTTGGCGCCGGCCTGTTTGGCAAGGGGGACGAGTTCGGCAGCGGGGTAGACGGTGCCGCTGGTGCCGATGACCAGCAGCAGGTTTGCTTCAGCGATGGCTTCAAGGCTGGCTTCCCAGGCCATGGGCGGGAGGTTTTCGCCGAACCAGACAACGCCGGGGCGGAGGAGCTGGCCGCAATCCGGGCAGAGCGGAGGAAGGGTGCTGAGCTTGGGGGTCAGATTGGTGCGGATGCTCTGGCAGGCGGTGCAGCGAGTGCGCCAGAGGCTGCCGTGGAGCTCAATGACGTGCGTGGAGCCGGCGCGAGTGTGGAGGCCGTCGACGTTTTGGGTGATGACGGTGAGGTGATGTTGGAGTTCGAGTTGGGCGAGCGCGAGGTGGCCGGGATTGGGGTGAGTGGCGGCAACGAGGGAGCGACGCCAGTCGTACCATTCCCAGACGAGCGTGGGGTTGTTGGCGAAGGCCTCGGGGGTGGCGAGATCGAGGGGGTTGAAGTTGCGCCAGAGGCCGTCGAGGCCGCGGAAAGTGGGGACGCCGGATTCGGCGGACATGCCGGCGCCGGAGAGGACGATGATGCGGGGGGAGTTGCGGAGCCAGTCCTGGACTTCGGGGAGAGTGGCCATGAGGTGATTGTCGCGCGGGGGCAGGCACAAAAAGCACCTGCTTGGCGTATAGCCCAACTAAGGCAACAAAACATCATATAGGAACCACGACTTCATTCGGTTCGAGAAAAGTCGCCAACCAATGCCATTCTGGTGAATTCTGGATTCATTTGGCTAACTGGTATATTCGCCAGCAGTTGAATCCGCCAAAAGCCAATATCAAGACCTCCTGACGAGGCAATGAAGCTGAAAGGGAGAGACCTACTCATGGGGGCATCAATGAACCAGGATGAGATTTGGGCAAAGGAATATCTGCTGCATCAAGGTTTTGCTGAACATGAGATCATTTACGAACCGGATGGCGGGGTACCTCCAGACTTCGTATTACATAAAGAGATTGCGGATCGCAAGATCGCGGTTGAGGTAAGGCGATTGAATCACCATTTTTCGAGCGACGAGCTCCGAACTCACGAGCCTAGCGAGGGTCTTTCAATTCCCTTGTTTCATCGCTTGACAAAGCTGCTGGAAGGTTTTGGGCCATCGAAGGGTGGAGTAGGCTGGTGGGTCGATGTTGAATTCTCTCGCCCACAACAAGACAATAATTGGGAAAAGGCCCTCAAGCCCGAGTTAGTCTCGATACAGACAAGTGAAAATCTGGATCAAGAGACAACAATTCTCTTAAACAGCCATTTCAAGGTGCACTTAGAGCGAACGGGCTCGGCCAGTGCTACTTTTCTTTTGCGCGAATTTGATGACGGAGACTTTAGCAGCGGCTGGAAGACCTCTGCGATCGAGAACAATATCGCCCTCTGCGTAGCGGAAAAGAGGGATAAAGTGGCTCCATATCGAAGCAAGTACCCGGAGTGGTGGCTTATCCTTGTGGATCACATTGCAGCAGGGATACGCAGCCGAGTCCAGGTTGAGCATGACTTTGACAAATTGATAGTGATTAGTCCAAATTGCTACGATTGGGCGTACGAAGTACCCAGAACTAAGTGGCCACAATGATCTCAACTCGAATTTTTGGCCTCCATCTACCGGATTAAGGGCCGACCTGCCCAGGCTTGGCTATTGGTCCAGAGGAAGAGGGCGACGATTGCCAGGAAGACGGTGAACACGATGGAAGTGCCGGCCTGCCGATCGGACCTGGACAGCAAGAAGCCCAGAAGGGGAAGCAACTGAATGGCATGGATGCCAATGAAGTGGGCAATGCGGAGATCCCCCGCCTGCGTGCTCCAGCGAAGGATGGGCAGACCCGATCCGCCATCGCTGGCGCCGACGGTGTGACCCTGGTTCCCGACAATCTGGAAGCCCTGGAGGCTGCCCAGCAGAAATACGAGAATGCCCAAGCGGATTCCCCAGACCAGGGCAGGTGGAAGCTGGGGTTGCGGCCAGAAGCTGAGGATGCACAGTAAACCAATGGCCAGTGTGTTCATTACAATCGCCAGGGCCATTGAGATGAAGATTGCTCCATTGAGAGGGGTAGTGAAGTTGTAGTGAGAAGGCACTCCGCGACCCGCCTGGAGCACAATTGCCGAGATTTCCACGAACATGGCCAGCGCAACCACCGCCGCGATGGCGCGGGCGCTCAGCGGAGGCAAGGCTAGCCGCATCAGGAGCCAACCGACCGTCAAGTTGAACGTGATGATGGAGAAGCCGAACTTTACCGGCTTGAGCCAGGGGTTGGCGCCCACGACCAGGCGAGAATCCCAGTTCATCAGCCCTAGCGCGGCCAGCAACAACACGGCAGTATAGACGGTGCTCCAAAAGAGGAGCGGGAAGTCCCGCTCCAGTTCTCTGGCTGCTTCGATCATGTGCATGAATTCCTTTGTTGATACAGGTTGACAGTGTCTACTTTTTTACGATACCTTGCTTGGTAGACACTGTCAACTCAAGGATGTACTCATGATTCACTCAAGAATGTTTTTCGGCTACCTGCTTTTGCTGCCCTGCCTCGGCGCAACGGAGCTGATCGTCACTGTGGCTGGGGTTGGTTCGGACAAAGGAGAGATTGGCTGCGCATTGTTTCGCGAAGCGACTGGATTCCCGATGGATGCGACAAAGGCCATCAGCGTCTGGATCGAGGCCAAGGCGGGAACGGTGGAATGCAGGTTCGCAGACCTGAAACCAGGTGCTTATGCCCTCTCTGTTGCGCATGACCTGAACGGCAATCGAAAAACCGACACCAATTTTGCAGGCATGCCCAAAGAGGATTGGGGTGTGTCGAACAATGCCCGCCCCCGCCTGCGGGCACCGCGCTTTGAGGAGGCTCGTTTTGAGATCCAGGATGGCGAGGCCGTGCGGATTGAAGTGAGGATTGCCCGATGAGCCCAGGATTGAAATTTCAGCATTTGATGATTCCGATCCTGCTGGGGGCCAGCGTCGAAATGGCCAAGGGCCAAGCGCCAACTCCGTACGAAGCTCCCAACCTGAAGACGGTTCTATTTGCGGGATACTCTTCGGTGAACCTCAAACCCGGCCAGGGATTGGACCGGATCACGTTGAACGGATGGACCACCTCCGTCACGAGCTATCACTTTTTCGAGCGTTGGGGGCTTACAGCGGAACTCAGCGGGAACGGGGGTGATGGGAATAGCCAGCGCGCCTATCTATTTGGTGGCACGTTTCGGGCCGTACAGCGAAAGCGCATCGATCTGACAGGGCGGATCCTGGCCGGTGGAACGCGGTGGGAGCCCAACGCTCAGGGGCTTGGCGCTTATCGGCAGCAAACGGGACTTACGTTCGGATTTGGGCAGTCGATTGACTTCAAGTTCAATGAAAGTTTTGCGGTTCGCCTGCAGCCGGACCTGCGATTTGTCCGGTTGCAGGACGCAAGCGGAGCTTCAAAGACTGTGCTGGACCGCCCGCTTTCGGTTGGGCTGGTGTATCAGTTTGGGAGGAGGTAGCGCAAGAGTCAACCCATAGCATGTGGGCCTATGGTGATTGATTGCGACGGGCAGAGGCCTGCTCCGGCAGGCCAACCCAAGCCTCCCTGCCTGGGAGACGGAGGAAGCCGGAGCCGGCGGCGGGGATACTGGAGGGATGGAACTGATTGTGGCCGAGGGGGAAGCGCGGCTGAGTGTGAAGGATTTTCTGGTGGCGCGGTTTGGGGGGCTGAGTCAGATGTACTTGCGGGGGCGGGTGTATCGGGGCTTTTGTCTGCTTGATGGTGTGCCGGTAGAGAATTGGGGCAAGCGGGTGAGGGCCGGGCAGCGGGTAGAAATCGAAGTGGACCTGGAGGCGGGTACGGCGCGGCGGGCTGAGGAAATGCAGCTTGAGATTGTCTATGAGGACGCTTCGCTGTTGGTGGTGAACAAAGCTGCGGGGATGCTGGTGCATCCGACCAAGCAGGTGCATTCCGGGACGCTTGCCAATGGACTCACCTGGCACCTGAAGGGGGAGCGGTTCTGGTTTCCGCATCGCCTCGATCAGGATACGAGCGGGGTGATGGTGGTGGCGAAGACCGAAGCAGCCATGCAGCGGCTGACGCGGGCGTGGAAGGAGGCGCGCAAGGAATATGTGGCCTGGGTTGAGGGCGTGGTGGAGGCCGATGAGATGACGATTGAGGCTCCGATTGGGCGCGATGCCAATTGCCAGCCGGCCTGGGGGGTGAGGGAAGATGGCAAACGAGCTTTGTCGCGGCTGTGGGTGATGGAACGTGGGGAAGGCAAGACGCGGGTGAGGTTGGAGCCTGTCACCGGGCGGACGAACCAGTTGCGGATTCATTGCGCGCATGTGGGGCACCCGATTGTGGGGGACCGTGTTTACGGGAGCGCGGGCGAGCGGATGGAATTGCATGCGCGGCGGTTGGAGGTGGCGGGGATGGTGTGGGAAGCGGCTAGCGGATGATGATCAAGACCGGATTCGATGGCAGGGAATCGAATTGGGATTCAACGAGGACTTCCCCGCGGCCAGCGAGCGAATTGGGAAGCGGACCAACGACGACCTGATCGAGCCCGGCGAACTGGCCCTGGGCGAGCGCACCTAAGACTGGGACCGGCGAACCGCCTATCCTCACGCTTGCGGAAGTCTGGTTGCGGATGCCGCTGCCATAGAAGCTCAAGTAGAGTTGACCGGCACTGAGATCAAGGGGTTCGGTGGAGACGAAGCCTTCGGTGCGGGTGCCATCCGGCAGAACGCGAAGCCAGGTGGCGGCGGCGAGCCCGCTGCCCGAAGCGTTGGCCGTAAAAAGTGCCGGAGCAACGGGTTGCATCTCGATGGGGAGTTCGGTGGAGCCGAGCCAGGTACGAACCTGAAGGCGTCCGGGGCCAGAAGCCAAGTTGTCCGGCATGAGGATGTTGATGTGGTTTGGGGAAACAAACTGTAGCGTGGCCGGCTTGGTCAGCCCGTTGCGATCGGTAATGGTAACTGAGGTGAGCTCGGCAGCCTGAGTTAAGCCGGCCGGCATGAAGAAGCGGGGTGCCAGGTGTTCGCCGAAAAGAGCAACCCAGGAAGCAGGGGCGATGGGTCCCGCCTGGTAGCTGGCCGCGCGGGTGATTCCCTGCGCGGTAAGCGTAGTCTGACGTTGGCGAGTCAATTGCCGCATTACTGGATAGAGGCGCTCGTAGGCAGTAGATGAGAAGGGAAAGTTCCAACGGTTGGTAAAGCGGTCTCTTAGATCCTTGCCGATAGCTGCGCTGAGGGCTGCGATGAGGGCCGTTGAAGCTTCTGCTTCTCCTTCGATTTTGAAGTCATAAGGTGTGTTTGGTTGAAGAAATGCGCTATGCAGCCGGGCGTACCAATCGAGGCCTTCTTCGCGCATCAACTCGACGATAATGGCGGTGAGGACGTCAGGGTCGAGCGTGGCGTAGGCGGCACCTTTCGCCTCGTAGTCACGGAGGGCATTGGTCCAGCGGAAAGAGTCGAGATTCAGTTGATTCAGTGAAAATTCCTGTAGCACCTGAGCGGGAATCTGGTAATGATTCGCATTGAGGCGGATGGCTTCGGCGGAGTAGATTCCCAGGGTGGAAGCGAAGGCCTCATTGAAGATGAAGGCGAAGCGGGAGGAAGCAGCGTTGGTTCCGAATTGGGAGAACCGCGCGCTGGAGAGAGTATTGTCGTGACCGATTTCATGGAAATAGATGAACCACTGCGGCAAGGGGCCATTGGGTGGCCGGGCCGCAACGATGAGGCAGGAGTTGTGTTCCTGTTTTGCGGGGCCGGTGCCAAGCAGGGTTGGATTGCCGGAAAGTCCACAAGGAACGGTCGGATCATTGGGGTCTGAGGAACCGCCCACATCATTGACCAAGGCGCGTTGCCCTTGACGGGAGACATGAAGGCCAGCGGCAGCTTCCTGCCAGAAAAGCGAGAGGTCGGTGATACGCGCAGCTTGGGCATCAGTGAGAATCTGGAGGTAATCGAATTCTCCGACTTTTGAGGCAATGCGGAAGCGGGTGCGGCCCGATGAAAGATCGACGAAGCTGAGATCGGGCAGGAAATCGGCAACGCGAACCACCACATTATTTGCCGCGCCCACGCCATCGAGAGTAGCGGTAACAAACTGATTTTCACTAAAGGTGCGAGGTAGACGCAGCCCGCGGACCAAACCCTGGGGAGAGAGGGAGATGACCGGGTCCTGAGGCGGCGGAACGGAATGCAGGAAAGTCAGGTTGCGTCCCGAGGTATTTACGGGAGAGCCATCCGCATTGGTGACGACCGCGCGAATCTGCGCTTCGGGTTGTCGACCGAGAGTAAGGCGAAGATAGGGAGGCTCCAGGCGGAAGTCTCCCGCTTCGACTGGAACGCGCACCACTCGACCCGTGGAAGGATCGAGCACCTCGATGAGCGTATTGCCAAAGCCGGAGCTCGAAACCAGACCACTACTGGAGACTTGCGCGATGGCTGGATTTTGGGAACTGAAGCTGAGCGTACCGGGAGCCAGGACGGAGCGGGAACCATCGGGAGCGATGTGGGTGACGGTCAGTTGCCGGGAAACACGGCCATCGCGGAGAGCAAGCTGGGGCGGTTCAACAACGAGCAGATTGCCGCATTGGGAGCCACCGGCAGTTGAGATTGTGACCACGACGGAAGCGGAGGCGAGGACGACAGCCTGCTGGCGCACGGAGGCAGTTATGGTGTATTGTCTGTTGGCCGCGTAGGTATGAGTGGCGGGGAAGAAGGATTCCGAAGTGGTGCCGTCACCCCAGCTCCAGGAAGGCGGCACGTGCTGAAGACCGGGAGCGGTGAATCCGCCGCCGATTTCAATGCGGCCACAAGCTCGAAGCGAAGGGTTGGCGAGGCTGATTGAATTTTGGGCTTGGATAGAAATAGAGCCAAGCAATGTAAGGCCCAGAATGAGGCGCGCTAACATGGCGCGAGTATATCAAGCGGGCTAGCGGGCGAGCGGGTAAGTGAGGCCTTCCATGAGCCAGTCGCGGTTGAGTTGGACGGCTTCGCGCAGGGTGGCGACGAGAGTGTCGCGCTGGTCGAAGAGGCGGTAGCCGGTGCGGGGACGCAAGTAGCCGCGGGCCTTGGGGTTCATTTCAAACAGGTGCTCTTCGCCCACTTCTTCGGCCTTTTTGGCGTAGTAGGCCCGGTTGTCGAGCAGGGCTTTGACGAGGAAAGGCATCAAGAGAGAATAGTCGGACTGGAGACTTTCGGTCGCCTCGGTGTAAGTGTCTTTGTCGACTTTGCCCCAAGTTACGGCTTCGGCCGGGAAACAACTGGAGAGAGAACCATCGGTGACCGGGGCCGTGACGATCTGCACGTCGAAGTTATAGCCGCGGACGTTGGGCAGGCCGAGGATCTGGCCTAAGGCTGGCTCGGGCTGGAGGTTGAAATTCTTGGGTACGCCGCCACCGAGGACCAGGGTGCCGAGGGCCTGAACAGGGTTCTGGAAGAGGCCCCAATAGTGGTAGGCGCAGGCTTCAAATACTTCGGCGTGGAGATCGAGGTCGAAGTCGTAATCCTCCAGGATGCCGGCCTGCTTCATGGCCCAGAGCTTCATGGAATTGAGGAAGACGCTGCCGTCGCCGGGGGCTCCGACGAAAACAGGAATGGCGAGGCGGTGGCAGGCGGCGAGCAAACCCTCTTCAACGCCGTTGGCCTTTTCCTGTGCGGCGTAATAGCGGCCGAGGAGGTTGCGGAGTTCGGTGCCGGTCATCTTGCGCTGGAAGTCCGGCAACTGGAGCATGGCCGTAAGGAAGCGATCCTGATCGAGGAGGACGTCTTCATCGAAGGCCATGTCGGTGACGCGGATGGTGCGTTCGTCGCGGAGTGCGCCGTCGTCGCCAAAGATGGGGACTTCATGGACGGGGTTCTTGTGGCCCGTGAGCGAACGGTGGCCGTCGTGGTAGCAGACGGCGTCGGTGGTGGAGAGGTAGGCAATCCAGCCGGATTCGAGCAAAGGGAGGAGCCAGGTTTGGTGCTGGCCGCTGACGGTGACGGGGCCGGCGATGGCGACCGTAAGGGGGCAGCCCATGCCGATGGCGGTGTCGAGGATTGAATAGACGCGCCGGAGGAATGCGCCGCCGAAGGCCGGCAGGCAATTCATGAAGACTTCGTGGAGGGTTTCGCACTCGTCGACGCGACGGGTGAGAACGGTGCGCTTTTCGGCGTGGGGATGTTGGCTCATAGGGTAACGACGGTGGTCAATTGTTCGAGGATTTCCTGAAGCAGGGGAGTTTGGGGATAGGGGTGGCCGCGATATTGGCGGAAGCCTTCGGCCAGGGGAAGGCCGGCGAGGGCACCGCGCTTGGCAGTCCAGTTGAGGCTGGTTTCGACGTAATCTTCCATGCCGTGCTGCTTCTGGAGCCAGGCGCGCTGGGAGGCGTGGCAGCCGACGAGGGCGGCCTTGGTTTCAATGACGCTGGAAACTTCGACGAGGAAGTCGGGCTTGAGGACGTTGCCGTCGCGGTCGATGCCGTCGGTGGAATCCATGAAGTAGAGATGGGGGATTTTGTCGAGGGCGGTAAATTCGCCGGTGGAGTAATTGGGGGCCGAGGCGCCGAAGCAGGAATCGCGGACGAGGGCGTGGGTGGCTTCGTGGTCGCAATGGTAGTCGGGGTTGTTGGCGGTGATGACGATGTCGGGGCGGACTTCGCGGAGGAGTTGGGTGACGCGGCGGCGGCCGGCGTCGTCGTTGAAGATGGCGAGATCGCGGAATTCGGCGCAGCGGTAATCGGCACCGAGCATGGCGGCGGCGGTGGCGGCTTCCATGCGGCGGATGGAGGCAATTTCGTTGGGGCCCATGGTGGCCGAGCCGCAATCACCGGGGGTCATGGTGATGATGGTGAGAGAGATTTCGGTGCGGGCGAGGAGGGCGAGGGTACCGCCGGCGAGGATCTCAACGTCGTCAGGATGGGCGTGAATAGCCAGGATGCGCATGGGTTTAAGGGAAGTTTCATTTTCGCATGAGGGGGATTGGATAAGATCAGAGGTTTATGAGCTTACGGAGCTATACGATCACACAGGGGCGCGACAGAGCGCCGGCGCGTTCCATGCTGAAGGCGATTGGGTTTACGGACGAGGATTTGCGGAAGCCGATTATCGGCATCGCGAACACCTGGATTGAGACCATGCCCTGCAATTACAACTTGCGGGACCTGGCCGTGAAGGTGAAAGAAGGGATCCGCGCAGCGGGGGGGACTCCGATGGAGTTCAACACGGTGGCGATCTCTGACGGCGTGACGATGGGCACGGAAGGGATGAAGGCGAGCCTGGTGAGCCGGGACGTGATTGCGGATTCCATCGAGCTTTGCGCGCGGGGCTATATGTTTGACGGCATCATCGCGCTGGTGGCTTGTGACAAGACGATTCCGGGGGCGGCGATGGCGCTGCTGCGGCTGAATGTGCCGGGCGTAATCATGTACGGCGGGACGATCATGCCGGGCAAGCGCAATGGCATCGACATCACGCTGCAGGATGTATTTGAAGCGGTGGGGGCGAATGCGGCCGGCAAGATTTCCGATGAAGAGTTGCTGGATATTGAGAACAAGGCTTGCCCCGGAGCGGGCGCGTGCGGCGGGCAATTTACGGCGAACACGATGGCGACCATTATGGAGTTGATCGGGCTGGCTCCGATGTTTACCGGGAGCACGCCGCAGGTGGACCCGGCCAAGGATGCCGTGGCAGAGCGCTGCGGGCGCATTATTGTCGAGGCCGTGAAGAAGGATCTGAAGCCGCGGGATATTTGCACGCGGGCGGCGTTTGACAATGCGATCGCGAGCGTGGCGGCAACGGGTGGCTCAACGAATGCCGTGCTGCATCTTCTGGCGATGGCGCAGGAAGCGGGCGTTGATTTGAAGATCGATGATTTTCAGGAAATCAGCAAAAGGACGCCGCTGTTGAGCAATCTGAAGCCGGCCGGGAAGTTTACGGCGGCGGATGTGCATACGGCGGGCGGGATTCCGGTGGTGGCGAAGTACCTGCTTGAAGGCGGATTTGTGGACGGATCGACGATGACGGTGACGGGCGAGACCTTTGCCGAGGAAGCCATGAAGGCTGTGCCGACGCCGGGGCAGGAAGTGATTCAGCCGACAACGAACCCGATCAAGAAGTCTGGCGGGTTGGTGATTCTGCGCGGGTCGCTGGCACCGGATGGTTGCGTGATCAAGGTGACGGGGATTGAGCGCAAGGGACAGCGCGGGCCGGCCAAGGTGTATGAGCGCGAAGAAGACGCAATGAAGGCCGTGACGAGCGGGGTGATTCAGCCGGGGGATGTGGTCGTGATCCGGTATGAGGGTCCGAAGGGCGGCCCCGGGATGCGCGAGATGCTGGGCGTGACGGGCGCGATCATGGGCGCTGGCCTGGGCGATTCGACGGCGTTGCTGACCGATGGACGCTTCAGTGGCGCAACACGCGGCTTCATGGTGGGGCATGTGGCTCCGGAAGCCGTGGATGGCGGGCCGATTGCGTTTGTGGAAGATGGCGACATCATCAACATCGACATCGAGAAGTGCACGATTGAACTGGAAGTGGATGAGGCGACGCTTGCGGCGCGCAAGGCAAAGTGGACCGCACCGGAGCCGAAGTACAAGACGGGCGTGTTTGCCAAGTACATCAAGACGGTGGGCTCGGCGAGCGAAGGCGCAATTACTTCGAAGATTTTTTAGCATCGGGACGTAAAAGTGGCGTAAGTGGCCTCGAGGGCGAGGTGCTTACGCCATTTTTGTGATTGAATAGCATCCATGAAGCGAGTGCTTAGCGTAGCGGTATGGATGGGTTTGATTGTGGGGGCGTGGCAGTTTGCGCCCGAGGCGATGGGGCAGCCGGGAGGCGGCATCACGGGCAGCGGCAAGTACCGCTTCCGGACGCTGTACACCTCGGCGCATTTGCCGCAGGAAGCGCAGGCAGTATTGAAGGCGGCGCATGGCGGGTTTGCGATTGACCGCCGGCCGGGGAAGGGGGAAGTTTACTTTGCCTTACCGGGTGCGGGGATCATTCAGATCAGTGCGGATCTGAAGACGACGAAGATGCTGACTACGGATGCGTCGATGCGGGATACGAACATGCACAATGCGCTGTTCTGGCAGGGGGGTGACGGGACGCCATTTCTGACCTTTCCGGGCAATGCGGCGGGCAAGATTTTTACGACCGGGCTGGACGGCAAGCTGATTCATACGTTGAATGCGCCGGATGGCAAGAAGGACATGGGGCACCCGGTGGCGACGGATTACTTTGCGGGGCGCGGGAACTTTGTGCCGACGGATGTGGAGCAACTGGACGGAATCTTCTACGTCCCGACGGGGTATTCGAATCTGGACTTTGTGTTGTCGGCCAAGATTCTGAGCACGAACCCGTTCAAGGCGGAGTGGAACGATCTGGCCTTTGGCGGGCGCGGAACGGGCGCGGGGCAGTTTGGAACCGGGCACGGGGTTACGATTCCGCCGGGGACCAAGCGGATTGACATTGCCGACCGGCCGAATTCCGAAATTGACCGCTTTACGCGGAACGGGCAGTATCTATCGACGCTACGGATGCCGCTGGGCAGCTTTCCCTGTGACATCTACTACATGGATGAGTACGCTGTAGTGGGTTCGCTGTATGGCCCGGACCGGAGCAAGGGTGCGCCAGTTTATTTGCTGGAGAATGACCAGCTTGTTTCGACCGTGATGCCCAAGGAGGATCTGGGGCTGGCCAACTTTACGCATGTGCACAATGCCGTGGTGAAGAAGATGAACGGCAAGCTGTACATTATTGCGCAGGCGTGGAACCCGGGTGACTTTGCGATTTTTGAGCAGGTGAACTGACGGCAAGGAAGGCAACCGGAGAGGCAATCTCGCCTTCCGGATCCGGGGTGATGAAGCGGGGGCTGAAGCCGACTTCAGACAGTAGAGAAAGCCAGTCGGCTTTGGTGAAAACGCCTTCCAGGTGGCGGTCATGCTCGGTGCGGACCGTCCCGTCGGCTTGCCGCAAGACGAAGATGTAGTCCGTGATCTTGATTGAAGAGGTTGGGTCGGGGTCCCAAGTCCATTCGAGGTAGCGGAGCGATGCGTCCTTGCCGTCGTTGCCTCCGTGGCTGGTTGCCGGAGAGAAGGTTTCCTGGATGGCATCCGGCACAATAAGGGCCACACCCCCCGGACGGCAGTGGACGAAGGCGGTGGTGAGCGCGAGGCGCAAATCTTCCAGGGTGGTCATAGAGCAAATTGCGTCGTGGACCAGAACACAATCGAAGTGGCGGCCGAGTCGCAGGGATCGCATGTCGCCGGGGATGTGTTCACATTCAGGGTTGATGCGTTGGCTGTGGGCCAGCATGCCGGTGGAGAGGTCAGTGAGGGTTAAGTGGAAGTGAGGTTTGAGGTGGAAGGCATTATTGCCGCCGCCGCAACCGAGTTCGAGGAGTGTGGGCTTATCCGGGCCGGGGTTTGGATTGAGCAGCCGGCGATAGATGGCAGCTTCCTCGACGTATTCAGAGGGGTCTGATACCAGAGGCCACCATTCGGCGAGGGAAGAATATAGCTTGGGCTGCATGGCTCAGATCAGGAGGAAATGAGGATGGGGAAGGGGCCGGCGGTGACGGTGGTGTCTGCGTCTTCGCCGGAGTCGGGGTCGAGGTAGCGGCTGTCGAGGAGACGGTCGAGCTTGACGTTGCCCATGGCGCTGAGCAGGGAGTCCTTCAGATTCGGGTGGTCCTGTTCCATTTCGGCGAAGAAGTCGCGGACGCTGCGGCGGACGGTACCGGTTTTCTGGGAGCAGCCGCAGGGGATCACCGGGCA
>CAZECF010000067.1:0-26065 GCA_964510335.1 uncultured Bryobacter sp. | reverse complement strand
GATTCTACTTGGCGTCGATGACTCTACCCTGGTTGGGCTGCCCCAGCGCATCGTACTGGGCGATATCCACTCTTTGCGCGATCCGGAGACCATCGCACTCGATCAAGTGGCCTACAAATTCTTTTTTCCGGAGCAAGCGGTCACCCTTGGCCGCACTATCGATCTGAACGACCGCACGCTCAAGATTGTTGCTGTCGTTGACTCGAATGCTCCCTTTGTGAATTTGCCGGTTTTCTACACCCGCTATACCCAAGCTCTGCAATTGGTGGGGCGCGAGCGAAATCAGATGTCATTTGTGCTGGCCAAGGCCGCCAACGGACTTACTGATGAGCAGGTGACCCAGCGCATCACGGAGGCAACTGCACTCAAAGCGCTGACGGGATCTGAATTTGGCTGGGAAACCATCTGGTACTACATCGAGAACACTGGCATCCCGATCAACTTTGGAATTACCGTTGTCATCGCCTTGATCGTTGGCACCGTGGTCGCCGGGCAAACCTTCTATCTCTTCACTATCGAAAACCTCAAGCAATTCGGTGCTCTGAAGGCCATCGGGGTTTCCGATCTACGCATCGTCGGCATGATTCTCATGCAGGCCATGATCGTTGGCGCAATCGGTTACGGCATTGGTATTTCCATGACTGCCGCTTTCTTTGAAGCCACCAAAGACAACCTCGATTTACGAGGCTTTCGTCTTCTTCCGCAAATCATGCAAGGAACGGCCGCCGCGGTCTTTTGCATTGTTCTGCTTGCCAGCGCTGTCAGTGTGCGGCGCGTGATTGTACTGGAGCCAGCGGTCGTTTTCCGGGGATAGTTATGCAGAATCAAGCTGTTGTTTGCAATCAGGTGGTGAAGACATTTGGAACGGGTGATGGCGTCGTCAAGGTGCTGCGGGGGATTGACTTTGAAGCCCCCCTCGGCGAGATGAGTTTTCTGGTTGGGCCTTCCGGCTGCGGCAAGACCACCCTGCTGAGTGTGATCGCAGGATTGCTCAACCCGAGCGGGGGAGACCTGCACGTCCTGGGTACACCGCTGCACCAGATCAAAAGCTCAGAAGCAGTGGAGTTTCGGCGCAAGAATCTGGGCTTTGTGTTCCAGCAGTTCAATCTGTTGCCGGCCTTGACCGCTGCTGAAAACGCTGCGGTGCCGTTGCTCGCTGCACGATGGCCCCGCCGCAAGGCAGTGGAAAAGGCGAAATCCATTCTGGATGATCTCGGTTTGGGCTCCCGTGTAGACGCATTCCCAAACCAGCTCTCCGGTGGACAGCAGCAACGCGTTGCCTTCGCGCGCGCCCTGATTCATGAGCCGCGGTTGATCGTCTGTGACGAACCCACTTCTGCCCTTGACGAGCAAACAGGCCACTACGTGATGGAGTTGCTCCGCAAAATTGCCGTTCGGCCGGAGCGTGCCGTGCTGGTGGTCACGCACGACAATCGAATTTTCAATTTCGCCGATCGTATCGCTCACATGAACGACGGCCTGATTACCCACATCGACATCCAACCAGGAAGCAACACATGATCCTTAAATACTCCATGCCCGTTCTTGCTCTTATCGCTTTGAGTTTTTCCCTGTACAGCGTCCGTCGCATGACGCCCACTGTTGTACAGGCGCAGCCGCCATCGCCGCCGCCGTCAGCCGCTTATCCTGACCAGGTTGGCGCGGTGGGCATTGTAGAGGCCGCTTCTGAGAATATCTCGGTCAGCCTTCCGGTGGCTGGCCTGGTAACAAGAGTTGCGGTTGCTGCCGGTGACCCGGTTCGCCGAGGGCAGCTTCTCTTTAGCCTGGACGACCGCGACCTGCGAGCCGAGCTTGCCTTGCGGCAAACTAGTGTCAACCTGGCCAAGGCAAAGCTGAACCGACTGGAAGCATCACCCAGGCCGGAAGAGATTCCCCCCGCGCAGGCTCGAGTGGATGAGGCCAAGGCCCAACTGGAAGACGCCAATGTGCAGCTTCGACTCATCGAATCGGTAAAGGACCCTCGCGCCGTAAGGCAGGAGGACCTTCTCCGCCGCCGCCGGGCCGTTGAATCCGCCGCCGCTCGACTGGCTCAGGCCGAAGCAAGCTTGCGTCTGCTCCTTGCCGGCACCTGGAATCCCGACCTCGCAGTCGCCCGCGTTGAAGTAGAACAGGCTCAGGCTCAGGTGGAGCGGACTCTCGCGGATATCCAGCGGCTACAAGTCACTTCGCCCATCGATGGCCGCATTCTGCAATGCAAGGTTCGGCCCGGAGAATTCGCGCAGGCCGGTGCACTCGCTCAGCCGCTCATCCTTTTGGGAAGGGTGGACGATTTGCATATCCGCGCCGACATCGACGAGAAGGACGCCTGGCGCTTCCAGCCCGGCGCGGCTGCAATTGGGTCCGTACGTGGCAATGCATCGCTCAAGTATCCGCTCAGCTTCGTCCGCGTTGAGCCCTTTGTGGTTCCCAAGCGGAATCTCACGGGCGACTCGACCGAACGTGTGGACACCCGCGTGCTCCAGGTAATTTTCCGCCTTCCCAAAGAGGCTGTATTGTATGCAGGTCAGCAAATGGATCTTTCCATTGAGGCAAAGGAGGTCCGCTAAATGCACTCCCTTTTCGTTCTCGCCCTGCTGGCTTCCAGCCCTGCTGACTGGTGGATCCGCTTTAACGACGCCGAACTCAATCGAATCGTTGAGAAGACACTCGCCAACAACGTTGATCTGCAAATTGCCACGCAGCGAATCGCAGAAGCACGAGCAACCACCGGGGCAGCCAGGAGCCGGCTTGGACCCGACATCAATGGACTCGCCTCCGGCCAGCGACTGCGCGGCGGCTTTGCCCAGAACATCATCCGGGTTCCCAATCCCAGTGGTGCCCAGCAAAGCGGTGCCTTCGTAGCACCCTTCGAGACAGGGCTCTTCCAGGGAGGCCTCGACATGAAGTGGGAGCTGGATCTTTTCGGCAGCAATCGTGCGGGATTATCGGCTGCCCGCGCGGATCTGCTCAATGAGGAGCAACTTCGAAATGACTTGGCCATATCTCTCAGTGCCGAGGCGGCGCGATACTATTTCGAGCTGCGCGGCACCGAGGAACGCCTTGGAATTTTGGGGCGCAATGTGGATGCGCAGTTGCAGCTCCTCCAGTTGACAATCGACCGGGCCGAGGCAGGCTTGGCCACAACCCTCGATGTCGAGCGCCAGCGCATGCTGCTTTCCACTACGGAAGCCTCTCTGCCCCAGATTGAAGCGGAGCGCACGCTCTGTCTCAATCGTCTGGCTGTGTTGGTGGGCGAGGAAACTTTCGCAAGCTCCCCGTTGCCGGCGGCAACCCCACTGGCGGCGCCCCCGCTCCATCCCGGCATTCCTGCGGAAATCCTCAAGCGCCGTCCGGATGTCCGGGCCGCCGAGGCGCGGCTCGCCGCCTCCATGGACCGGCTGAAACAAGCCCGCACCGACCTTTATCCCAAGATCACCCTCAACGGTCTGGTCGGACGTCAGGGGACCTCACTCAACACATTGAGTCTCGGTGGCGGGAACTTCTTCAACCTGGGTCCGCAGCTCCAGTTGCCGATCTTCAACTCGGGCCGCATTCGCGCCAACATCGCCGTCAATCAATCTCGCGTCGAGCAGGCCAAGCTAACCTACCGTAGTGAGATCCTGGCCGCCTTTGAGGAGGCAGCCAATGCGATCGCGAACCTGGAGCGACAGCGTGACCGGGAGCGGAGTCTGGCCACAGCCACACAATCGGCTGCAACCAGCCTTGAGTTGGCTCAAAAACTTCAAAGAGCAGGCCTTGAGGATTATCTCAGTGTCCTCGATGCCCAACGCAGCCACCTGGCCGCCAGTTTTGAGCAATCCGTTTCGCAAACCCGGGTGCTGCTGGAAAGTGTTTCGCTGTTCAAGGCTTTGGCTGGCGGCTGGCCGGATTGATAGCAATGGATTGATCAGCCTTCCCATTGGGCCTAGCGTTCATTCTCATTCATGGCAGCGTTGCTTGATCCAGGCAGCAGCATTAGACAACAGCTACTCAGATTTTCCATGTCCGCAAGAAGGAGATGCTTCTTGAGACGCAGCGCAATTTGAATCTTGATGCCTCCAAAATGAATTGGTTGGACCTGGGTTGCGGACAAGGGGATCTGCTGACTTTGCTGAGTCCGAAGTTTGAACAGAGCAAAGGGTGCGACCCGAGTGAAGGAATGATGCAGAATATCGCGGGATTCGAAGTAGTGCACCAGCCTGATCCTCAGCGAATTCCCTTCCCTGACAAATCCTTTGATCTGGTGACCGCGGTCTGCGTTTATCCCTGGTTAGCGCTCCCCGAAATACAACCGCTACTCGCTTATGGTGTGAACGCCGCCGCAGGCGACTAAAAACAACAAGAGCCACCCTTCCGGATGGCTCTTGCTCAATTGAGAAGCTCAAGTCTATTCCATATCACCACGCCGCTTTTTGCGGTTCCGTTTCCGGGCCAGCGCTTGTTTAACGCGCTTTTTTTCACCCGGTTTGAGATAGAAGGAGTGTTTCTTGATTTCTTTGATGATGTCCTCCTGCTGCACTTTGCGCTTAAAGCGCCGTAGTGCGGCTTCGAGGGTTTCGCCATCTTGAAGTACAATTTCAGCCATCTCTAGTCACCTCCTTCCTTGGCACAAACTCCCAGTCTAGCATCCTAGAGCGGAAGTGGCAAAAACTCCCCTTGCGTCCCCACCCAGAACATCAATTGGGGCGGTTTTCCCTTGCCGTCCCGTTTGGGCAGGACGCGGTTTACCTGATCCCGCTGCCAGTCGAGCAAAAGATCATTTCGCAACTTCAAGCCCTCTGGCTTGGCTACAGATGCTTCCACGTAGCAATTGACATTGCCACCCGTGATCTCCCACCCCACCCACTTCCACACCACTTGCCTGCCTTGGCTGTCGCGCACTTCAAATCGCTCTCGCAGATAAGCTTCGGCCAGCTTCGGAGCGTCCGGCGTGCGGTCCAGCTCAATCTCGCGCTGGCTGCGACGGCGCAGATTCTCCTCCAGATGGTCGGCCGATAAAGTGACCACCACCTCGATCTTGCTGGCATCGGTGCGGTAGTCAACTGTCGCGGTGCTGAGATGGACGCCATGCCAGAACCAGGCCAGTAACAGCGTCCACCACATCCTACTTCTCCGTCGCTGGCTTGGCGCTCTTCTTGTCCAACTGCATCGGGTTTGGCGCCTCTTTTTCCTTAAACAGTTGGAAAGGAGTCTTCACCGGGCGAGCCGGCCAGAAGTTGTTTGTCAGATCCGTGTCGGCAGTTTCCAGATATGGATCGAGCACAATGCTCTTGATCTCTTTCGGGGTCACCAAAAGCTTCGATACCCGCTGGTTGTTCCGCCGCCAGATCTCCGCCGGAATCCGCATCTCTTCCTTCTTGCCGTCGTTATATTCAATTTCAAGAATGACCGGCATGACCAAGCCACCCA
This sequence comes from uncultured Bryobacter sp., assembly GCA_964510335.1. GTDB lineage: Bacteria > Acidobacteriota > Terriglobia > Bryobacterales > Bryobacteraceae > Bryobacter. Next base: position 20,656 of record CAZECF010000067.1, on the reverse strand, counting down.
GGTTGCGGAAGTCGACCATGTAGAAGTTCACACCGCCTCGTAAGGCCTGCTTTTCTTCCTCTTCGAGACCAGCGATCAGCTTCTGATACTCCTCCTTGTCGCGCTCGGTAACATTGAGCGGATCATAAGAGTTGTAGAAATCCTTCAGGTCAGGGTTGGAGTCCACCAGCTTGGGAAGATCCTTGTTTCGTAAATCCGAAAGCGTTACCGGCTCTTCTTCCTTCAACTGCCGCGAGATGGGCTTTTCTGTTTCCGGGTTTCTCGTATCCAGCCGGTACTGCGTCACCTTCTCAATCGCAATGTCGGTATGGTCGATTGAGTAGAACCAGCCGCGCCAGAACCAGTCGAGGTCTATGCCGGAGGCATCCTCCATGGTGCGAAAGAAATCGGACGGCGTAGGCCGCTTGAACTTCCATCGCTGCGAGTACTCGAGGAACGCAAAATCAAAGAGTTCCCGGCCCAGAATGGTTTCGCGCAAAATATTCAAGCCCGTTGCTGTCTTGGCGTAAGCGTTCGCGCCCAGGTTCACCACGCTTTCCGAGTTGGTCATGATCGAATCGTGAGTATCGCTGGTCATGTAACCCGTAATGTATTTGGGCTCGCCCCGGCGTGAGGGATAGTTCTCCTCCCACTCCGACTCCGCCAGATACTGCAAAAAGGTGTTGATGCCTTCGTCCAGCCAGGTCCATTGACGTTCATCCGTGTTCACGATCATCGGAAAGAAGTTGTGACCCACTTCGTGAATCACGACGCCAATCAGGGCGTATTTGGTGCGGGAAGAATAGGTCTTGTCTTTCTGCGGCCGCGGACCATTAAAGCAAATCATGGGATACTCCATGCCGCCGATCGGCCCGTTCACCGAGATTGCGATCGGGTAGGGATAGGTGAACGAATATTTCGAATACACATTGAGCGTGTGGACGATGGCCGCCGTAGAGTAGCGCTCCCACAAGGGATTTCCTTCTTTGGGGTAATAGCTCATCGCCAGCGTCTTCTGTCCGTTTACCGAGTGGCCCTGGGCATCCCAGATGAACTTACGCGAGGAGGCAAAGCCAAAATCCCGAACATTGTCCGCGTGATAAACCCAGGTCTTCTTGCCCTTCGGCTGATTCTTTTCGTTGGCTGTTGCCTCAGCTTCGGTCACAATCAGCACCGGCTTGGTGGCCTTTTCTGCCTGTGCTAAACGAGTGCGCTGGGTTGCCGTCAGGACCTGCTGTGGATTCTGCAAAACGCCAGTAGAGGCAACGATGTGGTCATCCGGCACGGTGATGGCGACTTTGTAGTCGCCGAATTCCAGCGTGAATTCGCCGGCCCCGAGAAACTGCTTGTGCTGCCAACCGTAGACATCGTAATAGGCAGCCAGGCGCGGGAACCACTGCGCCATTTCGTAGAGATAATTCTTGTCTTCAGGAAAGTACTCAAAGCCACTCCGCGCGCGGATCTTCTTGGCATTGACGATGTTGAAGCTCCAGTCGACGGAGAAGCTCGTGGATTCACCAGACGCCAAAGGTTTCTTCAAGTCAATGCGCATCATCGTCTTCACAATGGTGTAGGGCAGCGGCGCACCGGTGGCATCCTTGACGCTTGCGATCTTGTAGCCACCGGGGAAGGGGTCACGCATCAGTGCCAGCGCGGCATCGTAAGACATGCGCGTCATGCTGGGGCCCGTCATCGTGAGGTTCGAGTCACTGCCGGGTTCAAAAATGTTCTGGTCGAGTTGCAGCCAGAGATAGGTCAGAGTGTCAGGAGAATTGTTCTTGTAAGTGATCTTCTCGGCACCGATGCAGCGCTGGTTGATGTCGTCAATTTCCACCTTGATGTCGTAATCCACCTTTTGCTGCCAGTAGCGATGACCGGGCGCGCCGGAAGCAGCCCGGTATTCATTGGGGGTAGGAAGAATCTCTTCCAACTGACGGAACTTATCCGCCGGGCTTTGTTTTGTTGTCTGCGCCAGTAACAGCAGCGGGAATACACAAAAGAGGGGCCAAACTCGCATCCATATAGTATCGCTCGATGGCGGCGCTTTTGTCTCAGCCTTGGGCGAGAAGCCCGCGGACGACTTGCCCTTTGCCATCCTTGGTTGCGTAGACGGGCCGCCGTTCCACTTCGTACGCCGTGTCGGGAGCAATCCCCATCAGCGAGTAAATCGTGGCGTGCAGGTCGGTAATTGTAACTGGATCCTTGACGATCCGGCAGGGCCGCTCCGGTGCTGTCTCCCCATACACCTTGCCCTTAGCAATACCTCCACCGAAAAGCAAAGCACTGGATGCCTCAGTGAAGTGCCGGTGCATGCCGTAGTGCTTGGGTTCGGTCATCACATCAGGCACCTTCACCTGGTTCTTTACTTCGAGACCCGGCTTGCCTTCCGTCATCATGTCCCGGCCAAATTCGGTGGCGAGCACGACAAGCGTGCGATCGAGCAGGCCCCGCTCTTCGAGGTCCAGAATGAGTTGTGACACCGGGCCGTCAATCATCGCCTTCATCGACTCTGCCCGGCTGTGTCCGTTTTCGTGGGTATCCCAAAAGCGGAACGGAATGTATTCCGTCGTCACTTCAATAAAGCGCGCGCCGGCCTCCACGAGCCGCCTCGCCAGCAAGCAACTCTGCCCAAAGCGGCTCTCGCCATAGCGCACTGCCACTTCGGGCTTTTCAAGACTCAGATCAAAGGCCTTCGCTGCGGGCGAGGTAAGCAAGCGGTGGGCATTGTCAAAGCTGCGCATCAGGCTTTCCTGGTGAAACTCGCTGCCTTGCTGCTTTAGCGGCGACTTCTCCACCAGCTCTTTAAAGAAGCGGTAGCGATTCTCGAAGCGGCCCATCCCGAGATACTCGCTGGGCCGGGTCGACGCCACGGCATCTTTCGGGTCCGTGATGAGAAAAGGAGAGTGCTCGCTACCAAGAAAGCCTGCCGTGTGAAAGGCCTTCAGACTGTCGCTCTCTCCGCCAATCTCAAGGTTCTGGCCAATATCAATGAAGGCCGGGATATCGGGGTTCTTCGGCCCCAGCGTGCGGCTGATGAAGGACCCCATATGCGGCACCGCTACGCTTTGTGGCGGCTCATAGCCGGTGTGCCAGTGGAACTGATGCCGGGAATGCAGAATGAAGCCAAGGTCGCCCACGCGGTGTGAGCGCAGCAGGGTCCCACGGTCGAGCACCTTCGCTGTGCGCTCCAGCCCCTTTGAAAGGCTCACTCCGTCAAGCACAGTAGGAATCGAGGGGAAGGTAGACAGCACACGCTCGCTGCGCAGACCGGTCTCAAATGGCGTGTGGCGCTTGGGGTCAAAGGTCTCGGTTTGCGCCATACCGCCGGCCATCCAGATCAGGATCATGGAATCCGCTTTGGCATCGGGACCTTTCGGCGCCGCGACCAATCGCGCTTCTCCCCCGGCCAGCGCCGCCATTGTGGCGGCTTTCATCCAATCGCGACGGTTCACCATATGTATTGAAACTCCGGGTGCATCAAGATACTCCAAAGCAAGTCTTCCGTTCCTTCGCGACTGAGCTTGCCGCCAGGAAAGAGTTTTCGCGCCGCTTGCACTTCGGCGTCGTTCGGCAGCCGGCTGAGGAGCCCTCGCCAGAAGTAGCCGATGGTCTGTTCGACGCTTTCCAGTTTCGGCGGCGCTGGCCAGGGCAAATCTCCCCCAACTCTCACCAGCCGCAAGCGGTCCGGCTCGGAACCAAAGGCAAAGAACCTTAGCTGGGCGTTGATATCACTCGCGCGCGAATCTTCGCTAATCCAGGCCGTGGCTCGCAAGCTTTCCCAGCCGGGTTCTATCTCGAACAGGACTGGCCGGCCAAGAGGGGTCCGAACCAATCCCCCTTCGATCACCTTTGCTCCTTGCGGGCCCAGCAAAACGACATCCCGCCAGCCAGCATCCAGCTTCTGCGGGTCATAGGTTCCCGCGTCTTCCATCAGAAGCCAAACCTGCTTTAGCCCCTTCACCGGAATCTCCATGTGCTTGGCGTCGCGGCGCATCATCAGCGAGTCAAAAAGGCTTTCGGGTGCCGGCGGCAGCTCGCCCATCAACCGCATCACACCGCGGTGAATCATCGCCGCAAGAGTGGTGCCGTTGGCAAGTTCCAAACCCTGAAAAGTGGTCGCTTCTTCATTCCGCGTCGTGTAGACCTGATCACGAATCGGACGTCCCAAAGCCCGGCTCAGCGGGCTGCTTTTGAACTGCCAGTCTCGGCCCAGCAAAGCGCGATCGGAATTACCGCTTTGCAGAAAGCGCCATTCTCCCGTGATGGCGCTGAGCGTGTCGCTGAACTGCTCGGCACTCATGCGCCGCGGCGGGGCATCGGCGCGCTGGTAGGCATTACTGGTCATGATGAGACGCAACAGATACTTCAGGTCATAACCGTGCGCCGCGAAGTCGGAGGCGAGCCAATCCAGCAAATCCGGATTCGCCGGGCGCGCATCCATGTCATCGACGGGCTCAACAAGCCCTTTGCCCATCAGGCGCTGCCAATAGCGGTTCACGATGGTTCGGGCCAGCCTTCCATTCCTCGGACTCGTAAACAATTTTGCGGCCCAATAGCGCCGCTCACTCTCGCTGGCGCCGGCAGGAATCCGGCCCAGCTCAGGCCAGAGGAATTCAGCCTCCTGATAGACCCCGGTCTTGTTGTCGCAACGCACCAGTTCGAGTTTGCTTTCCTTGGCAAAGATCGCCGCCAGGCCATAAGCCTGCTTGAGCTGGTATTTGTTGATGAAGCTGTCGTGGCAACTTGCGCATTTCAGATTGATGCCAAGAAAGACTTGCGCCGTATTTTGCGAAGCCTGCATGTAAGGGGTTTGGCTGGCATTCACTTCCCCGCGCCAGTTCACCCCGGTCAGGAACCCTTCCGGCGCATCCGCACCAATTGGATTCAGCAGCTCACGCACCATTTCGTCATAGGGCATGTTCGTGCGGAGGGCGGTTTCCAGCCAGCCCGTGATGGACTTGCGGTCCCCGTGATAGACGACGCCAATGTCATTCCGAAGCAGGTCATTCCACCAACTGATCCAATGGCCGCTGTATCTGCGTTCATCCGCGAGAAGGCGATCTACCAGCGCCCCGCGATCATTGAACTTCTCAAAAGCTTCAATCGCTTCCGCACCCGGCCCAATCCCCCACAAGTCAAGATAGGCTCGACGGGCAAAACCAGCATCTCCCACGACACCCTTGTCCGGCTTGCCCAGAAAGCGGTCTATCGGGTTGCCCTCGCCCGGCGGAAGCGCGACGGCCCTGGGCTCCAGCGGCGGCACCCAATCCGTACCCGGCTTTGCGCCAACTTCCACCCAGGGCGCCCCGGCACCAATCCACTCCCTGAGCAGTTCCACTTGCTTGGCTTCCAACCGCTCGCCTGTCGGCGGCATCACGCGGCCAGCCCGACCTTCCACGCGAGCCAGCAGCGAAGGATCCGCACCCGTCAAAACACGCATCGCGGTTTCTCTCTTCGACAGGTCCAAGCCGGCCTGCGCCTTGGCTCCGCTGTGGCAGCTCAGACAGCGACTCGCCAGGATCGGATGGATCTCCGTTACGAAATCCGCCCCGGCCGCAACCCCTACCCCCGCGAGCAAAAAACTCAAAATTCGAAGCGTCATGCAAACACCAAATTATCACTGACACATACAATGACGATGATGCGTGCCATTTCTCTTAACCAACCCGGTGACTTCCAATGGCTGGAATTGCCTCCGGCTCCCGCACCCGGCCCCGGCGAAGCACTCGTTCGTATTCGCACCGTCGGCGTTTGCGGCACAGACCTGCATGCGTTCCGCGGCCGTCAACCCTTCTTCAGCTACCCTCGTATCGTCGGCCACGAACTTGGAGTGGAAGTGCTCCGGGTGGGCAGCGGGGTTGTGGGACTGAGCGAAGGCGATCTCTGCGCGGTCAACCCTTATCTCGCGTGTGGCGAGTGCATCTCCTGCCGCGTCGGCAAGACCAACTGTTGCATCCAGCTCAAGGTGCTCGGGGTACACACGGATGGTGGCATGCGCGAAGAAATGATCCTGCCTGCCGCGCACCTCTACCCATCAAAGAAGCTTTCGCTTGAAGAACTGGCTCTCGTGGAAACGCTCGGCATTGGTTGCCATGCCGTTAACCGCTCTCAGGCACAGGCCGGCGAGCGCGCTCTTGTGATCGGCGCGGGCCCCATCGGCTGCACGGTCATGGAGTTTCTCCGGCTGCGGGGTGTCAGCTACGAGGTGCTCGACCTGAGCGGCTCCCGGCGAGCATTTGCTTCCGAATCCATGGGGGCTTCGCAGGTATACGAATCCGCGGACGCAGTGCTCGATCAGACCCCCGAGCTACCGACGCTGGTCTTTGATTGCACAGGCAATCAGCAGTCGATGCAAAATGCTTTCCGCTACGCCGCGGCCGGTGGCAAGCTCATCTTTGTCGGCCTCTTTGTGGGCGACGTGAACTTCCATGACCCGGACCCCTTTCACCGCCGTGAACTTACCATCTTCAGTTCCCGCAATGCTGTCCCTGACGAGCATCGCTTTATCCTCGAAAAACTCGAATCCGGCAAAATCCAAACTCGTCACTGGGTAAGTGAACTATGTCCTGTCTCGACCATGATCGAACGCTTTCCCGCCTGGACCGACCCTGCATCCGGTATCCTCAAGGCCGTTGTCGACTGGCGGTAACGCTCTTTCTCATTCTGTCCAGTGCGCTTTTGTCCTCCGCTCAGGATGTGCACTTCAAAACTGAAATTGAGTTGGCACGCCTGGAAGTGCGAGCACTCGACTCGCAGCAAAAGCCTCTGCTAGGTCTCTCGGCGGATGACTTTGAAGTGACCGAAAACAATAGCCGTCGTGAGGTCAAGGCGGTCTCGCACGAAGAGCTGCCGCTCGACCTGGTTCTGCTGATCGATGTCTCAGGAAGCATGGAGGACGTTGTCAGTTCCGTGGCCAGCAATGCCCATGACGCACTCAGCGCACTCCATCCTGGCGATCGCGTAGCAGTCGCGACCTTCGACCAGAACCTGTTGTGGTACTCGGCGCTTTCTGCAGATTTTGAGCTCGTAGAAGAAGCCATCCGCAATGCTACGCTGCGCGGAAACTTCGGCGGAGGCACCGTGATCAACAGTGCAATTCTGGGGGCCGCCAAACTTTTGCGCCGCGACGGGGGCAAAGAGCGCCGCAAGGCAATCCTGATGATCACTGACGGCTATGGCCGCAAGGGAGTGCGCTCCAACCTCGTCCTGCGTGAACTTTGGGAAGGGGACATTACCTTGAATTGCCTAATGCTCGAAACCCTGACTTCGACACGCCGCCGCTATCGGGCCCGCAAAGGGAAATCTTCTTTTTTGTATGCCCTGAACGCGGATGTACAAGACTTCTCTGAGAAAACGGGTGGCGAGGTCCTTTACAGCAACGAGGCCGCGCAACCGCTCAGCGAAATCCTGCGCCGCATCCGCGCCCACTATGTGGTCTTTTATGACCCGATAGAATCCACGGTCAAAGAACGCAAAGTCTCAGCGAAACTGGCTCCGGCTACCCAAGGCAGGATCCCTGGTGCCATCGCGATCGGTCGCCGCCAGTACTCAATCCCCTGATTCGCGCTCTCTTCTCGATCTCCCAAAGACTCCATTCCACGGAGGAATCACCAGGCTCACGCTCCCGTTAGCCCGCGTCTGGCAAGCCAGACGGATCAGCGGCCGCTCGGCGAGAGCATCCACAAACCCACTATCCCAATAGCCAAAATACTCCATGCGCTTGCGCTCGAAATCTTCCACCGGGTCCAGATTTTCATTCCCCCCGAGAATCCCCACCCAGCACGTTCCACATGAGCCCGAGCGGCAATCCACCGGAATCGGCCCCATTCCTTCGTAGCAGCGGGAGTCACTCTCGTGGAAGCCACGCTTGTCCATTTCCGCCGCAGTCGTTATCTCTTGCGTCGCCAGAATCGGGAACCACGCGTCGTCATCCTGCTCGTCGAAGCTCACCCGCTCAGCGGAGCCCTTACCCTTCAGCCGCTCCATGAGCGAAGGGCGCCAAGGCTGCGCTCGTCGGCGGCCGAACGCAGAGGCTGTCTCCTGCCGGAACTCCGGCTTATAGGCATTGCCAAGAAAGCCGCCGCCGCATTGTTCATAGGTCATCTGCGCAATCGCAGCCATGGCGAGGGAAAACTCCAGTGGCGCACCACTGCGTTCGGCTACGGCTTCAATTCTGGTGTACCGGTCTTCGGCCTGCTCCACCGCAAAGGCCTCTTTGATTGCGGGCCAGTAGCGATGCCCATAGAGAAAGTGATGCGAGCGATCTGCTACGTCTTCCAGCCGGAATTTTCCGTTCATCTGGAAAAATTGCACCCGCCGGGACTGCGCCTCCAAGGGTACTAACTCCCGCACCAACTCCGGCCACATTGCGAACCAGATTCGCAATGCCGCCTGATCAATTTCATGCGTTTCCTGCTCGACCGCGTCGACCACCGCGAGCCAGCCCTGCGGCGAACTCAGGCGAGAAGCTCCTTGACCACCCGTGCCTTCTCGACACCGGTGAGCTTCTGATCGAGGCCCTGGTACTTGTACGTGAATCGATCGTGATCAATGCCGAAGCGATTGAGCATCGTTGCCTGAAAGTCCCGCACGTGCACCGGGTCCTTAGTGATGTTGTAGCTGAACTCGTCAGTTTCGCCATGGACCAGGCCAGGCTTCAGCCCCGCACCCGCCATCCACAGCGCAAAACAGCGCGGATGATGGTCGCGTCCATAATTCGTCTCCGTCAACTTGCCCTGCGAATAAATCGTGCGTCCGAATTCCCCGCCCCACACGACGAGCGTGTCGTCCAGCAAGCCCCGCTGCTTCAAGTCCTGCACCAGGCCATAGAGGGCCTGATCCACGTCCTTGCACTGCGCCGGCAGAATCTCGGGCAACTCAAAGTGGACATCCCAGCCGCGCATGTAGAGCTGCACAAAACGCACGCCGCGCTCCACCAGCCGCCGCGCCATCAAAGCCTGATTGGCAAAGGTGCCCGGCTTGCGCGCCTCTTCGCCATAGAGCTTGTAGGTGCTTTCCGGCTCCTTGGACAAATCCGTTAAGTCCGGCACGCTCGATTGCATCCGGAAGGCCATTTCGTATTGCGCGATACGCGTCTGCGTTTCGGCATCGGCATACTTCTGATGCGTGATCGTGTTGAGTTCCGACAAGGCATCGAGCATCCGCCGCCGCATGGAGTCCGGCACGCCGTCCGGGTTCTTCACATACAGCACCGGGTCGCCCGCACTCCGCAGGCCCACGCCCGCATACTGGGCACTCAAAAACCCCGCGCTCCAAAGCCTCGCCGAAATCGCCTGCACATTGGCCCGCGGATGCGTATGGTTCGCATTCAGCACAACAAAGGTAGGCAAGTCCTGATTCATGCTGCCCAGCCCGTAAGCGATCCAGCTCCCAATACAAGGCCGGCCAGCGATCTGGTTGCCGGTTTGGATAAACGTAATCGCCGGCTCGTGATTGATTGCCTCGGTGTACATCGATTTCACGATGGTGATGTCATCGGCCATCTTCGCCACATTAGGCATCAACTCGGAGATCCACGCGCCACTCTGTCCATGCTGGGCGAACTTGAAGACCGTCGGCGCGATGGGAAAGCGGGTCTGGCCGCTGGTCATCGTCGTCAGCCGCTGCCCCTGGCGCACGCTCTCCGGCAGGTCCTTGTCAAACCAGTCCTTCATCTTCGGCTTGTAGTCAAAGAGGTCCATCTGCGGTGGCGCGCCAACCATGTGCAGATAGATCGCCCGTTTGGCCTTGGGAGCAAAGTGTGGCAACCCACGCTCATTCGCCATCAGGCTGTTCAAGGCGAGTGCGCCAAGCCCTGTTGCGCCACGCGACAGCAGTTGACGGCGGGTCGCCAGCAGTACTGCGTCCTGTTCCGGCTTCTGAATTTTCATTTGTTCAACACCTCATCCAGGTTCAGCAATTCATTGGCAACCATGGTTAGCGCTGCGAGTTCCGGCGGCGGCAATTTCGCATTCGCTTGGCTTTCGCCGTTGGCGATCAGCTTCTTTGCGTCGGCGGGATTCGAATCATAATGCCGCAGGAAGTCCCGGTAAGAAGCCTTGACGATCTCTCGCTCCCGGGTCTCAAAACGCCGGCTCACCAGCCGCGCACTCAGATAATCCAGTTGCTCATCAAAGTTATTGCGATGCGCCTCAATGGCCCGCTGGGCCAGCACTCGCGCCGCCTCAATGAATTGCACATCATTCATCGTCAGCAGCGCCTGCAGCGGCGTGTTGGTGCGTTCGCGGCGCACCGTGCAAGTTTCCCTCGAAGGCGCGTTGAAGATATCCATCGACGGCGGTGGTGCACTCCGCTTCCAGAACGTATACAGGCTGCGGCGGTAGAGTGCCTCACCGTGATCCTGCTGATAGAAGCGCGTATTGGACCCCTCCATCGCTACGGTCTCCCACACCTTTTCGGGCTGATACGGCTTCACACTGGGTCCGCCTACTTTGCGTACCAGCAATCCGCTCGTCGCCAACGCGTAGTCTCTCACTGCTTCCGCGTCCATGCGGTAGCGTGGACCCCGGCTGAGCAGCCGGTTGTCCGGGTCCTTCTCGATCTTGTCCGGTGTGGCCACAGCTTGCTGCCGATAGGCGGCTGTCATCAACATCTGCTTGAAAAGCCGCCTGACGTCCCAGCCATTCTCCCTGAAATCTACGGCCAGCCAATCGAGCAATTCCGGGTGGCTGGGCGCTTCGCCCTGGCTGCCCAGATCTTCACTCGTCCTCACCAGCCCGGTGCCAAAAAGCTCCTGCCAGAAACGGTTCACTGCTGCCCGGGCAAAGAGCGGATTCTCTGGCTTCAATAGCCACTCCGCCAGTCCCAGCCGGTTCTTCTCCAGCCCCTTCCCCAGTTCACCCAATACCTCGGGAACATTTGCTTCTACTTTGTCCCGGGGCTGGTCATACATGCCGCGATACAGGATGGCGGCCATCGGCTTCTGGTCAGCCCGTTCCACCATCACGTGCGTCACCGCGCCGCGGCGAATGATCTCGCTGCGCTCACGCTCGACAGTCGCAATCTGCGTGATCAGCTTCTTCGTCTTGCCGTCTGAAATCGCCGACCAGACGCGCGAAAGCTCCACGGGCTTCCCTTCTCTGGCCGCGGGCAACATTTCGAGCACACCCACTTCTTCGCTCGAAAGCGCCCTCTGATAGATCCTGACGTCCTTGAGTGCGCCGCCTTTGAAGCTGCGCTTGTCGCCATCCCCACCAATCCGGAGCGGTTCATTGTTCGCAATCGAACCTTCCAGGCGCGGTCTAGGCGTCTCCTGCCGGCCTTCATGCATTACCTTCGTGCCGTTGAAGTAAAGCTCAAAGCTATCCTTGGTGCGCCGGCCACCATCGTAGACAAAGGCTACGTGATACCAGTTGCCGGGCTCCATCTTTGCCGCTGCGCCGCCCCGTGCAGCAATGGCATCACCATTGTTGCCGATCAGTTTGATCGTTGGCTGCCGGCCCTGGATGTCAATGGTCCAGCCTCGGCGCTTCTTGCTTTCTTCTTCCTTGCTATTGGTCTGCGAGAGTAGCGTCCAGTTATCGTCCGGTTTGGGATAGTAAACCCACATCGCCACCGTGAAGGGCCGGTCCGGATCGATCAGGTTAAAACCCTTCTCTTCTTTCAGCCCGCCGTCAGCACCGAATTCGATCTTGTCGAGACTCCAGGCCGGAACGTATGCCTTCGGCAGCTTGAAATCCGGCTTCGCTTTGTTCGCAACCAGGTCCGCCCGCAGTCCACGCTGCCCGCGCAAGTGCATCAACTCCTTGTCGATGTTGCCCCAACGGGGTTGATCCGCTGCTACCGGCTCAAAGAGCACCGGAGGCGTATCGCTGATGTTGCCATCCATCGGCTTCTGCACGGTGTTGCGGAAGAAGGCCGACATCGCATAAAAATCCTTCTGCGAGATCGGGTCAAACTTGTGGTCATGGCAGGTGGCGCAACCCACAGTCAACCCGAGGAAAACGGTGCCAGTGGTGTCCACCCGGTCCTTGGCATACATCGCTTCCACTTCGTCTTCAATCGATCCGCCTTCATTCGTCGTTACGTTGTTGCGATGGAATCCGGAGGCAACCCACTGGTCCTTGGTCCGGTTTGGCATCAGGTCGCCAGCCAGCTGGTCGCGGGTGAAAGTGTCAAACTTCATGTTCGCGTTGAAGGCGTTAATCACCCAATCCCGGTACAGCCACATTTCACGGTAATTGTCGACATGCAAGCCATGCGTATCGGCATAGCGCGCCGCATCCAGCCAATAGCGGCCACGATGTTCTCCGTAGTGCGGCGAGGCTAACATCTTGTCGACGTAACGCTCATAGGCGTCCGGCCGCGTGTCCTTCACAAAGGCCTCCACGTCAGCGGGCTCGGGCGGCAATCCCGTCGCATCCAGCGATACCCGCCGGGCAAGTGTACGGCGGTCTGCCTCGGCGGCAGGCGTCAAACCGGTCTTCTCCAGGCGCGCAAACAGAAAGCGGTCAATTGCCGTTTTCGCCCAGTCATCGTGCTTTACATCCGGAGGAGTCGCCTTCACCGGCGCAACAAAGGACCAATGCTCCTGCCACTCCGCTCCCTGCTCAATCCAGCGCTTCAGCACCGCTACTTGTTCTTCTGAAATCGTTTTGTGCGAAGCAGCGGGCGGCATGCGCAATGCTGTCTTCTCATGGGTAATACGCTTAAAAATCAGGCTTTCTTCCGGCTTCCCGGGTACGATTGGCGCACCGCTCCGCCTCTTGGCGAAGGCGTCGGCCTTCACATCCAAACGCAAGCCCACCATGCGGGTTTCTTTGTCCGGCCCGTGACAATGGAAACACATGTCGCTCAGAATTGGCCTGATCTCCTTTTGGAAGTCGACTTTTTCGGCCGCGAAAACCGTCCCTAGAGTCAGTGCAAATGCCAGGAGCCTCATATTATTCACAATCTTATACCCATTAGGATTCCTTTACACTAGGAGAGCCCCTTGCAATGAAGGTATTCCACTGCATTCTGCTCGCGTCCCTCGTTGCATACGCCCAGCAGAGCATTCCTCCCTCCGTTCAGCGCAGTCCGTTGTCGGCCGTGGCCAGCCATCCCCGAATTCAACAGGCTGAAAAATTTGTCGCGGAAGCCCGCACTGCAACCAGCAACGGGGACTCAAATCTGGCCCGCCAGCGTTTCAATGATGCCATTCAACATCTCCTCGAAACCCCGCTCGACGACCCGCAGCGGGACCTGATCGAGCGTTATCTTCAAAACCTCGCCGAAACAATCTACCTCATCGATCTGGATTCGCTCGGCGCCGCCCGGTCCCTCGATGACATTCGCTTCGACAAGTCTCCCCTCGATGACATCCGGGATCTCACCTTTACCGTCGATCCGGGCATCAAATCGAAAGTCCAGCAGGAACTGGAACTCACAACTTCGCAACTTCCTCTCGTGCTGAACGATACCGTACTGTCCTTCATCAACTACTTCGCCAATGGCAAGGGACGCCGTACTCTCGAAGGCGCCTTGAAGCGATCCGGCCGCTATCGGCCCATGATCTTCCGCATCCTGGCTGAAGAGGGAGTTCCTGCCGAATTGATCTATCTTGCCCAGGCAGAATCAGGCTTTCTCCCGCGCGCGGTTTCCTACAAGGCCGCCGTCGGCATGTGGCAGTTCATCAAGTACACCGGTCAGACTTACGGATTGAAGCAAGGCCCCTGGACCGATGACCGCCTTGACCCGGAACGCGCCACTCGCGCCGCCGCCCGCCACCTGCGCGACCTCTATGAGGAATTTGGCGACTGGCATCTCGCTCTCGCCGCCTATAACTGCGGACCCGGCTGCGTGGACCGTGCCGTTCAGCGAACCGCCTTTGCAGACTATTGGGAGCTCCGCAGCCGGCATGCCGTCCCGACAGAAACCACCAACTACGTCCCCATCATCCTCGCGCTCACCATCATCATGAAGAACCCCGCCGACTACGGTCTGGCGGACCTCCAACTGGAAGCGCCCCTCGAATACGACACGATCGAGGTCTATTCCAATACCAGCCTCCAGCTTGCGGCCGATGCCGCAGGCATCCCGCTCAGCACCATCCAGGATATGAACCCGGCCATCCTGCGGAGCCTTGTCCCCTCCGGCTATTTTTTGCGCGTTCCCAAAGGCCAGGCCGAAGAAGTTTCAGCTGCCCTCAATCTGGTTCCGCCCGACAAGCGTGACACTTGGCGGCTCCATCGTTTGAGTGAGAACGACACCATGGATACGCTGGCCCGGCAGTACCGGCTTACACTTCCGGCTCTCGAAAAGGCCAATCCCAAGTTCGGCGAAGCAAGCTTCGCGGTGATTCCCACGCTTGCGCCTAAACCGAAGCCAGTCGTGGCTAAGTCTGCCCCCAGGCGCAAGGTACAGAAAAAATCCGCCCGCCCGGCGGCCCGCAAAAAACGCTAGCTTCTGGCCGTCAACCAGTTCGTAAATTCACCCTCACCATGCACGTCCGTCAACCGCTGGTCCCGTCCCTGAAAACGATAAGTCACCTGCGTATGATCCAGGCCCAGCAGCCGGAATATCGTCGCATGCACGTCATGCACATCCTTCTTGTCTTCCACCGCTCTTAACCCAAACTCATCCGTTGCTCCCAGCACCCGGCCCCCGCGGATTCCCGCACCAGCCATCCACATCGAAAACCCATAAGGATGATGATCACGGCCGTTGGCACCCTCGGCCAGCGGCGTCCGGCCAAACTCGCTCGACCACACCACCAGCGTCGAATCCAGCAAGCCCCGCCCTTCGAGATCAGCCAGCAAGCCCGCGACAGGCTGGTCACTCTTCTTCGCCATCTTGTTGTGGCTGCCAAGTAAATCGTTGTGCGCGTCGTCCCAATCGTCACCCAGATTCGTACCCGAATAAAGCTGCACAAAGCGCACGCCCCGTTCCACCAGCCGCCGCGCCAGCAGACACTTCCGCCCGAAGTCATCCGTCATCGCTTCCCCGATTCCATACAGCTTTTTGGTTGCTTCCGATTCCGTACTCAGGTCCACCACTTCCGGTGCCTCGGCCTGCATCCGGAAGGCCAGCTCATAGGCTTTAATGCGCGCATCGAGCGTCGAATCTTCTTCCCGCGTTGCCCCGTACTTGCGGTTCATGCGCGTAATCAAGTCAAGCGTTTCCTTCTGCGCCTCCGGCGTCACACCGTCCGGCGAAGCCAGGTGCAGCACCGGGCTCTGCCCGCCTCGAAAAACAGTTCCCTGATACACGGCAGGCAAATAGCCGCTGCCATAAGCGCCAGCGCCGCTCTTCATCGCCCCATCACTCATCACCACGAAAGACGGCAAATTCTGGTTCTCGCTACCAAGGCCATAAACCGTCCACGCGCCGAGTGAAGGCCGGCCCGGAAACTGGCTGCCACTGGCCCGCAAATAGATTGCCGGCGCATGATCAAAGGCATCCCCATAACAACTCCGCACCACGGCCAGCTTATCGGCATGCTGACGGATCTGCGGAAACAGATCGCTGATCTCAAGGCCACTCTTCCCGGCCCGCTGAAACTTCCAGGGGCTGCCCCGCATCAGTGCCTTGCGGAAGTCGATCCGGCTGGTAATCAGTCCCTGTCCAAAACTTCCAGGCAGCACTTCCCCACTATGCTTGGTCAGCAGCGGCTTGGGGTCAAAGGTATCGACATGGCTCACGCCGCCATGCATGAAAAGATAGATCACCCGCTTGGCCTTTGCCTGCTCCGCCGCTTGAGCGATCATCCCGGCCAGCGCAATAGACCCGAAGCCTTTCCCCGCCTCCAGAAAAAATTTTCGTCTCGATGGATCCATTACCCGCCTCGTTTCCTTAATCGACATAGAGGAACTCATTCGTATTCATCAAGCCACGCGCCAGCTCCCGCCGTGCCTTGGCTTCTGACCCCAGCCGTGGTGTCTGCTTGGTCAGAAACTCTCGCGCCATCGCCAATTCATCCCCACTCGGGTCCCGCTGCAGGAGCCGCCGCCAGACCACGCTGAGGTCGGCCTCCTGCGACACTGCCTCCGCCTGCTGCAACACAAAGTCACTGTTGAGCAAACTCAAACTCTGCGTGGCCGTAGTCGAGCTCTCCCTCCGCGAGCAACTTAACACTCCCTCCGGCTGGTCAAACACTTCAAGCATCGGCATCCGGTAGGTCCGCTTGGCAAGCATGTAGATCGATCGCCGCACATGTTCCCGTTCATCCGTTGTCACCGGCCAGGCACTCCCCGCCGGCTGGCTCATTCCGTAAAGTTCTTCCGCGCTCAACTTTGGCACAACAGGCCGTCCAAACATCTTCCGGTTCAGCGTGCCCGCCGCAGCCAGTACGGCGTCTCGTATCTCTTCGGCCTCCAGCCGCCGCCGCGTAAAGTGCGACAGATAGACATTCTCCGGGTCCTTCTCTTGCGCCGTAACACTCACTGCCGCGGACTGCCTGTATGTCGCCGAAAATAGAATCTGGCGGTGCAGCTTCTTGAAGCTCCAGCCATCTTCTACAAATTTTCCCGCCAGCCAGTCGAGCAATTCCGGATGTGTCGGCGCTGCTCCACGCAACCCGTAATCACTCGCCGTCGCAACAATACCGCGCCCCAGATGGTATTGCCAAACACGGTTCACCATCACACGTGCCGTCAGCGGATTCTCTTTCCTCGCGATCCACTCCGCCAGCGCCGCCCGCCGCCTTGTCGTCAACGAATCGAGTGGCGGCGCTACGATATCGCCCCCACCCAAAGCCGTCAAAAACCCAGGCCCGACTTCCTCCCCAAAAGCCGTACCCTTACCCGGCACAAAGGTCTTGGGCGACTCACGACCCACATCCGTTAATCCCGGCGAGAAGGGCCCGGGCCCATAGTTGCTGTACATCCCCAACAGGCGCTGCTTCAACTTCTCGAGCTTGTCCTGATCGGCTGCCGTCAGTTGCTTCCAGATTTCGTTATCCGACGGATTCACCTTCCTCACATGCGCATCATGCAGCGCCTTCTGCTCCGGCGTCCGCTTTTCTTCCTCTACCGCAAAGGCTTCCTGTATCTCTCGGCTGAGCTTGGCCAGCCGCTCTGCCTTTGTCCGGTCAAAGTAGGGCTTCTTTAGAGCCATCAATTCCGCACCCGCATCGTAAAGCCGAAATTGCCGGCTCACTTCGCTCAAGTCATAGCCACGCGCGTTGTTGTAATGCAGAAAAACTTTCGTCTTGAGAAATGGCGTAAAGACCGCCTGCAACCGGTAATAATCCCGCTGCGGAATCGGATCGTACTTATGGTCGTGGCAGCGCGCACAACCCACCGTCAATCCCAGAAACACGCTTGCCGTTGTGTCCGTGAAGTCCGTGAGACTCTCAATACGATTGATGTCTTCCACCTTGTACAACAAGTCCCGATTGGGCCCCACGGTGTAATAACCCGTCCCCTGCTGCTGCTGCGGATCTTCAAACAATTCATCGCCGGCGATCTGCTCTTTGAGGAAGACGTCATAGGGTTTATCCGCATTGAAGCTTTCGATCACATAGTCCCGATAGCGCCACGAATAGAGCAGGAAGGGGTCCTGCTCAAAACCACCCGTGTCGCCATAGCGCACAAGGTCCAGCCAGTGCTTGCCCCACTTTTCCCCGTAATGCTTTGAGGCAAGATAACGATCCACCATGCGTTCATAGGCACCGGGCTGGTTATCCTTCTCAAACGCCGCAATCTCTTCAATCGTCGGCGGCAAGCCGGTCAAGTCGTAGCTCACCCGCCGCACCAGGATCCGCTTCTCCGCCTCGGCCGCTGGTTTCAAGCCCCTCTCCGCAAGCTTCCCCGCAATGAACCGGTCAACGTCATTTCGCGCCCAGCCCGTTCCAGCGGCAGGAACCACAACGGCTTTCACTGGCTCAAAGGCCCACCACCTGGTCGTCTCTACCGGGGCACTTCGTTCCGGCCACTTCGCTCCGCTCTGGATCCATTCCCGCACCACGGCCAAGTCCGCCTCCGGCAGCTTGCCCGCGGGCGGCATCATCGCCGCGCCTTTGCCCGTCATCATCTGCCAGAGCTTGCTCTGCTCGGGCTCTCCCGCCACAATCACCTTGCTGAGTGACGGCCCCGCCACGTCCAGCCGCAATCCGGCCATCGCCGCGCTGCCATGACAGCTATAGCAATTCCGGCTCAGTACATCCGCCGCCTGATGCGGCAGATCTTGAGCAAAGGCTCCGGCGCTGAGAGCAAACACCAATATTTTCCACATGCTGCTGGCTCGATTCTATATAAACGAAAGTCGCCTATGAGATCATGGTTCCCGCATGGCGCTACCTGCCGGAACCAAGCTTGGGCCTTATACGATCCATTCCTTGTTGGGCACTGGTGGCATGGGGGAAGTGTACCGGGCGCATGATGACCGACTCAGCCGCGACGTCGCGGTGAAAATTCTCCACCCCGGCAAACTGGATAGTGAAGAAGCCCGCCAACGCTTTCTCAAAGAGGCCCGCGCCACTTCCGCCCTCAACCATCCCAACATCGTCACCATCTTTGACATCGGAACGGAAGCCCAGGTCACCTATCTCGTGATGGAACTGGTGGAGGGCAACACCTTGGCCAGCCTCATTCCGCCCGGTGGTTTCCCCCGCAAGAGCTTTCTATCCATTGCCACCCAACTGGCAAGCGCGATCGACAAGGCGCACCGGGCTGGTATTCTCCACCGCGATCTGAAGCCCGGCAACATCATGCTCACTTCGGATGGCCAGGTGAAGGTTCTCGACTTCGGCCTCGCCAAGATCCTTAACGCCAATACCAGCGCGGCCGATTCCGCCCAGGAGGCCACCCAGTCCATTGTCCTCAGCACGCAGGAAGGGACCATCGTCGGTACGGCTGCCTACATGTCACCCGAACAGGCGGAAGGCAAAGCGCTCGATGCGCGCAGCGACATTTTCAGCTTCGGCACGATTCTTTATGAACTGCATACCGGCCAGCGGCCCTTTCGCGGGGACTCGCAAATGTCTACCCTTGCCGCAGTCCTGCGGGAGGAACCCCCAGGCGTGGCCAGCCTGCGCCAGGACACTCCCGGCGAGCTGGATTCCCTGATCCGGCGTTGCCTCAAGAAAGATCCCGCCAAGCGCGTTGCTTCCATGCAGGACATTTTGGTGTCGCTCGAAGACTTGCGCGATTCCTCCACGGAATTGCCCAAACCTCAGCCCCGCACTCGCAACTTTGCCATTCCCGCCCTTGCGGCAGCGGTGCTGGCCTTGCTGGTTCTGGTGGGCATCAAATGGTTCCAACCCGCCGCGGAGAGAACGGATTACTTTCCGGTGCCCCTCACCACCCTTACTGGCGGCACTTTTGACCCCACCTTCTCCCCGGACGGGAATCAAATTGCCTTTGTCTGGGCAGGGGAGTCTCAGGACAATTTCGATATTTATGTCAAGCCCGTGGAAGCCACAACGCCTCTTCGACTGACCAGCAACCCCATGGAAGACTTTGATCCTGTTTGGTCCCCCAATGGTCAATGGATTGCTTTTCTTCGCTTTGGCGATGTGCCGGGTTCCCGTAGGGGCCGCATTGAACTGATCGCTGTGCCGGCCTTGGGGGGACAGGAAAAATCTCTCTGGACCTTCAATAGACCGTCGTCGCTGGTTCGAACTCGATCATTCACCTGGCAGCCGGATTCCAAGGCCATCATCCTGGCGGCGGCAACGGAGAATGGTGGTCCGGCTCATCTCCACCGCATCGACTTCGATTCGCGCCAGGCCAGCATTATCGCCCAACATTCCGGCCAGGGTGACGGCTATGCCACACCCGGGATTTCGCCTGACGGCAGCCAGTTGTTGGCCGTGGATGCTACCGAAGTCCGTCGCGTCAAGATATGGCCCCTGCTTTCAGATTCAAAATTGGGAGAACCTCGATTCCTCGAAGTCGGCGGAGCAGGCATACGGAGCGCGAGTTGGGCTCCTGACGGACAGCACATCTATCTGGAGCCGAACACCAATACCAGCCTTCCGCTCTACCGCATCCCCGTCGCTGGCGGCAAACCGGAGGCCTTACTTTGGTCTGGCCCAGGTGCCTACAGCGCAGTTTTCTCCCGCGATGGGAAACGCCTGGCTTTTGTGCGCAACAAGCGCGATTCGAATTTCTGGCGTGTGCCGCTCGATCCGCAGGACAAGCAAGCACCGCGCACCATCGCAGTTTCCAGTTTTCGCGAAGCGGCTCCCATGTATTCCGCCGATGGAAAGCAGCTTTTCTTCTATTCCAATCGCAGCGGCAGCGTGCAGATCTGGTCTGCTACTGCGGACGGCCAGGACGCCACTCAACTTACGAACCAGGACCCGAAGGCCACCGCAGCCTCTCCCCGTCCTTCCCCGAACGGCCAATGGATTGCTTTTGATTCTGACCTCTCCGGTACTTATCAGATCTACGTCATGCCCACCCGCGGCGGCACTCCGAAACAACTGACAAATCAAGTGTTGGCGTTTGCGGCAGCCTGGTCGCCGGACAGCCGCTGGATCTATTACTCCAGCCGGCAGAGCGGCCGTCTGGAAATCTGGCGTGTTGCCCCGGAAGGGGGCACACCAGAGCAAGTCACGGCTACACAGGCTCAGGCGCCAATGATTTCTCCGGATGGGCAATGGCTCTATTTCACCCGCAATGCGACTTCCCCCGAAATCTGGCGAAGACCGCTGAGCGCAAGTCCTGAACTCACCACAGTCGAGGAAAAACTCGCTGACCGCGTATTCCGCTTTAACTACGCGGTGACCAAC
>CAZECF010000066.1:25900-26674 GCA_964510335.1 uncultured Bryobacter sp. | reverse complement strand
GTTGCTGAGCCGCAGGTCATCGACCGGTTCGACCAAGCCGCGGCCGAAGAAGTTGGCCCAGATCCGGTTGGTGATGGCGCGGGAAAAGTACGGGTTTTCGGGACTCGTCATCCACTGAGCGACGACATCGCGGCGATCGCCGGGGTAATCGAAATCGATCGGTTCGGCGTCCAGCGGGGCCGGCGGTTGCGGTTTACCGCGGCCCGGTTGGATCAATTCGCCCGACTGATCGATGAACACCGTCCGCACGCCGTCGCCGTTGCGGGGTTCACCGCCCCAGCCTTTGGCCCGTACCCGGGCGAACAGATTCGCCATGGCGTAGTACTGGTCGTTGGTCCATTTTTCCAGCGGATGGTTGTGGCATTTGGCGCAACCGATCGACAAGCCGAGGAACGCTTGGCTGGCGTTCTCGGTCATCTCTTCGGGCGATTGGTGGATCGCATAAAAATTGGTCGCTCCGACTTCACGGCTGTCGCCGGTGGCGGTCAGCACCTCCCGGACCATTTGGTCCCAGGGGCGATTCTCCTTGACCGCCTGATGGATCCAGTCATAGAACGATTTCACGGCGACCGGTCGCAGTTTGGTGCCGTTGATCAGCAGCAGGTCGGACCACTTGTAAGCCCAATAATCGGCGAAGTCATCGCTGGCGAGCAGGCGATCGATCAATCGTCGACGGGCGGCGGGACGATCGTCGGCCAGGTAGGCCTCGGTTTCCTCGAGCGTCGGCAGTCGTCCGAGGGTATCGACGGTGGCTCGCCGGATGAACGTCGCGCG
>CAZECF010000066.1:0-25890 GCA_964510335.1 uncultured Bryobacter sp. | reverse complement strand
CAACAGGCGCAGCGTTTCGAGCTGGGCCAGATTGAGGTCATCGATGAAAGTGCTGCGAGGCAGAGACGCGTAGACCGATTCATCGATCTGGCCGGAGAACGGTACGGTCAACCGCGACAGCGTCACTTGCGAATCGAACCAGACCGAAATCGCCGCTTCGCCCGCCCCGCGGACGGTGACACGGCCGTCTTCGTCGACCCCGGCGACCGCTTCATCGGTCGCCGTGAACTTGGCCCAGCGGGTGACGTCGACGACCCGCCCGTCGTCGTAGTGGGCGTTGACCAGCACCTGGGTCAGGTCGCCGGGTGCCAGGAGGGCGTTTTCGGGCAGTACGCTGATCGATTCCAAACGGGCGTCATCAGCGGCCGGCGGTGCGGCCCCGGAAGCGATCCAGTCTGCCAGGATGGAGTAATCGTGTCCGCCGCTGGCGAGTCGGAGGCCGCCTTTGTGCGGCAGGGCGCCGGTCGGCTTGGCGAGCAACAGGCTGGCGCCGGGGTTGGCGATTTCGATCCGTCGGCCGCGCAGTTGCCGCGCGATCGTGTGATGGTCGGCGACGGGATCGTAACCTCGCAGCGAGAGCCGAAAGCCGCCCTTTCCGGCGAGGGCGCCGTGGCAGGCGCCGCTGTTGCAACCGAGTCGGGCGAAGATCGGTTGGACCTGATTTCGAAAGCTGACTTCATCGCTGCTGTCCATCCCGACCACGGTGACTCGAGCCACGGCGCGTGAGCCATCGGTTCGCTCGGCGATCAATTCGGCGCTGCCATCAGCGACGGGCGTCGCGACTTCATCGACGATGCGGAACACCTTCTCGTCGCTCGACCTCAATTTCAGCCGGTGCCAAAATCTTCAGATTCGCCTTTGGCCCCAGCGCCGGCAAGTCGATCTTCTCTACCTTCCAGCCCTTATGCCGCAACAGACCGGCCCGCACATTGCCATCCGCCGGCACATTGCCCAACAACTTGATCGCCGCCGGGTCATTCTTCAGTGCTCCCGCCGCCGCCACCTGCGTCACGGCCCCTTCCACTCCATCAATCACGGGTTGCAACGACAAATAGCGCTGCAAAGTCGTTCGCGAGCTCTCGTGCACATTCCGCACCGCCGCCCCGACTTGCTCATCGGAATACGGCGACACGTCTTCCATCAGAAAGTCCAGCAGCCGCGCATCCCGCTGCAACAGGGCGAGCAACTGCAATGCCCCTTCGGTCACGTCCGGCTTCGGCGGCGGGGCCGCCTTCACCGTGGCGCGCTTGCTCAGGCCGAGCGCCAGCAATACGGAATCAGGCAGTGTGCCGCTAAACAGCAAACCGAAGAATGAGGAAAAGGCGAGCGAGATACGGCCCAAGATTAGCTCGAGCCTCCATTTCTATTGGGGATTTCCGGCCGAATTGGCCGCACCTTTCATTCTAGCGCTACGATAGGCAGGAATGCCCGATTCCGAACCCAGGTGGAAACGCGGCGAACTGGCCGAGGCCTGTGGCGTCAACAGCGAAACCCTTCGCTTCTATGAACGTGCCGGTCTGCTCAACCCTGCCCGCGGTGCGAATGGCTATCGACTCTACTCCGTCACCGACGCCAAACGCATCCGCCTCGCCCAGCGCGCCATTAACGTCGGCTTCAGCCTCCAGGATGTTAAATCCTGGCTCGAAGGCGACCCCGCCCAAATGGAATCCGCCCTCAGCCGCGTCGATACCAAAATCACCGACCTCGAACGCCTCCGCAAAAGCCTTCGAAAAAAATTAAAAAAGGCATGACCTTTTTTTTGAGATCTCGACGCTAACAGGTATGAAGACACATTTGACATCACCAAGGGACGATGTTTGGGGGGCTTGGCGAACCGGAGGGATTTCGCTAAGACCCCCATTTTTTTCTTCCCCTGTTAAACTGCCCCAAGGTGCAAACTCTTCCGCACTTTGGTGTCTATCAGGCAACCCAGCTCCTCGGTCGCGGTGGAATGGGCAGTGTCTATCTCGCCGAACGCCGCGACGGTGTCTTCGCCCAGAAAGTTGCCGTCAAGGTCCTCGCTGCCCACCTGGAAGAGAAAGACTTCTCCGCCCGCTTCGCTGTCGAGCGCGATCTCCTCGCGCAGATGCACCATCCCAACATCGTTCAACTGATCGACGGCGGCATCACATCGACCGGCGAGCCCTATCTCGTCACTGAATATGTTGACGGTGCCCCCATTGACCGCTATTGCGACCACCGCCGCCTCAACCTGCGCGACCGCATCGGAATCTTCCTCCAGGTCTGCGCCGCCGTCGAACATGCCCACCAGAACCTCGTCGTCCACCGTGACCTCAAGCCTTCCAACATCCTCGTTACCCTTGAAACCGGCACCGTGAAGCTTCTCGACTTCGGCACCGCCAAGCTCGTCGACGATGCTGGCGCGGCCACTGTCACCGAGGTCATGCTCCTCACCCCCAAGTACGCCAGCCCCGAGCAGCTTCGAAAAGCCGCCATCACCACTCGCAGCGATATCTATTCCCTCGGCATGGTTCTCCATGAACTTCTCAGCGGCCACCGCCCCTTTGGCGACACGCAGGAAGTCGTCCAGGAGCTCGCCCGCGCCTACCAATACTCAGACCAGCGCAAACTCGGCGAAGGCGTCACCGACGACGACGCCCAGCGCCGCGGCCTCAAGAAAAGCGAACTCGAACGGGCCCTTCGTGGTGACCTCCAGGTGATCTGCGCCAAGGCTCTAGAGCACGAGCCCGCCCGCCGCTATGCAACCGTCGGCGAACTCGCCGCAGACCTTCGGGCCTTTCTTGAATCCCGCCCCGTCACGGCCCGCCCCGCCACCGTCTGGTACCAGGCCGGCAAGTTTCTCTCCCGCCAGCGCTATGCTGCCGCTGCCAGCCTCCTCGTTCTCCTGGCCGGCGCTGTTGGCCTTACGGGCATCCTGCGCGAAAAACGCCTCGCGGAACGCCGCTTTGAAGACGTCCGCCGTCTCGCCCGTTATCAGATTTTTGATCTCTACGACCAGACTCTCGAAGTCCCCGGCACCACCCGCCTCCGCGCCAATTTGGCCGGGGAAGCCCTCCGCTACCTGAACTCACTCGCCGCCGAGGCCGACTCCGACGAAACCCTCGCCATCGAAGTCGCCCTCGGCTACCTTCGTGTCGGGGACGTAACCGGCAACTTCGGCGCCCAAAGCCTCGGCAATTGGAAAGGCGCACTCGACAGCTACGGCCGGGGCATCAAGCTCCTCGAAAATCACAATTCCCCCGCTGCCCGCCGCGCCCGCACTTTTCTCAGGTACAACGCTACCGTCGCCCGTAACGCCCTCGACCCCAAACCAGAGGCGGTCGCCCAACTGCAGGACCTCGTCAAAGACTTCGCCACCATCGTTGCCGAAGACCCTCGCGACGAAGAGAATCACTGGCGTCTCGGCCGCGCCATCCAAAGCGCCGGACGCGCCGTCCAGCGGCAGGCGGGCCTTTCCGGCCTCCAGAATCTCGGTGAGGATTGGACCCGCCGCGCCAAAGACGCCTTCGAAAACGGCCTTGCCCGCAACCCCGAATCCCCGCGCCTGCTCTCCGCCCTTCACGGCCTGGCCGTCGAACGCGCCAACTGGCTCTGCCAGGGCAACCCGCAGGAAAGTCTTCGCTGGGCCGGTGAAGCAGAAATGTGGCACCAGCGCATCCCGGAGGATAAGCGCCTCTCCGTCTCCGTCGAGCGAGACAGGGCTGCCGGACTCCAGGCCCGCGGCACGGCTCTCTTTTCCCTTGGCCAGCAGGAAGAAGGCTACCAACTCCTCCAGCAGGCCCTCGCCATTACCACCCGCCACACAAGCGACCCCGACAACCTCGCCGCCCGCATGGACCTCTACAGTGCCCTGCACAACCTGGCCTTGCTTGAAGACGCCCTCGGCCGCGAAGCCGACTTCCTGAAAACCTCCGAGCGCATGCTCGAAGTTTCAGAAGACATCCTCAAACGCAGCCCCAGCCCCCGCGCGGAAGACAATGTGGCTGGCTCTCTTTACAACCTGGCCTACGCCTACTCCCAGAGCAAGCATCCCCAAGCCGACGCCTTGATACAACGAACCTTCGCCTATCTCGAAAAACGCGCCAACGACCGCCCGGATGACATTGTCAGCCGGCTCAGCCTCGCCGACCTGATCCTCAATCTGGCCCACCCCGGCTACGACCAGCCCCAACGCGCCAAGCCCCTTGCCGTGCGCATTACCGAATTGACGCCAGAAGATCTCGGCGGCTGGGAACTCCTGGCCAAGGCCGAACTCGAATTGAAGAACTATGAAGCCGCCGTCGCTGCGCTCGAAACCGCCATCTCCAAGGTCCCGGCCCCCAAGGAAGGCCAGCAGCCCTCAGCCCTTTACCTGCGCCTCCAGGAACGCCTCACCCGCTACCGCGCCCAACTATCAGCCCGCTAAGAAACTTTTCAACTTTTCCCTTGACTCCGTACCCGGCTACTGACTCTAAACTCTAGTCATGACCCAAACAAAATCCTGCTCCTGCTGTTCGACCTGCCCCTGCGGTGACCCTAATTGCAAATGCTCCTGCTGTTCGACAAAATCGAACAGCTAATCAAATGACAATTTCCGAGCTTGCCCGCCAGGCCGGAGTCAATGTGGAAACGGTGCGCTACTACGAGCGCGAAGCCCTGATCGATCAGCCCCCGAAGCCACGCTCCGGCTATCGCCAATACTCTGCTGCTCATCTGGAGCGCATCCGTTTCCTCAAACGCTGCCAGGCCGCAGGCTTTTCCCTCACCGAAGCGGCTTCCCTTGCCACTTTTGTGAGTCAAGGCATGGCCGGCTGCGCGCCCGCCTGCGAAATTGCCACCCAAAGGCTCGCCGAACTGCGCTCACGCATCGCGCAATACCAACAACTGGCTGACCAAATCTCCATCCTCATCGACGATCCCTCCTACTGCCAGACCAATCAGTCCTGCACTCTGCTCGCTGCCCTGAGCAATCAGTACGATGCGAAAACCTGACAAAATATCGGGCAGCAATGAAGCTTGCCTCTCTCCTGCTGCTTGCCGCAGCGGCTGCCTCTGCTCAACCACTGCGCGTCAGTGCAAATCAACGCTTCCTGATCGATGGTGAAGCCAAACCCTTCTTCTGGCTTGCCGACACCGCCTGGCAACTCATCCACGATCTCAAAGAAGACGAAATCCGCCGCTACTTCGCAGACCGCCGCGACAAAGGCTTCACCGTCATTCAGACCGTCGCCCTCGTGGAACACCGCTTCGATCAGCCCAATGCTTACGGCCACCTGCCGATCGAGCCTCGCAGTCCGGACAAGCCAATAGTCAACCAAGGCCCCGACAACGACTATTGGGATGATGTGGCACGAGTCCTCCGCATCGCCCGCGAATATGATTTGCGCATTGCCCTGCTTCCGACCTGGGGCAAGTACGTCACTTCCAACTGGCAGAACGGCATACCGGATGGTTTCTTCAACCCGGGCAACGCCGAAGCCTACGGCCGCTTCCTTGGCGCTCGCTTTAAAAATTTCGATCACGTGATCTGGATTCTTGGGGGTGACCGCGCCGCCCCTACCTCCAGCGCCCGGCAAATCTGGCGCGCTCTCGCCCGCGGCATCGCAATTGGGACATCCGGCTCGGAGGATTACAGCAAGCTGCTGATGTCCTACCACCCCAGCGGCCCGGGCAGCACCGCCTGGTTCCTCAATGATGAAGCCTGGCTCGACTTTCACGCCATCCAGTCCGGCCACGGCCGTTGGGCCCTTAATTGGCAACTCGTCGAACACGCCTACACGATGACCCCCACACGACCTGTCATCGACCTCGAATCCAGTTATCCCGGCTTCCGTCACGGCCGCCCGCCATCCACGGCCACGGATGAGGATGCCCGCCGCGCTGCCTATTGGGCCGTCTTCGCCGGTGCCGCCGGGCATAGCTACGGCCACCACAGCATCTGGCAATTGCATGCACCCGCTTATCCCGGCGTCGCCAAGCCAAATGAGTACTGGTATGACGCGCTCAATGCCCCCAGTGCCATCCAGATGGGCTACCTGCGCCGCCTCATCGAGGCCCGGCCCTTCCTGCTCCAGCGGCCGGACCCTTCCCTTCTCGACTTTGAACAGGATAGCCCCGCCGGCATGTGTCTCGCATTGCGGGGTCCCCGCTTTGTCCTGGTTTACACTCCCCTCGGCCGTACACTCAAATTGAAGCTGGCCCGCCCACCCTTAAAGGCGTTCTGGTTCAACCCGCGCAGCGGGGAATAT
The DNA here is from genome assembly GCA_964510335.1 of uncultured Bryobacter sp. GTDB lineage: Bacteria > Acidobacteriota > Terriglobia > Bryobacterales > Bryobacteraceae > Bryobacter. The sequence goes on along the minus strand of CAZECF010000066.1, from coordinate 19,681 downwards.
ACCGTTGCCGCCACTACCTCACAGCAATTTGAGCCTCCCACGCGGGGAAGCGGACAGGATTGGGTTTTGGTTCTGGAAACTGCCGATTAACGGCTTACTTGTCGCCGCCCAGGTGCAGGCCCTTGTGGATGGCATAGAGCGCCAATTCCAGGCGGTCGCTCACCCCAAGCTTGTCAAAAATGTTGTGCAGGTGATTCTTCACTGTCTGCTCGGAAATGAACATCTTTTCCGCCATTTCCTTATTCTTGTATCCCTGCGCAACCAATCCCACGATTTCGCGTTCCCGCGCACTCAAGGGGCTGCGTTCACGTACCTTGCCATGCCCGGAAGATCCACCCATCGGCAGACTGCCGCCCGAGGAATGGCTCGACATGCCACTCTCCCCCCCAACGGTGGCAAACTGGCGCATCACCGCCGCAGTGGTGTGCGAATCCAGCCAGATTTCCCCTTCGTTCACTTTCCGGATCGACTTCGCAATCAACTCCGGCGCGGTCTGCTTCAGCACAATCCCGCTGCAACCCAGCTTCATCGCCTGGACAAACTCGTTCTTGTCTTCGCTCGCCGTCAGGATGATGACCTTCGTCTTCTTGTTGATGTGCTGCAAGGTCTGCAACGCGCTCAATCCATCCAGATTCGGCATGCGCAAATCCAGCAGCAGAATGTCCGGCTCATGCACTTGCACCTGCTCCAGCGCCTCCCGCCCGTCATTGGCTTCACCCACCACTTCAAGATCGCTCTCGAGGGTCAGCATCTTTTTCAGCCCATCCCGCACGATCGGATGATCATCCGCCAGCACAATACGAATCTTGCGTTTCGGGGTTTCTTCAATCATGGGTGGCAACTCGGCTTCGAGTAAGGCGGCGCTCATCTCTGGCATGGAAATCTCCTCCGGTTCCTAATCCTGCCCCAATCTTAAGGCTTGACTAGTACTTCTTCAATTCAGGTAATCCCTAAGCGAACCTCAGGAAAACCCTTAGAAACGACTAAGGAAAGTCCCTAGGTCGGCTTTTCCAGCACTAAAGCCTTCCTACTGCTTTAGTCGTTATAGTACCAGATCCAGATTTTCAGAAATTGTTACATCCGCTGGCATTTTGGACAGAAACTGGTACCCCGCTGCACCACCAAAATTCTTTCGAGCGGCGTCTCACAGCGCACACAGGGCATCCCCTTCCGCCCATATACCTGGTGCCGTTCTTGAAAGCTCCCCTTTTCTCCGTTTGCCCCCACATAATCCGAAATTGAGGAACCACCCGCCTCAATCGCCTCACGCAACAACTCTTGCATGGCCGCATGCAAACTTCTTAGCCGGGTCCGGGATAGCTTCGCACTCAGCGTGAGCGGATGAATCCCCGCCCGGAACAAGGCCTCATCCGTGTAGATATTCCCCATCCCCCGCACGAATCCCTGATCGAGCAGTAGCGCCTTGATCCGCGTCCGGCGCCGGCGCGCCCGCTCCACAAATTCTTCCACCGCAATCTCCAGTGGCTCCGGCCCACGCTCCGGATAGCGCGTCGAGAAGTATATTTTCCCGAACTTCCGGATGTCGTCATAGCGCAGCACCCCCTCATCGAGCAGCACCCGCGCCCGCGTAAACTTGCCCTCCGCGACAGAAAGCAGCAATTGCCCCGTCATCCCCAGGTGAACAAAAAGCAGCCCCGTCTCAAGTTCCATGACGATGAACTTGCCATAGCGCCGCACGGCACGAATCGATTGCCCCACAATCTCAACCGGCGCCACCCCCTCCACCGCCACAATCCGCCGCCCCGGCACCACTGCGGCCAGTCCGCGCACCACGGTTTCCACTTCAGGCAATTCAGGCAAGGTCTTCGTCTTCAATCCGGATGTAGACAAAGCCATCCCGCACTTCCACCGGATACTTCTTCAACTTCACATCCGGGTTCCGGTCATACTCGCCCGTCGTGCAGTCAAACTCCCAGCCATGATATGGGCAAATCACCATCCCATCGGCAAAGTTGCCCGCCCCCAGCGGGCCATTGCGGTGCGGGCAGAGTCCATCGAGCGCATGCATCGTGCCGTTGTGATTGCAAACCACATAAGTTTCAATTCCCACCAGCGCTTCCGCGCTCCGCCCGGGCGGAATTTCCTCGAGCCGGGCCACTTCCACAAGGGGCATATGATGAGAGGCTAGCATGCGCTTTCTTAGTCTCCTCCCCTTCCTTTTGGTGATCACTTCCTGCCAGCAGCAAAGCCTGCCTACCGTAGGCGTCATCCCCAAAGGGGCCAGCCACCAGTTCTGGCTCACCGTCCAGGCAGGAGCGATTGAAGCAGGACGCCAATACGGCCTCGAAATTGAATGGAACGCGCCTACGCTCGAAATCGACCGCGCCCGCCAGATCGACATCATGCAAAGCATGATCACCCGCCGCCTGGCCGGCATTGCCATCGCGCCGGTTGACCGCAAAGCTCTCGTCGCAGTCATTGAGCGGGCCAGCGCCGCCGGCATTCCGGTCACGGTTTACGACAGTGATGTGGATACAGAAAAGCGCCTGACCTATGTGGCAACCGACAATCGCGAAGCCGGCCGCATGGCCGCCCGCCGCATGGGCGAGGTGCTGGGCGGAAAGGGCAAAGTGCTGATCGTCGGCTTCATGCCCGGCAGCGCGTCCACCATGGAGCGCGAAGAAGGCTTTATCGAGGAGATGAAGAAGTCCCACCCGCAAATCCAGGTCCTGGACGTCCAGTTCGGCATGGCCAACCGGGCCAAGGCCATGGCCGTGACAGAGAACGCACTTTCCGCCCACAAGGATCTGGCCGGGATCTTCGCGGACAATGAATCGAGCCTGGCCGGAGCAGTGCAGGCCTTGAAAAGCCGGGGCAACAAAGCGGCAAAGCTGGTCGGCATCGACGCCAGCGAACAGCTCATCAGCGACCTCAAGCAGGGCTGGATCGATTCACTGATCGTGCAAGACCCCTTCCGCATGGGCTACGAAAGTGTCAAGGCGATCGGAGAGTCACGCAAGGGAGCCAAAGTCAGCCCCCGTCTCGATCTGGAGGCCAGGCTGGTTTTGGTTTCAGACCTCGAGGATCAAAAGGTTCAGGAGCTGTTGTTCCCCAAGCTGGACCGTTGGTTGAAGCCAACCAGCCACTGATTCTTGGCGAAATCCGGCTCCGAATGTTAAACTGACAATCGCGGGCCACCCTAGCTCAGTTGGTAGAGCGACTGATTCGTAATCAGTAGGTCGCCGGTTCGATTCCGGCGGGTGGCTCCAGAATTTTGGCAACTTACAGAGAAGAGAAGGTGCGATCTTTCTGTACTTGCTCTAATCCGGCGCGCGCCGCAGCCCGGAACAATGCAAAGCTCCATTCCTGGCGGCCTTTGTCGAACTGGTCAGGGTGAGCTGCATTGTCCACGCTATTGGTGATGTGGGCCACCACACCGCAGACGACATGGCGTGCAGACGCAAAGGCGAAGAGTGAGGCCGTTTGCATCTCTACCGCGAGGACACCGTCGCTCGCATAGCGGTTCAACTGTGACTCGGTTTCCCGGTACGGAGCATCCGTCGTCCACACAGTACCCGCCAATAATGGCATGCCAAGGCTGTCGAGGGATCGCGCCAAAGCATTCGCAAGATCAGCATCACCTGCCACCATCCGGCTCGGAGGAAGATAGTGCAACGAGGTACCCTCGTCACGGATGGCTGAGGTGGCCACAACCAAAGCAGGCACCGGAACCGTGGGCGAGACTCGACCGGCCGAAGTGATGCCGATGATGACTTTCGCGCCGGAAGCCGCCAACTGCTCGGCGATGAGTACCGCATAGGGCCCTCCAATCGTCCTTGCAATCAGTCCAATGGGTACACCCTCAACATCGAAGGCCTCCATCTGGGTGTGGAAGCAGGCCCACGACTCCCAGCGCCGAACCTGGCCGGATTGAACAAGCCAGTCCGTAAGGTCGCCATCGAAGTCGAGGAGGCACACCTCGGGCACTGAAGCCTTCGGCAGTTGGCGCTCAGTGCGAACGGCCTCGATCAGTGCTTCGGGAGTGAAGACACTGGCTTCTTCCCAGGGATGGGAGAGGAGTTCAGATGCGAGATCTGATGGCAGTTTGTCTTTCATTCAGTACTTCAGAATAGTAGACAAGTTGGCTGAACTGATCCAACTGAAAGTGGGAAAGTGCCGCCCACTGCACCGGGACACTTGGCTTCAAACAGATTGGCGACACAAGCCAAAGTCCGATGCCGACAATGAGGCGCCATAAAGGTACCACTGTTGGATTCTCAATTGGCAGGTCACCACTTCGATCAGCCCCTTGACCTCCAAAGACATCGAACTTACCAGCAAGATTCGTGATAATGGAAAAGAGGTCGTCATGTCAGTTGAACAGGCCATTCTGGATGCGGTGCGAAAACTTCCGTTCGACAAGCAACAAGAGATTTTGAACCATGCCACACGCCTGCGCGACGAGGCAGCACCAAAGAATGAATTCCGAAGCATAAAGGGCATCCTCGCGGGCCGAGGAATTTCCATTTCGGCAGAGGACATTGACGAAGCCAGACGCGAGATGTGGAAGGTCTTCCCAAGGAAAGACATCTGATGGCTGCGGTTCTCGCCGACACCCACGCTATCCTCTGGTTTTTAACTGGTGACCCTCGAATCTCGCGGTCTGCTACTGCCGCTTTGGATTGAGCCGCGATCGAAAGATTCGCGCGTCTCAGATTCAAACCATCTGGTAGCGCCAGTTGATTCAATCCCGCCTCTCGCTCACACCAACCTTGAGCCGAATGCGAGTCTAAATCCCAACTGCTGTACTGCCCACTCGGATACCGCTTCCCTCTGGCCAGTTCAGAAACCCCCTACCTACCATCCCGCGCACACCGGAATCCGATATTCGCCGACCGCTGCCCCGGACGCACCCAGTTCCGGAAAAACACGGTAATCCGCGCGGCATTGTCACTCCAAGCCCCCCCACGAATCACCTTGTACATCCCCGTCGCAGGCCCAGCCGGATTCTCCTCCGGCGAATGCCCATAATATTCCCGCTCAAACCAGTCCGCAGTCCACTCTGCCATGTTCCCGGACATATCAAAGAGCCCAAAATCATTCGCCGCAAACTGGCCCGGCTCCCCCGGACCCGCCTCCATGCCATAGCGTGCCGCCTTCGGATCCGGCTTATCCCCCCACGGATAGGATTCCCCTTCCCGATTCCCCCGCGCCGCACGCTCCCACTCCGCCTCGGTCGGCAATCTCCCGCCAGCCCACTTGCAATAAGCAGCCGCGTCTTCCCAACTCACGTTGTAAACCGCAATCCGGGCCATCCCCTGCGGAACCACGCCCCCCTGCCAGTGATACGGCACCCGATGACCGGTCGCTTTCACAAAGGCCGCATACTTCTCATGCGTCACTTCCATCGCGTCCAGCCGGAATGCCTTCAGCTGCACCTTGTGCACGGGCCGGTCATCCAACAAAATCTGCGGCCGCATTTTGGTGCTGTCATCGGACGTCACCTTGGACCGGCCCATCATGAAACTGCCCTCCGGCACCAACACTTCCTGAGCAAGAAAAACGAGTAGCAGGATCACACAAATAACTCGGCAATCTCGTCGTCCATCGCCATCTCGGTGGCGCCCAGCATATCGATATAACGATAAGCACGGCCCGACGGAGTGTTGGTCAATTCCTTGCGCCAGTCAATGCCCATCGCGGAGTAAATCGAAGCGTAAACATTCTCAGTCTTGATCTGGTGCTTGGAATACTTCCAACCGCTCTCCACCACCTGCTCACCCGTTGCATTGGTCTTGCCAATAATCCTGCCCGGTTTGGTTCCGCCGCCGGCATACAGCGACAAATACGCCAGATTGTAATGGTGCCGTCCGGCAATCCCGTTCAAGGCCCCAGGCGTCCGCCCAAACTCTGTCGCCACCACAATCAGCGTTTCATCCAGCAGCGTCTTGCCCGCCTCCCGTGGCGAGGCTGCGGCGGAAAGATCCCGCAGCAGATTCGCAAAGGCCCGGTCAAACTCGTTGCAGCGAATGTAGTGATTCGACTTCTTGCTGTGGTTGTAGATGTCACGGTGGTGATCCCAGTCGGGATGCACAATGTGGATGTATCGCGTCCCGGCATCGGCCTGCACCAGATTGCGCGCCAGCAAACAACCCAGCCCTACCTCATTGGCGCCATAGCGCTCCTGCTCTTCCTTCGACATGGCAAAGGCTTGCGGCCAGCGTTCATCCGCAAGAATCTGGTAAGCGGAGCTCTGAAAATCCCGGAACGATCCGAACGAGCGGTCCCGCCCGGCGCGCCCTGGTGCCGTTACGCGGTCCAGCTCACTCAGCAGCCGGTAACGCTCTTCGAGCACGGCAAGCGCATCTTTCGACGATGGCGCGGCACCCCCGCCTGACTTAAGATTTACATCCAGCACCGAGTGCCGCGGATGCAAAAATCCGGTCGACAACGCGCCACAACCCGAGGTGTCCAGGTTGCATCCAACGTAGGTCGGAAAGGTATCCCTCTCCCTCCGCTGCGCTTCCAACTCCATTGCGATCACCGACCCGACACTCGGAATTTCCGACGCTTGCGCCGGGTTCAGCGGACGTCCGGCCTGCGTGTAGTACTGCCCGCGGAAGTGCACCACTTCATGGCTCTTCATCGAGCGGACAATGGAGATCTTGTCCATCTCCTTGGACAACTCGGGAAAGAGCCGGTGGCTCAAATACAGATCATTGCGGATCTGCCGGATATCAAAATCCTTCTGCGTCCCGGCATCCTCTTTGAAGTCGAAGCTGTCAACATGCGACAAGGCCCCGGCCAGTTCAATCACCACCACAAATCGCGCACTCCCGCGCGGATTGGATCGGCCTGCCGCGCGGGCGGCCACGGGAACCAGCGCCTGCTCGGCAAAAGACCCCAGCAGGCCGTAGCCCCCCAGGCGCAAGACATCCCGGCGAGCCGGCAATACATCAGACAATCTGCGTTTCATGGCCTTAATAGTTGAAGAGAAATTCAGGGCTGTTGATCAGCGCCCACTGAAGATTCTCCGCTCCCTTCTTGCGGTTGGCTGCCATCGCTTTCTGTGCAACGGCAAATTCATCTTTCGTCGGACCACGCGAAATGCTGCGCAGGAAAATCTCTTCGATCACCTTGCCGTCTTCCGGCTGGCGGGTCAGCAGCGCGTCCATTTCAAGCCGCTCATTTACCACCTTGGATTGCATCAGCAACATCGCCTGCAGCGCCGAAGGAGCCACCTTCTTCGGCATATCATCGCGGTTCGATTGTCCAAATACCTTCATGAAGCTCTGCACTTCAGCGCCCGCCTTCTTCGGCTCCGACATCTGCATCACCATACCAACGCTCTCCCTGCCGGTCGAGAACTTGCCCGGCTTGCCCGTAGCCAGGGCAATCGCATCATGCAGTTCCGGCGCGCTCAACATGCGGACATACTTGCGCGCGTAATAGGGCGCGTAAGCTTCCTTCCATTCGCCATCAAAGCGTGAGCTCAACTGGTAAGCCGCCGAATTCAGAATCCCGCGCAACACATTCCGGAAGCTGTGATTCTGCTTCTGAAAGTCCCCGGCCAACGCATCCAGCAGTTCCGGATTCGTCACCTGCTCGGGCTTCAACAAATCGAAATCGTCCACCGGTTCCACAATCCCGAATCCCATCAGCTCCGCCCAGATCCGGTTCACAAAGGCCCGGCGAAATTGCGGATGAGCGGTCAGAATTCGAGCCAGCGCATCGCGGTAATTTTCACCCGGCTTCGGGCGCTCGCCCGTCAGAATGAAACGGGGCGAAGCATCGCCGCCGCGCCGCGGTACGCGCACAATCGAATCAGCCTTCGGATCATACTCAGCACCCACATCGTCCACCGTGTACTCGGTGTTGGCCTGATAGCCGTTCTCCCAATTCATAATCTGACGGGTCTTCCCGAAAAACGCCGCCTGTCCAAAAAATTCATCCCGCTTCTTGCTAGTCAGAAACAGGTTCACCTTCTCCAGGTGATTCCGCCCGTCATGGCAGGATATGCAAGCCAGGTTGAGTCCCAGAAATACCTTCGAATACGTGATCGTAAACTCGTCCACCGTATCCGGCTGATTCACCAGATCATGCGCATCCGGCGCTTCCGGGTCGTCCTTGGCTTTTACAAAATCGCGCTGATAATAGAGCGAACCCGGCACCGAAAAGCTCGACTTCCCCGCACCCGTCAACAAGTCCGTGACAACCTCATCCACGGGACGATCCAGCTTCAGCCATTCCCGCACCCAGAAGTGAAACAGATTCAAGCCAGGCCCCATACGGCCACCGGCCCGGAACAGATCTTCAAAGTAATAGGTCCACTTGTCGATGTACTCCTGGCTCGCCAGCAATCGATCAATCAGCTTGCTCCGCTTGTCAGGATCCTTGGCGTCCAAAAAACGCTGTAGCTCTTCCGGTGGGGGAATTCGGCCCGTAGCATCCAGCCACACTCGCCGCGCGAACTCCTCGTCAGTCGACAATCCTGCATGCGGCACACCGTCGCGCTCCATCCGTCCAAAGATATGCTCGTCGATAAAGTTGTTACGCTTCACCGGCTTGCCCCCATCCCTTGCCGGCGTGAAAGCTGCGGTCAATTCCGCCGCCTGCTTCGACTTCTGCTCAGGTGGCGCAAACAGTGGCTTGTGTACCTTTTCAAATTCGGGCGACTGCGCCAATGCCCCCACAACCGGCATCAACACCAACCAGGCTTTCATGGCTTGCTCCTCCGCAAAATCTGTATGCGATTGCCCTTTACTTCTGTCAGGTAAACCTCACCCTTGCGATTCACCACCATCAAGTGCGGCAGTTGAAACTGATCCCCTTCGCCCCACTCTTCCAGAATTTTGCCTGTTCCCATCTCCAGCAAGTACATCTTGTTCGTATCGCCTTCCGACGACAACATCTGCTTGCCGACGATCGCCATCCCGAAGGAATTCCCAAACCCGGTCCACTCCGCCACAAATTTCCCGTCGTTCTTGAACACCTGAATCCGCTTGTTGCCCCGGTCGCCAACATAGATTTGATCGTCCTTATCAATCACCATCGAATGAGCCGCCGAAAATTCCCCCGCCAGCTTCCCCTTCTTGCCCCACTGCCCTAGATATTTGCCCTGCCCATCAAAATGAATGATCCGGGCATTGCCCGCGTCCGCGACATAGTAGTGGCCCTTGGAGTCCCAAACAATGTCATCCGGCGAGCGAAAGTGCTTTTCATCATTGCCGCCCACATTCAATTCCCCAATCGTGCGTAGCAGCTCACCCTCAGGCGTGAAGACCCGCAACACATGGTTGCCGTTGTCCGTCGTCCAGATATTCCCGTCCGGGCCCACCTTGATCACGTGCGCCACCTTGAACATCCCGCGGCCCCAGCTCTTCAGATACTTTCCCTTGGCGTCGAACTTCGCCACCGGCTCGTCTCCCCGGTGCAGGATGTAGATGTTCCCCTTCTTGTCGATGTCAATTCCGGACATCACTCCCGGCTTCGCCGGTGCGATGTCCAAAAAACCAACTCGTTCGTAGGGAGCCGCGGCAAGCGTCGCGGCCAGTAGTATCAGGCCAAATTTCATTGCGGCCCCTTTCGATGAATAACGATTCGATCCCATTTCCGTCCCCCCATAGCCACCGCCTCATACTTCTCAACCGGCAAGTCCACGGCCTCTCCAAACACCTTTGCGGCAAACCGCACATCGTTGTGCAGTAACATTCCACCGGCCGCGAGGGCCTGGCTCAAGCCCGCTAAGGCACACAGCAATTCCGCCTCATTCAGATAGACCAGCAAATTGGTCGCAACAATCAGGTCGTAGCGCGAGCTCAGCACTTCGGTCGTCAGATCATGCCGCTTGGCTCCCAAGTGCGCAATCACTTCCGGGCGGATGTCCACCGCGTCCACGTGTCGAAAACGGGAACGCAGGTATTCCAGTTGATGGCTCTTGAGTGGCAGCTCATCCGTAAACTTTTCCCGTCGCGTCAAATCCAGACCCGGTCCAGCCAACAATACCCGTTCAGCCTTCAGCTCCAACGACGCCAGCCCCAGCAGGCTCTCCGGGGAAGTGTCTGAACTCAGCCCCCGGCCCTGATAAAGCAGGTCCAGCGGGGCCTCTTCAATTTCCTTGGCCCGCAGAAACGCCATCGTGTGCTCGTAACACCGTTCGAGCGTCCACCCGAGTGAGTCATAGAGACCGCGCACCAGCCGGTGGCGGTCGCACGCCGGCGCGGCTGCGACAAATTGCTCTGCCCGCCGCTGCGGAAAGGCAATTTTTCCGTGCGCCGCATGCATCGGCTCTACGGGCGGCTCATCCGTGAAGCTCCTCGATTGCAGCAAATAGTAACTGATGTGTTCCGCGGAACCGTGCTCGATTCGCAACTTCTGCCGCTTGGACTGCCGCGGAAACCACTCCGCGTCAATGCCCAGTTGCATCGCAAAGGGCTGCGGAAGCTGCTCCGGGGTCAGATTCCGCCCTTGCGCCAGGCAAGGTACAAAGACCGCGAAATCCAGCAGCGTCCTGCGAGTCATGGCATCAACTGAAATCTGAAATATTTTATCAGCTTCGGCAAATTCAGGATAGCCCCATCCCCCGAATCGTTTCCTGGAAGGCCGCACCACCGCCTTCCGCAACCGGTTCGCACAACCCACAAACATCACCCCAATCCCTCCAGCCACAATTTCTCCACCCAATAGAGCCCCCCGAGCAGGAGCAAATAAATCAGGCATCCAATTCCCATCGCCTCTTTCTATCAAACGAAAGTTCGTAGCACAATCATGAAGATTTACATATAATCACCCCAAGACAACATGACCCGACGACACGCAGTATCCTCGCTTGCCACTGCCGGCATCACCGCTCTCAGCGCAGCCGCCGCACCCACCAAACTCCGCAACATGGGCTCAGCCGGCCCCGGACTCGGCGCACGCATCCGCTCCATGGGCAAGAACTGGGACATCATCGAGTACTGCAACTCCATGGGCCTCGGCGCCGCCCACACCAGCCTTCCCCCGGACATGAATCCGGAAGGCATTGCCAAAATCCGCCGCCAGTTGAACCAGTACGATATGCGCGCCACCGTCATCCTGCGTACCCCGCGCACCGCCGACGACCTCCCCAAGTACGAAGCCGGCATCAAGGCACTCAGTGAAATGGACGGCCGCGTCGTCTGCGCCCACGATCCCTTCTCCGGTCGCCGCTATGAACAGTTCAAGAACGTTCAGGAATGGCACGAATTCGACGCCCGCTGCCGCCGTGGCGTCCAGATGGCCGAACCCATCCTCCGCAAATACAAGATGCCGCTCGCCATTGAAAATCATAAGGGTTGGCGCTCGGAAGAACTCGCCCAATGGGTTCGTTCCACCGGTAGTGAATACGTCGGCGTCTGCCTCGACCTGGTCAACAACGTCTCCCTCATCGAGACGCCGCAGCAGACCATGGACACCCTCTATCCCTATACGATCTTCGTCAGCTTCAAGGACATCGGCGTCGATTTCTACGAGGACGGCATCCTGCTATCCGAAGTCGGCTTTGGCGACGGCCATCTCGACCTGCCCGCCATCGTGGCCCGCTTCCAGAAGAAAAACCCCAAAATGCTCTTCCAGTTGGAAATGCTCACGCGCGATCCGCTGAAGGTGCCCATCTTTACCGACCAATACTGGAAGGTCTACGACGACAAGAGCCCCGCCCCGGCTCACGATCTCGCCATGCTGGTCCAATGGATCAAGAACCATCCGCCGAAAAAGCCGCTCCCCCGCACCTCCGGCCTCAACCCGGTGGAAGTGCTGGCTCTCGAAGACAAACTCAACCAGCAGTGCATCGACTATGCCCGGGCCCACTTGCCCACGCTGGCCTAGCTAATTGAACAGATTGAGAATCCATCGGTAGTACTGGGCGTCGTTGCGATAAATGTCCCAGTGGGCGGCCACAGCCAGCCCGATATTCAGAATCAAACTCACCACCGCCTGGATCAGGCTTCCCCGGGCCGCCTTGCTGGCCGTGCCGGGGCGAACCTCCAGGTCCATGTTCCGAAACGACGCCTGTACATCAATCGACGGCGGATTGTCGCGGTACTTTCCCTTCACGGAGATCGTCGCCCCCATCGGGATAAAGCGTTCTTCAAAGCGCCAGTACCAACTGGAAAATTGCGCCAGCAACTTCGTTTCGCTGCGGTCTTCCTCCTCACCCAGAAACCGCTTGAACCAGCGGCTGCTCATGAGGTCTATTGGCAGCTTGCCCGGCATTTTCCCATTCAGCGTGTTTACCACTTGCTGCGCCGAGCTGGTCCTGTCCAAACCTTTCAAGTCCCGCTCTTCCCACTCCCGGCTCAGCAGCCAGGCCACCGCTGGCCGGTGCCACGATTCCCCCTCCAGATACTCCGGTGAAAAATGTTCGAGCGACGGAAACCCGTCCAGTTGAATCGGCCCGGCCGGCGTCCTCAATTCCAGCGGCACCCGGTCCATGCCCGAGATGCAGTAATCCATCTCATGCCCGATCAAGCCGTTCTTGGTCGCTCCCCACAAGTACGTATAAGCCACCGCATTCCTTTTTTGCACTGGCGTCTGAATCCCGTTTCCCGATTGCGGCATCACCATCCCGGAGGCCCACACCACACTTCCTGGTTTCCACTCTTCCGGGCCACCACCTGCACTCCGCATCCCCGCAATCGCTGCCCAGATACCCTGCATACAACCCAGCGTGGAGGCCACCAGTAGCGCCAGCACAATCGCCAGCACCCCGGGCATCGGCAAGTCCCGCCCCTCCAGCAGCAAAGACTCATACCAGGTCAGGCCCGCCCAGGCCGCAATGAGAAAGAGGCACCCTTTAAGCACCCTCTTGGTGTATCAAAGCCCCAGCTTGGTCCGCAACTCTTTCACCCGTTCTTTGGCCACCGTCAGTTCCGTCTTCTTGCCGTCCTTCAGTCGCACCAGCAGCTTCCCGCCAAAGTAGGTGTACAGCTCCGACACCGCATCCAGATTCACCAACGTCGATCGATGAATCCGATAGAACTTCGCCGGGTCCAGCCTTTCTTCCAGCTCGGCAATCGTCTGTTCCACTATGTGGCCCTTCGCCTCCGTTGCGGCAAAGGTCAGCTTGTCTTCGGCATAGAAATGCGTTACCCGCGACAGGTCAATCAATTCCGTCCGGTCACCGGACCGCGAACTGATCCGCTCCGGATAAACCGGTGTCAGCTTCGTCGCAATCGTCGTCAACAGCGCGGACAAGTCCTGCTTCTTCTCCAGCCCGCCCCGAATCGCCTCCACCTTCGCCAGCGCCTGCCCCAGCTTCGCCGCGCCCACCGGCTTCAGCAGATAACCGATGCTATTCGTCTCAAATGCCTGCACCGCATATTGATCAAATGCGGTGGTGAAGATCACCAACGGCTGATGCTCCAGCCGTGCCAACACCCCAAAGCCATCCAACTCCGGCATCTGTATATCCAGAAAGAGCAGATCCGGTCGCAACTCTTCAATCGCCGCCAGCGCCGCCACCGGATCCGTTTCGGTCCCAATCACTTCAACGCCCGCCTGGCCGGCCAGCATGCGCTCCAGCCGTTCGATCGCCAGCCGCTCATCATCCAGCAAATAAGCTCTCAGCATGGAATACGGAACGCCACCTCCATGCCTGGCTCCAGCCGCCGCGCCGTCAGCACCGCCTTGTCACCGAAAAAGCTTTCCAGCCTCTGCTTCAACGTGTCCAGCCCATGCCCCACCGGCAAACTTTCTGGCGCAAAGCCGGGGCCGGAATCTGTAATCTCAAACTGCACCCCACCCGTATTGCGGCGCGCCACCAAGCGGATCTCAGCACCCTCCCGGCGCACGCTCACTGCATACTTCACGCTGTTCTCAGCTAGAGTCTGCAAAGAAAGCGCCGGCACCAGGACACTCTCCAGGCCCGCCTCAACATCAAAGACATATTGCAACCGCTCGCCAAACCGCGCCCGCTCGATCTCCAGATAATCCCGCGTCACCCGCAATTCATCTTCAAGGCTCACCAGGCTTCCGTGCCGGTCCAGCGAAAAGCGCAACAACTCCGCCAGCCGTTCAATCAGTGCCTCAGCCGCTTCGGGCTTCGACCGCACCAGGCTCGATATGGAATTGAGCGTGTTGAACAGAAAGTGGGGATGAATCCGCGACTCCAGGCTCTGCAGCTTTGCCTCCGATGCCGCTTTGAGCGCCCGCTCCCGCTCCAGTTCCCGCGTCCGCAATTCCAGCGTTGTCGCCTCCAGGCGCCGCCGTGATTCTTCCACCGCAAAGCTTGCCATTCCGATCGCCATCGTCAGCACCAGGCAGATCAGCATGGAAGGCCCGTAGCTAACATTCATGCTGAAGGCTCGCAAGATCCCGAATGCAATCGTTCCTCCCGCCAGACTCAGCACTACCAGTGCCCCCGTCAGATAAAGCCACTTCCACCCCGCATGCTGAGCGATCTTCGGACCGATCTGCGGCAACACATACCAGCAAAGCACTCCAATCGTGGTGGAATACGTGAACGAAATGGCAAAATTGTAGATCAGCATCGCCTGCGTCGGGGCCCGCCACAGCGAGGCGAGCACCGCGACAAACATCAGCGAAAGGACCAAATTGAAAACAAGAATTCGTGAAATGGTTTGCAACATCTTATTTCTCCGTGTGGCATCCCAGGCACTGCGCCTGCGCCACCGGCAGCGGCTGCTTCGTTTCAAACCATTTCCCGGCCCGCTTGGCATAAGCCGTATCCGGCAGCTTCTCGGCTAGCGCCCGGAAGAAGGAATCCGCCTTCTCCACATTGCCCGCGCGGCTGTTGATGTCCGCCAATCCAAAGAGCAATTCACCTAAAGGATGGCTGCCCAGCCGGTCAAGCGAGTCCTTCTGCATTTCATACACAGTGTAGTAATCGTCAAGGATCATCGCATAGAGCGGCTTGGCCATTTGCGGCGGCATCACCCGCGCCCCGCCCGACAAAGCCGCCGCCCGTGGCACCCTCACGCCAATATTCTTCGGCTCCAGCGCCACCGCCTTACTCATTTCCCCGATGCCGCGCTGCATTAATTCCTGCCCCTTGGCAAAATCCTGTTTTTGAAAGGCTTGCCCGGACAGATAGAACAATCCGCCGCCATGCCACACCAAAGCCTCGGCATGATTCGGGTTCTCCTTCAGAACTTCGGCAGTACGCGTCATGCCCCGCTCGAGAGCTTCGACATTGCCGGAATATCCGGCAAAGAAGTCTGCTCGCACCAGTTGATCAAATCGCTCGGCGCCATACAGGGCCGACAGGGAAAAAGACAGCACCGCCGCAGCGGCCAGAAGAATGTGTTGGGCTTTCATGTTTCGAGTCTGCGGTCATTCTCCGTCCAGGCGACCAATTTTCCGACGAAACGCCAGATCCACCGGATGAAGCAGCTAAAATCGGAGATTGTCTTCCCCGGCTCGCGTCTGGACTCCCGCACTCGCCATGATGCTGGTGTCCACTATCAGCTACATCGACCGCAACGCCATCGCCGTCCTCATCCCCACCATCCAGCAGGAAACCGGGCTGACTGGCCGCGAATATGGCTGGATTGTCGCTGCCTTTTCTTACGCCTACATGCTCGGCAACCCGCTCTGGGGCACTCTCCTCGACCGCCTCGGCGTCCGTCGCGGCATGTCCCTCGCCGTCATTGGCTGGAGCCTCGCTAGCGCCCTCCACGGTCTGGCCGGCGGCCTGCTCAGCTTCGGCCTTCTCCGCACTGTACTCGGCTTTTGCGAAGGTGCCACTTTCCCCGGCGCACTCCGCACCGTTATCCAGACCCTCCCGCCCGAGCGTCGCTCCCGCGGCATCGCCATGAGCTACTCCGGCGGCTCCCTCGGTGCGATTCTCACGCCCTTCATCGTCACTCCCATTGCCGTCGCCTTCGGCTGGCGCACTGCCTTCTGGGTCACCGGCCTCGCCGGACTCCTCTGGCTCTTCTGGTGGCGTCAACTCTCCCGCCGCCCGGACTTGCACGAAAAACCAGTCCTCGAAACTACTACTTTCCACTGGCAGGACCGCCGCGTCTTCGCCTTCATCGCCGCTTACGCCCTCGGCGCTGTCCCCATCGGCTTCATCCTCTACATGGCCGGCCTCTATCTTTCCCAAGTCTTCGCTCTCTCCCAGGCCGACCTCGGCAAAGTCCTCTGGATTCCCCCCCTCGGCTGGGAATGTGGTTACTTTTTCTGGGGCTGGTGGATCGACCGCCTCGTCAAGCGCGGCGAATCCACCGTCGCGGCCTGCCGCAAAGCCTTTACCCTCGGCGTCACCTTCAGCCTTCCCCTGGCTGCGGCGCACCTCATCCCGCGCGTTGACCTTTTCCTACTCGAACTCTTCCTCGCCATGTTTGTCACCGGCAGCTTCATCGTCGGCGGCATCGCCTACGCCACCAGCGCCTTCGGCAGCGCCCGCGCCGGCCTGATTGCCGGTTTGGGTGCCGGCGCTTTCTCCCTCCTCACCGCCATCACCGCCCCCTTCTTCGGTGGCTTCATGGACCAACGCCAATACGGCCTCGCCTTTGCCGTCGCCACCGCCTGCCCCGTCGCTGGCTACTCCCTCTGGCTCTGGCTCAAAGACGAACCAGAATCCGCTTCCGGTAAAGCCACCACACCACGCTAAAGCAAACCGCCACGTTCAGCAGCCCATAGAGCAACGATGCATTCTCGGACGACACCACCGTGCTCATTGCTTCAAACACCCGCTTGCCCGCCCCGCTCATCCCCATCACCCGCCCCAGCATTCCCGACAGCACAAACGACACAATCGCATTCGTGCCGTAAATCTCAAAAAACTTCGTCCCGCGCCGCCACCCCTTTTCCTCCATCAGGTAGGCCAGTCCCCCATAGAGCAATGAAGCCAGCCCCGCCATCAACAACACAAAGCTAGGCGTCCACAACGCCTTATTGATCGGGATCACAAAATCCAGCAGCAACCCCGCCACCGTCAACACCACCCCGCTCAGCACATAACGCCGCGCCAGCACCCCACACAACATTGTCCCGATCGCGGGCACAGTGGACCACACCCCTTCCGGGTCCCAAACCTTCGTTTGCCGCCACATATGCCCCTCCAGCAGCAGCCCGTCCAGATACCGCGCCGCATTCGATTCCATGCTCCAACGGTCCGCTCCCGCGCCGGGATAGGGCAGGTACAGCATCACCGCGGTATATCCAACCAGCAGCGAAACAACTGCGAAGATCTGCCCCCGCCGCGAGGCGAACAAATAGATAAAGGTCGCAAAGAAATAGCAAACCCCAATTCGCTGCAAGACCCCCGGAATCCGCACTCCCGCAAAGTCAAAGTTGGGAATCAGATTTAGCGCCAGCCCCAACAAAAAGATCGTCGCCGCCCTCCTTCCCGCATGCAACAACAGATTTTGCTTGTCCGCCCCCTCCGCCTTCCGCCGCGCAAACGACAGCGTCATCGCCAGTCCGGAAATCCACAAAAAGAAAGGGAAAACCATGTCTGTTGGCGTCCAGCCATGCCACTCTGCATGACGCAATGGCGCATAAACGTGCTGCCACGATCCCGGATTGTTCACCAGAATCATCCCCGCAATCGTCAAACCACGAAAAACATCGAGCGAAACCAGCCGCATAGGGTATGCGCTTGATTCTACAGCTTTCGCTCTATTTCGCCGATAAGGCTGGCTATGGAAGAACGCCGCCGAAAAGGGGTTGTCCGCACTGCCGAAACTCTGGCGATCACTGTTGTCACCGAACCAGGCAGCCGCTTTGCCGCCCGCCTCGATGCCACCCTCGTTGACCGCAGCCAGATTGGTCTCTGTGTAGAAGTCCAGAAGGCACTCCCCCTTGGTATGGCCGTTCACGTGGAAATCCCCGGCCCCAAGGATGCAATTGAGATCTGGCACGGCGTCGTCTGCTGGCTCAATGTCCACGGCAAGAAGGGCTACCGCGCCGGCATTGAAGGCCAAAAATCGGGCGATAGCCAATCCGCCAACCGCGACGGCGACGAGGATCTTTACGAGATTCTACAAGTCAGCCCCAAAGCCGATTTCGACACCATCCACCGCGTCTACCGCATGCTCGCCCAGCGCTACCATCCCGACCACCAGGAAACCGGGGACGAAGCCAAATTCCACCGCCTCCTTGAGGCCTACCAAACCTTAAGTGATCTCGATAAACGCGCCGCCTATGACGTCAAGCGCGCCGGCATGCGCCAACAAACCTGGGAAGTCTTCCGCAACCCGCAAGAAGCCGACGGAGCAGGTGCCGAGCGCCGCAAACGCACCATGTCCCTCGCCGTCATGTATCGCAAGCGTCTCCGCAAGCCGGATAACCCCTACGTCCAGCTCCGCGAGATTGAAGACGTCCTCGGCATCGAAAAAGAGCACCTCGAATTTGCCCTCTGGTACCTGCGCGAAAAGGGCTTCATCCAGCGCACCGACAACGGCCGCTATTCCATTACGGCCGCGGGGGTGGAGGCTTACGAGGAGATCGAAAACGGGATGCCCGAGGGCACGCAGAAGGCGATCGAAGGCGACCGTCTCCATCCGGCAATGTAGGCGGCTCCTCCTTTGGCGGTCTCATCCCCAAGCCCGGCGCGCTTAGTTCTTCGAAAAACCCTTCCAGACGTCAGGCAAGCTCGTCACCATCTGGATGGCAAATACGTGGTCCTTGGGCCCGAAATTCTCGCTGCGCCTCACCCATTGCTGCCCCACCTTGAACAAAAAGTGCCGCGTCGGCCGGAAGCCCACCGCCACTTCATAGGCCTGTTTATTCGGTTGAAAGGACTGCGAGCTCGGGTCCGCGCCCGGATCAATCAACTCATGCGCGTGGCCGCTGCCATCCGACATCACCCGCCCATGCCTTTGCCCCCCGATCCGGGAGGCCACATAAAGCCGCGGCGTCAAAATCACTTTAGTCTCCACATAGGCATACTGAACGCTTGGCGGCCGCGAAAATCCCGGATAGCCGTATTCCAGCCGCATCCATTCCCCGCTCCAGGAAAAGCGCCCCCGCGCATACTGCACATCTACGCCCTGCCCGGAACTCTGCCGGCACCGGCACGTCTTTTCCCCGCGCGGGCAAGCCTTGACCTTTTCCCGCGCTTTACCCGAAAGCCACTCGCCCCGGAATGCACTTGCCGCCACGCGCAAGCCCGGTATCCCGCTAAAGCCCAATCCCGCTGCCCATTGTGGCGATTGGTCCCGCGACAACACACTCTGCGGATTCGAAGGGCTCGAGTTGGTCACCTGAAACCGCGCGTCCCATTTCCCCACGTTCCAGTCCACTTCCGCTCCGAACACCCCGTAGGGACTTACCGGCAAAATGCCGTACGAATAACTCTCCCACGGCGCGCAATGATAAGCCGAGATATTCGGATGCACCTCCTGCTGGTGCTGTAAGTCAAAATTCGTACACGGCAGCTCGTCCGGCCGCAACAGCAGGTAACTTCCGTACGGCTGCGGCATATCGATCAGCGGGTTGGCCGTATCCGAATAGCGCCGCGCAAAGTCCCCAAACGCCGTAATCATCTGCCCCGCCTTCACGGTCAAGGTCTGGTTCCTCGCCGACCGCGTGTAGCCCAGATAGCCCTGAATCAGGCGCCCCCGCGCCAGGGGCCGCTCCACGTGGTAAGCCTCGTAGGCAAAAAACGGCTGCGTGTTTAGCTGAAACGTCGCGTGCGCAAACCACCGTTCATTGAATTTCAATGTCGGCGAAGCCAGCAGCCGCACGCCACCCCCGACTTTCGCGCCCAGGGCTTCGTCGAGTTGTACGG
>CAZECF010000065.1:0-28290 GCA_964510335.1 uncultured Bryobacter sp. | reverse complement strand
TCCCGGAAACATCATTCCCGCCAACCGCATCTCGCCCATCGGACGCGCGATGGCTTCCTACTATCCGGAGCCGAATGTTGCCGGTGTTAACGTTTACGGACAATTGAACTACGATGCCAGTGTGGCGGCCTACAACCGGGCCGACCAAACGACTTCCAAGTTGGACCATGAGCTGTTCCCCTGGTGGCGAGCCTCTGCGTCTTACCTGCACTATGGGAGCCGTGAGCCTTCCAATGCCTGGTGGGGCGGCGTTGCTACGCCAGGACAAAGCGTACTGTTTCGCAAAGTGGATGCGACCCAGATCAACTCCACTCTCACTCCTTCGCCCACCGTAGTTGTTGCCGTGCGCTATGGCTTTAACCGCTTCCCGAACTTTTCCACTCCAACCAGCCTGGGCTTCAATCTGCGCGAACTGGGCTTGCCGGAGTCGCTGGCATCCGTCACTCAGTTCAGTGCCTTTCCGAGCCTGACCGTCGCGGGTCTGGCGAGCTACGGAGGAGGCAATACCTCGCAGAACGTTTTTCATTCGAAGAGTTTCAATGCCACGGCTTCCAAGTTTTGGGGGAAGCACAGCTTTAAAACCGGCTTTGACTACCGCATTATTCAACACGACGGGGCACCCGCAGTCGGGCCCAGCAGCTTCGGCTTCACCGACGTTTTCACTCGACGCCTGCCCAATCAGACCACGCAAGGAACGGGGGCTGGTTTGGCTACCATGCTGCTTGGATATCCGACATCGGGAAGCATGACGACGGCGACAAACTTCTATAACTTTGTCCGCTACTACGGCTTGTTCTTTCAGGATGACTTCCGCGTCACTTCCAAGCTGACGCTCAATTTGGGGCTGCGCTATGAAAGAGAAAACGGTCCGGCGGACCGCTTCGATAACTTTATCGTTGGCTTCGACACCACCACGCCCAGTCCGTTGCAGTCAACCGTTTCCGAACCCAAAATACTCGGCCAAGTGATGTACGCCGGAGAGGGGAATTACTCACGCCATGCTGGAAATCCGAATCTTCACAAGTTCTCTCCCCGAGTCGGTGCAGCTTATGCGCTCAACTCGAAAACTGCTATTCGGGGTGGCTATGGCATCTTCTGGGCGCCCCTTTCCTTTTCCTTCCAATCGACACTTTGCTATTCGCAATCGACGCCCATCATTGGTTCGTTTGACAACAACATCACTCCCGCCAGCCAGCTATCAAACCCCTATCCCACGGGATTGCTACAGCCGGTCGGAAGGGCTCAAGGAGGCTCAACCGGCATCGGCCAAAGCATTGCCATTCCCGACATTGATGCCCGCTCAGGCTATGTGCAGCAATACTCGCTCGATGTGCAACGGCAAGTTCCCGCAAACTTCATACTCGGCATCGGCTACATCGGATCAAAAAGCCTCAACCTTGCTCAGGATGGCCGCAATATCAATCAGCTCGACCCGAGCTTCCTGAATTTGGGCTCGACTTTGAATCAAACCGTTCCCAATCCGATGTTCAACCGGGGTGGTGTGCTGGGTGTTGGGGGCGCAAACATTACCAGGTCCCAATCCTTGCGACCGTTCCCTCAATTTACGGCCATTTCACTGCAACGCTCCGACACGAACCGAGCGCTCTATCACGCCCTGTATGTGAAGCTGCAGCGCCGCTTTAGTGCCGGATTTACCGCTGCGGCAACCTATACGCGCTCGCAGAATATGGACGCCTCTTATGGCAGTGCCGGAAACGTTTTCGCTGCCACTGTCGGAGGTCCGCAAAATGCTTACACGCCAGAGGCGGAGTACAGTCTTTCTTCCACCCACACCCCCAACCGCCTGTCGATTTCCTCCACCTATGAATTGCCCTTCGGCAAGGGCAAACCATTTCTGGCCACCAATCCCGTGCTCGATTACGCCTTCGGTGGCTGGAGTCTGAATGCCGTCAGCATCATGCAGTCCGGCTATCCGCTGACCATCACGCAACCCAATGACAATGCCATCATTGGCGCCAATCACATGCGGCCCAATGCAACGGGAGTCAGCCCACAACCGGACCTGCCTTTCAGCCAGCGCATCAACAACTGGTTCGATCGTGCCGCCTTCTCGCAGGCACCGCAATTCAGCTTCGGCAACCTGAGCCGCACCATCTCGCAACGGGGGCCCGGGCAGATCAACTGGGACTTCTCTCTGTTCAAGACCTTCTCCATCGGAGAGCGCTTCCGCGCCCAGTTCCGCGCTGAAGCCTTGAACCTCACGAACACGCCGATGTTTTACGCCCCGAACACCACTTACACCAATTCCGCCTTTGGCACGATTAACAGCCAGGCCAACTTTTCCCGTATGGTTCAGTTGGGTGTCCGCTTCTTTCTCTAATGGATTCCCATTGGAAAGTTCTGTATCATTTCACCCATGGCCGCAAAATACGAAGTCAAGAAAACCAGATCCGGATTCGTCTTTAACTTGAAGGCGCCCAATGGCAAATACATCCTCACCAGTGAGGTGTACAAAGAAAAGCGAGGCGCCATTGGTGGCGTCGATAGCGTCCGCCGCCATAGTGGCGCCGACAAGCATTACGAAGTAAGGACCTCAAAGAAGTCTGAACCTTATTTTGTGTTGATCGCCGGCAACGGTGAAATTATCGGCAAGAGCGAGATGTACACGTCGATGAAGGGTTGCCGCAACGGAATCGCTTCCTGTGTGCGTTTCGGCCCGGACGCACGGTTAGTGGATCTCAACCCTGAGCCAGCGCCTGCCGCAAGGCCTTGAGCATTCCCAGCGCTCCGGGGCTATCTCCGTGAACGCAAATCGTATCGCAGCGGTCCGCTAAACCTGGCAGTTGGCGGACCGCTTCTGCTGTATCGTGAATCACCGCGCCCGGCTCGGTTCGAGGCAGGAGTAAGCCGGCTTCGGTGTAACGCCGGTCGGCAAAGCCTTCCCGCAAAACAACAAAACCCTGGCGCCGGAAGACCTTCACCATGACACTGCCTGCCAGCCCCACCAGAAAGACATCCCGGCAAGCACGGTGAACTCCGGCCGCAATCGCGGCAGCCACTTCTCCCTCCACCGCGGCTTCGTTGTAAAGCGCGCCGTGCGGTTTTACGTGGAAGAGCTCTATTCCTGCTGCACGCGCTGCCTCCGCTGCCCGTTCCACCTGACCGGCGACCATTTCTTCGATATCGCCCGCTTGATACGCTTTGCCAAAAAGCGGCCGCCGTCCGAAATGCTCCCGGTCCGGATAGCCTGGATGGGCTCCCACTCGGACGCCTGCCTTTGCCGCCGCTGCAATCGTCCGCCGCATCAGGTCCATACTGCCCGCATGCTCGCCGCAGCAAACATTGGCCAGGTCAATCAGCGCAAGAATGTCTTCGAGCCCGGACATCCCCTCGATTTCGCCCAGATCACAATTGAGCGTTAGCATTGCCACCCCAAACTTCGCCACCACTCCCGTTGACGCTTCCAAACTTGAATGGCGGTCTCAACGCTAACCCGGCCCAAGCGAATTTCCTCCCGCGGGCGCAGTTGACCCATTACTTCAAAATCAGCCCGGATCACACTGGCTAATAAGGGGTAACCGCCTGTAGCGGGATGCTCACAACCCAGAATCTGGGGGATTCCTGACGCGGGTACCTGAATCGCTCCGTGCCAGGCGCCGCAACTCACCAGTTGGCCGTCGGGGCAGGGCAAGGAGAGTCCTTCCAGTCTGAGTGCCATCCGCGAGGACTGTTCGGTTACGCGATACAAGCCACCACAAAGCAAAGAAAAGGCTTCTGGAGGGAATAAACTCGCGTGCGGGCCTTCCACCACTCGCAAAATCTTTACTCCGCCGCTTGTGAGGTTTCCCCCCGGATGTTCCCGCAGCACTTTCAAGTCTCCACCGTCATCTTTGCTGATAGAAAACTCCTCACCGCGACGCAAGGGTCCGCCTCCCAGTCCGCTCTGCACATGGGTGGCGGCGCTTCCGCTCCACTTTGTACGCTGGATGCCCCCGCCAAAGCCGATATACCCTCTCAATCCGTTGCGGCAGTAGTCTCCCTGCAATGTCGAACCCGCCCTTACTTCGATCCCTTGACCGAGGCCAACGGGCCGCCCATCAATCTTCCAGCCGAAATCCGCTCCAGCCAGTCCAATCCGTACCGCTTTTTGAAAAAGCAGGCGGGGTGGCTTCATTGTCACTTCCAAGGACGGCAAAGGTTCCCGGTTGCCCACGACATAGTTGGCCTCCCAGAAGCTCAAAGGTGCCATTGGTCCGCTTTCGCTCAAGCCATACCGGGCCAAACCCGTTCTTGGCCGGTCCTGATAGGTGGTCAGGAAGCCGGTATCCAGTACTTTCACCATGCTTTGGGATTCGCGGGATAGAATCGCACCTGCGCCCCCAATTCAAGCGTTGCAAAGTTTTCCCGAGCCAGATCCAGCATGGGCATGGGCGAGCGACCAAGAATTCGCCACCCGCCCGGGGATTCCACCGGATAAATCCCGCACTGCACTCCAGCGATGCCAACACTGCCGGCCGGGACCTTTGTCCGGGGACTTTCCAGTCTCGGCAACGCCCACTTTGCTGGCCAGCCCGTCAGGTAGGCGAAACCGGGCAAGAATCCAAAGAACGCCACGTTGTAGGTCACATCACAGTGCGCTTGGACCAATTGGGAAGCGGTCATGCCGAGTGTGTCAGCACACCAGCGCAGATCTGCACCGTACTCGCCGCCATAAAACACGGGAATCTCCAGTTGCTTGAAAACCGGAAGCTCAATCTTCCCAACCTGTTCCAGACAAAAGTGAAGGTGCTGCTTGACTTCTTCAAAGCTGCAAAGGCCGGGATCAAACTCCACGAGCAGGCTGCTGTAGGCTGGAGTGAGATCCAGAAGTCCGGTCATGGGCGACAAATCCAACAGATTGACGAGGCGGTGAATTCTTTGGATGCTTTCCTGGCTCAACTCCATTTGCAGCGGACTTCCGAACTGCAGAAGCAGGGCTCCCTCATTCGCCTGGAGGTAGAGTGGTTCTGATAACATATATTATGTCGTCACGGCTAGGGCGCTCGCCAATGTTGCAGCCGTCAATTCCTCGAAAGGAATCGTCCGGTTCCACGGGCAATGCCGCACCCGATAGCTATCGATCTGATTCACCCCATAGTCTACAGTGATCGACGGCAAGCCCATGCGGCCCATCTCGAGCACGAGATTCCGATTGCCTTTGGTAATGCCGACATCGGCCGCGCGCATCGTGCGGCTGAACTCCTCGCTGCCATCGCGGTTCCACAAGACGACCTTACGCCCCTGCCATTGGACGGATTCCATGGCCGCTTCCAGCAGGTCTCGCAACGGCGCCTGACGCTCCGTCCGCCGGCCCGGGTACACAAACACCGCCGCGACGAAGTCTGTCTTTGCCAAGCCCAAGTCCCTGCGCGCCTTGTCGCGACTCTTCCGCTGAAACGGAAGCGGGCGCAAAACGGGGCCGCAATATCTGACCTTTCCGGACAGATAGCTCGGCTCAGGATAAACGCCAGCGTTGTCCAGCATCCAGATTTTCTGCGCCAAGGCAAGGCTCCGCATCCGCCAATCCGTTTCGTCCGGCAGAAACCAGTCCGTTACCGCAACACACTGCAAGCCAGCGTGGGCGGCCGCCTCAAGTGCCTCAAATTCCTCATGCGCGATCAAGGTCCGCGGGCAGTGCCGCACAATCCAATTCCCTGCCCGTTTGCGGACGGAAAACAGGTCCGGATCGTCTTTCAG
Source organism: uncultured Bryobacter sp. (assembly GCA_964510335.1). Taxonomy (GTDB): domain Bacteria; phylum Acidobacteriota; class Terriglobia; order Bryobacterales; family Bryobacteraceae; genus Bryobacter. Next base: position 22,593 of record CAZECF010000065.1, on the reverse strand, counting down.
CCGAAGATCATGCACCGCGATGCCGCGTTCCCGCAGAACGCGCGCGCCAGTTCCATAGGAAACATACTCCACGGGCGCAGGCAATCGCCGAGCAAGGTCCAGCGCAGCCAAAGCATGCCCTCGCCCTCTCCCACGCACAAAATAAGACGTCACCGAATCCACTCCGCCAGTTGCCTGGCCGCCTGCATTGCGCCCTCTTCCTCCAGAACCGGCCTTGGACCCGCTTCCGCCCGCGTCAGATCCGAAAGCAGAGTCAGGAGAAAGTCCACGTTCAAATCGAGATAGCTCAGTTCAAACAAGCTCCCCTCTGAGGTCGGAAAGAACGGATCCGTGCCATAGTCGCCAAACGCAACGCTGAGACAAGGCTTGCCCCGCAGGCGCGCCAGGTCAATCACTTCTCTATCGCCCTTTGTCAAAACCAAATCGGCCTGAGCCAGCACCTGATCAAGCTCGGCTGCGCTCCATTCCGGGTGTCTTGTTTGTCCTTTGACTTGCATCCGCGGGTCCCAATCGAACTTCAGGCCAGGCTTGCGGGCTGCCGCCTCATTCAGCAATTGCGCCAGCGGGAAAAGCAACTCCCGTTTGCGCGAAACCACCGCCACGCGAATTTCCCCCGCGCCACTGCGGGACATCCCTGTACCGCGCATTCCAAATGGCGCCAGAGGAATGACGAGCGGATACAAGCGGCGCGTGTTTTCATACCAGGGCGAATTGTCCTTGTTATGCGTGAGCAGCACGCTTCGACCCGGCCAGTCCAGCTCCATGCTGTGCAGGTGGCGAACCCGCGGCATGAGGTCCCACTCCTCGTGGTTGATGAGGCTGCCCGGCAAACGGCCTCGACCCTCCAGCCAAAGACCAAACGCGTCTCCCATTTGCATCATGGTAGGCTCCGGGCCGGCATCGAGTTCGAGGACATCCCAGCCCGCTTGCCGCAGATGACGCAAACCGGGCCCGTAGGACATGAGCCGCAATCGTTCCGGCAAACCCAAAGTCCGCCAGGCTTCCAGAATCGCCAGTGCCTGTTCGGCGCTGCGCACATCTCGCCCGGAAACAAAGTACAGCACGTCCCGATTCTGCTTGCGCTCCAGAAATCGGCTCTGCCCCTGGTTCCAGGTTTCAAACTGTCTCCGTCCCAATTTCCGTTTGGCGACCAACCGCTCTTTCCGTGGCCAGGGCTGCTCCGGAGTTTCCGCAAGCGTGCGGTAGCAGCGTAGTTCCACCGACTCTGGGAGCGGCACGGGCCCATGCGCGAGCCGCGGGTCTGACTCAAGTTGAAACCGGAAAGGTTCACTCAACACCCACTCCTGCCCCATCACGACCCCATCCACGACCAGCTCAACGCGTCCCACTCCCTCTACTTCGCCGTCCACGCGCAGCAACTCCGTGGGCTCGACATCGTAGTTATGGGAAACCACGCGGGCATCCACCCGGATTTGCCGCAAACCCTCGCCGCGCAGCAGCGTTGCGAAAGCAAACCGGTAGAGATCCTCGTCCTGGCCGAGCAAGTCCGGCAAGCTTGGCACGTAATGGTGATCTGGCGTTACGCCGAAGTCTTCCAGCACTCGGCCCTCGGACCGGCCTGAACGAGTGCACTGCATCACCGATAGCCGCAAATCGGCCCCTGGTGCCGGTTGCGGAAACTCATAGCCATCGGACATCGTTTTTCCAGCAAATTCATTGGAATAGGTCCACACTGAAGCGCCGCCGCCACCTGTGGTGCCGTAGACACCGATGATGGGCCCGATGCAATGATCCTGGAACCCGGCGGCAAACAGGTCGGTGGTGCTGTAGCAGTGGGGGTCGGTTACGAGGGCCACGCGGCCCCAATAAGCTTGACCGCGGTCATTGGCCTCCTCGCTGGCTGTCAACGGCCGGGCCGCCGAATAGATCAATCCTTCGTCTTGCCGCAATTCAAAGCGGTCGAGGTCTGTCTCCTCGCGCGCCGCCACCAGCGCCCGCACGGTATCCGTATTCAGGTACTGAAACTTGACCGGCTCAATCCGCTGCGGGCTCAGCAACTGCAGCAACCTTTCGCCACACTGCACGGTGCCCCCACCGTTTCCGCGCACATCCACAATCAGCGCCAGCGGCGCCTGCTCGCGGATCTCCGCCAGCACCCTGGCGATCAGATTCACAAAGCTGTTCGCTTCATCCTCAAAGGACCGAATGCGCAAGACGCCCACCGCCACCGGATCGTTCGCCGTCGGGTGTTCGAGCGACAATACCTTCCACTCCACCCCATCGAGGAGATCCACTGTTGTCCAGCCCAGGTCTTCCGGCGCCGGCAGCCGGTACAAGAGCCGCCTCAGATTGTCTTCCTCTTCGGTCACTCGCACCGACCATTCGAGCGTCAGTTCCTCTCCCCGCCCATAGCCCAGCACCACCAAGGGCGAGTCCGGCACGGGCAGACGCTTCAGCGGACGACTGGTCAAGTTGAACATGGCGCGGGCGCGGCAGGCATCGCGATTGGCGCCGCTTTCTCGTGAGGCCAACTCTTCCACCACCATCGCAATGGGCATGCCGTTCCAGTGAGTGATCTCCACGCCGGGCCGCAGCGGATCGAGCTTCAGACCTGTTGCGACATGAGTGACCACAAACCTTTCCTGATTCAAATCCTGACAAAGCCCAATCTGCAGCGGCAAGAAAGCGGTCGCGCTGCGCAGAGGTTCCGGCAGTTCATAGGTGGTATGCGGATCATGCAGCTTGTGGAAGATGCTCAGGATCTCGCGGTTGAACTCCATGCAGGGCACCGGCAGACTGCGGCGCAGCGCCGCCAGCGCTTCCACCGGGTTCGCCCCATAGCGGTTCCGCTTGAACGGCAGATGCACGTACACCTCGCTCATCGCCCGTATCATCGCGAGCAGCATCGGCACCACGCTGGCGCTGGTGTAAATCTGATCCAGATACGCCCGGATATTCTTGTTTTCGAGAAAATCCCGGAGGCTCAAAAACTGCTGGCCCGGTCGCTGCCTGGCCCACTGGGCCCGCATGCGAAGCAGGTCGCGACGCTTGTCAGTTGTCTCCGGCACAGCGCAATCCTAGCATGTGATATGCTCGACCACCAGTATTCACCCCAATTCTGGAGACACTCTCATGAGCGAACAAGAAAAGGCCGTACGCGCCTGCCTGATCCTGCTGCTGCAATCGGCGCAAAAGATGATTTCCTCGGTCAATCAACCATCGGTAACGCTGAGTAATGTGGATGGTCAGCTCAAAAAGCTCATCAAATCGCTCAAAGACGGCGCTTCCAACCGGGTCTGCTAACGGCCATACTCTTTCCAGATTCGGGCAAATCGCGGGTCCGCGTTGAGCTGTCTCAGAAATGGCTCGCCGCGGATTTCGGTTTGGGAACTTCCCTTGCGCAACAATCCGCTCAGTTCCTCAATCGCCTTCTCCCGGTCTCCCACCAGTTCCCGCGCCATACCCATCACAAATCGCGTGGACAAGTCGAGGTTGGCTTCCTTGTCCAACTGCTGCAGCATCACCAGGGCCTTGGCCTTCTCGCCCTGTTTGGCGTGAATTGCCGCCAGATACGCCATCGCCTCCAGATCACGCGGCGCAATGGCCAGATGCTGATTCACCTTCTCGATGGCGGTCTGGTAAGCCACGGCAGCTTCCGCCGTGGATCCTCTCTGTAGCGCCGCATCGCCTACACAATTCCATCCCAGATAATGATTCGGCTCAAATCCGGTAGCCCGCCGGAAGCAGCGCTCTGCCTCGTCCCACTGCCCGCGATAGTAGGCCACGCTGCCAAGGCCGACATAGGCAAGAAACGATGGCTTCAGCGCAATGGTGCGCTCAAACTGCTGCCGTGCCTGGTCCAGTTCGCCGCGATAAAGATACAACATCCCCAGGTTGCGAAACGGATAGTCATTGTCCGGCGTTAAATCCCGCGCCTTCATCCAGGCCTTCTCTGCTTCGTCATAGCGGGCCCGCGAATAGTAAAACACCCCGAGGACGTTGAATCCATACCAGTCTGTTGGCCGCAGCTTTACCGCCTCAAGCTGGGCGCGCTCCGCTTCCGCATCGAGGCCCATGGCGGCATAGGTGCGGCCCATCTCGCGGTAGGCCTCAGCGCTGCCCGGTTGCACCTGGAGGGCCTGCCGGAATTCGGCAATTGCCTCCTTTTCCCGGCCGGTCTGCCCGTAGAGCAAGCCCAGCTTGATGTGGGGAACGGCGAGATCCTTGCCAAGGGCGACTGCCTTGATGGCGGCTTTTTCGGCCTGCTCCACCCACTGCTTCTCCCCCGTTGCCCGGCTCTTGCGCCAATACGCCTCCCCCAGTGCGGCAAAGGCCAGCGCATATTTGTCGTCGAGTTCGACGGCTCGCCCCAACCGCTCGATGGCCCGGTCGACGTTGCCAGACAAGTCAAACCGGTGCAGGTATCCCCGGCCTTCCAGATACGCGAAATAGGCTTCGGGCTGACTGGTCTCGGTGGCCCCCAGCGCCTTCTCCAACTGCGCATTCATGGGTACGTCGAGCATCTCCACGACGCGGCGCGTCACGCCGTCCCGCATGGTCCGGATGTCGCTGGGGTCAGCCTCAAACTGGATGGCCTTCATCTGTTGCATGCCCCGGGCATCTACCAGGTTGGCCGTAAAGGAAATCACCTTGCCAATGCGGGACATGCTTCCCGTAACGGCCATCTCCACTCCATACTGCCGTCGCGCCGCCTCGACACTGTCCAGCCTCCGCCCCCGAATTTCACTGGCCGGCACCACTGCCAGCACGGTCTGGAATGGCTCCATCTGCGTCAGTTGCGCGGTGAGCACCTCCGCAATCCCATCCGCAATGGCCTGCATTTCGATGTCACCGGCGGCAGTCTGAAAGGGCAGCACGGCAATCATCTGCCTGCTGTCATTGTTTCGGGCTGCCGGCCGGCTGGCCCACCACCCTGCCGCCAGAGCAATCAGCACCAGCAGCGCGGCAACCCAGCTTCGCCGCCTGGACGGGGGCCGCAGCGCTACGGTGGTTGTCGCGGTCGGGTGGGCCCACTCGCGCAAGGCAGTGGCCATCTCCCGCATCGTCGGAAACCGGTCTTCCGGTCTTCGCTCGAGTGCACGTTCCACAATACTGCGTAATCCCGCGGGTATTTCCGGCCCCAAGGGCGCGCAACCCTCGTTCATCATCGCCTCGAGCACTTCCAGTCGCGTCTTGCCCGCAAAGGGCCGCCGCCCGGCCAGACATTCATACAACACAACGCCGAAGCTGAAGACATCGCTCCGCGCATCCACTCTTTCCCCACAGGCCTGCTCCGGGGACATGTAGGGAGCAGTTCCGAATACGACTCCCACGGCCGTTTCCTGTTGCTCCGGGGCACCTGAGGCATCCTGCTTGGCCAATCCGAAATCGGCCAGCTTGGCGTGGCCGCTCCGCGTCAGCAAGATGTTGGCAGGCTTGATGTCTCGATGCAGAATCCCGGCTTCGTGCGCGGCGGCCAAGCCGTCGGCCACCCCGCCCAGCCGCGCCATCACCTGCTGCCAGTCTCGCGGCCCTGCCCTGAGCCATTCGGCCAGGGTTCCGCCGTCCACAAACTCGGTCACCAGATACGGCCTCGCTTCATGCTCGCCTACGTCATGCACCGTGAGAATGTGCGGATGATTCAGCGACGACGCCATCCGGGCCTCTCGTTCGAAGCGGGTGCGGGTGGCCTCGTCCGCATCCTCGCGCAAAAGCAGTTTGATCGCGACCCTCCGCCCCAACCGGGTGTCCGTGCCGGCATAAACCCGGCCCATGCCGCCCATGCCGAGCAACTGCTCCACGCGGTAATGGCCCAGCATGCCACCCGGAAACTCCTCCGTCAGCGGAGCCGTGGTTGGGCCGGCCATTGATTACATTCCCCCGTCGTTCACTTCGACTCGTCCCACTTGACTCCGGAAGGTGCTCTCAAAGATCTTGTCGGCATTGCCCGCTTCAAAGCCATCGCGGCGGTGCTCCCGTCCGATGTTGGCGAGACCGGCGTATTCCGGCAATACCCGCCGCTCGGCAAATTCCACATAGCTGCCAGCGATGCAGTGCCGGCTGCCATCAGAAAACTCTGCCTCCACCGTCTCGGCCACAGTGGAACTCTGCAGCAGCAATCCGTCTGGGCTGACTTTGATCTTCCCCCCTGAATCGTTCAACTTAACCCCTAACTTCTCAACAAACACATTAAAGCCTTCCACCGTGTCATAGGGTGCTGGCAAATTGTGCACGCTGATCGTGAAGTGATTCAGGTAGTAGCGATTGTAGATCACCCAGGCTGCATACTCGCTCTCTTCCAGCAGCCGCTGGTAATCTTGCCAACTGGGAAGCCGCCACAAACCGGAATGAAGGAATTGATCGACCGCTTTGCCATCATCGAGATCCAGGTCATCAACCGGGTCCGCAATCACTTCGTCCGTGTAGGATCGGATGATCCGCTGTGCCTCCTCGCTCAAGTCCCCTACCCTCAACTCCGACACAAAGATGCGCGGCAATTCCGAACTGGGTGGCGCATACCAGAAGGCGTCCAGTTTCTTGCTTGCAAAGTAATAGGGGTCGCGCTTCTGATAACCATAGTGCTGGAAGATCTTTTCAAAGCTCTGGATGCCCAACTGCGGCACGCCCATGGTCCGGAACGCGATGTGGTCGTTCTCAATTTCCTGTCGGCTCCGAACCAGCCCCTGCGATTCCATGGCGCTGAGGATTTTTCCCACATCCGGTACGCGCTCCGCATAGCGCTGCATCAGCCCGTTCAGTACAACCGATAATGTCGTGCTCACGTCTCTGATTCTAACGCTCAGAACTCCCGGCGCGGCAGCTTATCGAGGGCTGGAAACTTCGCCACTTCGAGCGCTTTTCCAATGGTTTGCGAGTTCTGGTCCAGGAAGGCCTTGGCGGCGGCCTTGTAATCTTTGGGATCGGAAATTCTGACTCCATAAACGGCCACTACGGCATTCTTCGACCCCAAGGCCAACTTCACAAAGTTCAACTCAAAACGCTTTTGAGCAGGCTGATCAAAAGCCACAACAAGGTAGTTGTAGGGTCCCTCAGCGGAACTCATGGTCCTGGCCAGCAAGACCTGCCCGCCCTTGGCCTTGTAGGTATCCAGGATGCCCTGCGCCAGCCGGTCGAGTTCTTCCCGGGTCTTGGCCTCCGGCCGGTCGAGCAATGTCAATAGCGTGGTCCACTTCGTGACTGCTTCGCCGCCGCTGGTAAACTCCCACATCGCACTGGCCTTTTGGTTAAAGCTCTTGAGTTCAAAGGTGCGGCCCATAAAGGAAACCGACTCGGCAGCAGTCATGGTCATCATCCCGGTCAACAGAAATAGCGTCATCTTCAGCTTCATGCTGGACATGCGCTAGTTGGACGGAAATTCGATCATCAGGCGAGAGCTAAATTCAGATTTTCGATCGCCTCATCCACTTCACTGGTGTTCTTGAAGCCAACGGTGACGCAATCGACCCCTGCCTGGCGGAAGGCATGGCGCATCGCTTTCTGCCGGTCCTCGCGTTCGGTAAACGCGCCTTCTCCCGCCAGCTTCATACTGATAACGCCCATCCCGTCGTGGCGAACCGCGTCAACGTGCTTGACTACTTCCTCGACGTTGCCGAGCCCGCGGGTGTTGTACTCTTCCGCATCCATCTTGGTGCCGTTGTGGTTCATCCGGATCATCGCCACTTCCAGCCAGTTGTTGCCCGGCATCTGCCGGAGCGCCGGCAGCCCGTGCACACTGGCTCCCCGGCCAATTACAGCGTCTCGGAGTTTGGCTTCCTGAATGCCATCCTGCCACTTGCGGGTATCGGTGGGCCAGCTTGCCACGTGCTGGTAGTGAAGTAGCATCACGTCAAAATAATCGGTCTGCGCCAGCTTCCGCAATTCGTCAATCTTTTCCTGCGGATTTCCCATGGGCCGCGTGGTCACTTTCGACATCAGCTTGTAGCTGTCGCGGGGCAAGCCCTTCAAGGCAATCCCCAACATGCGGTGCATGTCGCCGTAGGATTCAGCCGTTTCAAAGAAGCGGATACCCTGGTCGTAGGAATAGCGAACGAGGCGGGTAAATTCGTCCTGTCCCAATTCGCGCTGCACTCTGCCGCCAAAGGTGCCGGTGCCGAAGGCCAGCCGGCTGACCTTTACGCCAGATTTGCCGAGCGTCACCAGGTCTGTAGCCTTGCCACCTGCGGCAAATAAGGGTTTCCGAAGCAGGCTGCCCGCGAGGGCACCAGCCACTCCAGTGTGCAAAAACTTCCTACGGGAACATGGGGTCAAGGCAAAATCTCCTTTTGCCGGGATCATATCACCCCGAGCCGGATTCCGCCAGCTAGCGTCCTGGCCGGAAGCTGAGATTGGACCAGCGTGTCTCAATCTCTTGCCGCACGGACTTGATCAACAAAATGCGGACATCAAAGCGCACCCGCTGCCATTCTTCAAACCAGACGCCGATATCCCACTTCTTGCGTTCCAGCTCAAAATGCGTCCCCTTATCCAGCCGACCGAGGATACCGAAGCCCATGGATATGGAATCAAAGACCAGCACGTCGAGCTTGGCCAGTTCACCATCTGCCTGATCGAGCCAAACCTTACCGCGAATTTTTTCAAAGACTTTTGCCCGGAACTGTTTTGCTTTGTAGTCCGGATGCGGTTCAAACTCGAGGATGTCCGTTTGCCGACCGTTGCGTAGTTCCGTTCCAACCTTGCGAAACTTCAAAGCTTCGGGCAATTCCCGCATCCACGACGCTTCGCTCTCCGAGCGCGGCTTCGGGGGATTTTTCCGCATCACTTCCACCTGTTTGCGCAACCGCTCTTCCTGTTTGGCGGCTTCCCCTGCACTGAGCGGTTGGTCGTTCTTGGCGATGGTACGCGTGACGATCTGCTCTTCCCACGGGTCGCGGCGCAGCGTCACCACCGTCTCGCTCTTCATCTTTCCGTCGGCATCAAAGTCTCGCTTGTGTTGACGGCGTTGGTGCAGAAGGTCCTTCTCCTGCTCGGCGCGCGCCATCATGCGCTCAAGGGAAACTCTCACGCGCTCCTTGGGAATTTCTTCCACCGGCGCGGCAGCCAGAGCGATACTGCAAAACAACAAGATGACTGCCTTCATAATCGAAGTATATGAGAATACTTTCCTCAGAAGAGAAATTTCGCTGCGGCCTTTTTAGTGTGTCTGAGGAAGTTGCCGAAGATAGCGACGGCTTTCAGATCCGCCGGGCGATTGTTCATCACCCTGGTTCCGCTGTCGTGCTGGCTGTCGATGACAAGAAGCGAGTGCTGCTGGTGCACCAGTTTCGCTTGCCTGCCGGCAAGAAGCTTTGGGAGCTGCCTGCAGGAAAGATCGATGAAGGGGAGACCCCGCTCCAGGCGGCCAAGCGAGAGCTGACGGAAGAGACCGGCTTTAGCGCCACCACCTGGAAGCTGCTCTCGTCGCATTGGGCGAGCCCCGGTTTTCTTGCCGAGAAGATGAACATTTACCTGGCCACAGGCCTCAAGGCCGGCATAGCAACACCAATGGAAGACGAGCGCATTGAAACGCATTGGTATACGTCTAGCGAGATGGATAATCTGATTCGCGCCGGAAAAATTGAAGACGGCAAGACGCTGATTGGCTATCTCACCTGGAAGCGTTTTCACCCAGCCAGGAAATAAGCCCCTGGATTGCCTGCCCACGGTGGCTTACGCCGGCTTTCTCTTCTTTGGTCATTTCAGCAAAGCTCTTTCCGGCGGGGGGATACAGGAAGTAAGGATCGTAGCCGAAGCCACCTTCGCCCTGCGGGGCATCGAGAATTGCCCCTTCCACCGTTCCGCGAAACGTTGCCAATACCTGTCCACGATCGACGAGCGCGATGACGCAAACGTATCTGGCTGATCGCTGCGACTGACCGGCCATTTCCCGCAGGAGCCGCTCATTGTTGGCTTGATCATTGCCAGCCCAGCGGGCGGAATGCACTCCGGGTGCGCCCCCGAGGGCATCCACCTCCAGGCCTGAATCTTCGGCGATCAGCCATCCGGGAGCGTGCTCGGCGTAGTACAGCGCTTTCTGAATGGCATTGGCTTCAAAGGTCTCGCCGGTTTCGGGGGCCAGTGGCAAGTCCTTCATGCCGGGAAGCATTTCCATATCCAGGCCTGCGCCAGTGAATTCGCGGATCTTGCCGGGGTTACTGGTTGCCAGATAGAGCTTCATGCTGCATCCGTGTCAGGTCGGCAATTCCAGACTTGGCCAGGCTGATCAGATCTGCCAGTTGCGGGTCGTCGAAAGGAAGCTGTTCGGCGGTGGCCTGCACTTCGATGAATTTCCCTGCCCCGGTCATGACCAGATTCATGTCGACTTCTGCCGCTGCGTCCTCTTCGTAGCAAAGGTCGAGCATCGGCACGCCGCGAACAATACCCACACTCGTTGCGGCTACAGAATCCTTGAGTGGAGAAGCTTTTAGCACGCCGCCGGACAAGAGCTTTCGGACAGCGCTTCCCAGGGCAACGTAAGCCCCGGTGATCGAAGCTGTCCGTGTTCCTCCGTCGGCTTGCAAGACGTCACAGTCGATGGTGATGGTTCGCTCGCCGAGTGCCTTCATGTCCACCACTGCGCGAAGACTGCGGCCGATGAGCCGCTGAATTTCCATGGTTCTGCCGCCTTGCCGGCCCTTGTTGACCTCGCGTGGGGTTCGCGTCGCGGTTGCCCGGGGCAGCATGGAGTACTCAGCCGTCACCCAACCACTTCCCTTCCCGCGCAGGAAGCCCGGGACCCCTTCTTCCACCGAGGCGGCGCACAAGACTCTCGTGTGACCAACGTGGATCACCACCGAGCCTTCTGCGGTCAAGAGATAGTCCGTTTCCAGTTTCACGGGCCGCATTGCGGCGGGGCTTCTTCCATCGAGGCGCGTCATTTGGTTTTCATTCCCGCAAGCGACGCATAAAACAGCATCGACAGCAATCCAATCCCAATTAAAATAATAAAAAGACAAGGGATAGCCCTGACAAAGGACTTTGGTCCGACCTTCTCAGGCTCACCCTTTTTCAAACCGCCGCGCGGCGGTCGCATTTTTGCCATACAATCTCGATGCTACTCCATGCGCATTCTACTCACCCTGATCCTCCTCACCTTTTGCTCTTGCACGCAGTCCACGCAGGCCTTTTCTCCGCCACCTGAAATTGAAGGTGGCTGGACACTCGCTGCCTCAAATTCCAACAATGCACCCGAGTGGATGGGGCGGCTGGGATTGAAACAGGCCCTGCGGCTTCAGTACTCTGGACCCATTGACGCCGTTGCGGATATTTTTGAGTTCAATGCCGATACTTCGGCGTTTGAATCGACGCAACGTTGGCGCAAAGTTAACGGCGAAGATCAGTTCTACAAGCGCAACCTTTTTGTGGTGATCCGCTCCAGCCATCCGAATCGGGAAATGATGATGGACTTCAGCCGATCGCTGCAAAAATCGCTTTAGGGTTAGCCTGTAGGTAGCTATGGCACTTTCCCGCTTTCAGGAGTTTTCGGTTTATCTCCTGATTTTGGGAACTTTTGTGCTCGTGGCGCTGACAGACGGCTTGTCCTGGCCCACTCTCGCGTTCTGCCTGCTACTGGCCTTGTTGCGACTGGCCGGACTCACGCTCTCCACCAATGCTGGCTGCGCCACTCTCATCGCGGTGGCTGCAACCGCTCCCGTCTATTGGTTCTTTTTCCGCGGCGTGGTGAATCTCAACGTCAAGGACTTTCTGCTTGCCGTACTGATGGTTTTTCTCCTGAGCGCCCAGACGGGCCGCGACTTTGCTGCTGTCTCCAGCTATTGCATCTGGATCATGCTGGCTGCGCTATTCCCTTCCTCCGGACCCCAACAGTGGGTGTTGCTTGGAGTTCTCTTCATCTGGTTTCTCATTGTGCAGACGCTCAATGAAGTCCGTCGCAACCGGGAAGATCTGGTTTCCTGGACGGGGCCGGATGGTTGGGCGATCCTGCGTCCGCTGGCCAGTTTTCTATTGCTGCTGGTGCTTGGAATTTCTGTCTTCAGTGGGGTGCTCTATGCCCTGTTGCCTCGCGTCCCGGTTGCCGCGCTCCACCTGAACTTCAATCCGATGCGCCGGCTGGTTGGGTTTTCAGGCACCGTTCGCCTGGGAGAAATTGGCCGTTTGCAGGAAGACCGCACGCCGGCCTTCCGGGTTCGATTTCTCAAAGGCACTCCGCCACCGGTACTTCGCTGGCGCGGCCTGGCGCTAGCAGATTTCAATGGCACAGCCTGGACCAATAACCTCGAATCCTGGTATGAACACCCTGGCCAGGGCAGCATCAATCTGGCCTCCGATGAGCAGCGACGCCAGCCCGGCGAACGACTCTTTTATGAAGTCCAAACCCTGGCCGCGATGGACCGGGTTCTCTTCACGGTAGGTATCCCGGAGTATCTGTATCTTCCGGAGGGTCGACTGCGCCGGAATGCCGAATCTGCGCTCCGGCAGATCTCCCTGACGGATGCGATGCCGACCTATTCCCTGTCTGGCTGGTTAGATCCGACAGTGCCGCCGTTGGCAACCGAAACGCTGGCTCCCATCGGCAATTTTCAGCGCCAGCGCTATCTTCGCTTGCCGGTTGTCAACCCGCGGCTTCGCGAGTTGGCGGAGGCTATCGCCAGCAACAGCAAGGGTACTGAAGCGATTGCAAACCGCATTGAATCCTTCCTTCGCACTCGCTACAGCTATAGTCTGGAATCGAGTATCGGCAGCCGCGAGCCGCTGGTGGATTTTCTGTTCAACGTGCGTTCCGGGCACTGTGAATACTTTGCCAGCTCGATGGCCGTGCTGCTGCGGACACTCAAGATTCCTACCCGCGTGGTAACCGGCTTCTACACTGCATTGCCTGAGCCGGTTGGCCCGTGGCATGTCATCCGGAGTTCCAGCGCTCACAGTTGGGTGGAGGTCTGGGTGGATGGGAAGGGATGGCTGGTTTATGACCCGACGCCACCGACCCGCAATCTGGCACGCCCTTCGGCGACAATCCAGTGGCTGCTTCGGCTTCAGGACAAGCTGGTGATTTTTGGCGAGGAGTGGATGGGCGGTGCAAACGGACTCAAGCGTCCCAACTTGCCCACGCCAAGCATCGAGTGGAGCTGGGCGCTGCTTGGACTGAGTCTTTTCCTGGCCTGGTTGCTCTGGCGTCAGCGCCATTCTCAAGCCCCAACTCCCCATGCGGCGGCCCGTCTATTTGAACGCTATCTCACGGAAGCAAAGCTCGACCGTCACCGCGCCATGACTGCCCGTGAGATCGCGCCCGGCCCCATCACGGACCTGTATGAAAAGGCTCGCTTCTCGAGGGACCCTGATGCTCTCAACAAACTGGAGCAGGCTTTGCACCAGTGGAGACAAGCCAACAAAAGAAAGTCTTCCTGAGGCCTATCCTCCTCGCGCCACGGAAAACCAACCCACCAAAACTCGCACGGCCATTTCGAGGCCCGCCACCACCAATCCGCCAACTCCCAAAGCCAACCACCACGGGCCACCCAACAGGAAGCATAAAAGCCCTGCCAGTCCACCGGTCAGCAGATACACCGTCCACTTCATGAAGAGCCTAGAATGGCCTCGCTCGCAAGCCATCCAACAACTGGTACAGTGCGGCGACAATTTTGTCTGGTGGCTGCCCGGTTGTGTCAATTGCCTTCAGAACGCCTGCCGGCGAGAAGCTGGCACCGGGAGACTTCTGCACCAGTTCCATGAGCCGTTGCGGGTCAATCTTTGCCTGCTGGTGGAATTTGATTTGGAAAACTCCCTGCCGTCGCTCGACGCTCTCAATACCAATACTTTGCGCAAGGTTCTTGGCCTGTCCAAAGTCCACCAGCAGGCGCACAGCATCCGGCACGGGCCCATAGCGATCAGCAAATTCAGCCACGATTTCATCAGCCACTTCCCGGCTCTTTGCGTCAGCGATTTTCTTGTAGGCCCGTAAGCGCTGGTTGTCTTCCGGGATGTACTCTGCCGGGATCCGAATCTCAAAGCCGAGGTTCAGCGTCGACTGGATTTCCAGCGGCACTTCCTCGCCCTTCATTTCCCGCACTGCTTCTTCGAGCATCTTGATGTACATGTCGAAGCCCACCGCATTGATATGGCCGCTCTGCTCGCCTCCGAGAAGGCTGCCCGCACCACGTAATTCCAGGTCGAGGGCAGCGATTTTAAAGCCAGCGCCGAGGTCGGAGAATTCCTTGAGTGCCGCAAGCCGCTTGCGGGCGACCTCGGTCAATTCCCCGTCGGTCGGCACCATCAGGTAAGCATAGGCACGACGGTTGGAGCGCCCCACTCTTCCTCGCAACTGATACAGCTCACTGAGGCCATAATTCTGCGCGTTCTCGATGATGATCGTGTTGGCCAGCGGGATATCCAGTCCGTTTTCGACAATGGTTGTACAGACAAAAACATCAAACTCGTGCCGCATGAAGCCCAGCAGCACCTTCTCCAACTCGGCTTCCACCATCTGGCCGTGTCCCACACCTACCCTTATGCCCGGCACCAGTTCCTGCAAGGAAAAAGCTCTTGCGTAAATCGACTCCACCCGGTTGTGGACGAAGTACACCATACCGCCGCGAGCCACCTCCTGCTCAATAGCTGCCTTGATCACTTCCTGGTCAAACTTCGCAACGACGGTGTGAACGGCCAGGCGGTCTTTTGGTGGAGTCTCAATCACGCTCAAGTCGCGAATGCCGACGAGCGACATGTGGAGCGTACGCGGAATCGGGGTTGCAGAGAGCGTGAGAACGTCCACATTCTTCTTCATGTCCTTCAATCGCTCCTTGTGCCGCACGCCGAAGCGCTGTTCCTCATCCACGATCAATAGGCCCAAGTCCGGGAACTCAACATCCTTGGAAAGGATTCGATGCGTACCAATGAGAATGTCTACTTTGCCGTTTTCGAGATCTTCAATCGTCTGCTTGGTCTCTTTCGGATTCCGGAAGCGGCTGAGATGCTCAATACGGACCGGGAAGGCGGCGAAGCGCCGCTTGAAGCTTTCAAAGTGCTGGAAAGCCAGAACTGTTGTCGGGGCGAGGACGGCCACCTGCTTGCCGTCACCCAGGGCTTTGAAGGCAGCCCGCATGGCGACTTCCGTTTTGCCAAATCCCACGTCACCGACTACCAGGCGATCCATTGGCATCAGGCTTTCCATGTCGCGCTTGAGATCCCGCACGGCGGCAAGTTGATCTTTGGTGGCGTTGTATTCGAAACTGTCTTCAAACTCGCGCTGCCAGTTGGAATCGGGCGAGAAGGAGAAGCCTTCGGCCATGCGGCGTTGCGCGTAGAGCTTGAGCAGCTCATCGGCCATATCCTTCATCCTGGCCTTGACGCGACTCTTGGTCTTCTGCCAGGTAACGCCACCCAGCTTGTCGAGGGGAGCTTTGGATTCTCCGCCCCCACCACTGCGGTGTTTGGTGATCAGGTCGAGACGGGTAACCGGGACATAGAGCTTGGCATCTCCGGCATATTCAACCAAAAGAAATTCACCCTGATTGATGACCTTGATACCGGCAAACTTGCCGACACCGTGGGTCTGGTGCACCACAAAGTCGCCGGGCTTGAGGTCTGCAATGTCAGCGGCAAAGGCGCCCATGGAAGAGACCGGGCCGCGCTGGCTGGACCGCGCAATCAGATCGGAAGATTCAAAGAGGTCATCGCCGCCGAAGAGGGCCAGCTTCGGCTCCCGGAAGACCGTGCCGCGCGAGAGCCGGCCCTTGATCAAAATCACATTGGCCCCCGGCCCCGCATAGACCCGCTCAGCCAGATATTGCGGCATGGCTTCATCGGGTGGTAGCACGACCTGATAGGGAAGCCTGTACTCGCTGAAGACGTCGGCAAAGCGCTCGACTTCGCCCAGGGAATTCGCGAAGAAGACCACCTTCGATCCGGCCGCAACGAGCGTTCGCGATTCTTCCACGGCCAAACGAATGTTGCCCCGGAAGGTAATGCCCGGACGCGAGCCGAACTCCAGCCCAAGATCCAGCCCCAGCTCCCTTAGCTCAATTTCACGCATCCCGGCCGCACCGTGTGAGGAGAGTTCGCCGTAGTGGAAATAGTGTGACTCCGGCTCAACTTCGGCCGCCCCTTCTTCCAGCCGCTTCCAGAAGCGTTCTGCCGCACCGCGGATCTGCTCCGGCTCATCCCAAAAGAGCAGACCCGCACCGGTGATGTTCAACAGGGAGAATTCCCGCGGTCCATCTGTATCCGTTGGGGTCTCGACGAGCGGCAGGATCCGCACCTCGGGAACGCGTGCGATGCTGCGCTGCGTAGAGACGTCAAAGCGCCGGATCGACTCGATCATGTCGCCGAAGAATTCGAGGCGTACCGGCTGGTCTGCTTCGGCTGGATAGATGTCTACGATTCCCCCGCGCACTGAATACTCACCCACCATTTCGACGGGCTCACGCGGTTCGTAACCGATGCGATTCAAATGCAGCGCGAGATCGTCGAGTGCAACTTCTTCGTTCTCCTTCAGAGTCAAAACGAGTTGCTGATAGAAACTCGGCGGGGCAACGCGAAGCATCGCGCTGGAGACCGGGGCAATGGTGATGGAGGCCCGACCGGTGGCGAGCTTCCACAGTCCAATGGCGCGCTGCTCCAGGATCTCGGAATGGGGTGTCAGCTTTTGGTGGGGCAGTACATCCAGTGCGGGAATCATTTGGGCCCGCAGTCCGTCTGGCTCCAACAGGGTCAGGAAGGCATTGGTTGCTTCCAACAGCGTTTCGGCTTCGCGGTTGCCGTCGGTGACCACCAGAATTGTCTGACGCACGTTGTTCCAAAGCAACGCGAGCAGCAATGCCTTGGCCGCCACCGTCAGGCCGCCGAGCGAGATCGTACGATCTGCGCCTTTGAGCCGCTCCAACACTTCCTGAAACTCAGGCTTGGCGGCAACGGTCAGTAGCAGGTCACGAATCACGAATGCCGGTCCAGAATTTGCTGCACAAGGTTGGTTGTGGAATAGCCTGGCTCCAGGGGCAAAGCCAACACTTGCCCACCGGCCGCTTCTACTTCTTCTCGCCCTGCGATGAAGTGGCTCCAGTCCGCGCCCTTCACCAGAAAGTCCGGCAGTACTTCAGCGATCAACTCACGCGGTGTGTCTTCATCAAAGAAGGTGACGGCATCCACGGCCTCAAGAGACGTAGCAACTTCAGCCCGCGTCTGCTCATCGCAGATGGGGCGGGAGGGCCCCTTCAAACGCTGCACGCTGGCATCGGTATTCAAAGCCAGGATGAGGATATCTCCCAGTTCGCGCGCCGACTCGAGCAAGCGCACGTGACCCGGGTGGAGGATGTCATAGCAGCCGTTTGTGAAGACAACTTTTTTGCCCTCGTTGCGCCAGAGGGCGCGTTGGGCGACCAGTTCGGGCCGCGAGTAAATTTTCGACATGGATACACTCTTAGTGTATGAAAGCCTTGCTCCTGGCCGCCGTAGCGTCGCTGCTGCCAGCCCAAAGCATCGATCAGAAAATTGACTCGATCGCCAAGCGCATCGAGTCTTCACTGATCGAGTGTCGACGTGATATCCACATGCATCCGGAGCTTTCCAATCAGGAACGCCGTACGGCAGAGTTGGTCGCTTCCCGGCTCAAAGCGATGGGATTTTCAGAAATCCGAACGGGGGTGGGCGGCCACGGTGTCGTGGCCACACTGGTGGGGGCCAAGCCGGGTCCGGTGCTGGCCTGGCGTGCCGAAATGGATGCGCTGCCGATTGACGAATCCAACTTCAATGTTCCCTATCGTTCGACGGTGAAGGGAGTCAAGCACGCCTGCGGACATGATGCTCACACCGCCATTGCGCTCGGTATCGCTGAGACGCTCAATGAAATGAAGGCCGATTTGCCGGGCAGTGTGAAGTTTCTTTTTCAACCGGCGGAAGAATCCGGCGGCGGGGCCAAGCGCATGATTGAGCAAGGCGCCCTGGAGAATCCGCGTCCGGAGGCCATCTTCGCTTACCATGTATCGCCAGTGACGAAGGTCGGCCAGATTGGTTATACCGACAATGCGGCGAGTTCTTCCGCAGCAGCAGTCAAGATCACGATTAAGGGCCGCAAGTCCCATGGGGCATATCCGTATCAGGGCATTGACGCCATTGCCATTGCCTCACAGTGCATCGCCGCCTTGCAGAGTATTCACAGCCGCCGGATCGACTCTCAGAACCCCTCCGTACTCTCGCTGGGCACCATCCATGGTGGAGACCGCCGCAATGTCATCGCGGAGAATGTTGTCATTCAGGGAACGGTGCGGACTCTGTCTGATGCCGTGGTGGATGACTATGAGGCCAAGATCAGGCAAACCCTTTCCGGCTGCGCGACCGGGATGGGAGGAAGTTTTGATCTGGAATTCCGCCGTGGTTATCCGGCCATGGTCAACAGCCCCGCACTCAATCGTGCCGCGATGCCTGCGCTTGAAGCAGTCTTCGGCAAACCGAATATCGTCAGTTCCCCGCCCGGACTTTTTGCGGAAGATTTTTCTTACTTTGAAAAAGTCATTCCCGGCACAATGCTGCAATTGGGTGTGCGCAACGAAGCAAAAGGAATTACCGCTCCCATTCACAGTGCGGGATTCGACATTGATGAAGACGCGATGCTGCTCGGAGTGCGGGCCGGGGCGCGAATTCTCGTTCAGTATCTCCAGGCAGGTGCCAAATGAATTCCCTAGTTTTCTATGCCGCTACGCTGTTTGCGCAGGACTTCACTCCTCACATTGAGGCCATGAAGACGAAACTCATTGAGACCCGCCGGGACTTCCACCAGCACCCGGAATTGTCCAACCAGGAGGCTCGAACGGGTCGTATCGTTGCAGAACGATTGCGCGCCCTCGGATTTGATGAGGTGAGAACCGGGGTCGCGGGGTATGGTGTCGTTGGGGTGATCAAAGGGGGCAAGCCAGGTCCTGTTGTGGCCTGGCGCACGGACATGGACGCGCTGCCGCTCGATGAGACAGACTTCAATGTTCCCTACAAATCGCTCAACAAGGGCGTCAAGCACGCCTGCGGTCACGACGCCCATCTCACGGTGGCCCTTGGAGTGGCTGAACTCTTCGCGAAACTCAAGAAGGACCTGCCTGGCACGGTGAAATTCATCTTTCAGCCGGCCGAAGAAGGTGTTTCCGATGCGGAGTTCTTTGGAGCCGCCCTGATGATCAAGGAAGGTGCGCTCGACAAGCCGCGCCCGAATGCCATCTTCGCTTTCCATGTCTCTCCCATGGTGGAAGCCGGAAAAATCGGCTATGCTTCCGGCCCGCTGCTGGCGAGTGCGGATTCCGTTGACATCACGATCAAAGGCGCCAAGGCCCATGCGGCATTTCCTCACGAGGGATCGGATGCACTGGTGAGCGCTGCCCAGTGCATCAATATGCTGCAAACGATTCATTCCCGACGCATCTCCACTATGGACCCGAGCGTGCTCACCATCGGTACGATCCATGGCGGCGAACGGTCGAATATCGTCGCCGACACGATCAAGCTGGAGGGCACGCTCCGCACCTTCAACGAACAGACGCGTGAGGCCTATCGCAGCCAGATTCGCCAGATTCTAACGGGCTGTACGGCAAGCAATGGCGGTGGCTTTGAAGTGAACTGGATCCAACCCAGCTACCCCGTTACGGTCAATCCTCCGGCAGTGGTGAGCCGCACGTTGCCTTCACTGCACAAAGCAGTTGGCAAGGAAAACGTCATTGAAACGGCCCCGCAGATGGGGGGCGAAGACTTCAGCCTCTTCCAGCGGGAAATTCCTGGTGCGATGTTCTGGTTGGGGGTTCGCAATGAAGCCCGGGGAATTACCAGCGGGCTCCATACAACGGATTTTGATATCGACGAGGCGGCATTGCCGGTAGGGGTCAAGACCGCCGCCACGATTCTGTGGGACTACCTTACTTCTTCGCCGGTTGCTTCGCAATAATCAGGTCTTTAATCGCATTGTAGGTGGCCTGCGGAAGCACTTTTTTGCCGACCAGCTCATCCTTGCGGGTGTAAGGCCGGCCTTTGATGATCGCTTCCGAATACTTTGGCCCGATGCCCTTGATCGCCTCAAGCTGGGGCTTGGTGGCGCTGTTGATGTCGATGAGATTGGCTTGCGGAAATAACAAAGCCGCACTGAGTGCGGCGATGAATCCAAAACGGGTGAGAATTCGCATGCACAGATTGTAAGCGAATTCTGGAGCGGGAGACGAGAATCGAACTCGCGACCAACAGCTTGGAAGGCTGAGACTCTACCACTGAGTTACTCCCGCCCTTCCAAAATCGATTGTACCGCATTGACACCGCCGCGCCCAATAGCGCAAGATGAGTGTCACCATGACGAAACCCGTTTTGGCGTTTCGCATGCTCGCCTCCGTTGCCGCGCTATGCCTGTTACGCCTTTATTCCCAAGTCCCGCAGCCTGACGGCGCGGGCGTTGAACCCGGTCAACTTCCCGCCAAATGGATCCACGGTGGCCCCAAGTGTATGGAAGAGCCTGAGTGGCAAATCCATGAGTACAATGCGGACCTTTACATTGTTCGTGAGTCCGGTTGTACGCACTATGAAAAGCCATTTCTCTACGTCGTGTTCGGCGAAGAAAAAGTCACTCTGATCGATACGGGCGCCGGCAAGAATGATATTGGCCGCGTTTACGACCAGATTGTGGCCAAGTGGCTCATCCGCAAAGGCCGCACCAGCATTCGCAAAATGGTCATTCACACACATGGCCACGGAGACCACATCGCCGGCGATCCGCAATTCCAGAACCGTGACGACATTGAGTTCGTGCCCTTTGACATTCCCACCATCCAGAAGGCTTTTGGCCTGGCGAGCTGGCCAGAATCGGTTGGGAAGCTCGATCTTGGCGGGCGGGTGCTCGAAGTATTGCCAATACCCGGCCACCACGCCACCGATGTTGCTTTCTACGACAAGCGCACCGGGTTGCTGCTGATTGGCGACACGCTCTACCCGGGACGACTTTACGTGACTTACTGGGACCAGTTTGAGAAGTCCATCGAGCGCCTGGTCCGCTTCACCGATGGGAAGGTGATTACCCACATTCTTGGCTGCCACATTGAGCAGTCCGATACGCCGTATCTGGAATACCCGGTTGGCAGTTTCTACCAGCCGAAGGAACACGCCCTGGAGCTCTCCCGCGGTCACTTGCTCGAGCTCCATCAAGCTCTGATTGGCCTCAAGGGAAAGCCGACCCGACTTGCCTTCCGGGACTTCACGATCTGGCCTCTCGGGCCTCAGATTCGTCCGGAAATGCGCGAGACGATGCGAAAGACGGAGGAACGGCTCCGGCCCAAAATGTGGAACCAGAACCAATAGGCTCCCTTTCTCGATAAAAAATGGGGCGATTCGAACTCGGTTTAGATTGGCCTCTCTGTCCTCGAAAAGCTGTGCCTCGATCTGCTTTGGAATAGCTTCTGCGGCTCGTTTAACTTATAAATATTATTTATTCGCTTTTCGGGCCTGCTTCGGATTCAATTATAAGAAAGCTACCCGTGTAGCTCCCACCGCGCCAAGCCTTGCGCAACCAGCAGTAAAAGCCCAGACAAGCCTCCCCATCCAGGACTGATGGACCAATTCTCAACTTCAATTTAAGGGGTTTAGGGTCTGTGTTTTGCGGTATTCGCACGCTCCAGTGTGCTTGCTCCGTGCTTTTCTCACTGCTGGAAAAGCCCATCCTGAGTCGAGCTGCATCTGAGCTCGCTAGCACTGCTGGCGAGTTAGCCCACTTAGTGGCGGCAATCACTCCATTCGGTAAGGTGCCGACTAAGGACCGCAACCGATATACAAGTCTTCCTTTTTGCTCTGCGCCAGCAATTCCTGCCAGAGCATTTCCTACCCCTGAACCTCACTGAGGTCGCGGCTCCCAACTCACCAGTCCGGGAGCCGCGCATTTTCTTTCTAACCTATAAGGAATGGGTTTACTTCTCTCGGTCCAGTCGCTCGGCAAGCAGTTCGGTGCGACGGTCCTATTTCAAAATGTCTCGCTCACCATCGAGGACAACCAACGCCTCGGCCTGATTGGCCCCAATGGTGCTGGCAAGTCCACGCTGCTCAAGATTCTTACGGGGTTGGAGGATTCTGACTCCGGCATTGTTGCCCCCCGCAAGGGTCTGAAGATTGGCAATGTCGCTCAGGACCCGGTCTTCCCCAAGGGTTCTACCGTAAAGGATTTTGTGCCTACGGACAGTCCGTGGTTCGGCCTGGCCGGATTCGCGGATCCGGATGCGGAAACCCTCACCCTCTCCGGCGGATGGAAGAAGCGTCTGGCGATTGCTGCTGCGGCGAGCAAGTCACCCGATCTGCTTTTTCTCGATGAGCCGACGAACCATCTCGACCTGGAAGGGATTCTGTGGCTGGAGAAAGCTCTTTCTTCTGCCAGCTTTTCTTGTGTCATCATTTCGCACGATCGCCAGTTCCTGGAAAACACGGCCACCCATGTTGCCGAACTCAATTCGGTTTACCCGGATGGGCTCTTCAAGGTCGAAGGCAACTATTCAAAATTCCTGGAGCGTCGGGAACAATACTTTGAAGCTGAGCGGCGACGCAAGGAAGGCCTGGAAGCGGTTGTACGCCGCGAGCTTGCCTGGTTGGGCCGGAAGGCGAAGGCCCGTACCCGCAAATCGAAGGCCCGCATCGACTCTGCTCACGAAATGATTGGTGAGCTCAAGGACATGGAAGTCCGTG
>CAZECF010000064.1:0-28871 GCA_964510335.1 uncultured Bryobacter sp. | reverse complement strand
CGCAAGGTCAAGAACCTCCTGGTTGGCTGCAATCAAGCCTCCCAATTTGGTCTGACGGTACAAGCGGGTAATCAAGTCCGGGAGCCCGTCCAGTTCCTGCACGTCCGGCGGCAGCTCTGCTACCCGAAAGCGGTAACGAAACTCGATCCCGCTCGCTCCTTCTACAGTTTCAAGCGAAAGAGCAAAACTGATGTACTGGCTCAAATCCCGCGTCGGGTCCTGCTTGCGGTGGGCCAGATAGAATTCATTCAATTGCGGCAGAACGCCCGGTTTGGCTTTGGCCACCCAATCGCGAACCTGCTGGCGAAGGGGAGAATTTGCATGGCTCGCCAAATCCGCGTCGTAACCGGCGGCGTTGATCGCTGCCAGGACCGTGAACAAATTCGCGTTCACTTCCATCTTGGCCTGCTGAGCGAAGGTAGACAAAGCAATCAGGGATAGAATCGGCAATCGCAATTTTTTAGTCTAATCTCTCTGGCAGAATAAACAAAGCTATGTCGCGCATACTCATGGTTTCAAGCGAAGCCGCCCCATTTGCCAAAACTGGCGGCCTTGCGGATGTACTCGGCGCTCTGCCGCCGGAGCTCAACGCTTTGGGTGATGAGTGCGCTGTTGTCATGCCTCGTTATGGAGCGATAGACGTCCGTCCGGAAGAACTGGTTTACAAGGGCTTGCGGGTTTATCTGGGGGGCGGGCGGTACGAGTGCGACATCTACCGAAGAGAGCTGCGCGGGACACCTTTCTTTTTCGTTGAGCATCTTGGGCTCTATGGCCGGGATGGCATTTATGGCGATCGTTATGGCGAGTTTGGCGACAATCCCGTTCGCTATGCCGTACTGTGCAGCGCCGCGCTGGGAGTGGCCCGCTATCTCTTTCCGGCGCAAATCTTTCACGGTCACGATTGGCAAGCTGGTCTGCTCCCCCTCTTCATCAAGAACTTCGTCACCGGCGACCCCGCCTTCTATGGCGCCAAAACAGTCTTTACGATTCACAACCTCGGCTACCAGGGTTTGCTGCCGCGAACGAAACTTTGGGATGTAGGCGTGGAAGATCGTTACTATCGCAGCGACCTGCTGGAGTTCAACGGTGCCGCCAGCCTGCTCAAGTCTGGGATTGTCTACGCCGATGCGCTCACGACAGTCAGCCCCCGCTACGCCCAGGAAATCCAGACCCCGGAATATGGCTTCGGCATGGATGGACTCTTGCGAGCCCGTGGCAATGTTCTGACCGGACTGCTGAATGGTTGTGACTATGACCATTGGAACCCGGAAACCGATCCTCACCTCCCCGCCAATTACAGTGCACAGGACTTGAGCGGCAAGCTCGCTTGCAAGCAGGCTTTGCTCGATGAGTTCGACTTGGGCCATCGAATCGACCGGCCACTCATTGGCATTGTGTCGCGACTGGCGCACCAGAAAGGCTTTGATCTGCTGGCTGGCGTGCTTGACGAAATGCTGGGTTGGCGCGACGCCACCTTCGTAGTGCTCGGTTCGGGGGATAAAGACACCGAAAACCTCTTTGCCGGTTATGCCGCCAAATACCCGGACCGGATGATTTTCTGGCACGGCTTTAACAACGCGTTGGCTCATCGCATCGAGGCAGGAGCCGACTTCTTTTTGATGCCCTCCCGCTACGAGCCGTGTGGGCTAAATCAGATGTACAGCCTCCGCTACGGTACCCTGCCCATCGTGCGGGCCACCGGTGGACTCGATGATACGATTGATGGAGAGACAGGATTCAAATTCTGGCGTTTTGATAGCTGGGATTTGGCGGAATGTCTGCGTCAGGCCCTCGCGGTTTTTTATACTCCGGAACGGTTTGCGCGGATGCAGAAGACAGCCATGAGCCGGGATTATTCCTGGAAGAACTCTGCGCTGGCTTATTCAAACCTGTATCGAGAATTATTGAAGCGCTAAAGTTTCGGACAGTCTTGCGACTTTCCCGTAGCTGGCGCATCCATATAACTGGAGATTAAAAAAAACATGGCTGGAGCAAACACTCTCACCTTCACCGACGCTGGCTTTGATGCCGACGTCCTCAATTCGGATACCCCCGTACTGGTAGACTTTTGGGCGGAATGGTGCGGTCCCTGCCGCATGATCGCTCCTACGGTTGACGCCGTCGCCGACGAGTATCAGGGCAAGCTTAAGGTCGGGAAGCTGAACGTCGATGACAACAATGGCACTGCCGGACGTTATAACGTACGCGGCATCCCGACGCTACTTCTCTTCAAGGGTGGCCAGGTGGTCGAGCAGCGCGTTGGCGCAGTCTCCAAGACCGATCTTGTCAAGATGGTCGAAGCGCACGTCGGCTAACACTTTCCCATTCAATTCAAAGAGGGCTTCCCCCACCGGGTGAGCCCTCTTTTGTTTTTGCTCAACAGGGACGATAAACTCTTAGCATGTGGAGGCTGGCAATTCTTTGGCTGGCGCTGGCACCAGTGCAGGCGCAACAACGCGACTTCCGCATCGAGGCTGCGCCCCGCAAAATGGCCCTGCTGATCGGCAACAATCAGTACAGCAAGCAACCCCTGGCGAATGCAATCAATGATGCCTCGGACCTCAGCAAAGTTCTGAAGGAAACCGGCTTTGAGACGGAATTGCTGGTCGATACCGACCTGCGGACCATGGATCTCGGCGTGCAACGCTTTGTCTCTGGCTTGCGGCCTGACGATGTTGCCCTTTTTTACTTCAGCGGTCACGGCATTAGCGTGGAAGGTGAGAATTTCTTGCTGCCCATTTCCTTCGCCGCTGAGATGGAAGCAGATGTTCGCTATCAGGCCTATTCCGCAGCGCGCGTTCGCGATCTGATCCGCGCCCGCAACGTGAGGCTTTCGATTCTGGTGCTGGATGCCTGCCGCTCCAACCCCTTCCGGGCTTCCCGTTCCGGTGGAGGCGGGTTAAGCGGCATGAGTGGAGCGGGAGCTTTTATTGCCTTTGCTGCCGACGAGGGCCGCACTGCCGATGACAACCCGAAGGAGCGTAACGGCCTCTTTACAAAACATCTCCTGGCTGAGTTGAAGACGCCGGGTTTGGGTCTCGAGTCTCTTTTCACCCGGGTGCGGTCAAAGGTGCACAACGAGTCTCAGGGGAAGCAAACCCCTTTCAGCTATTCGGGCTTGCTCGGGGATTTCTCCTTCGTTCCGTCGCCGCCGCCTCCTCCTCCTGCGCCATTACCAAAGCCGGGCCCAACGCCAGCCCCAACTCCCGCTGCAACGCCGCCCCCGGCTGCTCCTGCACCGGCACCCGTCATTCCGGAACCCAGAGAAGTTCTGCCCAGCTTCGGCGAGAAGCGCACCCATCCCAAAGACGGTCTGCGCTATGTCTACATTCCTCCCGGCCGCTCGATCGTTGGCTGCTACCCAGAGGCCACTTGCCAGAAAGGCGACCTGCCGGGCAGGGAAGTGCAAACTGCCACCGGCTTCTGGATCGGCGAAACCGAGGTCACTCGGGAAGCCTTCCAAAAGGTGATGGGCGCTCTTCCTCCATTGCGTTCCGCCACCCACCAGAAGATGGCACTCGTGCTGCAATCGCGGCTGCCGGTGACCGACATTACTCCCGCCCAGGCCCACCAATACTGCCGCACCCTCGGTTTGCGTCTGCCCACTGAATTTGAATGGGAGTTCGCTGCTCGCGCAGGGGCGGCGGTGTCCCAGCCCGAACCGCTTGACAGTTACGCCTGGCTTGCGCCCGACAATACCCAATCCGTCCAGGCTTTGCTTCGAGCAGGCGCAGCCACTCATCCGGTTGCCCAGAAACAGCCCAATCTCTGGGGCCTTTTCGACATGCTGGGAAATGTTGCCGAGTTCACTCTCCTGACAGAAGACCAGCGGCGGATTTCCCTGCGCGGGGGCAGTTTTGTTCAGACCGCCGACAAGGTGCGCTTCTCTCGACGCTATGTCCTTCCGGAGGGCGACACCACTTATATGAACTTCGGATTTCGTTGCGCCGGACCCAGTCTTTAACGAATCTTTACAAGTAAGTCGAATCCATTCTTCACTCTCTTGCCGTCTGACAAATTTAGCTCATGTTTCTTCGCAGTCTTCTATTCTTGCTTCTGGCCGCGGCCATGCTCCCCGGCCAGTATGTTCCGAACCAATACATTGTCGAGCTCTACGAAGAAGCCGCCCCTGGCAACCTCGACCGGCTTACGCGGCTGCGCGCGCGCCAATCTCGCGTTGAGTCGCAACTCCTCTCGCGCGGCTACCGCACAATGGCCCGCACTCAACGTGTGGCCAATGCTTTGATTGTCGAGGTCCCGGAAGAGCTGGCTGACCCGGCCTCTCTCGCCGCCCAGATCCCGGATGTAAAGCGTGTTCACAGGGTTCGGGAATTTCAAAAGACTCTGGATGGTGCCGCCCGTGTTCACGCAGTAGTCGCCGCCTGGGAGCAATATGGGCGAGAAAATGGCGGAGCGGGAATCAAAATCGGGATCCTCGACAGTGGGATCGAAATCGGCCATCCAGGCTTTCAACAGGACTCCCTCGAAGCACTCGACGGCTTTCCTCGCGTAAACGACGATCGTGACCTGGAGCACACCAACCGCAAGATCATTGTTGCCCGTTCCTATGCCAGCCTCTTCCGGCGACCCGATCCGGAAACGAGCGCTCTGGATCGCAGCGGCCATGGAACCGCAGTGGCAATGGCCGCCGCCGGTGTCGGGCATGAGTCCCCCCAGGGTTGGATTTCCGGCATGGCACCGGCTGCCAGGCTGGGGGTTTACAAGATTTTCGGGACCCCGGGCGTCAATGATGGCGCAACCGATGCTGCCATCCTCAAGGCCATCGAAGACGCTGTAGCCGACGGTATGGACATCATCAATCTGAGTTTCGGCTCAAGCCTGGCCGCGAGACCGGAGGACGACATTCTGGTTCAGGCACTGGCGCAAGCTGAGGCCCAAGGGGTGATGGCAATTGTATCGGCTGGCAACGATGGGCCGGGCCCCGCGACCATCGGCTCTCCCGCAACCGCACCCACGGCATTAACCGTTGGGGCCAGCGAAAACAGCCGGCTCTTGTCTTCCGCTCTTCTGCTCGGAACAGAATTCTTTCTGGCCCGGGCTGGCTCCCGCACTGCCGCCGAGGGAGTGCTCGAAGGCCAACTGGTTTCCGTCCTTGCCGTCGATAAATCGGAATTGGCTTGCGAAGCTTTGCCCGACGGTGTCTTTGCCGCCAAGCTCGTCCTGGTCCAGCGCGGGGAATGCACTTTTGAGCTCAAGATTGCCAACATTGCCCGCACCGGTGCTGCTGGTGTCGTGCTTTATTCCGATGCCGCCCGGGCAAATGATCTCATCACCCCGGCCGTGGGCGCTGCCACTCTTCCCACCGTCTTTCTCACCCATGCCGACGGGCTCCGTTTGCGCGGGGAGTTGAGTGGCTCCGGCGAGCTTCCCGTCACGATTGATCTTGCCTTGAAGCCGCGGGCCGTTGACCCCAATCGCCTCGCGGGATTCTCTTCCCGTGGTCCTCTCCCGGGCGTCCCTCTCAAACCGGATGTACTGGCGGTGGGGACAAATTTCTTTACCGCTGCGCAAAGCAACTATCCGGCAGGGGATCTCTACTCGGCCACTCGCTACACCACCATTAATGGCACCAGCTTTTCGTCTCCCGTCGCCGCTGGCATTGCCGCGCTACTCAAGAGCCACAAGCCCGGCTTCAGCCCTGCCCAGTATCGATCGCTCTTGATTCACTCGGCGCGTCCACTCGGTGCGGGCAGCCTCCCGGAAACCGGAACTGGCCTGCTGGATCTTTCTCAAGCCATGGCTGCCCCGCTAAGCATCCATCCGGCAACCGTAACCTTCCCACGGCACGACGTCGAAACACTTGAGCTGCGAAACCTCACAGCGGAGCCACTTCACTATGAAGTTTCGATTGATAACACCCTCGGCCACCCCGTCTGGGTTTCCGCCAGTGAAGTGAATCTGGAGCCCGGTGGCACAGCGGAATTGATCCTGCATCTCGACCGCAATTCCCTCGACGCCGGTGTGCACTCCGGCTTCATTCTGCTCGCGGCGGAGGGCCTCCCCAGCTTGCGCGTTCCCTATTGGTTTGGCAAAGCGAACCCGGCTGCCCCGGAGCAAATTCAGTCACTGCTCCACACCACCTCCGCCAGCTCGGGCACCCTCCACCGGAACCTCCTTTTTTTCCGCGTTCTCGACGCCAACGGAATTAGCATTCGGGATCTCCCCAAGGTGAGCCTGGTCAGCGGGGATGGTCAGGTGCTGGAAGTTCAGCGCCGCGATTCAGATCTTACCGGGGCTTTCGGCCTCGACCTGCTGCTCGGCCCTGGCACAAACGTTGTCGAAGTTGATGCCGGCAACGGCCTCGTTCGCCGCTTCAGCTTTCTGGGCCGCTAAGCCGCCACGTTTCTTCCGTGAGCTTCCGCCACGACTCGCGCAGTTCCTCAGGATGTACGCGCGTCTCGCCCACTACGGTCATAAAATTGGCATCCCCATTCCACCGTGGCAAGACGTGCAAGTGGATGTGGCCAGCAATGCCGGCCCCCGCAACCGAGCCAATGTTAAAGCCCAGATTCAGCCCATCGCAACGATAGACCTTCCGTACCAGGCGTTCCGCCAGGCGGGCATAGCGTGTGAGCTCAAGCCATTCCTCTTCGGGCAATTCCTCAATCGTGCTGACGTGGCGATAAGGCGCAATCATCAGATGGCCATTGGTGTAGGGGTAAAGATTGAGTAAACCAAAACAGGATTCTCCCCGAAACAGAATCAGGTTCTTTTCATCCTGCTTGTCTTGGTGTTTGGCACAGAAGATACATCCATCAGGACGATCTTCTGCCTTCGTCACATACCGGTAGCGCCACGGGCTCCACAGGTGGTCCATCCTGGCTTCCTAAAGAGTCGTAGGCGGGTCCGTTGGCGGCGGCTCAGTAGCAGGCGCCGCACTGCTGCTGTTCACAAGGTCCTTGAGTTCTTTGCTGGGCTTGAAATAGGGAATGCGCTTGGAAGGTACGTCTACCCGTGCCCCCGTCTTGGGGTTCCGGCCGATGCGCGATTGCCGCTGCCGGGTGCGAAAGCTGCCAAAGCCTCGAATCTCGATTTTTTCCCCGGATTTCAGACTGCGAACCACGCTGTCAAAAATCGCTTCCACGATGATCTCGGAATCTTTCCGCGTCATCTCTACCACTCGCGATACTTCTTCAATCAATTCGGCCTTTGTCATGGCTACTCGCCTTCCTCAGCATAATCCGGCGCCTCGGCACCCGCTTCAAAACCAAGGCTTGCCGCCTCGGCCTGTTCCTGATATCCCTTCAACCGGCTACGTTCCTTCTCTTCGCCGACGGCCCGCAAGCTCAGGCCGATTTTCTTTTCCGTTTCGTTCATACGAATGATCTTGAATTCTTCTTCTGTACCAACCGGCAACATCGCGATCCCGCTGTCCCCGCCCCGGCCCCGGCTTTCCAGTCCCGGAATCTCCGAATTGTGACACAAGCCTTCCACGCCCGGGGCCAGCTCCACGAAAACTCCGAAATTCGCGGCCCTCACCACCTTGCCCGTCACCAGTTCATTCACCATGTGCGTGTTGAAGAAGCTCTCCCATGCATCCGGTTTCAATTGCTTGATGCCCAGGCTCAAGCGGCGGTTGTCGGAATCGATTTGCAGGATCGCTGCCTGCACCATCTGCCCCTTCTTCAATAACTCGGAAGGATGTTTGATGTGCTTGGTCCACGACATATCGCTGACATGCACCAGTCCGTCGATACCTTCTTCAATTTCAATGAATGCGCCGAAATCCGTAAGCTTGCGTACCCGGCCTTCAACCACGCTGCCAATCGCGTAGCGTTCGCCCAACGTCGTCCAGGGGTCCGCTTCCAGTTGCTTCAAGCCAAGGGAAACGCGCTTGTCCTCGGGCCGGATGTCCAGCACAATTGCTTCCACCATCTCCCCCGGCTTGACAACCTTGGCCGGATGCTTCATCCGGCGGCTCCAGGTCATTTCAGAGATGTGAATCAGGCCCTCAACTCCGGGTTCGATCTCGACAAAGGCGCCATAATCGGTAACGCTCACGACACGGCCCTGCAAATGAGAACCGATCACGTAGCGCTCCACCGCCGTCTCCCAGGGGTCCGGGAAAAGCTGCTTGATCCCAAGAGAGATTCGCCCCTTTTCGCGATCAAAGCGCAGAACCCGCACCGTGATGGTCTGGCCGCTGGCAATCACATCCGACGGGTGCGTCACCCGGCCATAGCTCATATCGCTGATGTGAAGCAGCCCATCGATGCCACCCAGATCCACGAAGGCACCGTATTC
Source organism: uncultured Bryobacter sp. (assembly GCA_964510335.1). Lineage (GTDB taxonomy): Bacteria > Acidobacteriota > Terriglobia > Bryobacterales > Bryobacteraceae > Bryobacter. The sequence goes on along the minus strand of CAZECF010000064.1, from coordinate 20,606 downwards.
CGTCAGATTTTTGACGACCCCTTCCAGCACCGCCCCATCGAATATGCTTTCGAGCGCCGCACTGCGCTTGGCCAGCACTTCTTCTTCAATGGCGTGCCGCCGCGACACCACCACGTTTCCCTTGCGCCGGTTCAGCTTGAGAATCCTTACCGGAATATCCTGGCCCACAAAGGAATCCAGATCATGCGTCGGCCGCAAATCAATCTGACTGGCTGGCATGAAAGCGCGCACACCCACGTCAACGCTCAGTCCACCCTTCACCTTGGCCAGCACATGCCCGCTTACCAGGAAGCCTTCGTTCATGGCCTGTTCCAGTGCATCCCAATGCCGCAGGCGCCGCACCTTCTCATGCGACAGATAGAGAAAACCTTCCGGGCTTGTGCCGGGCCGGTCAATGACTACTTCAATCGTGTCGCCAGGCTGCAAATCTTCGAGAACCTGATCTCGCGGTACGCTGCCTTCTGTCTTTTGACCTACATCAACAATTACATCCCGCTCAGTGACGCTCAGCACCTGGCCCAGAATCACATCTCCACTGGTGGAATGCTCCATCTGGCCGTAGTCCTCAAGCATTTGCTCGTAGGACGCCTCACCGGCTGCGTCATCTTCTTCGGTGCCGTCACCCGGGATCGGGGCCCCGGGCATTGCGTGCTGCTCCGGTTCAAAAATCTCCGGTGCGTCATGTTGCGGTTCGAGTGGCGCCTTAGGCATCCGCTCATCGGACAAGCTGGACATTGCCGAGTCTCCATTGCAGAACTGCAGCTTCGCTGCTTCTTTAGCCAGAATCGACGGGAGGCGGCTCGTGGCGACTGGGCCAAACCGCGGGATGCTTGGCATGTCCAACTGGACGCTAGCGTCTGGTTGGCTTCCTGATCCCCTGGAGCATTTAGCGCTCTTCCTCACAGGTTCCCGACAACCTGTTGAAACTACAGTATGTTAGGAATATACCGGAGACAGGCGCTGGTGTCAATCAACCAAGCGTGGCCAGTACCAAGTGCGAGTTACGCTTACCCTGTCTCGCCCCCGGCCTTCGCCGCAAGTACCGGTTCACTTCTTCCAGACTGGCAAAGTACCCGACAAAGCCCTCCTGTCCCCGCCGCGGCGTCTCTCGCGACCTCGAAAAATCCTTGGCCGCAAAGAGTCCCTGATCCCCAATGATGGCCGTTCCCATCGGCCGGTACTCATGCGTTCCACCGCAAATCAAAAGTGGCGTTTGCCGCCACAGCGCGAAGCCCATAGCTTGATAGTATATGAGGCACGATGAAGCGTAGAGAATGGATAACTGCTGGCGCCGCCTCCCTGTTCGCGGGCTTTGCTTCCCAAGGCCAGACTCCTGCCAAAGCCCGCCCCGGTCGGCTGAAGCAGGGAATTTGCGGAGGGGTTCTGGGTCGCGGATTTGACTTGGAACAGCGCTGCAAAGCTGCCGCCGAACTTGGTGTTACAGGCCATGATCTGGTCGGCCCCAAGGATTTTCCGATCCTCAAGAAGTACGGCATCGTGCCGACGATGCTGCCTGGCATCGGCTCGCTCATGCACAACTCAACGGACCTGTCCCGCCATGACGAACTCGAAAAGCTGGCCATCGAAGTGATCGCTGCCGCTGCTTCCGTCAAGGCTCCCAATGCGATTTTGCTCAGCGGCAACAAGTGGGGACTCTCCGTTGAACGCTGCCTCGATAACAACGAGAAATTCATCCGCCGCATCATCAAACGCGCCGAAGACGCTGGCGTCACCCTTTGCATGGAGCTGCTCAACAGCAAAGTCAACCATCCCGATTACGCCTGCGATCACACGGCTTACGGCGTGGAACTCTGCAAGCGCATCGGCTCACCGCGCATGAAATTGCTCTATGACATCTACCATATGCAAATTATGGAAGGCGACATCATCCGCACCATCGAGCAAAACTTTCAGTACATCGGCCACTTCCATACGGCCGGCAACCCGGGACGTTATGAATTCGATCTCCAGACGCAGGAGATGAACTATGCACCCATCATGCGTAAGATCGCCGACCTGGGCTATCAGGGCTGGGTGAGTCATGAATACAGCCCGCGTCCCGGCAATCCCGATCCGGTCAAGACCCTCGACGCCATGCTGAAGATCTGCGAAGTCTAGCTGTACTGATTCCAGGCCTGAATCCGGTTGGTTACTTCAATCGCCTGCTGGATAAATTCCATGGCGACCGGCTCCGGATTCTCGGCATCGATTTCATAAACCGCGCCGAGTACCGCCCCCTGAACCATCTTGTTTGAGACATAGGGTACCGGCGGAATCTTTTCCCCCGATGCTTCGCTCTCCGTCTCGCCCGTCCAGTAGACTGCCTCAAGCAGCGTATGCGCGGGCGAACCCGGTGGCATCTTGCCAGCCTGCTTCCTGGCCGCCGCCCGGTTCTCGTCGGTAGGTTGGGCGATCCACTTTTCGACGAGTGAAAGCGCCAGTGCTTCCACCGGATCATTCTTCTTTTGCGCCGCTTTGCGGGCGCAAAACCAGCCCCACCAGATGTCTTCCCGTGGAGGAATCGCGTGGCTCAGATACGCGATGCTATCCATCCAAAGCTTCCGTTCCAGTAGCAGATCGACCATGTGGCGGGCGTTCTGCGCCAACGGTATACAGTCAGTGGCCGGATGTTTCAAGGCCGCGGCGCGGCACAATTCGATAGTGTTCTTGGCAGCCATGCTAGTTCTGTTTGATCATCGGGGAGTTCATCGTGATCGAGCCACCGCTCATGGTAATCGTGGACCCTCCGATCTTAAGCTCAATGCTGGCAGGCGTTAGCGTAATAGTGGAGCCACCGCACTCCATCTTGATTTCCTGAGCAGCCTTCTCATACTGTTTGCCGGCGCTGCATTCCAGGCTGTTGTTGCCCTTGGAAACCACGATCTTCCGGTTACCGGTGTCGACCTTCATTTCCTGATTACCCTTTTCGATCTTGATGATCTGATCGCTCTTCTGTACCGTGATCGTATGCTTGTTTTCTATTACCTCGTCAAAGTCTTTCTCCGCGTGAAGATAGATCTGCTCGCTCCCACTCTTGTCTTCAAACCGGAATTCATTGAAGTTCTGACCAGACCCTCCCTTCGTGGATCTCGACTTGATGCCGGACTGCGTCATGTTGTCCGGTAACTTGTAGGGTGGCATCTGCTGATCGTTATAGACCCGGCCCGTGATGATTGGCCGGTCCGGATCGCCTTCAAGAAAACTGACAATCACTTCCTGCCCGATTCTTGGAATCGAAATCTGGCCCCAATTCGCTCCGGCCCAGGCATTGGAAATGCGGATCCAGTGCGAAGAGTTTTCGTCTCTGGTGCCCTTGCGGTCCCAGTGAAATTGCACTTTCACTCTTCCAAACTGGTCGCAATAAATCTCATTTCCGCCCGGCCCGGTTACGATCGCTGTTTGCACGCCGTGAATCATCGGCTTCTGATGCACCCGCGGAGGCCGGTAGGGTACCTTGAACGGGATCGCCGTGAAGTTGAAGGAGGCTGCCGTTCCGCCATCCCCTGCTTCTCCCCCCTGAACGTTCTGCCGGCAGGAAAAACTCACCCCCAGTATGATGTAGCTCGTATTCGCCTTTGGATCAAAGTGGTTCTCGACCTCAAAACGGTAGCCCGGAATCAGTGTTGTGCTGATGGTATGCGACTGGATCACCCGCAGCCGCGCCTCCTCTTCTTCCAACCGCAATTTGGCGTAGCGGTCCCCATCCGCTTTGGTCTTATAAAGACCTGGATACTCGTAAATTTCAGCCTGCTGCCTCCCCTTGGTGGACGCCAGCAGGCTCACATTGCTCTTCTCAAAGTCGAAGTCCTGGAATGTGATCTTTCCCGTATGCACTGATACATCCTGCTCCAGATGGTCCACTACGCCTCCGGCCGCTCCGGCCAGGGTTCCCTTTCCGTAGGGCAATTTGTGTTCGACCGGGCAATTCTGCGTCGCGGAATTGGAATTCGCCAGGATCAACTGGTGCTTGTCCTTGGTGTGTTCAAACCAGTAGAAGATCCCCTCTTCTTCGAGCAGGCGGGAAACAAAGTTGAATGTCGATTCCCGGTACTGAACTGTAAACTCGCGTTTCGGCAGCGATCCAGTGATCTTGAACGTGTATTGCCCCAGCCCCATTTCGTCAAATACTTTATTGATAATCTCCACCGCCGTCATGTTCTGAAAATGACGGCAGTCCGATTCCAGATTGAGAAACCACAGCCAGGGCACTAGCGTGGCTCGCCAGTAATAGATCGGCTTCAACTGCTCTTCGACGCCAATCAACTTCGTCTTCTGGATCATTCCATGGATAAATCGCGAAGGCCCGTTTTCTCGACGGATCTCCACCACCACCGGCTTGCGCAAAAGATCTTCGTCGTTGATCGATTTGTCTTCCGTTGCCATCACCAGGTTGAACTGAAAGGGGCGGGAAACGTACTCGCTGCCCTCAATGTTCATGAAGACAAATTTGTCCTTGCCCAGGTGGGGCACGAGTACTTCGTATGGTCGTTCTTCTTGCTTCAGTGGCATAGCGAATTTCTTAGTCTACAGATATAGCGTCATCTCCGGTCCTTTTGGGTCGAAGACTTTGCGAAGGCTAGAATTAGGGTATGCGATTCATTGCAGCTTTTCTGCTTGCTGCCCTCGCGCTACCCGCGCAGAGCAGCCTTCCCAATGGGATCGAACGCGTCACTAGCGTTGAAGGTATCACCGAATACCGTATCCCGAAAAATGGCCTCCGTGTGCTCATCTTCCCCGACCCCTCCAAGAACAAGTTCACGGTCAACATGACTTATCTCGTTGGTTCCCGTCACGAAAACTATGGGGAAACCGGCATGGCTCACCTTCTTGAGCACCTGGTTTTCAAAGGTACGCCCAAGCACCCCAACATCACCAAAGAACTCGCCGACCACGGCTGCATCCCCAATGGCAGTACCTGGCTTGATCGCACCAATTACTTTGAAACCTGCACCGCCACGCCGGAAAACCTCCGCTGGGCGCTCGACCTCGAATCAGACCGGATGCTCAACAGCTACATTGCCCGCAAGGATCTGGACAGTGAGATGACCGTCGTCCGCAACGAATTTGAACGGGGTGAGAACAACCCCTTCGGCATCACCTTTCAGCGGACCATGGCCGCAATGTTTGCCTGGCACAACTACGGCAAGTCCACCATCGGGGCCCGCTCGGATATTGAGAACGTCAGCATTGACCGGCTGCAAGCCTTCTACCGCCGCTACTACCAGCCCGACAACGCTGTATTGACGATCGCCGGCAAATTTGACGAAGCCCAGACTCTGGCTCTCGTGGCCGAGTTCTTCGGGTCGCTAGCCAGGCCCACCCGGGTCCTGGAGCCAACCTACACCGAAGAGCCCGTCCAGGATGGCGAGCGCCAGGTGACCGTCCGCCGCGTCGGCGGAATTCAAGCACTCATCGCCGGCTACCGCCTTCCTTCTGCCCTCCATCCCGATGCCGGTCCCTTGAGCCTCATGGATGCCATTCTTTCCGATGACACCAACGGCCGGCTCTACAAACGGCTTGTGGAGACCCAAAAAGCCACCCAGGTCTTCACGCAGTTTTATGAAACCGCCGAGCCTGGCGCCATGCTGCATGGTGCCGTGCTTTCCAAAACCGACAATATCGAGCAAGCCCGCAAGATCCTGCTCGATACGATTGAAGGCTTTGCCAAAGAGCCCGTTACCCCCGCAGAAGTCGAAATGGCCAAGCAGGTCGTTCGCAAGAATTTCGAGCTCGCCTTTAACAACGTAGAACGGGTCGGTCTGGCGATCAGCGAATCGATCGCGCTGGGTGACTGGCGCATGTTTTTCCTCAGTCGGGACCGGGCGCTGAATGCCACTCCCGATGCCGTCCAGCAGGCCGCCGTGCGCTACTTCAAGCCCGCCAATCGTACCGTGGGCATGTTCATCCCGGATGACACACCGGACCGTTCAGAGATCCCCGCGACGCCGCTGGTGAGCTCCGTACTGAAAGACTACAAAGGTGGCGCTGCCGTCGCCACCGGCGAAGCCTTTGATTCTTCCCCTGTCAACATCGACCGTCGCACCAACCGCTCCCGCCTCGATGCCGGCATGCAAACCATGCTGCTGGCCAAGAAGACTCGCGGCGAAAAGGTGAGCGCGCAAATCACCCTCCGTATCGGCGACGAAAAGTCTCTCTTCGGCAAGTCTGCCATCGGGAGTCTGACCGGCGCAATGCTCGATCGCGGCACCGCCAAGCGCGACAAGAAGGCCCTCAAAGATGAGCTCGACCGCCTCAAATCGAATGCCCGCGTCTTTGGCGGCGCAACTCAGGTCTCGGCCAGCATTGAATCCACCCGCGCCAACCTGCCCGCCGTGCTGGACCTGGTGGCCGAAATGCTCCGGGAGCCTGCCTTCCCGGCAACTGAACTCGATGAGGTCATGAAGTCGATCGTCACCAGCATCGAAAACGGCATGAAGGAGCCTCAAGTGGTTGCCAACAACGCCCTCAGTCGCCACCTGTCTCCCTACCCGAAAGGCGACATCCGCTACCGTCCCACCCCGCAAGAACAACTCGAAGATTTCCGTGCCGTGAAGCTCGACGATCTCAAAGCTTTCCACAAAAAATTTTATGGAGCCAGTTCGGCGCAGATTTCCATCGTTGGCGATTTTGATGAACCGGCCATCCGGGCCCAGATCCAGAAGCTCTTCGGTGACTGGAAGTCCCCCACGCCCTATGTTCGCGTTTCGAGTCCCTATTTAGACCGTCCTGCCGTGAACCAGTCCTTCCAGACTCCCGACAAGGCTAACGCCGTTTTCTTTGCTGCCATGCCAATCGAGATTACCGATGAGAACCCGGACTATCCGGCTTTCGTGCTCGGCAATTTTATGATGGGCGGAGGCTTTTTGAACTCGCGCCTCGCCGATCGCATCCGCCAGAAGGAAGGCCTGTCCTACGGCGTGGGCTCGATGTTCATGGTCGCGCCGAAGGAAAACAATGGCACCTTCATGGGCAATGCCATTCTCAATCCGGCCAACATCAACAAGGTGGAAAAGGCTTTTCTTGAAGAACTCGAAAAGGCTGTCAAGGAAGGCTTCACCCGGGAAGAAGTGGATTCCGCCAAGAAGGGCTGGCTCCAGCAACAGCAGGTTCGTCGCTCGGAAGACGCCCCCTTGGCCAGCATGTTGAATGGCGCAGCCGCCTATGACCGTACGATGGATTTCACCCGTCAACTGGAAAGCCAGATTGATTCCCTGACTCCGGAGAAGGTCAACGAAGTCTTCAAGAAGTACATGAATCCGGCCAAGCTGAGTATCTTCAAGGCCGGTGATTTTGAAAAAGCCGGAGTGAAGCCTTAAAAGCTTCACCCCGGCTCCCTGTTTCGCCAACCCTTAAGCGTACTGGAAACTTCCGTCTTCGGCTACCGCGACACGAATCGAATTGGGACGTTCTCCTTCCGCCATCATTCCCAGCAAGCGCCGGCTGATGTCGGGCAGCACGGTGTTAGTCAGGATGTTGTCGACGTTGCGAGCACCCGATTCTACTTCCGTGCAGCGGGCAGCTACGGCGTCGATGACTTCCGGGCCAGCCAGCAACTCGATCTTGTGCGTCGCCTTCAGCCGCTTCTGGATCTTGGCCAGCTTCAACCTGACGATCGTCTTCAGCACTTCATCGCGGACCGGGTAATACGGGATCAGCACCATGCGGCCGAGGAAGGCCGGCTTGAAGATCTTGTCCAGTTCCGGCTTCATGGCCGAAATAATGCCTTCCGGGGAGGGCATGGTTTCCGGATCGGCCACCAGCTTCATGAGCGTGTCCGTAGCAGCGTTCGAGGTCAGGATGATGATGCTGTTCCGGAAGATGATCTCGCGGCCTTCCCCATCTTCCATGCGGCCCTTATCGAAGACCTGGAAGAAGAGCTCCAGCACATCCGGATGCGCCTTCTCCACTTCGTCCAGCAGCACGACTGAGTAAGGCCGCCGCCGTACGGCTTCCGTCAGCACTCCACCTTCGCCGTAACCGACATATCCCGGAGGCGAACCCTTCAAGGTCGAGACCGTATGCGCTTCCTGGAATTCGCTCATGTTGATCGTGATCATGTTGTCTTCGCCGCCGAAGAGCAGATCGGCCAGCGCCAGAGCGGTCTCCGTCTTGCCGACGCCCGAAGGGCCAACCAGCATGAAGACACCGACCGGCTTGACCGGATCGTCCATACCAGCCTTGGAAGTCCGGATGCGCTCCGAGATGGCGTGCATCGCATGGTCCTGACCAATCACGCGTGTGCACAGGTGCTTCTCCAGTTCGAGCACGGTAGTGATCTCGTCCTTGAGCATCTTGCCGATCGGAATACCCGTCCAGGCTGAAATCACTTCCCCGACGACTTGCTCATCGACAGACACGCGCATCAGCGGCGTCTCACCCTGCAATTCGTCGAGCGCCTTGCTCTTCTCATTGATCTGGGTCCGCAAGGCGTCTTTATCCGTGCCCTCGCCATTGGCCATGATCTGGTCGCGCAGTTCGCGAATTTCGGTAACCAGCTTGGCTTCGCTTTCCCAGCGCGCTTTCAGGGTTGCGAGATTCGCCTCGGCTGCTTCGCGCTTTTGCGCGATCTCGGCCAGCCGTTCGCTGTGATTTGCACCTAACTCCATCTCGCGATTCAAGACCCGGGTTTGCACGTCGTAGTCGTCGATTTCCCGCGTTACCGCCTCCACCGCCGACGGCACGGAATTTTGTCCCAGTGCCAACCGCGCGCAAGCCGTGTCGAGCACGCTTACTGCCTTATCGGGCAACTGGCGGTCCGGCAGATAACGATGTGAGAGCTTCACTGCCGCAGCCAGGCCTTCATCGAGGATGAGTACATTGTGATGCTTCTCAAGCATCGGCAGAATGCCGCGCAGCATCAACTGGCAGTTGTATTCGTTCGGCTCTTCCACCTTTACGGTCTGGAAGCGTCGCGTCAACGCTGGGTCCTTTTCAAAGTACTTCTTGTACTCGGCCCAGGTGGTTGCCGCGATGGTCCGCAACTCGCCGCGCGCCAGCGCAGGCTTGAGGAGATTGGCCGCATCGTTTTGCCCTGCCTGTCCTCCCGCGCCAATCATCGTGTGCGCTTCGTCGATGAAGAGGATGATCGGAGTAGGCGACTTCTTCACCTCATCGATCAGGCCCTTCAGCCGGTTCTCAAATTCGCCTTTCACGCTCGCCCCGGCCTGCAAAAGTGCCAGGTCCAGCGTGCGCAGCGTTACGTTTTTCAGCGGTGGCGGTACATCTCCCGCCACAATACGCAGCGCCAGTCCTTCCACGACGGCCGTCTTGCCCACGCCCGCTTCGCCCACCAGAATCGGGTTGTTTTGCCGCCGCCGCGTCAGGATGTCAACTACCTGCCGGATCTCAAAATCGCGGGCCAGCACGTTGTCGATCTTGCCGTTCTTGGCGTTGTCGGTGAGATTGATCGTGTAGGCATCGAGGTTTGGCGACTTCGATGCGGGATTCACGCGCGGCGCACCATCGGGGCCAGCCGCGCCAGCACCAGACGAAGCTACCGCCTCACCCAGATCCTTCATCTCCGAGCTTTCGTAAGAAGGACCGCAAATCGCGTCGAAGTTGTCCTTCAACGTCTTGGGGTCAATCTTCTTGAATTCTCGCGAGACATCGCCCATCAGGCGCGACAGCTCTTCGTTCTGAGCAAGCGCCAGAATGCAGTAGCCGGTGCGGACATTGCCGGCGTCGAAGTCCAGCGTTGCCGTCGACCACGCTTCGCTCAGCATCTTTACCAGTGTGGGGGCCAGCACCGGCGTGCGCGCATTGCCACTCTTCAGCTTGTCGAGCGAGGCCGTCAATTGCGCCGACAGCTTGGACTTGTCGACGTCAAACGCCTTGACGATTGCGGCAAAGTCGCCGCCCGCGTTTTCAAGCAGCTTCATCAGGAAGTGCTCAATCTCGACGTCATAATGCGTGCGTTGCAAGCAGAAGCCAGCAGCGGCCTGCATCGCATTCCGCGTGGTGTCATTCAGTTTCCCGATCAGGGACTTCAGGTTGACGCTCATCTATTTTCTCCGGGGTTCTAATTCAACAAAAATACGGTGTCTCCGGGGTCGGCTTCCCGCGGTCTCGCGGTGTTCATCCAGGTCAGCCAGCCCAGCTTTGGCGGTGCATCCGAGTCTATCCCAAGTTGGCAGCGCGGCACACTTTCGCGGTCCAGAATCAGTTGCACTTCAAAAATAATCTCGCCCTGCGTGAAGAAGCGCGTCACCGCATCGAGCGGTTTGTAGGCACTGCCACCGGGCAAAAACTCAACATACTCGATAAGGCTCAATGGGCCAACAGAGATCTTGGCGCGCGAGGCGCGATCCCAGACCGCATCGCCCACCACCACGCCAAAGCCAAGTTGCTCAGCTTCAGTCGGCGGGTCGGAGAATTTGCAGATATCCTCATCCGAAAGCGGGTACCAGGAGCCGCCAAATTCTTCCACTTGAATCGGCACATCAAAATAGTCGCTCAGGAATTGCTCCAGCGCCAGCGCCGAACGCGGCTGCAGCGCCAGCAATCCGGTATAGAAAATCAGCGAGGTATCGCTTACCTCCTGCCGCTGCTGCAATCCCGGCGTGCCGAGCCCTATGAAATCCATCAGGTAGCTCGACATGCGGTCCCGCCGGTCGCGCTCATAGCTCACCCAGAACCGGTATTTCTCCCAGGCCTGATAAAACAGCGAGATGATCCGGTGGTGAAAGAGGTCAAGAAATTCCTGCAACGAACGATCGCGCTCCCGGATCCGTTCGAGAATGAAATCAGAGTAGACCAGCGGCATCACGCCCATCGCCCCATTCATCCCCATGAAGTTGACGCGCATCATCGGCGGTTGCCAGTTCACTTTTTCGGCGTTGAACTCGGGCCAGACCAAACTGTGTATTTGCGAAGGCGGAAACCAGTAGGCCGGATTCACGGCAAAGTGTACAGCTTCTTGCGACGGCGTCTTGGGAAATCGCCCCGGAGGCTCCAGTCCATTCCCGATGCGCGAAAGCAGCCTCACGGCCTGAAAGAACTGGTAGCCGCCTGCCCCCTGCGCAAACAGATCGTCAAGCCAGTGCCGTCGCACCGCCAATGGATAATCCTGGACGACGGGCGCAGCCGCTAGACCAGAATCTTTTGACCAGCGCGAGGAGGCCATTGGCGCAAGGGTTCCTTTCTCTGAATCGTGCGAGCGGTCAGTTGAGTGAAGCTGTTCAGCGAGGCGTAGTTCGCGAGAAAACGCTCCAGTACAGCCGAAAACAGATAGACCCCACCACCCACAAACTGCTCCTCGTCAAATTCCAGTTCCACCTCAAATCCGCGGGCAAAGGCAATGCCGTCGTCCGATACCAGACGGGCAAATTTGCGCTTTGACTTCAGCCCCGTAATCCCCGCGATCACCCTCTCGCTATACGGCGAATTGGTGATATTGTACAGGCTCAGAATCTGTTGCAGTGATTCTTTCCCTTCCTCCACGAGCGAAAGATAATTCAGGGAAAGGTGTGATATCAGCCGCCAGTAAATGCTCTTGCCGATGGCGGGCCGCAGCGGAGGCGTGGGTTTGCGCAGCGCGGTTATCCGCTTGAGCGGCGCGCTGATCTCCAGCTCAAAATCTCCAGTTTCACTCCCGAAAGGCAATCGCGAAGGCAAATCCCGGTTGGTGCACAGCGTCTTCACCGTCACCGCATCTACCTTCGGGTGCATCGGCCGGAAGGAAAGGTCCACCAGCGACAAATACAGATCCGTTCCTTCGTCGTTGGCGCGCGGCGACTGACGCCGGGAGGCGACGTAGAAGGTCTGCTGCTGCTGGGCAAGCTTGGCGTGGCGGATGGAATAGAACGGATCGTATTCGATCGTCGTCTGCTGGTCGAGATCGATCGAAGTCACTTCCTGGATCGAGTGGATCTCGAGCGCATTCATGCGCCGGACATCAGGGATGATCGCATACTCAGCCCGCTTCTGATCCATCTGGATCGGCTCGCAGGTCTGCGGAAACAGATTCACCACCGGCACAGCAGTTGTGCGGAAGGTGGAAGCGGAAACGCCATTCTCCAGCCGCAGCCGCACCTCTTCTGAATCGATGCGCGAAACCAGAAAGATCACTTCGAACTCATTCTCGAAGCCCTGTTGCAGCACGCTTTCGAGGCCATTCAGTTCGAGAAAGAAGAACTTTTCCGGAAACGCAAAATACTCCTGCAAGAGCCGGTAAGCCAGGAACGAACGGCCTGGATACTCAAGCACTCCCTCGTTCTGCTCAAAGCCCATGGGCCGAATGGCTGATGCCGGCAGCTCGATGGGAGCCTGGCGCGGTTCTTTCGGATTGCGGATCAGAATCCGGCTCAACTTGCTCGCCAGCAATTCATAGAGCGAGTGGATGACGGCCGATTCCCCGTTCAGAAAGAGTTGCAGCTTGTCGAGATCAAGTTGCCCCAATTTGACGTCTACCGGAGCCTTGAACTTGACCGAGACGGCATATTGCGCATCAGGCGCCTTGAGATTGGGCCGCAGCCGGTCCGGCGTCGCGAACTCAGCGCTCGCCGCCACAACGGGGAAGAGCTTCAAATCATAGCTGGTGCGGAACTTGCACGGTACACCCTGTACCGGTCTCGAGTAGAGTATCGAGCCTGCCGGGACCAGCAAACCCTTATCGAGTTTTCCCTTGCTGGGGTCGAGTTCAAATTCGACGATCGACATCGAAGGGATCGGCTGGATGAAATGCGGATAAACAATACTGAGGATGGCCTCAGTCAGTTCCGGAAACTCATCGTCAATCTTGAGATGGACGCGGGCCGCGAGAAAGGCAAAGCCTTCGAGTAAGCGCTCCACATGCGGGTCTTCACACTTGTCTGCTTCAAGCACCAGGCGCGACGCAATCTTGGGATAGCGCTCGGCAAAGTTCGCCGCCATCTGCCGGATGTAGGTCAGCTCGCGTTCGTAATAGAGGAGCAAGTCGTCGCGCATCGCCGACTACTCTACTCCATCCGCACGTACTTTATAGTTCTGGCTGACCGCATCCAGCGTCGTATCAAAGCTGATGTGTTCCGGTGCGGGGTCCATCATCAGCAAACCTTCAATCCGGAAGTCCAACCGCTGAATGGATTTCTTTGAGTCATCGATCATCGGGATCACTCGCACGTCCGTCAATCGCGGCTCAAAGATCTGTACTGTCTTCTCGATTGCCGCTAGCAAGCGCTGCTGCTCGCCCAGGTTCGACAAGTGAACGGAAGAGATGTCCGGCAAGCCATAAACGTAAGCGGACTTGTTCAACTCAATCAGCTCTTGGTCGGGAGAAGTCGCGACACGACGACTATTCAGCAGCCACTCGAGATCACGCCGTACTGCGGTTCTCAGCCGGCGCACGGATTCAGCCCGTGTCAAAGGGGCCTCGTTGCGGTTGCGCGGGTCGTAGTCGACCAGCCGGTCCAGCACCGAGAGCGTTACCAGAACATCGAGTTGAAAAGCCACTTACCCGTTCACCTCGCTCTAGGTCCGCAGAGCCAAAGCGCGAACCGGATCCAGCCGGCAAATCTGCTGGAATATCCGCTGCCGCTCCGTCGAGTCATCCACAATCTCTACATGATAGAGGTAAAGGTCCACCAGCGCTTGTACAACGACCGTGCGGTCTTCCCATTCCGGTACCCGGAATTCCGTGATCTTGGCCCGCACCTCATCGAGAAATGGCTGCGCAATGTCCTTGGCATTTGCCTGCACGCACAATTCAGCGACTTGCAGTTGCCGCAGGAACTTGCCCCGGTTAGAGGGTTGCATCTCGATTTCATTGCGCATGATCTCGAGCGCTCTTGCCTTATCGCCTCGCCGCAAAGCTTCCACCGCGACGCGAAACGGATCTGCCAGCCGCTTACGCCACGGCAGGGCACTGGGTCTGGGCGGAGGGTTCGAAATCGCAATGCCTGGATCGACTTCTTCGCCATCGGGCAATGCGGGTGGGTCATCCATCAATTCGTCGAGCCAAGCCAGGGTTTGGGGATTGCAGGCCGGCGTATCATCCATCAGAATCGCGCCTCGGATCTCAGGCACATCGCGCAACAAGGATCGCACTTCAGACCGGATTCCTTGCGCCACTCCGTTGTAATCGTCGCCGAGGCCAACGCAAGCCTCGGCACTCATCCGGTGCAGGTCCAGCCACGCCCGGCTGGCGGGCAACGCCATGCTGGCTTCTGTCAGCTCCAATAGTTCTTTCCACTTCTGGTCGAGCGCAAAGATCCGCAACTGACGGCGGATCTCCGTCGGCGGTGCTTCCAGTTGCCGCAAATCCCCTTTGCTGGCCGCTGCCCGCAACTCCCCGAATCGCAACCCGCGCAACATCAGATAGGAACCGGGGTTGGTCGGGTCCAGTTGCCGCAACTGCGCTGCCGTCTTGACCAGTGTCTCGATGAGCGGCTTCCGCGTAGCCGATTCCGTCCCGGTGAAAGCCGAGATGTTGATGCCCGGCCCTCCGGCTGCCGGGGCGCCTTCGCCTGCTTCAACTGCTTCACCTTCAGCGCTCGTTGTCACTTCTTCTTCAATCGGGTCCGGTTCGACTTCGCGCTTCTTTTCAAGCAGGCTCTTGTTGACCTGCTTGATCTCCTCGATCGCCTGTACGAAGCGCGAGAAGCTGGGCGAGTAGTCTTCAAACTTGTCGTCGCACAAGACCGCCAGCGTCTGAATGTTGGCCAGGATCGAGCCGATTGTTGCCTCGAGCGAAACGTAAAAGGCTTTCGGCGTTTGCCCGAAGGATTCGTCGAAGATCTCAGCCGGCATCTTGCCTTCATCGAGCTTCGTTTTGCGTGCTGCTTGCGCTGCGTCGCTCGTGGCCTGATCTTCATAGCCGACATCGCGCGACTCGCGATACTTCAGAAAGCTATAGCTATCCCGCGTGAGGGGCAATTCCCGCGAGAGCAGAATGAGCTGATTGGCGAGCCATTCGAGCGGCGTTGAACGGAATTCCGCGTCCCCATCTTCCAGTTCCGGATACAGATGATCCCAGAAATTCTCAACGAGCCCATGAATCAGCGACAGGCCTTCCAGCATTCCGGTGAAGCCGCGCTGCTTGATCGCTGATTCGGTCAACCAGGCAGCCAACTGCAGGTCTTTGGACCGCGTGGCAATGGTCTCTTCACAAAGTTTGCTGGTTAAAGGCCAATCGGCGACTTTCCGCTCACGCTTCCAGTCGCCTTGTTCGATGTCTTCTTCTTCGCGCCGGGCCTCTTTGATCTTGTCGTAAACAGGGTCATAGCGCAGGTCTGCGCCACCGGGATTGTCCCCCGGGACGGGGTTGAGTATGTCTTCGCGAAAGGGCATTCTTTAGGAGTTTAAGCTGATCGAGGCGGAATCGTCAGAATCGCGTGAAGAATCTTCGCTGCCCTCAGGCTGGTCAAACTCAAGAGTCCGCACAGAGAGCATCGGAACTTCTTCTCCGTCCACCAGGAGAATCTTCTGACCTAGCGGATAGCTGGAGCCTTCATCCTCTACCCAGAGCGTTTGCCGGCCAAGCCACACGGATTCATCGGCGAATGTAAAGGAGAACGGATAGATTGCAGGCAGCAACACTTCGCCCATGTCCGCGCCTTGAAATTTGGGTCCGGTCCGGATGAAGGCTGGCAGCCACAGCGTGTCGCGCAGCCGCTTTGGTTCTTCAATTCGGATCGAAGCAATGTGTTCAAACTGGACCCACATATAGGACCCTGCTCCGAATACTTCGAGGCGTGCTCCCAGGTCATTGTCCGCATCGCGAATCTCGCTGAAGGGCTTCCCGTTCAGCTTGCCCGTCAACTTGCTGTTGGCCGGCGTTTTCGGGAAGCTCTGATTCTTGTACATCTCATGGCGTTCCCGTTCCGCGTGGATGGCGGAAAAATAAAGAATGGCTCCGAGCTTGGCCTGTTCACTCGAACCAGCCAGAAGATTGAGGTGCTTCTCAGCACGGTCCAATTCTCCAGCTACGCAAAGGATTTCAAACAGGGACGTGCGGGCGGAAACGTCCGTCGGGTGATTGCGCAAATGTCCGGCAAGCGCTTCAAGCGCTTGCCGGACATTGCCCGCTTCGATGAGTTGAGCGGCAGGATTCGCCATGTTAGAGAGGCTTGTTTTCCTTGATGCTGTACTTTGTCATCTTGAAGCCATCGAGGCTCTTCTTGTCCGGCTTTTCGGGGGCGTAGGCGAACTCCATCTTTTCGTAGGAGAGCGACACGGATTCCGTCGGGTTTTCGCCACCGCTCGACAACTGGATCGAGGAGACGTAAACCTGCTCGAACTTGATGTAGAGGTACTTCTGGTTCGTCGAGCTGATCTGCTTGTAGAAGGCCAGTTCTGCTTCATCAAAGGCTTGGCAGATCAGGCAGTTCTTCAACAGTTCGTGGGAGGTGGGGTCCACGCTCTTGATGATGGACAGTTCGGAGAAGTCCGGACGTCCAGCGCGCGTTTCACCCGAGGCCTTCGCCGAAGCAGCGGCGTTATGAGCGCCCCAGCTGAAGCTCAGGATTTCGATGGCGTCTTTGAGAATGGTTGAGGTGCCTTTGAGGCCCTTGATGAGTAGAGTAGCGTTGATCATGTTGTGTAAGTTGCTCCTTCTGATTAGGTAAGCGTTTCGATTCCTGTATTTGGGTCACGAAAAACTGGAAATTATTTCGCAGCCCCTGGCAGTTCTGCCACCAGGCGCAAGGACACTGTCAGCTCGTCGAGCTGGAAGTGCGGACGCAGGAAGGCAACCGCCCGGTAGGCACCCGGCTTGCCCGGTACATCGAGGACTTCAATCTTGGCTTCGCGCAGTGGGCACTTGGCCTTGGCCGCGGGGCTCGCATTGTCGTCAGGCGTGACGTATTGCGTGATCCAGCGGTTCAGGAACTGCTCGGCGTCGGTACGGGACATGAAGCTGCCGATCTTGTCGCGCATCATCGCCTTCAGGTAGTGGGCATAACGGCTCACGGCCATGATGTACGGCAATTGCGTGGACAAACGCGCGTTGGCGTTCGCCTTGTCGTCGTCATAAATCTTGGGCTTCTGCGAGCTCTGCACGCTGAAGAAGGCCGCGTAATCGGTGCCCTTGCAGTGGCAAAGCGGAATGAAGCCAAGATCGGCCAATTCTTTTTCGCGGCGGTCGGTGATCGGTGTCTCGGTGGGGCACTTCATCACAACGTCGCCGGAATCGGTCTGGAAGTTGTGAACGGGAAGACCTTCCACCAGTCCGCCACCTTCCACGCCGCGAACCGAAACACACATGCCGTACTTCATGAAGCTGTCGGCCAGCCGCGTGCCCATCGAGTAGGCAGCGTTTGTCCAGCAGTACTTCTCATGATCCGTTCCATCCACCGATTCTTCGTAGTTGAAGTCATCGATCGGCGAAGTCGTCCGGCCATAAGGCAGGCGGCCCAGGGTTCGCGGCAGACAAAGTCCGATATAGCGGGAGTCTTCGCTCTGCCGGAAGCCCTTCCACTTGGCATATTCCGTTGAGTCGAAGACCTTGGCCAGATCGCGCGGCGCGTCAATCTGCGTCCAGCTTTCGAGGTTCACCATGCTCGGCCCCGCCGCCGTGAAGAATGGAGCGTGCGCCGCCGAGGCGACCTGCGAAATCTTCTCCAGCAGTTCGATGTCTTCCGGATGCTTGCCGAATTCAAAGTCACCGATCAGCGCACCGTAAGGTGCTCCGCCGAAGACGCCATACTCTTCTTCGTAAATCTTCTTGAACAACGCGCTTTGATCAAACTCAGGGGCCCGCTGCATATCGCGCAGCAAGTCCTTCTTGGTGGCGTTCATCACGCGAATCTTCAGATTGGCACTCGTGTTCGAATTGAACACCATGTGCCGCAATCCGCGCCACGAGCCTTCCAGCTTCTGGAAATCCGCGTGATGCAGAATTTCATTCAGCTGGATGGAGAGTAGGTGATCGATCTGCGAGATCCGCTGATTGATCATCGTCTCCACATCGCGAGCCACATTCATGTGGCCTTCGAGAAATTGACCGACAAATTCTTTTACGAGATTCTTGCCGCGTTCGCGCGCCGGGGTGTCTGCTCCAAATCGTCCCTGCTCGACGATGCTGTCGAGCAGATTCAACTCTTCAGACTGTGCGGCGGCTGCTTGGTTTGCTGCTTCCTGCTGGGCCATGTTGAGTGATTACTCCTTGTCCTTATCGAGTTCGGCTTTGATTTTGTTTAGCGCTTCCGTATCGGATACGGCATTCAGAAGCGACTCTTCCAGCTTGTCGTTGCCCTGCAGCGATCCGCGCAAATCCGACAGGCGCGTCCGCAGATCGAGCAATTCCTTGAGCGGTGGTACCTGCTTGGCAATGTTGCCGGGCTCAAAGTCATCCATGCTCTTGAAGTTCAGGTCCACTCGCAGCTGGCCTGCGTTGGCGTCTTCGCTGAGCTTGTTTTCCACAGTCAGGAAGAGATGCGGCTTCATGGCCTCCAGCACCTTGTCGAAGTTGTCGGGATCGATCTCGACAAACTTCCGCTCCTTCAACTTGGGCAAGGGTTCTGTCGGATGACCGGTGAAGTCACCGAGAACGCCCATGACAAAGGGTAGTTCCTTCAGTTCGATGGCATCACCGACCTCGACGTCATACGTGATCTGTACGCGCGGTGGGCGAACCTTATCCAGTTTGTGTTGGGTGCTGTCGCGTCCCATGAGTTATCCTCCTTGGAGATTGATCCGAAATTCGGGGCCTTCCGGAGAAGTGCCGACTCGGATACTGTAATAAAAAACGATGGCCCTGTGAATGGGGTAGAGCGATGATATCGCGATCTAAGCAAATTTTTAATGAAGAAGGCGGGAAAGAGACAACTCGATGAAGCAATTGCAGCCCGTGATCTGGTCCAAAGGAACCTTCCTGCAGCCGCAACACCTGCAGACCCAGGACCGCTATCTCGAAAGTCTCCTCCACTTCCGGCAGGAATCGGTTCGTTTTGCTCCCTACGGCTTCCGCCGCCTCGTCTTCAGCAAGCAGGCCTTGGCCGCCGGCCAACTTGAGATCGAAGCTGCCAGCGGACTCCTCGCCGATGGTCTCGCCTTCGACATGCCAGGCAGCGACATCTCCCCGGAAGGCAAGTCCCTTGCCCCCTGGTTTGAACCCGTGCAGGGTGTGGTGCCGGAAGCGCTCGATCTTTATCTCGCCGTTCCCACTTACCGGCAGGGTGGCGCCAACCTCGGCCGCCCACAGGTGCAGAAAGATGGCCGTTACCTGGTCGAAACCATGATGGTCAATGACGAGAACAGCGGCCTCGCCCAGAAACCGATTCAGGTGGCTCGCAAGAACTTTCGCATTCTGACCGAATACGAATTGGGCGAAGGCATGACCAGCATCAAGTTGGCCCGCGTGCGCAAAGATGAAGCCGGTCAATTCCAGTTGGATCAGTCCTTCGTTCCTCCCCTTCTGGATATAGCGTCAAACGAGCACATAATGGGTCTCGCCAGACGCACTGTTGAGCTTTTAGCTGCAAAAAGTTCCAACTTGGCGGGGATGAGACGGCAAAAGAACCTCAGCCTGGCGGATTTCACCTCGGGTGACATCGCCAATTTCTGGTTGCTCTACACCATCAACTCCAGCCTGCCCGTCGTCCGGCACGCCTTTGAGTCCCGCCACGGCCACCCGGAAGAGTTCTACGTGGAGTTGACAGCGCTGGCCGGCGCTCTCACCACTTTCTCGAACGATATCTCCCCAGCCGACCTGCCCATTTATCAGCACGACGACCTCGGCCCCTGCTACCGCGACTTGTGCGAGAAAATTTACCGCCTTCTCGAATCCACCGTACCCACCAACTTCGTCTCGATTCCCTTGAAGCTCATGCAGCAGAGCATCTATGCCGCTTCGCTCGACGACGAAAAACTGCTCCGCAACACCCGCTACTATCTCGCCGTCAGCGCCGATATCGGCGAAGGAGAACTCATCCAGCGCACTCCCCTGCTCGGCAAACTCTGCTCGGCCACCCACATCGAGCACCTGGTCCGCAACGCCCTCCCCGGCGTGCCTTTGATGCACTTGCCGGTTCCGCCCAATTCCATCCCCGTGAAGCTGAACTTCCAGTACTTCGCTCTCAACCAGGTGGGCGGCGCCTGGGAGGCTGTTGTTCGCAGCCGGAACATTGCTTTCTATTCCCCCAGCGAACTCGCCCTCACCAAAGCCGAAGTCATCGTCGTCTTTCCGGGCTAATGCGCTGGCTGCTTCTTTTCTGCCTGACGCCGCTCGCGGGGGCCGCCTGCCTCGCTGACAATCTGCTCTATGGCCAGTCTCGCGATGCTGCCGCACGCACCATTGCTGACTGTGCCGCCAACGGCGTCAAACGTCTGACAATTACACTGCTTCCCTCCGGTGGGCCGCCCCGCAATGCACAGGGAGAATTTGCCCTGGGCTACGGCGGACAAGGTCACACCGATCTGGCTCTCCCTAACCCGGCTTTCTTTCAACACCTGGACTGGCTGGTGAAACGGGTGGCTGCCCGCGGACTGCAACTGGCAATTCTGCCCATCGCCCCCGACTCCCAGGTTCGAGACACAAATCCGCACGCAAACTTCTTTGATTTCGGCCGCTATCTCGGCAAACGCTATGCCCGCAGCAAAGGCATCGTCTGGCTTCGACCCAGCCAGACAAGTCCCGGACTCCCCTCCCCGGTCGAGACGACCTACAGGCTTTGGGGCCTGCCCGAGACCGA
>CAZECF010000063.1:0-29773 GCA_964510335.1 uncultured Bryobacter sp. | reverse complement strand
CCGGCTTGCCTACCTCGCCGCCAGTATTTTTCTGATGTTCAAGACCAGTCAGCGGGAAACTGTCCGTCTGCCCTTCATTAGCGATTTGGCTGACCAATCGGTCAACGAGCAGCGCTAGCGGATGGTATAATTATTCATACTCACTGAATAATTAATCATGTCTAATTCCAAGTCTCTCCGCGCGGGCATCGTTGGCTTCCGCGGTTATTCCGGCAACGAACTACTCGAAATCCTCCGCCGCCATCGCTTTGTCGCGGGCATCCCGCTGGAACACCGCTCCGATTCCACTTCGGCCTCCCCACTGTCTGCGGAAACCGTCAAGGATCAGCAGCTTGACGTTGTCCTGCTCGCGACGCCACCCGAGGCTTCGATGGAGCTCACTCCCCAGTTTCTGGCCGGTGGCGCGAAGGTCGTCGATCTCTCGGGTGCCTTCCGTTTGCGCACTGCCGAGAACTACAGCCGCTGGTACAAAGAAACGCACACCGCGGCCAACCTCCTCAACGAGGCCGCCTACGGTTTGCCCGAGTTCTACCGGAAGACCATCCGGCAGGCTCGTCTGGTTTCCAATCCCGGGTGCTACCCCACTGCCGCCAATCTTGCCATTCGCCCCCTCGTGAGCGCTGGCGCGGTCAACCTTGAAGCTGGAATCATTTGCGATGCCAAAAGTGGGGTTTCCGGCGCGGGTCGCAAACCCAGCCTCAAAACCAGCTTCTGTGAAGTCACCGAAAACTTTTCGGCTTACTCCCTGCTCGATCACCGGCATGTTCCGGAAGTCCTCTTCAATTCCAACCTCGAAGAGGCCCAGTTCAGCTTTACCGCCCAGTTGATCCCGATTGACCGTGGCATCCTCGAAACAATCTACTTCCGCCGTTCGAGCGACGCCTTCCACGCTGAAGCGCTGTACGAGCTTTATCGCGAGGCCTATGCCAATGAGCCCTTCGTGCGCATCCATGCCCCCGGCAAAGTCCCGGACCTGCATTCCGTTCGCCGCACCAACTTCTGCGACATCGGCTTTTCACAGCAGCCCGACGGCCGTACCGTCGTCGTCTCGGCTATCGACAACCTGGTCAAAGGAGCGGCGGGCCAGGCTGTCCAGAACATGAATCTCATTCTGGGTTTTGAGGAAACGGAGGGCCTGCTGTGAAGCTCCTCGTAAAAATGGGCGGTACCTTGCTCGACAACCCAGCCTCCCGCCAGAATCTCGCGGCCCAACTGGCTACCTTGGCCAAGTCCACCCCACAACTCGCCGTCGTCCACGGCGGCGGCAAGCAAATGACGCGATTTCTTGAAGAGCGAGGGGTCCCTAACGAATTTGTTGACGGCCTTCGCGTCTCCTCTCCTGCCGTCATCGACGCTGTGCTCAAGGTCTTCGCCGGCACCGTCAACCATGAACTCGTCGCCACTCTCGTCGCCGCTGGTCTCGACGCCGTCGGCCTGACCGGCATCGATTGTGCGCTCACCGAATGCGAAATCGTCAATCCGGCCTTGGGCCAGGTCGGCAAACCCGTTCGCGCCAACACCAGAATCCTCGATACCCTTTGTGCCGGCGGCTTTCTGCCCGTAGTTGCTTGCGTCGGGGGCGACCGTGCCGGCAATGTTTACAACGTTAACGCCGACCAGATGGCCACCAGCCTCGCCGCCGCCTGGAAAGTAGACCGCCTGCTTTTCCTGACGGATGTAGAAGGCGTTCTTGACGCGCAGCGTCAGCGGATTCCGGTTCTTCGCCCACCCGACGCCCAGGCCCTCATCGAAACGGGAGTTGCGGCTGGTGGCATGCTCGCCAAGCTTCGCGCCGCGGAATCTGCTCTCCGCAACGGTGTCGGCGAGGTCCGCATCGTCGACGGCTCCACCCCGGACGTGATTGCCCGCGTACAGTCAGGAGAAGCCCTTGGAACAGCCTTCCTCCTCTAGAACCATTCGTAAAGCTACAATGACGGATATCCCCGCTATTTTAGCCTTGATAAATGGATACGCCGCAAAAGGCATCATGCTCTCCCGAACTGAGTTCGAATTATCAGAATTTATCCGGGACTTTACTGTTGTTTACGACGGTGAAATGCTCCTTGGGTGCTCGGCCCTGCATTTTTACAGCCCAACCATTGCTGAAGTTCGCTCCCTCGCCGTCTCCCCAGAGACGAAAGGTACCGGCGCTGGCCGATTGCTTATGGATGCCATGGAGGCTGAAGCTCGGGAATTCGACCTTCATGCCCTTTTTGCCTTCACCTATGTCCCTGACTTCTTTGAAAAGATGGGATATTCCCTTGTAGACCGTAACGAACTACCCCTAAAGGCATGGAAGGACTGCTTGCGCTGCCCCAAGTTCCAGGCCTGCGACGAAATTGCTGTATTGAAGCGACTTAAGACTTCTCCGCTGCTGAAAGAGCCCTTTCCCATCTTCGACGCCGAGTCCACTCCGGGTGCAGCCTTTCAGGAATTCACCTTACCTCGCCCCACCGGGCACTAACCTGATAAAAATTGATCTCTTGAAAATTAATCTGAGATTATCTCTTCTCTGTGAGTACTAGAACGAGTATAATCGGGTTGATTATTGGCCGATTGTCTTAGGCCAGCAGCCCTCTAAAATCAGGAGACCGTTGCCATGCGGGCGCAAACCGTCGATATTCAAGAATCTTCCGGCAGAATCCTCTGCTGTACCATCTTCCGGCCTTGCGGCAAGAAGCTGCTTTCAAAAGGTCACATTCTCAGTGAAGAAGATGTTCGCCTCCTTGAAACCGAGGGCATGAGCCAGGTTTGGGTCACTGAACTCGAAGAAGGTGAAATCGGCGAAGATCAGGCTGTCCTGACGATTGGCCGCGAGGTTGGCTGCGGCTGCGTGGAAGTCCGACCGGCCCCCGGGGGCCGGGTAAACCTGATCGCTACCTCGGATTGCTGCGTTCTCGTCGACGACGAACTGCTTAAACAAATTAACTGCACTGCCAGTGTCGTCATTGCAACTCTCCCCAATTTGAGTTACGCCATCACCGGCCAGCGCATCGCCACCATCAAGTGCACCCCCTTTGCCGTGGCCCAAAGTCAGCTTGAAGCCTTGACCACGATCCTCAAGGAGCGTGGAGCAATCCTGCAAGCCCGCCCCATTGAGAAGCCCACTGTAGGCGTACTCTACACAGACCCGATCAACGGCGACCGAGCCCGCATGCTTTTTGAGAACATCGTGCGCCAGCGGCTGGAGCGCTACAACAGCTCAAGCACCTACGCGTTGGCCTGCCTTGAAGACGAAGAAGAAGTGACCCGTGGTTTGCACCATCTTGTCCGGGCCAAACCGACGGTCATTATGGTCGCCTCCACCACTGCCCCGGCGGGCCCGGAAGACGTGGTAGGGCGCGCGATCGCGCGTCTCGGTTGCCACATCGAGCGATTTCTCGCCCCGGTGGAGCCCGGCAACCTGCTCCTGCTTGCATACAAGGAAAATATTCCGATCATTTCCGCTCCAGGCTGCCACCGTTCGGCCAAACCGAACGTGGTTGACCTTCTCATTCCACCAGCCTTGGCAAAGTATCGCGTCTCGGGCTGGGAGGTCGCCTGTCTCGGACATGGAGGCTTGCTCGGCTAGGGAGCCCCTCCTCGCCCTAGCCGAGCTGCTTCTTCAAAAAGTCCGCACCCTCCCAGGCGATCTCCGCCGGGGAGGGTGCCAGGTCTCTCCAGATGCAGGCCGCCGCCGCGATTTCCTTGATGTTAAAGCCAAAGCTTTCAATCACACACCAGCCGTCATAGCCCGCCGCACTCAGCCCCGCAAAGAGCCCTTCCCAATCCACATGCCCACTTCCCGGCGCGCCGCGGTCATTCTCGCAGGTGTGGACGTGAAAGAGTTTCTTGCCGAGGCTCGCTGCTGCCGGCCCAATCTGCTTTTCTTCGATATTGGCGTGAAAGCTGTCGTAGAGAATGCCCACCTGAGCTGACCCGACTTCCTCCACCAATCGAAGCGCGTCGGCTGCCGTATTGAGGAAGTAGGTCTCAAAGCGGTTCAGCGGCTCAATGGCCATCCGGATTCCAGCCGCCTCATAGTGAGGTGCAACTGCCTGCAACCCAGCGACCACGCGCTGCCATTCTTCTTCCGTCCGCCTCCGTCCCGGCAGGTAGCCAACCGGGGTACAAAATGGACCAACCACGGTCGCCGCCCCGATCGCAACCGCTGCGTCACAGGCCCGCCGTAAAAAGTCTTGAGCGGTGACCGGGTCTTCACCGGCCAGCGACAGGCTGCCCGTGAAGGCCGAACACAGAATCAGTTCCAGCCCCTCCTCCGCTGCCGCCCGCCGAATCTCCGCCGCCGGAAAGTCATCAAAGTCAAAGCGCGCTACTTCCACGCCATCAAAGCCATGCGCCCGGATTTCCGGAAACAGACTGAGGTGGTCTGATTCAAAGCGCGCAGTCCAGATCAGCGTATTGACGCCCAGCTTCATCGGTCAACTCCGCCGGTCACCAGACTGCCGGTGATCTTCATATCTTTGGGAGCCTTCACCCGCAGAATGATCGCTTCGGGCGCGGCGTAAGTGTTCTGCTGCGGGCTCCGCGTCTCAACCGTTCCGCCGATGTAGATCACCTGCTCCAGCCCTTCACTATCTGGCAAGGCAGCAAGAGTAAAGCTCCGTGCCGTCTCGTCTTCATTGACCAGGACTCCGTTGAGGCCCACGTTCAGAACTCTTACGGAGGGGGGCAGATTCAGGACAGCGATCGGCACCCGGCCGCCGAAGCCATTCTGGCGGGTGATGCTCAAATTC
Organism: uncultured Bryobacter sp.; assembly: GCA_964510335.1. Classification (GTDB taxonomy): domain Bacteria; phylum Acidobacteriota; class Terriglobia; order Bryobacterales; family Bryobacteraceae; genus Bryobacter. Next base: position 25,037 of record CAZECF010000063.1, on the reverse strand, counting down.
ACTTCCGCCGTTCCGCCAGGCTCCACTTCCACCACCTTCGTGAGGGCAGAAACCGTGATGTCCGCCTTCGGCATGACCGATACCAGCTTCAGGTTGTCTTCCCGATTCGCCCAGCGGGCCAATTGTTGGCCGCGCGTGTTTACGGCATTTCCCTGAATCTCCACCGGCACGGCTCCCTTTGCGGCCCGGCCGTCGCTTTTGAGCAAGAGCGTGGTAGAAACTTGTCCCGGTGGAATCAGCGCCGGAGTCGCCGTGATGCCTGCGGGCAAGCCGGTGACGGCCAGGCTGATCGGTCCATCAAAACCATCCATCCGGAATGCCTGCACGGTCACCGGCACCGCACCACCCAGCGGAACGGTCGGGTTGCGGGGATTCATCGAAAGCCGGAAGTCCGGCTCCGGCCGGCGCGCGGTCAACCGGTAGGCCTGCGGCTCGGCGAGCTTGCCCCGCACGTCGCGCAGCACAAGCTGGTATTCCCCATCGGCGGGAGCCGTAAAATGCAACAGCGAATCCTTGCTGTAGCCCGACCCGCCATCGTCATTCTGGTAGTAAAGCCGGAGCAGCGGCAAGCCGTTGGGGGTAAACTGCGTGCCCGCCGGATGCACTTGCGCTTTGTAAAGACTCTTGTCAATGGCATGCGCCTCAGCCGTCGTATCAAAGTAGGTCAAGCGCTGGCCGTTGAAGTTTTCAAAGATCATGTCATCGTCGGGCGTCTTGGGAATTTCCCGGATTTTCAGGATCTCGCTGCCCAGCAGGACATAATCACCAACTTTCATTGCGTTCCAGGAATTGATACGGATTCCCCGCGCGGCACTGTCGTGATCGCGCAGCGTGGTGGTGGTTTCCCAGACCGGGCGCACCACCGCCCGCTCGATCGGCTTGCCATCGCTGTCGAGTACTTCCAGGAAGGAATCAAGGTCGCTACCCGCACGGCGGGCGTTCACCTCAAAGACCAAATGCTCACCCTTGGTGGCCTGGAAGCGAAACTGGCTTCGTTCGTTCAAGCGGCCATTGAGAGTTACTGGCACTGGAATTCGCATTCCATCGGTGGCTTCCAGCTCGGGGTGGCGGCCCAATTCGAGCCGGGCTTCATTGAAGGAATTGGCAGGCCGCAGGACGGCGCTGAACTCATCCTGTGGGTCCGGCTGGCCCTTGACCGTCAGATTGGCTTCGTTCAGATTGAAGCCCCTGAGCGCCACCTGAGCTGTCTTGCCGCGTTCCAGCCCAAGGGGGTAGGTGCCTGTAATAAATGGAAAGTCTCCCGCCTTCAAACGGTAGACATGGCTCGCCCGGCCGCTTTGCTGGAAGTCGCTCACTTGCAGATAGTAGGTTCCGGCCTGCTCAAATCGATACGCGAATACTCTGGACCCCTCCGGCCCGTCCTGGCCAAATTCGGCAGCAAGGCTCTGGTCCTGGCGGAGGATGCGGACAACCGGTTGCAGGGTGCTGCCCAGCATGGCCGCACCATTTTCAAAGACCACCTGCTGTCCCGCCCGGGCCTGAAACTGGAAGGTATCGACGTCTCCGTTGCGGCTGATTGCCCCGGTAAAGATCGCTGGCAGGACGGATTCCACCGCCGACTCGACATCATTGTTCGGTTCCCGGTCGGCGACTTCGCCGTAGAAGGGTTCCACCAGAAAGGTGCCCATGGGGCTGGTGCCGAGCGGAGTCAGGAGGCGAAAATTGACCGGCCCGACTTTTGTGCCGGCTGGCACGTCGATTTCCACGGTCACCTGATTTCGCGGCGGCACGGGGCCGAGGTCGATTGACGAAACGCCGCCATTGGAACCCAGCCGGACTTCGGCCACGTCTGGCAACTCTTTTACTCGGAGAATCTTGCCTTTCAGCCCCGGTTCCGAGAAATAGATGGCACTGGCCTGGGCCAGGTTGAAGCCTTCAATCTCAATTTCGGCTGTCATCCCGCGGGGAACGCCCTGCGGGTTGATGCGAGAAATCGTTGGCGGGGTAGTTCTTGGCGTTTCGGCCGCCGCCAGAGCAAAAGTAAATCCGAGGAGCCAGGTTAGGTGTTTCACGGCTTGATCTCCAAAACTTCCATCGTTCCATCCATCCGCCCGATGGCAACTTGCGAGCCGTCGGGGGAGTATTCGAGCCCGTAGGCCCAGTCTGATTGGCGGGGCAACATCTTCAGTTCGGTCAGGTCAGCGGCCCGGAAGAGCTTCACGGTGCGGTCGGCGGCACTGGAGAGCAGAAACTTGCCATCACGACTCCAAGCCACCTTCAAGACAGAATCTTCGTGCGCAATCATCGACACCTCAAGCGTGCCCGTCTTTTCTTCCAGTTGCCACACCCGGATCGTTTTGTCCTGCCCGGCGGCGGCAATCCGCTTGCCGTCCGGGGACACAGCCAGCGTGGTCACGCCGTCAGTGGGTTCGCTCATGGTGAAGAGGCGCTCGCCGCTCAGAGGATCCCAAACTTTGATCGAGCGGTCAGCGGCACCGCTCACCAGCCGCTTTCCGTCTGGTGTGAAATCGAGGGCATAGATCGCGTCAATGTGATCCTTGAGAGTTTTCCCCTCTTTGCCGGTTTCGGCATCCCAGAGCTTGATGAGCTTGTCGTAGCTGGCGGTGGCAATGGTCTTGCCGTCGGGAGAGATGGCGACGGCATAGATGCAATCCGCGTGGCCGGTGATTGTCGTGCGCAGTTTGCCATCGCGCTCCCAAATCTTCACTTCACCCTTGCGCCCCGGGATTCCTCCGGCTGCTACCAGCATCGACCCATCTCGACTGAAGGCCAAGGCCCGGACGGCATCGGCGTGGCCGGTCAACTTCTGCAACTCTTTGCCCTGCGGGTCGAGCAGCCGCACCTCAGCGTAGCCGCCCGTGGCGATGGCTTTGCCGTCAGGCCGCCAGGCGAGGCTGTAAATTTGACCTGGCTTCGTTTGTTTCTCTGCGGACGGAGCGCCTTGGTCGATCCATTGCCCGATCGTTTCAATTTCACCCTCGGGCATGGGTTCGTTTGAAAAGGGCATACGGCCGATGGCGGGTGTTTTGCCGATCAGGCTCAGGTAGAGCGTGCTCTCCATGGCTTTGCCGGGCACCACCACCTGACCATTGTTGCCGCCCTTCATCATGTCCTGCCAGGATTCGAGATTGAGCGAACCCATCGTAGCGGTGGCTGAGTGGCAACCGGTGCAACGCGCTTCGAAAATGGGTTGGATGTCGCGCGCGAAGTCAGGCGCCGCGGCGAGCATTAAAAATAGCAGGCTCGTTGTCATTGGTTAAACAAGAATTCCTTGCTGGTCAACAGGGCCCAAAGCAGATCTTCCAGGCTTTGACGGCGGGCCTGGAGCATGGCTTCGGGTGCTCCCGACTTGAGGCGCGAAGCCTGCAGCAACTCGACAGCCCGTTGCTTTTCGGCCTCGCCCGGAAGGCGGCTGAAGGCTGACAGGTAAATCTGATCGATCATGCGGCCTTCACTCAGGCCCAGCTTGAGGAGCAGGTTGACGATGCCGTTCGGGTCCATCAATTTGCGGTTGAGGGTTTCGCCATTGATGACATGCAACGCCTGGGCAATGCTGGGGTCGCTGGACCGCTCACCCGCGTCGCAGATGACGCGCTTTGGGCGGCCAAAGACATTCAAGAACTCGCTCTTCACTTGCACGTCGGGCAACTGCATGGCCCGGGTGCCTGAGGCATAGCCGTCAAAAGCCGTGGCGACGCCGGTGACCTGACTCATTGCGTCAAGGAGCACCTCAGCCGGAAGCCGCTTCAGGATGTAGTGGGAATAATACTTGCCGTCATTTTGATTGGAACCATTGGGTTCGCTTGAGAGCTGGTAAGCGCCGCTGTTCATGATGGTGCGGATCAAGCGCTTGACGTCAAAATCTTTGGTGAAATCGGCAACGAGGGCATCAAACAAGTCAGCGTTCGAAGCCGGGTTGGTGGCACGGACGTCATCTACCGGATCCGTAAGTCCACGGCCCATGAAGTTGCCCCAAACCCGGTTGACCAGGTTGCGGGCGAAGAACTGATTTTCCGGCGAGGTGAGCCATTTGGCAAAGTGCGCCCGGCGGTCAGCCTGATCCTCGAGGCTCATTTCCGCACCATCGAGAGGAGTCGGGTTGAGTGGACGGAGCAGGCGCGGGTGATTCACGTCACCGCTGGTACGCGCAAAGACAATCGTTTCTCCGGGGACATTGCCGTTCTTCAGGCCGACTCGGGAGAAGAGATTGGCCATCTGGAAGTATTGCTTCTGGGTCCATTTTTCAAGCGGGTGATTGTGGCAGCGGGCGCAGGTGAGCCGCTGTCCCAGAAAGGCCTGGGTAACGTTTTCGGTGAGATCGATGGGATCTTTGTGGAGCACAAAGTAATTCAGCGCACCGTTCTGGCGGGTGCTGCCGCTGGAGGTCAGAATCTCATTGGCGAACTGGTTCCAGCCCTTGTTCTGACTGACGCTTTCGCGAATCCAGTTGTAGAAGCTGCGCATGCCGACGGGGCCGAGCTTGCGCGCGGTGACCAGCATGAGATCGCTCCATTTGTAGGCCCAATAGTCGGTGAACTCCTCTTTGGCGAGGATCTGCTCGATGAGGCGGGCGCGTTTGTCGGGGCGGGAGTCGGCCAGAAAATTTTCCACTTCTTCTGGAGTAGGCAGAACACCGGCCGCATCCAGGTAGGCGCGGCGGATGAACATGGCATCACCGGCTTCCGGCGAGGGCTCGATGTTCAGGCTGCGCAGCTTGGCCACCACCAGGCCGTCAATGTAGTTGCGGCGCGGAAAGCTGGTGTAGCGCGCGGGGTCGACTTGCGTCTCGAAAGGCACGGCAAGGCGGGCATAGAGTACTTTGCTGGAATACCAAACGGTAATGGCTGCTTCTCCATGACCAAGCATCTTTACGCGGCCCGTGGCGTCATCCACTTGTGCCACGCCCTCGTCGTTCGAATTGTATTTAGCCCAGCGGGTAACGTCTTCCCAGCGGCCATCACTATATTTGGCGCGGACCACCAACTGTTGCTCAGAACCATTGCGCAGGACGGCACTCTTGGGGTAAACCTCAAGATCGACAACCTCCGTGTCAGCTTCTGTTGGAGCTTTGGCTCCGGCTTCAATCCACTCTTTGATCACGCGGTATTCGAGCGAATTTTTTTTGAGCAACTGCCCGCCGCCGTGGGGAATGCCGAAGCTGGCTTTCTGCAGGACCAGACTCTTTTCGGGTTCGGCCAGCAGGACGCGCCGGCCCTGGCTTTGGCGGGTGAGCGTATCGTAGTCCACTTCCGGGTCATAGCCACGAAGGGTAAGCTTGAAGCCGTTCTTGCCGGCCAGCGCCCCGTGACAAGAGCCCTGATTGCAGCCCCGCTTGCTGAGCACGGGTACGACATGTTCGCGGAAGGCCCACTGGAAGGGCTTGGCGAAGCCGTCCACCTTGATCTTTAAGGTGGCAAGGCTTTCGCCGTTTGTAGCCGTGATCGTGGTTTCCCCATCGCCGGTTGGAGTGAGCAAGCCCGCGGCATCGACGGTGACGATGGCGTCATTGGCAGAGGACCATTTCGCCGTCCGCGTCCAATCTTCGCCGCGGCCGTCCACGACGGCTTGCGCCAGCAACTGCTGCCGGCTTTCACGCGAATGGAGAGTGACTGTTTCCGGATAAAGCTTGAATTGCGCCGGGGCGGCCCAAGCGCAAGCGGCCGCGAAAAGGATTGCAATACGCATGCTGCTGACTTCCTTCTGTCTAGGTGAAGAGTTCCTGAATGGGCCGCACATCCCGTTCGACGATGGGGATGGGGCGGCCTTGAGCACCGGGCAACTCGGTGTGGAGATCGATGCCGAGGCCCTGGTAAATGGTGGCGGCAACTTCAGCGGGATTGGTGGGCCGGTCTTTGGGAAATGCTCCGATTTCATCGGAGGCTCCTACGATGGTGCCGCCCTTCAAGGGGCCACCGCCCATGAGGATGCTCCAGCATTGCGGCCAATGGTCGCGGCCGCCAGCAGGGTTGATTTTCGGGGTACGGCCAAACTCGCCACAGGCGACGACCATGGTGTTCTTGAGCAAGCCGCGATCGCTCAAATCTTCAAGCAATGAAGCATAGGCATGGTCAAACATCGGGCCGACGAGATCTTTGTAGCAACTGATCGGCGAGAAGGGTTTGGAACCATGAATGTCCCAGGTGATTTCATCAAAGACCGTCTCAAACATGTTGATGGTGACAAAGCGGACGCCGGCCTCTACCATGCGGCGGGCGAGCAGACAGCTTTGGCCGAAACGGTTCAGGCCATACTTCTGGCGGGTGGCTTCTGGTTCGCGGTGCAGTTCAAAAGCTTCGCGGGCCTTGGCGCTCGACATCAGGGTGTAAGCCTGATGGAAGGTATTGTCCATGAGTCGCGCGTCCTGCGAAGTTTCAAAGCGATTGACTGCCCGGTCTACCGCTTCGCGCCAGTTGCGACGCCGGTCTACCCGCATCGCGGAAAGATAATCAGGCGGCAGCATATCGGGGACGCGAAAGTTGGGGTCACTCGGGTCAGCGTTGAGTACGAAGGGGTCAAAGGTTTTGCCCAGGAAGCCGGCGCTTTGGCCATGCGGCATGTTGCCACCGGTGTTGCCGATGGGCCGGGGCAAGAGAACATGCGCCGGCACGTCGCCCTTGGGGCCTTGCAATTTGTTGAGCACACAACCGAAGTGGGGATGTTCGACACCACCCTGAAAGAGACGGCCCGTTTGCATCATCTGGTGGCCGGTGTCGTGCACGGCCGCAGCCGTGTGATTCATGCCACGTACGATGGAAAACTTGTCGGCATGTTTGGCCATGCGGGGAAAGTTTTCGCTGACTTCGATACCCGGCACATTGGTCTTGATGGCCTTGAAGGGGCCGCGGATTTCGCTGGGCGCGTTGGGCTTCATGTCCCAGGTGTCAAGCTGACTGGGAGCGCCTACCAACATCAGGAAGATACAGTTCACGTCGCTCTTGGTCTGATCAACAGCCCCCATCGCCTTGAGGGCGGTGAACTGGGTTAACCCAAGGCCAAGCGAGGCGAGGGAACCCGCATGGAGAAAGTCCCGGCGGCGCGTGCCGTCGCAAAATTCAGCGGGTTTGTCGGCATCAAAACGGAACATGGATACAATTCTCCAATTTTGGATTTGACCTGATTCTATCTCGCCCGGCGCGCATAATGAAGGTGCACATGAAACAGGCAATTTTGAACGGCTCCTTCGGTATCGAGAATCTGGCTTGGCAGGAAGTTGCCTCGCCTTCGCCCGGACCGGGTGAGGTGCTGGTGAGAATGCGTGGATTCTCCTTGAACTACCGCGATTACCTGGTGGCGACAGGCCGCTACAACCCGAAGATGCCACTGCCGCGGGTGCCCCTGAGCGACGGTGCGGGAGAAGTTGTTGAAGTGGGAGAGGGCGTGAGCCGCTGGACTCCGGGGGATCGCGTAGCCGGGCTCTTCATGCAGAATTGGCTCAGTGGGCCCTACCGGGAAGAGTATGGGAAATCCGCACTCGGCGGCGCGATCGACGGCGTCTTGCAGGAAGAGATTGTACTGAGAGCCAGTGGCCTGGTGGAGATCCCGTCCCACCTGAGTTTTGTGCAAGCGGCCACGCTGCCCTGTGCAGCCGTTACGGCCTGGAATGCCTTGTTTGAAAGCGGAACGGTTCGACCGGGTCAAACTGTATTGGTGCAAGGCTCAGGCGGTGTCAGCATTTTTGCTTTGCAATTTGCCAAGGCGGCAGGAGCCCGTGTGATTGCCACCTCCAGCCATCCGGACAAGATCGAAAAGTTGAAGGCAATGGGAGCGGACTGGGTGTTGAATTATCGGGAGGTGACGGATTGGGGCAAGGTGATCGCCAAGGCGGGAGGCGTTGATCATGTCGTGGAGGTGGGCGGCGTAGCTTCGCTGGATCAGTCACTGGCGGCAGTACGAGGGGGTGGGCAAGTAAGCGTGATCGGTGTCTTGTCGGGAATTTTGGGCGAAGTAAATATTGCTCCGATCCTGCACAAGCACCTGCACGTACAGGGCATTTATGTGGGGTCAGGAGCGATGTTTGAAAACATGAACCGGGCCATCGCGCAGAACCACCTGCGGCCAGTAATTGACACTGTGTTTGCGGCGGACGAAATGCAAAAAGCCCTGCGCTATCTGGAAAGCGCCGGGCACTTTGGAAAGATCGTATTGGAGTTCTAGTTCGGGGAATGCCGGCTGATATTCTAGGCGGTTGATGCCATGTACGGTAGAGAGTTTTCAATTCTGGCCTGTTCTAGCGCCGGATTTTCGATTGTTGAATGTCTCGGGGCTGCATGCTCCGCTGACCCCCAGGGTGGTGACCCGATGCAACTTGAGCGACGGTTCTGTTGGGTGGGGTGAGATTCCCTGCAACACGGGCGTGATCCGGGTGCTGGAGACTTTGCTGCCCGAATTGGCGGGAACAGGCATCAGTGTAGAAGAAAGCGCCCGGATGCTGGAGGGGGTTGTGGTGCGGAGCCGGGAACTGTCAGCGCAGTTGGCGCTGAGCGATGAGCGGGGCTCGGCGACATTTGACCGGGGAGTGACCAATCATGTTCGCGCCGGAGTGCAGATGGCTTTGCACGCCGCAATTTCGCAGAGGATGGGCGTACCGCTCTGTGATCTGCTCAGCGGCGGCAACGGTCGCAAGCGGAATGAGGTCCGGTTCAATCTTTACCTCTTCTTTCTGGCCGATACAGCGGCCAGCGGATTGGATTATTCGTATTTGAAACCCGCTGTAGCGGGGAGCGAGTTTGCGGCGCTGCGGGAATCGGTGGTGATGGACGCCGACAGTGCCGTGCGGCTGGCCAAGGCCGGGTTGGCTGATTTGATGCCTGGCGTAAAGCTTGTGAAATGGAAGTTGGGCGTGTTGGATCCAGCAGCGGAGCTGGCCGTGATGCTCGCCGTGGCTGAGGCCCTCGGGCCCGGTGTCCAGATTGTACCGGACCCGAATGCGGCCTGGGATAACGATACGGCGATTGCCATCATCCGGGAGTTGAAGGACAGGATCGGCGATCAATTGCCTTACTTCGAGGACCCGGTGGCGGGGCGGGACAACATGGCGATTGTTCACCGGGAAACCGGAGTACCGCTAGCGACGAATATGTGTGCGGCCAATTTTGAGCAACACGAAGAGGCGGTTCAGAAGAAGTCGATTCAGATCACTCTCGGCGGGGATTGCCACTATATCGGCGGAAGTGATGAGGCAGTGCGTCTGTCGCGGTGGTGCTCCACAAAGGGGATTGGCTTCGCGCAACACTCGAACACGCACCTGGGCATTTCTCACGCGCACACGGTACAGATGGGAGCAGCGGCGGATACACATGATTGGCCCTTTGATTCGCACTACTTTCCGTGGCAGGCGGATTATGACCCGATCGTGAGCACTCCCATGCCGCTTGAGGCGGGGGGCGTTTGCCGGGTTCCGGAGCGGCCGGGTCTGGGTGTGGAGGTGAACTTCGACGGAGTGATGAAACTACACGAAGTGTATCTTTCGGCGAACCGCAATGGGCGCGCCTACCAGAACCGGGACGATGGCCCGGCGGCGGACCTGGTATTCGGCGGCTGGGTCAGGCCGCAGAACCGGAAGCAAAAGTGGTTTCTGGCCGGGGTTTCGTAAAGCCGGCCAGCCCTGACTTCTAGATATCGAGATTGCGAACATCGAGGGCGTTGTCCTCGATGAATTTACGCCGGCTCTCGACGTCGTCGCCCATCAGCGTGGAGAAGATTTCGTCGGTCTCGACCAGGTCCTTGAGATCCACGCGAAGAAGGGTGCGGGTCTCGATATTCATGGTCGTATTCCAAAGCTGTTCGGCGTCCATTTCCCCCAGGCCCTTGTAGCGGGTGACGTTGGCACCAGCCATGCCTTCCTCTTTGGCCCGATTGAGCAGAATGCGCCAGTCGCTGATTTCTTCCCGGCTGCCATTGTCCTTGACCAGGAAGAAAGGCTTCAGCGAATCGAGCCCGATCTGTTTGACGATGGCGCGCATGCGGCGATATTCCGAGGCTGCGCCCAACTCGATACCCACGTAACGCCGGGCCTTGGTTGCGTCCTCAAAATAGAGCTGGAAGGTGGAGTGTACTTCGTCCGGTTCAATGACAGACTCGACCCCGCGGAGCGACAGGAGCGCCTTTAGTTTTTCGAGTTCTGCTTCGGTGCTGAAGTCATCTTTTGTGTCCAGTTCGAAACTCTGCGAGAGCAGTGCTTCCACCACGCGCGGGTCACGCACGCGGCGTTCGGTTTTGCGAGTTACCTGAACCAGTTCGTCGAGCGAAGCCAGGAAGCCTCGCATTTCAGCGCCTTCCATTTTTCGACCGGCGACTTCGATGGAAACATTGTCGCTAGCGCGGCGCAAAATTTCTTTGGTGAAATCGGCGTCGTTCTTGATGTACTTCTCGCTCTTGCCCTTCTTGATGAGATAGAGCGGAGGTTGGGCAACAAAGACGTGACCGCGGTCGATCAACTGCTGCATGTGCCGGTAGAAGAAGGTCAGCAGCAAAGTGCGGATGTGGCTGCCGTCGACGTCTGCGTCGGTCATGATGATGATCTTGCCGTAGCGCAGCTTGGCAATATCAAATTCTTCTTTGCCGATGCCGGTGCCAATGGCCATGATCATGGCCCGAATTTCTTCGTGGCCCAGCATTTTGTCGTAGCGAGCTTTTTCGACGTTGAGGATCTTACCGCGCAGAGGAAGAATGGCCTGGTAGCGGCGGTCTCGTCCGCCTTTGGCGGTTCCGCCTGCGGATTCGCCCTCAACGAGGTAGATCTCGCAGCGAGCGGGGTCTTTTTCCTGGCAGTCAGCCAGCTTGCCCGGAAGGCCCGAGCCATCGAGAGCACCCTTGCGCCGGGTGAGGTCGCGCGCCTTGCGGGCGGCTTCGCGGGCACGGGCCGCGTCGATCGCCTTCGACACGATCCGTTTCATCACGGCAGGGTTCTTGTCAAAGTACTCTTGCAGCTTCTCGTTGATGATCTGAGTCACCTGGCCCGAAATATCACTGTTGAGCTTGCCTTTGGTCTGCCCTTCAAATTGCGGTTGCGGCAGCTTGACGCTGATGACGGCTGTGAGACCTTCACGGACATCGTCGCCGCTCAGCTTTTCCTTGACGTCTTTGAAGAGACCAGCAGCGTCGCCCGCGGCATTGATGGTGCGGGTGAGCGCGGTGCGGAAGCCGGTGAGGTGAGTGCCACCGTCTTTGGTGTTGATGTTGTTGGCGAAGGTGAAGAGGGTTTCGGAATAGCCGTCGTTGTATTGCAGGCCAATTTCCATGTAGACCTTGCCCTGATCGTTTGGCAGGTCACGCTCGCCTTCAAAATAGATGGGTTTTTCGTGGAGGCTGTTCTTGCCTTTGTTGAGATGCTTGATAAATTCGGCAATGCCGCCTTCATAGAGAAAGTCGTGGGCTTTGCCTTCTTCCCTCTCATCGAGGATCGAAATTTTGAGGCCCTTGTTCAAGAAGGCACGTTCGCGCAGCCGCGTGGAAATCGTGTCGAAGTTGAATTCGATCGTATCCATCACGGTGTTGTCGGCCTTGAAGGTGATCTTGGTGCCGGTCTTCTTGCCGCTCTTTCCCGTTGCCTTCAGGGGACTCTTGGGAACACCGCGCTCATAATCCTGCTCCCACGTCTGGCCGTTGCGCCAGACCTCCAGGTGCAGCCATTCGCTCAGGGCATTGACGCAACTGACTCCGACCCCATGGAGGCCGCCGGAGACTTTGTAGGAGTTGGAATCGAACTTGCCGCCGGCGTGGAGCTTGGTCAAAACGACTTCGGCTGCCGATACGCCTTCCGAGGCGTGAATGTCGACAGGAATACCGCGGCCGTTATCGGAAACGGAGATGGAGTGATCGGTGTGGATCACGACATTGATTTCGGTACAGTGCCCAGCCAGCGCTTCGTCTACCGAATTATCGACGACTTCATAGACGAGGTGGTGCAAGCCCATCTCACCGGTGGAGCCGATGTACATTGCAGGGCGCTTGCGGACGGCCTCGAGGCCTTCCAGAATCTTGATACTTGTTGAATCGTAAGCTTGGTTATCAGCCATTTTGTGGGTTGTCAGATGCGCATGGGCATCACGACGTAGCGGTAGGTGTAGGCTACCTCTCCCCCTTTCTTTTCTCCATCGCCGGCCGCTGCGGGCCGCATTTCTCCCGCGCTTTGCGCGTCGTTAAACAGGAAGCTGAATGAGCCTTCCGCACTGGCACCCAAAAAGTCGAGCAAGTACTGGGCATTGAAACCGATGTCGGTGGCCGGACCTGCATAATCAATTGCGATCGTTTCTTCGCTCTCGCCGGTGTCTGACATCGAAGAGAAGACTTTCATCTCGCCATCAGCAAATTGGAGGCGGATGGCGCGCGAGCGTTCTTCTGAGAACTGGCTGACACGCTGAATGGTGGATTTGATTTCGTCACGTCCCAACAGCACCTGGTGGGTTTGCGTTTTCGGCAGGACTCGTTCAAAGTCCGGAAAGTTACCGGTAAGCTTGCGGCTCAGCAGGAGTCTTTCGCCCAGTTTGAAAAAGAGGTGGTTATCGTCGCCGCTGAATTGAAACAGCGCGCCCTCTTCGGCGTCCGCGGCGAGCTTGAGCAGCTCAGACATCGCTTTCTTGGGAAGCAGCGTCTTGTAGGTGCCTTCCACGCCCGGATTGGCCACTTTGTATTCCACCAGGCCCAGGCGGTGACCATCGGTAGCAACCATCGTGAGCGCTTTGTCGGTCATCAGAAGCTGTGCGCCGTTGAGAGTGAAGCGGCTTTCTTCATTCGAGATCGAGAAAATGGACTTCTGGATCATGGAAGAAAGGATATTGGCCGGGATTTCTCCGAGCGATGGCGGCATCTCCGGCAGTTCGGGATAGCTATCACGCGCCATGCCAGCGATACGGGAGCGGGAGCGGCCACAAACGATATTGGCCCACTGGTTGTCCATCACCTTGAAGTTGACTTCCGCGTCGGGCAACAAGCGAATATATTCCAGCAGCCGGCGCGCCGGCAGGGTGCTGGAGCCAGCCTTGATGATGCGGGCGGGGCAGGAGCAACGTACGCCGAGCTCAAGGTCTGTAGCGGTGAGATGGATCATGCCCTCACCGGTCTCGATCAAGACATTGGCCAGCACAGGGATGGTTGTCTTCTTTTCAACGACGCCCTGGGAGAGATTCAACTCCCTTACGAGGTCTGACTGCTTAACGCTGAATTCCATTCGTTGCTTTCCTTAGCTCACTACAAGAAGACAAGATATCGAAATAGTATGTTCTTTAGAACCGTAATAGTCGGTGCTGTCGAAATGTGGATATCTCTCTAAATGATACAAAACAAAAATGCTTCCCGCCATCTTTCCTGCTGAAAACCCGGTGAGCGGTTTTCAGTGAACTCGTCTCCTGGTTCCGATTTCCTTTCTGTTCGTATCAGCGAATAGGTGGCGAAACTGTGGAAAACGAAATATCACTAATGGAATGAGTCGATTAGGCTGTGGAGAAGTCTGTTCAAATCGGCGTCCTTCTGGCGAAGCTGGTCAATCTTGTTCACGGAGTGCAAAACCGTGGTGTGGTGTTTGTTGCCGAGGGTGCGGCCAATTTCGAGCAGCGAAGCGGTGGTGAGCTCCTTGGCGAGGTACATGGCGATCTGGCGGGGGTAGGCGATGCGCCGCTCATTCGACTTCATTTTGAGCTGATTGGGGAGCAGATCAAAGCGCTCCGCAACCGCCTTCAGTATCGAGTCAATCGTGATGCGCTTCTCATTCGGTTGGGACAGATGCTTGAGAAGCTGCTTGGCCATCTCGAGGGTAATGTCGGTGTTGGTGACGGAAGAGTAGGCGACCAGCTTGATCAGGGCTCCTTCGAGCTCACGAATGTTGGATTTGGTTCGGGTGGCGAGGAAGATGCGGACGTCTTCGGGGAGATTGATTCCTTCATTGAGCGATTTTTGATCGAGGATGGCCATCTTGGTTTCGAGATCCGGTGGCTGAACATCCACGATCAGGCCCCATTCAAAGCGGCTGCGCAAGCGCTCGACAAGGCCACCGACTTCCTTCGGTGCAGAATCAGAGGAAATCACGATCTGCTTCTGGTTTTCAAAGAGCTCGTTGAAAGTATGAAAGAACTCTTCCTGGGTGCGTTCCTTGCCACCGATGATCTGGATATCGTCGACAAGCAGGACATCGGCGGAGCGGTAGAACTGGTGGAAGTAGCTCATTTTTTCCAGGCGAATGCACTGGATCATCTGGTTCATGAACTTTTCGCTGGTGGTATAGACCACCTTCATGCCCGGATGTTCATTCATGAGGCTGCGCCCGATGGCGTGCATGAGGTGGGTTTTTCCCATCCCTACTCCGCCATAAATGAAAAGAGGGTTGTAGCTGCCAGAGGGGCGTTGGGCTACCGCAAGCGCAGCGGCGTGGGCGAACTGGTTGCAACTGCCCACGATGAAATTTTCAAAGGTGGACTTGGGATTCAGATTCGCTACCGGGGAGCTGAAGATGGCTTCAACTGTAAGTGGGGAATCGGTGTAGGCGTGGTTGGAGTATTGCGATCGACCGTTGCCGTTGGTAGTAGCAGCCATCGCCGCTGGTGCTTCCAGACGGTAGACCACTTCGCGATAGGGAAGGCTCAAATGGAGGATGGCATCACTCACCTGGCGTGAGTATTCCTGCTGCATCCAATCCCTGGTGGCTTCATCCGGAACCGTGACAAAGAGCGTGTCACCATCCGTTTTGGCCAGGGTTGTTTTCACAACCCAATTCTCGAAACTCTCTGCACTCAGAGAGGCTGCCAGCGTTTGTTTAACTAGTTCCCATGCATTCATCAAGTCACCGCGTTACCAAACCAAGCCTTCAAAGCAGAAAAATCCCACAAGTTTTCCACAGTTGTGGAAAAGTGGGGGACGAGAGATTTGAGGGTGGAGATCTATCAGGCTTAGGGGATGCTCCAAGATCAGCGACTGTTACCGCGCTGAAGGCCTGCGATTACAAAGTCTAACACAGATGTCCGAGAGGGCAAGAGAAAAACTCTGTAAATATAACCTGATTATTATCAACAAGTTGAAAAGATTTTTCGAGCTGGTGCGGGAACTGGGGTGTCAAGTATTTTTTTGAGATTTTCTTCTCCTCCACTGGGGATTTGACAAGGGGCAGGTGCCTCGGCGATACTAGGTTTTGGGCGATGCCTGAGGCAGCGTCCCTGCTCCTGTGCGGGAGTAACTCAGCTGGTAGAGTGCAACCTTGCCAAGGTTGATGTCGCGAGTTCGAATCTCGTCTCCCGCTCCAAACACCTTTCTTCCCCTTTTCAGTCAGTCCGCCTTAGTTCCAATCCCAGGCCTTCAGAAAAGCTTGAAGCTTTTTTCTGACCGGCAGTGATTGGTGGCCCTTGGCAAAAGCATAGCCAATCCTGCGGTAAGACTTGGGTTCAAGCGCCAGAAAATGGCAGTCTACCCGCCCCAAGCTGGCTTTTTCAGGCACCAGGCTAATCCCGTAACCTGCCGAAACCAAACGCAAAATGCTCTCCAGGTGGTCGCTCTCAAATACCTGGTCAAACTGCGCCCTTGCTTTTGTGCACGCGGTGAGTACGTCGTTGCGCAAACAATGGCCTTCTCGAAGAAGCAGCATCTTTTCACCGCCCAGGCGATTGAGCATTACTTTCTCTTCCTGAGCCAGATTGTGCCCGGGGGGAATAGCGGCCAGTAGCGGTTCGCGAAACAATTCGCTGCAGACAATCTCGTTGTAGCGGATTGGAAGTGCCAAAAGCGCTAAATCCAGCTCCCCTCGGCGCAGCAACTCCACCAGCGTCTCGGTCATGCCTTCCACCAGCGTGAGTTCCACGCGGGGAAACTTCTTTCGAAAGGCAGCCAATGGCTGAACCATAGCGTAGGGCAACACCGTAGGAATGACTCCTATTTTGAGTTCGCCACCATCCTCGGATTTCATTCCCTCAATTCGCTTGCGTGCCTCTTCCACTTCCCGCAGGATCCGTTCCGCAGGCTCGACGAGCGCTTCGCCGTAGGCTGTGGGACGAACGATACGACCGAGCCGGTCAAACAAGGCTACGTCAAGCTCTCGTTCGAGCTTCTGGATTTGCTGTGACAAAGAAGGCTGTGCGATACCAAGTTGTTCCGCGGCACGGACGAAGCTAGCTTCCCGGACTACGGCCAGGAAATAGCGTAAAGGTTGAAATTCCATAACTTCTCAACTAAGGATAGGATGCATAAGATATGTCGGCCAAACCGGAATTGTCACCACTTCAGCCTTTTACGGTTGAACAACGCTTGGTGGGTGCGCGGCTTTGCCATTTTCCCACCGGTTCTGAAGAGCTTCTGAACGGACACAAGGACTGGATCGACCGGCACTTTATTCCCAAAATGCGGCAGCATCCGAATGCCTGGATTGACCTGATCGGCGAGGCCAGCCTGGCCGGCGGCGTGTTGGAGAATCTGCAACTCAGCAGTCGGCGGATTTTGGCGGTGGAGCAATACATTCGTAAAAGTTATCCCGAAATCCGAGTGAATCTTCGGCTCCCCAAGGGTGCCAGCGAGGCTGGCAGCTTTAACTTACAAAAGAGCAATAACGATGGGTACTGGAGGGCGGTGCTGATTCGCTGGTATGGAGTGCCGCTTGCGGAGATTCCTACTCCGGTTTATCCGCCCGAAGAACCGAAGCAATTCAAGAAGCGTGTATATAAGGCGCCAAGGGTTGCTGGTGCATCATTGGCGTGGACTCAGTGGGCATTCCGATCAAGGCGGCGGTATCGGGAGGAACCTGTGAAATCACACTTTTAAATGACAAAGGCGAGAAGTGGGCCTTTCGCGGAGCGGGTGCCGGGCTGGGCATAGGTGCGGAAGCAGGCCCGGAGCACTTCAAAGCAGCATCGAAACCAGTGATGGAGTTTTTGAAGTCTGTAGGCGCAAAGGCGGGCGACATTTCCAACGTACATACTTCCATTAAGGACTTGAATCTGACTGGCCCCAATGAGACAAGCGGCGGGGTCATGAAGCGCATGACCTGGGCCGCGAACCTGACTTTTCCGGAAATCATCAGCCAGGGAATCTTTGCTGTCTATAGTGGAGAAGGCCACTTTGTGATGGGTGGAGCTGAGATGGGCTTCATCTTTTTTGGCATGCCACCAATTGAGCCGATCAGCATCGGCAAGTGCGTGGCGGGCTTTACGCCGTGGGGCTTTTTTGCCAGCGCCGGGCTGGGCACCTTGAAGGGTGCGTTGGGTGCATCCATGACTCTGTACAAGATCACCAAGCACCAGCGAGTGGAATAGTCTGGTTACCAGTCCGTGACTACCAGTCTGTGACGGAGCCGTCGCGACGGAAGGCTGGCATCAGCACTTCCTCATGAGCTGAGTATTTGCGGGCCTCTGTCTCGTTCACATCAATACCGAGGCCGGGCAGCGTGGGCGCAGTAACGCTGCCGTGCGTTACGTCGTAGCCGCCGCTGACAACATCCATTCGCCAGGGGACGTCATTCCAGACAATCTCCTGGATGAGGTAATTGGGAGTGGCGAAGCCCACGTGCAGACTGGCCGCCGTGGAGATAGGTCCCTGGGGATTATGGCAGGCAACGGTAATGGAATAAGGTTCAGCCATGGCAGCAATGCGGCGAGCTTCAGAGATGCCGCCGCAATGGGAGACATCGGGCTGAATGATGGCGCAGGCGCGCTTTTCCAGCAGTTCACGAAACTCCCAACGGCCGACCAGGCGCTCGCCCGTGGCGATGGGGAAACGCAAGGCGCGGGCTACTTCTACGAGGCCATCGACATGCTCGGGCCAGCAGGGTTCTTCATACCAGAAAAGGTTGTAATCCTCAAGCATGCGGCCGAACTGGATCGCCGCTGCGGGAGTGCAACGGGCGTGCAGGTCGAGCATGATGTCAAAGTCATCGCCGACGGCCTGGCGCATGGCGCGTACCGTTTCGGCAGCGCGGCGAAGAGTGGAAGCGCTTTCGATGGGTTCTGAAATCGGGATGGGCATGGCTTTGGCGGCGGTGAAGCCGCGGGCCTTGCTCTCGCCGATGAGACGGGCGAAGTCATCGGGAGTGCCGGTCTTGTACATGCCTTCGAGGCTGCCACCGCCCAGGTGGTCATAGAGACGGAGAGTGTCGCGGACCGGGCCTCCGAGGAGTTCGCAGACCGGTTTGCCGAGTTCTTTGCCCTTGATGTCCCAGAGGGCTTGATCGATACCGCTCATGGCAGACATCGTGACGATGCCACCGCGCCAGAAGTATTGGCGGTGCATGATTTGCCAGATGTGCTCGATGCGGCGCGGGTCCTGGCCGAGGATGAGTGGCTTCAGGTCTTCAACGGAGCCCACCACGCCTTTGGTCTTCCATTCGAGGGTGGCTTCGCCCCAGCCGTAGAGACCCGGTTGGTCCGTGACGACTTTGACAAAGATCCAGTTGCGCATGCGCGCGTTAACGACGATGGTTTCAATATTGGTGATCTTCATACGTAGGTCCTGGTGACACGGGCGGAGATGCCGCAAAGGATGGAATAAGCGATGGATCCGGCGTCGCGGGCCATCTGCCGGGCATCGAGGCTGACGTTCCCTTCCTGGCCGAGCAAGGTAACGGCATCGCCGGCTGTGAGGCTGGGAGCCTGGGTGAGGTCAATCGTAGTGAGGTCCATCGAGACAGCGCCGAGGATTGGCGAGTATTGGCCGGCAGCGATGACGCGGCCGCGATTGCTGAGCCGGTGCGGCAGACCGTCAGCATAGCCGACGCCAAGGATGCCGATGCGCATGGGTTGGGGGGCGACAAATTGTGCGCCATAACCGATGGGGGTGCCGGCTTCCACGTGCTTGACAAGGAGAATTTTTGCTTTCCAGGTGAGGGCGGGCGCAACGTCGAGCAGCTCCTCGGGAGCCTTGCCGAGCGGACGGGAGACGAAACCGTAAATCGCATAGCCAGGCCGGACCATGTTGCCCCAGGTTTCGCGGTTGGAAAAGTGAATGGGGTTGGTGCTGGCTTCATGCAGGTAGCGAGGACGAAGGCCGCCTTGACCGAGTGCCTGATGAATGGCTTCAAAGCGTTGGTGCTGCTGACGTGTCTGGCTGGACTGGAAGTTGGCTGAAGAAGCGAAGTGCGTCATGAGGCCTTCGAGGCGCGTGCCGCGGGTTTTATCGAGGATTTCTTCGGGAGAGCCATTGGTGCCGAGACGCCCCATGCCGCTATCGATTTTGAGGTGATACGGCAAGTCAGGCTCGAGGAGGGCAATTTCGCTGAGGTCGTGAATGACTGGGGTGAGACGGTGTTCGCGCCAGGCTTGCGGGTCGCTATCAACACGGTCTGCCATGACGAGAATGCGAGCGCGGATGCCGGCTTCCCGCAGGGCGCGGCCTTCTTCGAGATTGCTTACGGCGAGCCATTCAGCGCCTTCGTTCTCAAGGGTACGGGAAACGGCGGTGGCACCGTGGCGGTAGGCATCGGCTTTGACTACGGGCATGAGTTGCACGCCTGCGCCAACCGTACGCTGGATGGCGCGGTAGTTGAGAGCGATGCGGTCGAGTGAAACTTCTAGCCACGTGCGGGGCATAAGTCGCGGAAGAGGGCCTCGTATTGATCAGTCACCACATCCCAACTGTATCGCTCCCTTACGCGGTTGAGGGCGGCCTGGCGCAGGGCTTGCCGCTCCGTTTCCGGCAAGGCGAGAACGTGTTCCATGGCAGCGGGCAGGCTGGTGGCATGGAAGGGAATACCGATGCCGCCGGCGACTTCTTCGTTCTCTGGAGTTCTCAAATAGAGGATGAGTGCGCCGCGGCCCATGGCCTCAATCAGGGCTGGATGGGTGCCGCCAACTTCGGTGGCGTGGATGTAGGCGAAGCAGTGGGACTGGAGAATTTTGTAGCCATCGCCGTAGATGGCGCCGGGCAGAATTACGCGGGGGTCACTGGTGTCGCGGACACGCTGGATGTAATCGTGAGCATAGGGGGCGTCACCGATGAGGGCGAGCTTGAGAGACGTTGACACCTTTTCAAAACTTTCCCTTACGAGTAGCGGGTTGTTTTCGGGCTCAAAGCGGGTGACGTAGAGGAAGTAATTTGCTGGTTGGAGGCCGAGCAATGGCTGCCATGAGACCGGGCCGAGATCGGCGCCGTAAGGGATGAAAGTGGATGAGGCGTTGTAGGTTTCGCGGTAGTAGCGTTCGATCTCGGCGGCGTCGGTGACGATGCGGGTGGGGCAGAAGGTGGAAAGCCATTCCGAGAGGTGATACCACTTCTTGGCGAGCGCGTTCCATTTCTTGCGCTTGCGTTCGAGGCCATCGACATTGATGGCAACGGGCATGCCGAAGACGCGCGGCAGCCAGGTGTAGATGGCGTTGGCGCCGTTACAGAAGAGGACCACATCAGCATGGTGAAAGAGAAGGTGAAGGGTGGAAAAGCCAGTGTGGGCGAGGGTATCGAAATACTTGTGGCGGATGGTGGGCAGGTAGGCACGTCTGACTCCGCGATAAGACCCTGGCGGGTCCTGGTCGCGGCAATAGACGGTAACGGTGTGGCCCCGCTCGACGAGGCGGACACTCAGCTCTTCTGCGAAGGTTTCAAAGCCCCCGTAGCGGGCCGGAATGCCACGGGTACCGAGGATAGCGATGCGCAAGATCCAGTGTAGCTATGCTGTTGGTATGGTCGAAAGTTGGATGGGCGACACGAGTCCTGAAATGCTCCGGGTATTGCTTGACCTCCATGCCCGCATGGGAGAGCAGGCACGGCTCAAACAAGTCTTCGAGCTTTGTGACTTCGAGCGCGGATTTACTGAGGCGTCGCTACGAAGGTTGTATCCCGAGGCGGATGAACGTGAACTCTTCCTGCGATCCACTGCACGCAGGCTCGAGCGTGAGCTGATGATCAAGGTTTATGGATGGGATCCGGAAGAACACCGGTGAGTTCATTTTCTGACGCGCTACAAAAAATTCTTGCGGCTTTAGACAGGCAGGAAATCCGCTATTGCATTGGAGGTTCCATTGCGAGTTCGAGCCATGGACTACCTCGATTCACTAACGATGTGGACTTTGTTGTGGACTTTGAGGGCGTGGATTTGGAAGAGTTTTTCGCAGCCTTAGCCGGGGAGTTTTATCTGGATTCCGAACAGGCAAAGGCATCGATTGCAAAGCAGCGTGCGTTTAATGTGATCCACGTGAAGGCCGGGTATAAGTTTGACTTTTTCCCGTCCGAAAAGGGTCCCTTTGGTGAACAGCAATTGATGCGAAGAATTTTTGTCCAAAGCGCTGTGCCGAACCTGGAAGATGTCGAGCTTGCAATCACCAGCGCGGAAGATACCGTTTTGGCAAAGTTGCGATGGTATCGCGCAGGAGGCGGAGTATCTGACCGTCAGTGGAATGACATTCTCGGCGTGCTTGGGGTACAGCAGGAAAAGTTAGACGTTGAATATCTGCGGCAGTGGGCCGGGAAGCTCGGATTGACGGACTTGCTCGAAGAGGCGCTTAGCCGCGCACTGCCTTTGCGCGGGCCGGAACGCGGACCGTCTTCGGAGCCGGCTGGCTAACGGGCTGGAACTGAAACCAGCCGGCCAGATATTCGTCACTCACCTTGCGATTGGCCATGATGATCTTGCGCTTGGCCATGACACTTTTCCACTTTTTGGCGAGCATCCAGAAGGCTTTCAGTGAGGAATGCTCACTGAGGATACAGGCACCCACGACGACGAGATCCCGGAAGGTGATGGGGAAGAAGTTGCGCCAATAGAGATCGAAGGTCATGTTCTTGACGCGCATCAGGAATCGGTTCTTCACCGAGTGCATATTGATGGCGGCGGGCAGGGCGCGGCGGTTGCCGGGCAGGACGCTGCGAACATGATAGCCGCGGGCGTGCGGAGTGTAGAGCGTCTTCCAGCCATAGAGCTGGGCGCGCCAGGCGACATCGGCATCTTCCCGGTAAACAAAGAAATCGCTATCGAAGAATTCGCCCTGGACCGAGATGTCGTCGATCATTTCGCGGCGGTAAAGCGCAGCGGCGGCAGTTGCGCCGAAGACGTATTCAAAGTTGAGGTAGTGGCCGTTGTCGACATCGCGGCTGCCACGGTCAAGGTGGCGGAGCATCGGGTTAAAGTAAATGCCGGTTGAGTCGACCAGGGGTTTCTCCGGCAGGTCGAAGGTGCTCATCATGGCGAGGAGCTTGCCGCAGACGGTGCCGATTTGCGGGTCGCGGTTGCCGGCGTCCACCAGGCTCTGGATGAAGTTCGGCATCAGAAGGACATCGGGATTGAGGGTGAGAATCCACTCGCCGTTCGAAAGTTGGATGGCCTGATTTTGCGCGGCGGCAAACCCTACATTTTCGTCATTGGTCTCAATGCGGACGCGGTCGGCAAATTGATCGAGGATATCGAGGGTGCCGTCGGTGGAAACGTTATCGACGACGATGACTTCTTTGAGGGGGTAGCGCTGGGCGAGCACGGATTCGAGGCAACGTTTGATGAAGCGCCCGCTGTTGTACGTAACGATTGTGACTGAGACTAGGCCGTTATGCATTTTAAGATTGATCTGCGCCTTCCACGTGCCGGCCAAAGCGGCGGGTATCGACCCGGCCATGAACGAGGCTCTGACACGCAAGAACAAAGATTCTTGCATAGACACCGAGGGCGCGGATACCCTGGCGCCGAAGAAGGATCCCCGTAAAAGCCCTTGGGACGGACGCAGCGGCTACAGCCAAACCAACCAGACGCCGGGACAGCCACCCAAAATGCTTGGTGGCGTACCTTAGAAGGCTACCATACCACGCCAACTCTTTGAAAGGCCAGTAGATTTTCACAATACTTGCCCCGCCACGATGGCGGGCGCGAGCGGCGGGACAGTAGACAATCCGGTGGCCAGCCTGCTTCAGCCGCAGGCAGAAATCGACATCCTCAAACCAGACCGGCCAGAATTGCTCGTCCATGCCGCCCAGGGAAAGAAAGATATCGCGCCGCACCATCAAAAACGCTCCGGGCGGCTGATCCACCTCCTGCTCGCGGGTGGGGTCGAAATCGAAACAGCGGTAACGTCGATTCACGGAATTACCAGGAGACAAGCGATTGAGGCCTAATGTTTCAAAGGCAAGACTGCAGGGTGTGGGAAAGCGGCGGACGGCGAAGCCGGTCTGGAGCTGGCCGTTGGAGTCGAGAAGCATTCCTCCGGCGGCGCCTTGCTGGGCGGCGGCTGCCATTTCCTGGAGCCCGCCTTCGACGTGGCAATCGGGGTTGAGGATCAAAGCGTAATCCGTGCTGAGAGCGGCAACACCACGATTGACGCCGCCGGCGAAGCCTGTGTTTTCCGGGAAATACAGGAGCCGCACGCCGCTGAGGGAATTGACGATCTCGCGGGTCTGATCGTGGGAGCCGTTGTCGACGACGATCACTTCCTGTGCTCCGGCATCCTGCACCGACTGGATGCAGCCGGCAATGTCGGCTGCGGAATTCCAGGCAACAATCACCGCGCCGATGCTGCTCATAGGCAGAGAGCCCAATACCATTGCCAGAAGCTGTCAAAGCCGGTTTCGGCGCTGACGGCGAAGGCTTCTTGTTCCAGTTGGGCGAGGCAATTGTCGTTGGCTGGGGCGAAACGGAGATCGCGGAGGGCTTCTCGTTTGCCGGCAAGCCAGTCAAAGAAGCAGCCGTGGCGGGTGGCGGCGAGACCCCAAAGGCCCTGGCCGACGAGGACTTTGAACCAGTCGGGCCGGCCGTGGCGGGCGATGAGACGCAACTGGTTGCGCGAGGTGAGGCGCACCTGGCGCGGGTGCCAGGCACCCAGAGTAGAACTGCCCCGATGCCAGCACAGGGCGGCGGGTTCATAGCGGCCACGATAGCCGAGGCGCATTCCGCGCAAGCCAATATCGACATCTTCGAGATAGCTTTCAAAGCTTTCGTCGAGGCCGCCGGTTGCGCGCCAGTAATCGCGTTCAATCGTGATGGCGGTCCAGGGAGCCAGACAAATTTCGCGCGGCTGATTGAAGAAAGCCCCATCGGGCCGGCCGGAGCCAGCGCGCATGGGGACGCCGCTTTCGCTGACCAGGTCCCAAGTGGCATCAATCCGGGGCGGGCCATCCCAGGCGAGGACTTTGCCGGTGACGAAGGGCCCCGGGGTGCCGGCCATCACTTCGAGCCAGTTGGAGGCGAGGCGCAAGTCGTTATTGAGAACAGCGATGCGTTGCCCATTGCAGGCTGCGATGCCGGCATTTACGGCGGCGGCAAAGCCGCGGTTTGATTTGAGGTCGAGGAAGGCAGCGCCTGCACCGCGGGCAATTTCCCCTGTGCCGTCGTCAGAGCCGCCATCCACCACCCAGACGGCAGCGGGTTGGAGAGTTTGCGTGGCGAGGCTGGCGAGCAGTGATTCAACGTGAGTGCGACCCCGCCAGGTGGGGATAACTACGTGAATCGCTTCTTGAGGAGAAACCATAGGTTGTAGAAGCCATCCCTCCACGGGTTGAGTTTAATCTCGCCCAGCCGCGAAGTGTAAAGGATTGAGATTTCAGCAAATTTGATGCGGCTGCTCTTGAGGGCTTCAATTTTAATTTCTTCGCTGAACGCCATTCCGTCACTTTCAAGCGTCATTTCAGACAGGATGCTTCTGCGGAAGACCCACATCCCGCTTTGGGAATCGTGAATCCAGCGAAAATAAAGCAGGCTCATCGCTACGGAGAGAATGAAATTACCGATTTTATGTTTGAAGCTCATCGCCTTCGGGTCCCGTACGGGGAAGCGCGACGCGTTGAGAAAATCGACCTCCAGATGACGAAAGGCTTCGAGCAGGTAAGAGATTGCATCGGGGGGGTAGCTGTGGTCGCCATCGAGCGTGACGATAATGTCGCTGGTGGCGAAAGCGAAACCCTTCTTGTAGGCTCGCCCATAACCGCGGGCGTCCTCGCGGATGACACGGGCTCCGAAGTCGGCTGCCACCTCGCTGGTACGGTCAGTCGAACCGTTGTCGACTACAATCACTTCGTCGACAAAATCCGGCATGCGCCGCAAGACCTGTTCGATTCCCTGCTCTTCGTTGAGGCAGGGCATAATCACGGTGATGCTTTGGTTGTTATACATCAGAAAAGGAAATTCCAGAATGCCATGCGCACTCTTGCTCTACTAGTCTCCATCACTCTGGCCAGTTTGG